>DGTS01000018.1 GCA_002394385.1 Prevotella sp. UBA4330
GATGAGCGTGTTCAGTGCCAAGACCCTGTCCTGACTGTACTTCAGCTGCTTCTCCAGCTTCTCGATCTGCTTGCGCTGCGCCTCTATCAGCGCCGTCTGGTCGACGGACTCTTGTACTGCTTTCTTTGACATGGCTTCATCCATTTGTACGGTTTCACAAGGCAAAGATGCACATTTTTCGTGAATTTCCAAAGGACTCAGGCAGGAATTTATCCAAGAAGCCAGAGTATTTACACTTGGAAGGTCGTATTTTAAGGCTATTTCCTTCCTTGACTTGCCACTCTGCATGTACTCGATGCAGATACTGCGCTTCAATGCGCGACTGAATTTCTGTTTGCTCATAACACTTAAAATTTGTTAGCAGTTTAACATTTAAGGCGGTTTATGAGTCAACCTATTTCAGTACAAGACAACGGAATATTTCTCCCCTTTAGTAAGGGGGAGTTAGAAGGGGATTGTAGTTTAGCAAGAAGCAGGGACATGTGTTTTACAATCCCCTCCTAACCTCCCCCTGCTAGGAGGCGGAATTGTAACATGTCATGTGGCGCCCCTACAATTAAGATGAGATTAATCCGTGTTTTTCTGTGTAATCTGTGCCAAAGGATGGGGTTATTTTAGTATCCTCGCTGTTCACGTCTCAGGCGATTCATCTTCTCGGAGAAGCCGCCTTGTGCGATGAAGTCCTTTTCCAGTCGCTCCAGCTGCTTGAAGAGCAGGTAATCGGCCTGATTAATAAGTATAATAGCCATGTTGGCGATGGTCTCTGGAGGACGTGTGAGACACAGATTCATGAAAAAGGGCGCGTCGTTGTGTTCCTTTCCGAGCCGTCGCATTGCATCATACTCTGCCGAACCTTCTTCCCATTGGCGGCAACCATGAGTGCGCAGATAGTCGGTATAGTCTTCGAGAAGTTCCTGAAGACTTGCCTTTGCCACGTTCACGAGTTTTATCTCCGTTTTTGCCGAGGTGGCAGATGCTGCACAGCCCTCAATGATGTTCTGCTTGCCAGAGCGTGCCGCCTGCACCATCTGATCCACCGTTCGGTCGCCTTTCTGCAGGTAGTTGTGGCAGAAGTAGTAGGTCATTTCATAAATGACTTCGGTCTTCTGGTATGATAACAACTTGCGGAAATTGCCCGAGTGTCGAATCAGTTTTTCTGGCATAATGGTGGATTTTAGGGGTTAGTGATGATTGGGGCCTTTAGTGACTTTAGGGGCCTTAAGGACTTTAGGGACTTTAGGGACTTTAAGGTCTTTAAGGTCTTTAAGGTCTTTAGGGTCTTTAAGGACCTTTCAGGGTGCAAAGATAATAATCTTTTTCTAAAGTGCAAAATGAGAAGAGATAACATAACGAAAAAGTGGGAACCTCAAGAGAGAGATTCCCACTATATATATAATAATGTGTTACGCAGTTATGCTGCCGCAGCGAATATCCACTCGTAGATGCACGAGCAAACGCCGAAGAGGAGGATGCCTGCGGTGCAGAGCGCCAGAGCAATCTTAGTGCTGGTGTCGGTGCGGAATGTAGGCAGCGGGTTCTCTGTCTCGCGGATGTACATTGCCTTAACAATGAGCAGATAGTAGTAGAGTGACACCACGGTGTTTACCAATGCCACGAATACTACGGCGTATGCAAGAGCGGAACCTTGCTGTGCCGCTGCCATGAAGACGAAGAACTTGGAGAACATTCCGGCGAACGGCGGGATGCCGGCAAGTGAGAAGAGGGCGAGCGTCATGAGGAACGCCAACTTCGGGTTGCGGCTATAGAAGCCGTCGTAAGCGCGCATATCGGTGCGACCGCCATTGTTGTGCTCTACAACATTGATGACAGAGAACACGGCGAGGTTGGCAACAACATATACGAGCACATAATAGGTAAGTGCCGTAACGCCCTGCTGGCTTGCGCCAACAACAGCAAGCATGATGTAGCCTGCCTGCGAGATACTGCTGAACGCCATGAATCGCTTGAGTTCCTTCTGACGGATGGCGAAGAGGTTGGCGATGGTGATGCTGAGCACGATGACGATGTAAAGCAGATACTCCCAGTATTCAATCATCGGCGCGAACACCTTCATCAGGATGACACAGAGCGCGAAGGCTGCTGCTCCCTTTGAGATGACGCTGAGATAACCCGTTACGGGTGTGGGCGCTCCCTGGTAGGTGTCGGCTGTCCAGAAGTGGAACGGCACGAGACTAATCTTGAAACCAAGACCACTGAAGAAGAACACGAGACCGACGATGTTGAGGGTTAAGTGTTGAGCGCTGAGCGCTGCGGTGAAGTCATTGAAATAGAGATGACCTGTGGCACCGTAGAGCATAGAGATGCCATAGAGCATCACACCGCTTGAGAAGGTGGCGGTGAGGATGTACTTGGCGGCTGCCTCTGCCGAATTCTTCTTGTACTTGTCGAGAGCGACGAGGCATGCCATAGGCACGCTTGCCATCTCGAGTCCGAGGAAGAACATAAGGAAGTGGCCGCTGGAAATCATCATGAACATACCGAGCAGCGTGGAGAGGATGAGCATGTAGAACTCGCCCTCGGTCTTCACCGTTGTCTCGCGCGACGACACCCATGGCTGAGCCATAAGCACAACGATAAAGGTGCCTGCGGCAAGAATTATCTTCATGACGTTGGCGGCTGCCGTTGTGACATACATTCCGCCGAAGGCCTCAGAAGGATTGGCTGTAACGCACACCGCCGTTACTACTGCCAGCAGGCCAAGAGTAAGACATGAAAGCATGCTGCCCTTAACCTTCGCATTGGCGATGGCGAAGTCGGCAATGAAAACTATTATCAATGCGAGAACCAGAAAAGCCTCTGGCATCATATTTAAGAATTGACTGTATCCCATAATTACATGCTTGCGGTTAATATGTTAGACAAAATGTTACCTACTCCACTGTCGATGACGTGGCTTGCCCAGAGTGGGAAGCAGCCAAGACCGGCAACACAGGCGATGAGACAGATAACAGCAACACGCTCGTCCCATGTGGCATCGGTGAGTTTGACAGTCTCCATGTGAGGATACTTCAACTGCTGGAAGAGTATCTTGCCAACAACACGCAGGATATAGACTGCGGTAATCACGATGGAGCAGCATGCGATGATGGTGCATGTGCGATGGAAGGTGTCGGCATTCTCGAACGAACCAACGAAGATGGTCATCTCGGCAATGAAGCCAGAGAAGCCTGGAAGTCCGAGGTTTGCGAGACCGGCAATGACATAACCTACAGCGAGGAACGGCATAATCTTCATCAGACCGCCCAGATAGCGCACGTCACGGGTGTGGGCACGACCGTAAATCATACCGATGAGGGCGAAGAAGAGTGCCGTCATAAGTCCGTGGGAGAGCATCTGAAGGATGGCTCCGGTGCAGGCTGTCTTTGTCATCATGAGCAGTGCGAAGAGCACCAGACCGCAGTGAGACACCGACGAATAGGCGTTGATGTACTTAAGGTCGGTCTGCACGCATGCAGAGAGAGCACCATAAACCACAGAGATGGTGGTGAGGATAAGGAATATCCAAGCCAACTCGCGGGCTGCGTCGGGAAGCAGATACATGGCAACGCGGAAGCAACCGTAGCCTCCCAGTTTCATAAGAACGCCTGCATGAAGCATTGACACGGCGGTAGGCGCAGAGGCATGACCGTCGGGGCTCCATGTGTGGAATGGGAAGAGGGCTCCAAGCACACCGAAACCGATGAAGATGAAGGGGAAGAACACCTTCTGCACCGACTCGGGAATGTTGTGCATGGCGGCAATCTCGTTGACATTCATCGTTGTGGCACCGCTGAAGAAGTAGATGCCGAGGATGCCGAGGATGAGCAGCGCCGAGCCTCCCATAAGCATAAGGGTAAGTTTCATGGCTGCATACTCCTTGTTGCCGCTACCCCATACGCCGATGAGAAGATACATCGGGATGAGCGCCACCTCGTAGAACATGAACATGGTGAACATATCGACAGAGATGAAGAAGCCGTAAACACCTGTTGAGAGGAGAGTGAACCAGAGGAAATACTCCTTCTTCATGGGCTGCAACTGCCATGAGGCGAATGTTCCGGTGAAGACGATGATGCTCGAAAGGAGCAGCATCACCACCGAGATGCCGTCAACGCCGACGGCATACTGTATGTTCAGAGGCTTGAACCAATCGACAGCATAGGTGTGAAGCATCACACTGGTGTCGCCGCCGGCACGAGCCTGAACGAAATCTATTGTGAGCCATACTGACAGCGCCAGCAAACACGAAGCACCGGCAACCATCACACCGCGAACCTGATTGTCGTTGCGGGCAATCCAGAGACCGAGCAACATCAGTGCGGGAATAACTACGAATAATGTTAATATACTCATTTTGTTTTTTATCGTTATTACGTTATTTCGTTATATCGTTATTACGATGTTACGTTATTACAAGGCAAGCAAGATTAATGTTAAGGCTACCGAGCCGGTGAGGAACCACACGGCATACTGACGTACATCTCCGCTCTGCCATGGGCGCAGGCTCTCGCCAGCCTCGTTGGCTCCCCATGCCATGAAGTTGAAGGTGCCGTCAACGCAGTGGCGGTCGAACCATGCAATAGGATAGGAGAAGAAGCGGAAAATAATCTTGTGAGTGACAAACATCCACACCTCGTCCATGTAGAAACGCTTGTAAGCGGCACGCCACAGACGTGGGAATGTCTTGTATAACTTGTCTGCGATGGGTTGCTTTTCACCTTTATATATATAGGTGGCAAGGCAGATGCTCAAAATGGCGATGATGGTGCTCACGGCAGCAACGGTGGTGTCGAAGTGGATGGTGTAGTCGTGACCATCGGCTGTGACAAACGAACCGAAAGAGCCGCCCCAACCGAGGAATCCTGCAAGTGTGGTGTAGATACCAACACCAACAGTAATCACAGAGAGCACAATCAGAGGGATTGTCATTGTGAGAGGTGCCTCGTGCGGAGTGTGATGCTCATGTGCCTCCTTATTCTCTGTGCCCCAGAAGATGCCGTAGTAGAGACGGAACATATAGAATGCCGTCATGGCAGCGATGCCGGTCATTATCCATCCAACCACAGGACTGTAGTTCATGCAGGCAGAGATAATCTCGTCCTTAGAACTGAAACCTGAGAAGAAAGGAATACCCGCAATGGCGAGACACGAAATGAGGAACGTGATATGAGTGATAGGCATGTACTTGCGCAGACCTCCCATCAGAGCCATCTCGTTAGAGTGGACGGCATGTATGATACAACCGGCACCGAGGAAGAGGCAAGCCTTGAACATGGCGTGTGTGAAGAGGTGGAACATACCGGCAAGATAGCCGACACTGCCCGGGTGCTCATGTCCTGTCACCTGCTCGGTGCACACACCGAGGGCAACCATCATGAACGCAATCTGCGAAATAGTAGAGAAAGCAAGCACACGCTTGATGTCTGTCTGTGCGCAAGCAACAGCGGCTGCATAGAAAGCGGTGAACACACCGACCCACACGACGATGCTCATTGCCTGGGGTGCATACTCAATCCACAAGGGGAACATACGCGCAATCTGGAACACTCCGGCAACAACCATCGTTGCGGCGTGGATGAGTGCGCTGACAGGAGTAGGACCCTCCATGGCATCGGGCAGCCAGATGTGCAACGGGAACATTGCCGACTTACCGGCACCACCGATGAACATCAGCACCAGTGCGGTGGGGATGATGAAGCCGCCAGCGGCAACAGCCTTCGCCACATCGGCCGTGATGAACGGCTCGGTGCCCTGCCCCATCACGATGTCACCGGCAAACGAGAAACTGAACGACTGGGTGTAATAGCCGAACAGCAGGATACCGATGAGGAAGAAGAGGTCGGCAAAACGAGTGACAATGAACGCCTTCTTCGAAGCGGCAACGGCTGCATGGGTGGGATAATAGAATCCGATGAGCAGATATGAACTGACACCCACAAGTTCCCAGAAGAGGTACATCTGGAAGATGTTGGTGGCAAGCACAAGTCCGAGCATCGACATGGTGAACAGAGAAAGGAAGGCATAGTAGCGCTGAAATCCCTTCTCGCCCTTCATGTAGCCGAACGAATAGATGTGAACCATGAAACTGACCGTGGAAATCACAATGAGCATCATCACCGAGATGGGGTCGAGAAGAATACCCAAGTCGAAGTGAAGATTGCCTAACGGCAGCCATGTGAAGTTATATGGAACGATGGTCTGGAAGACACCGTTCACTCTGTCGGCCGAGAAATATGCAAAAGCGGTGTAGTATGACAGGGCTGTCACGACGCCAAGCGATGTGGTGCCTATGAGCCCAGCCACCTTATGTGACATCTTCATGCCCGCAAGTCCAAGAATGATGAACGACAAGAGCGGCAGAAGCAGTATCAAGCAAGAATAACTGTAATCCATAATGAAATTCCTGATTCTTAATGATTAATTTCTAAGTTCTTTGATGCTGTCAACCGAGTCGCTGTTGAAATTGCGGAAGACATTGATAATTATTGCAATTGCCACTGCTGTCTCTGCTGCACTCACACCGATGGAGAAGAGAGTGAAGAAGAAACCGTCGAGCATACCAGGATAGAGTATGCGGTTGAAAGCGGCGAAATTGATGTCAACAGAGTTAAGAATCAACTCAACAGAAATGAGCATCGCAATGAGGTTGCGGCGCGATATGAAACCGAACACCCCGATGAAAAACAACAGTGCTGAAAGCACGAAGTAACATTCTACTGGTACCATCATGGCTTACTCCTTTCTTGATATTACAATACCACCTATGATGCACGCCAGGAGGAACACCGAGATGAACTCGAATGGCAGGACATAGCCGTACTTGTCGGCACCAACGAGTTGGCTGCCGATAGTCTCGATACTTATCTCTGCATCAGGAAGTTTTGCGAAGTTGTTAATGAACTGATTCTTAAGGAACACTACCACTACTGTGGCAAGTCCGACGAGAGTGACAAGAGCGCCGAAAGCCACACGGCTTCCCTTCATGCGCTCAACGAGACCTTGAAGGGTGCGCTTGCTTACAAGTTGAATGGCGAAGATGTAAATCATCGTTATACCGCCAGCATATACAGAAATCTGAGCAGCGCCAAGATAGGTGTAATCGAGCAGGAAATAAAGACCTGCAACACCGAAGAGCACGAACAACAGGAATGTTGCCGCCCTCATTATTCGCTTGGTGGTGACACAGAGAACGGCAGAGCCGAGAATCACCACAGCGAGGATTGCAAATACGATTATATTAGCCATATCTTATTACTTCTTTTTCGTGTTAAACTTACCGATTTCCATTGGCGCGCCACCGTCAATGAGGTTGGGAAGCGAACCGCCCTTATAAACCTCCTTGTCGAGATGGAGCACGAGAGCATTGCGGTCAAACACGGCGTTCTCGAAATCGTTTGTAAACTCAATGGCATCAAAATTGCAAGCGTTGGTGCACAACTGGCAGAACATGCAGTCGCCAAGGTCGTACTGATAGTCGCGCAGCACACGCTTCTTCTTGCCCTCCTCGTTGGTCACCATCTCAGACACAATCTTTATGGTGCCGTTAGGACACGACTTCTCGCAAAGAGTGCAGGCTGTGCACTTGAAACTGCCATCCTCGTTGCGCTTGAAAACCAGACGGCCACGGTGGCGCTGAGCCACATGCAGGGTGGTCTTGCGGTTCTCGGGGTATTGCTCGGTAGATTTCGGCGTGAAATACTCCTTAAGCGTGGTCTTGAGTCCAACGCAGAGAGTCTTCACCGCACTGCCTACCTCTCCGAAATATGATTTGTTATTTTCCATTTTTCTATTTGTTTATCCCAGACATTCAGACATTATGAGAGTCTGCATGGCCTTAGAAATGTAATCCCATTGCTACGATGACAGTCATCAGCACGATATTGAGCAGAGCGAGAGGCATGAGATACTTCCACTCTAACTTCAGAATCTGGTCGATGCGAAGGCGCGGGAATGTCCAGCGCACCCACATGAGCAGCCACACCACAAGGAATGTCTTGCCGAAGAACCACACAAAACCAGGGATGTAATTCATCAGGTTGTCGAAGCCTTCGATGCCGATGTTCACCGGTGCCCAGCCACCAAGGAAGACGGTGGTTGCAATGCCAGAAATAACAAAGAGATTAAGATACTCTGCAAGATAATAGTAACCGAAGCCCATACCCGAATACTCGGTATGATAGCCGGCGGTCAACTCGCTCTCTGCCTCGGCAAGGTCGAACGGGCCACGGTTGGCCTCGGCATTACCTGCCACGAGGAACACGAGGAAAGCGATGATGGCGGGGATGTGTCCCTTGAAGATGAGCCACTGCCAAGGACCTGTCTGGGCCTCAACGATTCCGCTTATCTGCATCGTTCCCGTGAGGATAACGGCAGCGATAAGACAGAGGCAGAGCGACATCTCATAGGAAATCATCTGAACAGCACCACGCATGGCGCTCACCACAGAGTACTTATTGTTAGAACCCCAACCAGCAAGGAAGATTCCGAGAACGCCGATAGAAGAAATGGCGGTCAGCAGGAACAGTCCAACGTTGAAGTCGAGAATCTCGGCACCCTTGTTCCATGGGAGGAACGAGAACGTGCCGACAGAAGCGATTATAACAAACAACGGAGCGATGGCATAAAGGAACTTGTCGGCCTTGTCAACGAAGAAGATTTCCTTGATGAGCATCTTCAGCACGTCGGCAAGCACCTGCAGCAATCCCCAGAAACCCACTCGCATAGGACCGAGACGGCACTGGAAATAGGCACACACCTTGCGCTCCATGAATATCAACACCATAGCAATGAGCGCGTAGGCGGTGAGTATCAACACGCCCACCACGACACACTCTATCAATATGGCCCAGAAGTCGCCCATGCCACATGTCTGGCGCAGCAGATCATCGAACCATCGTGTTACTATACTAAAGTCGAACATATAATTATCTGTTTTCTTTATTCAATATTCAATTAGCGGTCAATATCTGGAATCACGAAGTCGAGAGCCGCACCTGTTGTGATGAGGTCGGCAATCTTCTCGCCACGAAGCATCTCGTCCATAGCACCGATAAGGGTGAGTCCCATCGGACGGAGTTTCAGGCGGTAAGGACTCTTGTCGCCGCGAGAGTCGAGATAAACGCCAATCTCGCCGCTCGTTCCCTCAACCGAGAAGTACCACTGTCCCTCAGGAACCTTGATGATAGGCTTCTGCTTGATGTAGAACTCTCCTTCGGGGATGTTGTCGATGAGTTGTTCGATGATGCGTATGCTCTGCTTTATCTCGTTGATACGAATCATATAGCGTCCCATAGAGTCGCAAGTGTCTGTGGTTATCTGTTCCCACTCCACCTTGTCGTACATGTCGTACGGATGGTTCTTGCGCACATCGTTCTTCCAGTTGCTTGCACGTCCCGAAGCACCAGAGACACCATAACTGATGATGTTCTCCTTGTCCATCTTACCGATGTTCTCGAAACGCTTGTGAGTGATGACGTTGTCGCCGAACACGTCCATATATTCCTTCAGCATAGGCTTCAGGTAGGCGCAGAGTTTCTTGGTGTTCTCCACGAAGTTCGGGTCGATGTCGTCCTGCAGACCGCCGATGCGGTAGTAGTTCTGAATGAGTCGTCCGCCAGTTGTCTCCTCCATTACGTTGAGCACATGCTCGCGGTCGCGCATGCAATAGAGGAATGCGGTGAGCGCTCCAAGGTCCTGGGCGCAGCATCCGAGATAGAGCAGGTGTCCGTCGATACGCTGGAGTTCGTCCATGATGGTGCGTATGTACTTGATGCGGTCGCTGAGTTCCACGCCCAAAGCCTCCTCTATCACTCCCACCAGCGCGTGGCGGTGCATCATTGCCGAGAGATAGTTGAGTCGGTCGGTAAGAGCCAGTGTCTGCGGATAGGTGTAACTCTCGCACATCTTCTCTATTCCGCGGTGGATATAGCCCAGATGCGGGTAAATCTTCTTTATCACCTCGCCGTCGATAACCGTCTGCAGACGGAGCACACCGTGGGTTGACGGGTGCTGGGGACCGATGTTCACCACATAGTCGTCGTCACCGAACAGTTTGTTCTGCTTGGCAACGAGTTTCCCGTCGTCGGTGAGTGAGTATTCCATACCATAGTCGGGCTCCACATCGTCCTCGAGCGAATAGCCTTCCTTAGCCTTGAAGTCCTTGCGCAAGGGATAGCCCTGGAAGTCGCTTCTCAGATAGAGTCGGCGCATGTCTGGATGTCCGAGGAACTTGATGCCGAGGAAGTCGTACACCTCGCGCTCAAGAAGGTCTGCTGCCTTCCATATATAATATGTAGTAGGAATAACGTAGTCGTCGCCCACTTGCTTTGCAATCATCTTCACGCTGGTGCGCTCATGGGTGTCGGTGTTCTCAAGAATATAGATGCACCCGAGTCCTTCCTCACCGAAGTCCTCGCCAACGATGGTCACGAGGTAGTCGAAGTGTTTCTTCTCCTTGAGGTTTGCCATCTCAGAGGCAAACTTATCGAAATCGAATATAATGTTCTCTAATTTCATTTCGCTGCCTCCTCTTCTTTGGTGATGGGTGATGGTGTTTGGGTGTTGGCGGTTTCCTTAGCGGCTGCTTCCTTAGCAACGCTTGCAGCCTCTTTAGCGGCTGCCGCCTTCATCTCCTGCTTGAACTCCTCCGGCACCTCGGTGATAACCAACGGTTTCTTTCCGTATGTCAGTTCCTCGTTGCTTATGCCGAGTTCGCGCTCTTCCTTGTTCTGCTTGTGGTTAGCACCGCCGAAGAACTTCTCTATCTTCACCTTGCGCTGAAGTTGCATCATGCCGTACATGATGGCTTCGGGACGTGGAGGACAACCCGGGATAAACACATCGACGGGAACAATCTCCTCGATGCCTTTCACCACGTGGTAACTCGACTTGAAAGGACCGCCGCTGATGGCGCAGCCGCCAACGGCAATAACATACTTAGGCTCTGCCATCTCGTCGTAGAGACGCTTCAGAGCGGGAGCCATCTTGTGGGTGATAGTGCCTGCACACATGATGAGGTCGGCCTGACGTGGAGAGTTACGCGTAACCTCGAAGCCGAAGCGGGCGAAGTCGTAGCGGGCGCAACCCACTGCCATGAACTCGATGCCACAGCAACTGGTAGCGAAGGTGAGCGACCACAGAGAGTTGGAACGTCCCCAGTTGATGAGTTGGTCGAGATTGCCTGTCAGCACATTCACACCACCCTCATGGAGTTCCTCTACAATCTTCTCCAGTCCTTCGTTGTCCTTAAACTCTGCGTAAGGAATGCTCTTGATCTTGGGTTTTCTTACTTCCATTCCAACGCTCCTTTCCGCCAGGCATAAGCCAAGCCAAACACAAGTACTAAAAGAAAGAACCCGATGCTCACAAGAGCCATCGGTCCATACTGCTTAACAACCACTGCCCATGGATAGAGGAAGAGTGTCTCCACATCGAACATGAGGAACAGGATTGCAAAAAGGTAGTAACCCACGGACATAGGTATCCAGGACGAACCGCGTGTGGGGACACCGCACTCGAAGGGCTCGCCTTTCACCTTGTTGTAGGAACGGGGACCAATGAGTTTTGCAATGACATAAGCCCCTGCCACCAATACGATAGCCGTCAGAATGACGGTAATCAACAAAGTAAAATACATAAATTTTTAAAATATATTTATTCCTGATTTCTCAATTTGGGTGCAAAGGTACTAATTTATTTGCAAACAAAAGAGAATAAAAAGAGAAAATTCCCTACAATGAACAACCTTTTCATGCAAAAGGCACAAAAAGGTTGCTCTGAGGGATGCTGAGTCACTTGATTTTAGAGATGTCTGCTTCTATCTGCGCCATGTAGTTGTTCATCTTCTCGCTAATCTTCAAATCGCTGAACGAGATGGCTCTTCCCATCACCGTGACGGCGGTGTCCAGGCATACAAAATCGCCCGAGGGAGTGACGGCGGCACGCAGTTGATAGACATCATGGTTCTTATACGAGAAGTAAATCTGTGCCGAGCCTTGCTTCCACTTGTAAGAATTGACATCGGCACTCAACGCTCCATCGGCATACAGGGGGAGCCTTCCTTCGGAGTCGAGGGAAAGACTCTCAAAGTCGTCTGTCTTTGCACTGAACACCACTTCACTCTTTCCTTTACACAAAACGAGAACATCCTCATACTCAGGCACATTGCGCATAATGATTAAAGAATCGCCAAAAGCACGTATGTCGGCATCGGAGAGACGCGCCAAGACGCTCCCCTTGACCTCACCCGACGTGATGTCGGTCACTATAACATTGTCGGGATAATTGCCAAGATTGGAGTACAGGAAATTCACGGGATAGGTCTTCGTGGTGTCTATCATAGACATCAGCACTTCGCGAGGGTTCTTCTCCTCAACGTTCTCCACCTTCTTGGCGTCTCCGGTTGCGCAAGAGATGCACGCAACGAGCGCAATTACAAGAAACAGTTTGTCCATATTACTTATAGTCTCTAACCACTCCATTCTCACGGGCGCGTCCAATCCAGTACTCACCCTTCTCCTTATCCTTTGCCACACCTGTGCCGTAGTAGTAGCAGCAGCCCGTCATGAACTGCGCCTCGGCATGATTTTGCTCGGCAGCCTTCAAGAAGAGTTCAAACGCCTTAGCGTCATTCTGCTCCTTGCCCGTGCCGTTGTAATATTGCACCGCAAGGCTATAGAGCGACTCGGCATCGCCGTTCTCCGCCGCGATCTGCTTATATTTCTCCACCATCGACGCGTCGGCAGGTCCTCCGGTGCCTGTTCTGAACATCGAAGCGAGCAGCAATGCAGCATCGTTGTGTTTGGCGAAATCGGTCTTCTGCAACCAGTGGCGAGCCTCAACAAAGTCCTGGAACACGCCCTCGGCATTATAGTAACTCATTCCCAGGCGGTAACAAGCCTCGGCACTGCCCTGCTCTGCCGCCTTGCGATACCACTTCACGGCATAGGCGTTGCTCTGCTCCACCCCGTCGCCAGCCTTATAGCAGTCGCCGATAACACATTGTGCATCAGCGTCTCCACGCTCGGCAGCCTTTATGTTGTCAAGATAGCGCGACTGGGCAAGCGCCATACTGGGCACCACCCATATCAATGCTGTCGCCAATAGCAATTTTAATGACACGTAAGCAATCCTTTTCATAACGTTTTTTGTTTTGTTGGTAACTGGTGCAAAAATAACAAATAATTATGGAACGAGCAAATCATTTGGGGCAAAAAAGTGATTATAAACTATTTAACACCATTGCTATTGCAATCGGCTCACATCCCCTTTAAGTTCCCCTCGCCCCTTGGAGAGGGGTTAGGGGTGAGGCTTTGGGGCAGGGGTGGGGACTGTGACTTTCTCTACCCCTCCCTATCTCCATTTGTCTCCTTTAAAATTCTTCAACAATATCACTGACCCCACCCCTATCCCCTCCCCTACAGGGGCGGGGAAACATCGCGGACGGCACCTTTTGGAACACTATAATATCCGTAAAGTCTAATTGAATATGGTCCCCCGAAAGTGTCACTTTCTGTGATATACGGTTTATGTCTGCTGCCGTTTGTATATCTTTCGGGTTGTTACCAACGGCTGGTAATGGTGTTACCAACGGCTGGTAATAGTGTTACCAAGTGTTGGTAATAGTGTTACCAGGCGTTGGTAAATAGTTTCCCAAGCATCAGAAAACCTTGGTAAAATAATTCCCAACTGTCAAAATCTTCTGGAATGCCTTTGCAGAAAGGCTTTCCAGCGATTTACAAAACAAACTTTGTGTGACGCAAAGAAACAAGAAAGGGCTGCCAGGGAATAATTCCCGAGCAGCCCTGAATGTATGTGCCGAACCCTGTGTCAGAGTTATGGCATGGGGTGTATTATAGTTCCCAACCGATGGCCGATGCGCCCAGAACGGCGGCAGAAGCGCCATCGAGACCGCTTACGAGGAACTTTGCCTTGCCGCGGAATATCTTCAGCACGTTCTCGTTGTATGCTTTCTTGATAGGCTCCATGATGAGGTCGCCAGCCTTAGTCATTCCACCGAAGAAGATGAAAGCCTCGGGGCTTGAGAAAGCGGCGAAGTCGGCACATGCCTTACCAAGCATCTCGCCAGTGAACTCGTAAATTCTCTTTGCCACAGCGTCGCCCTTGTTGGCTGCGATTGACACGTCGAGAGAGGTTATCTTCTCGGGATCAATCTCGCGAAGCAGCGATGGCTCCTCGGTCTTTGCCAGTATCTCGCGTGCAGAACGTGCCACACCTGTTGCAGAGCAATAAGCCTCGAGACATCCCAGACGACCGCAACCGCATGAACGTCCGTTCTCGCGTACCATAGTAACATGGCCCAACTCGCCTGCAAAGCCGTCGCATCCGTAAACCAACTGTCCGTTGATGACGATGCCCGAGCCCACTCCTGTACCGAGAGTGATGACGATGAAGTTCTTCATTCCGCGTGCCACACCGTATATCATCTCGCCCACTGCTGCCGCATTAGCGTCGTTGGTGAGTCCAACGGGGATGTTGCCGAGACGCTCGGAGAACATCTGTGCCAGGGGAACAACGCCGTCGTGTGCCCAAGGAAGATTGGGAGCGAACTCTATAGTGCCTTTATAGAAATTGCCGTTAGGTGCTCCGATACCCATAGCCTTTATGAGGTCGATACCTCCCACCTGGTCGATGATTACCTGCAGAGCCTCGACGCAAGCGTCAACATACTGCTCAACGCTGTCGTAACCCTGTGTTTTGATGGCGGTAGTGGCCTTGATTTCGCCTCTTGCGTCAACGATTCCGAAAACTGAGTTAGTACCTCCTAAGTCTAAGCCGATAACATACGGCTTAATGTCTGTTTGTGCATTCATAATAGAATTGTATTTAGTTATTAAATTGAATAATCTCCTTCGAGAGGGCAAAGATAATAAAGAAAAGAGAAAAAAGGGGTTCCCTAAATAATTAATTCGCCATGCTTAACATCTTTTTACTTTTTGTTGACAAAAAAGCACATTATTGAAAAAAATATCAGTCGGCTATTATTGTATATAAATAAAATTGTGTACCTTTGCACACAATATGCAATTTCCCTTTCATATAGACATCTTGGACTTGATGTTCAAGGGTGTACTTATAGGTATTTTAGCATCTGCGCCAATGGGACCCGTCGGCGTTCTTTGCATTCAACGCACACTAAACAAGGGGCGTTGGTATGGCTTTGTGACTGGCATCGGCGCCGCTGTGAGCGACATTTTCTACGCTCTCATCACCGGACTTGGCATGAGTTTCGTCATGGAGTTCATCGAGCAGGGCAGCAATCTCTTCTATCTTCAGATAAGCGGAAGCATAATGCTCCTGTTCTTCGGCATCTACTGCTTCAAGAGCAACCCCACGAAGAAGATTCATGTCAGCGGAAACAAGAAGGGTTCGCTGGTGCATAACGGCGTGACGGCATTCCTCGTGACGTTCTCTAACCCGCTGATTATATTCCTTTTCATGGGATGCTATGCCCAGTTGGCATTTGTTGTGCCCAACCATCCGTTAGAGATGTGCGTGGGCTATCTGAGCATTGTGCTCGGAGCACTGCTCTGGTGGTACGGTCTGACGTGGCTTATCGACAAGATAAGGGGCAACTTCACCACCAACGGTATAGTAATCATAAACCGCGTTATAGGCTCGGCGGTAATGATTTTCTCGCTTCTGATTCTTTTCGGAACACTTTTCAATATCTATCACTTGCACTAAGATAATGTTTATTTCCCAACAACTAAGAAAAGAAAACATTGCCGAATACCTGCTGTATATGTGGCAGGTGGAGGACATCATACGCGCTTACGGATGCTCGCTCACCGCTCTGCGCCGCGAGTACATATCGCGTTTCGACTACGACGAGGACAAGAAAGAGGAACTCACCGACTGGTATGGCAACCTGATAAACATGATAAATCAGGAGGGTTGCCGCGAAGGCGGACACCTGCAAATAAACAAGGTGGTGATGCAACAACTCATAGAACTGCACGAGCAACTGCTCGAAAGCACGAAGTTCCCGTTCTACAACACCGAGTATTACAAGGTGCTGCCCTTCATTGTTGAACTGCGCAACCGCGGGGCAAACAAAGAGGAGAACGAGATAGAGACCTGCTTCAATGCCCTCTACGGCACCATGATGCTGCGTTTGCAAAAGAAGGAGATAAGCCCCGACACCCAACATGCCATAAAGGAGATAACAACATTCATCGGCATGCTCTCCGACTATTATAAAAAGGACAAGGAAGAAGGGCTTGAACTTTAAGCCTGCCCCTCCCAAAAGGAGGGGTTACTGAACTGAAATCTTAATAAATACGAATATGGAACAAGAAAAGAATATCTCTCAATTCCAGCCACTGTCGGCTGAACAGTCTTCCCTCCCATCGGGAGGGGCTGGGGGTGGACTCAACATCCTCATTACAGGTTGCAACGGCCAATTAGGAAATGAGATGCAACGCCTGCAGGCAGAGCACCCAGAACACAACTGGATAAACACCGATGTTGAAGAACTGGACATCACCGACCAACTGGCAATAGAGCAGATGGTGGCTGAGAAGAAGATTGACGGCATCGTGAACTGTGCCGCATACACAGCAGTGGACAAAGCCGAAAGCAACAAGGAACTGTGCACAACGCTCAACACCGTGGCTCCGTCATATCTGGCTGCCGCCGTGGAGAAACGAGGTGGATGGATTATACAGATAAGCACCGACTATGTGTTCAACGGAACGAAACACACACCTTATGTAGAAACAGACACACCGGCTCCCGACAGCGTTTACGGCTCGACGAAACTGGCTGGCGAACTCGGCGTAAGCAAATTCTGCTCTAAGGCGATGATAATACGCACGGCATGGTTGTATTCTTTTTATGGAAACAACTTCGTGAAGACCATGATACGTCTGGGCAAGGAAAAGGAGCAACTGGGAGTGATATTCGACCAGATAGGCACACCAACATACGCACGCGACCTGGCACGAGTTATCATGACCGTGATAGAGAAAGGCATAAAGCCTGGTGTTTATCACTTCTCTAACGAGGGAGTCATCTCGTGGTACGACTTCACCAAGGCAATTCATCGCATAGCAGGCATAAACACTTGCAAGGTGCTACCGCTGCACACCAGCGAATACCCCACTCCCGCCAACCGTCCCGCCTACTCTGTTCTTGACAAGACAAAGATAAAAGAAACCTACGGCATAGAGATACCTTACTGGGAAGAGTCGCTCAAGGAGTGCATATCTAAACTTTGATTTCAAGGCACGGATTACACAGATTAACACGGATTTCAAAACAAAAAGATATAATCCACGTAATCCGTAAAAAAGAAATATGACTATATAAAAATCCGTGTAATCCGCGTAATCCGTGCCTAAAATATAGTGTAATCCGTGCCAAGAATATAGCATAATCCGTGCTACAATAAAATCGCAATATGAATCAAGAGATAGAAAGAAGACGAACGTTTGCAATTATCAGTCACCCTGATGCTGGTAAGACCACACTGACTGAGAAATTCCTCCTCTTCGGAGGACAGATACAGGTGGCAGGAGCGGTGAAGAACAACAAGATTAAGAAGACTGCCACCAGCGACTGGATGGACATTGAGAAGCAACGCGGTATCTCCGTCAGCACCTCGGTCATGGAGTTCGACTATGCACCCGAGGAAGGTGGCATAGAATACAAGGTGAACATTCTCGACACCCCTGGTCACCAGGACTTTGCCGAGGACACCTTCCGCACGCTGACCGCCGTTGACTCTGCCATCATCGTGGTGGACGGAGCAAAGGGTGTGGAGACTCAGACGCGAAAACTGATGAACGTCTGCCGCATGCGCAACACCCCTGTAATCATCTTCATCAACAAGATGGACCGCGAGGGACGCGACCCCTTCGACCTTCTTGACGAACTGGAGCAGGAACTTCAGATAAAGGTGCGCCCGCTCTCATGGCCTATCAACCAGGGAGCGAAGTTCAAGGGCGTGTATAACATATACGAGGAGAAACTCGACCTCTTCACCCCCGACAAGCAACGTGTTACGGAGAAGGTTGAGGTGGACATCAATTCTGCCGACCTCGACAACATCGTTGGCGAGCAAGATGCCGCAAAACTGCGCGACGACCTTGAACTGATAGACGGTGTTTATCCCGACTTTGATGTCGAGACATACCGCTCGGCAGAGGTTGCGCCGGTGTTCTTCGGCTCTGCACTCAACAACTTCGGCGTTCAGGAATTGCTCAACTGCTTCGTCGAGATTGCCCCAAGCCCCAAACCTACTAAGGCAGAGGAGCGCATGGTGAGTCCAGAAGAGCCGAAATTCACGGGATTCATCTTCAAGATAACAGCAAACATCGACCCCAACCACCGCTCATGCATCGCCTTCTGCAAGGTATGTAGCGGAAAGTTCCAGCGCAACCAACCGTATCTACATGTGCGTCAGGGCAAGACCCTGCGTTTCTCATCGCCCACGCAGTTCATGGCTCAGCGCAAGAGTACCATTGACGAGGCTTGGCCGGGCGACATCGTGGGACTGCCGGACAACGGCATCTTCAAGATTGGCGACACGCTCACCGAGGGCGAGCAGTTGCATTTCCGAGGCCTGCCTTCATTCTCGCCAGAGATGTTCAAGTACATCGAGAACGACGACCCGATGAAGTCTAAACAACTGGCAAAGGGCATCGACCAACTGATGGACGAGGGTGTGGCACAACTTTTCGTGAACCAGTTCAACGGACGTAAGATTATCGGTACTGTGGGACAACTGCAATTCGAGGTAATCCAGTATCGTCTGGAGAACGAATACAACGCCAAGTGCCGCTGGGAACCGGTACATCTGTACAAGGCTTGCTGGATAGAGAGTGACGACCCGGCGGAACTGGAGAACTTCAAGAAACGCAAATACCAGTATATGGCGCTCGACAAAGAGGGACGCGACGTGTTCCTTGCCGACAGTGGTTATGTGCTTCAGATGGCACAAGAAGACTTCAAGCACATTAAGTTCCATTTCACGAGCGAATTCTGAAAAAATACTTGCAAAGTTTGGAGTTGTTGACAAAAAGATGTATTTTTGCAAGCAAACCTATTATTACTGATATAAAACAATAAAAATATGTTTGGATTGAAAACTACAGAAATTCTTCTCATAGTGCTCGTCATACTTCTCTTGTTCGGCGGAAAGAAAATCCCCGAACTGATGAAGGGCATGGGTCGTGGCGTGAAGAGTTTCAAGGAAGGAATGTCTGAGGAAATAAAGGAGGAGAAAAAAGAAGACAAGGAAGACGTGAAGAAGGAAGAAAAGGAGTGACATTCTGGGAGCATCTCGATGAATTGCGTGGCAGTTTGATACGCATGGCCATTGCTGCGATAGCAATGGGTCTTGTGGCGTTTGCCATGAAAGATACGCTCTTCGACATCGTTCTTGCACCAAGCAAGGCTGACTTCTTCCTCTATCGCATCATTGGTGCGGAACCTTTTGACATCAAACTGATAAACACTGGACTGGCAGAGCAGTTCACCATCCACATGAAGGTGGCGCTGACCATGGGACTTCTTGTAGCATCGCCCTACATTCTTTACCTTCTATTCCATTTCGTCTCACCCGCGCTCTATGAAAACGAGAAACGCTATTCGGTAAGAATCACGCTCGGAGCATACCTGATGTTCATCGTTGGCGTGGCACTCAACTATTTCCTTGTGTTCCCGCTGACGGTGAGGTTCCTCGGAACTTACAGCGTAAGTGCCGACATCGAGAACATGCTGACGCTGAGCAGTTATGTCGATAGTCTGCTGATGATGAGCCTTTGGTTTGGCATCATCTTCGAGTTGCCCGTAGTATGCTGGATGTTAGGCAAGTTCGGACTGCTGAAAGCGGAGTGGATGACGCGTTATCGCCGCCATGCAATAGTGGCAATACTGATTATCGCAGCCATCATAACCCCCACAGGCGACATCTTCACGCTGATGGTAGTATCTTTACCTATTTATATATTATATGAAGTGAGTGTTATTTTGGTGAGGCATTAACAAATTCATAAGCACACAAATATAACTATTATACAAAGATGTTAAAGCGAATAAGAGTCATATTGGCAACAATCGTGTTTGCACTTATAACACTTTTGTTCCTCGATTTCAGCGGCACCATGCACGTGTGGTTCGGTTGGTTGGCAAAGATTCAGTTCATGCCTGCCGTACTTGCAATGAACGTGATTGTCGTTGCTGTTCTGGTGTTACTGACATTGTTGCTGGGCAGAATCTATTGCTCCGTGATATGTCCGTTGGGCGTGATGCAGGACATCATATCATGGTTCAACCGCAAGAAGAACCGCTACAGTTATTCTGGCGAGAAGAAAGTGCTCAGGTATGCCTTCCTGGTGGTGTTCATCGTCTTTCTGGTTGTAGGCATGGGTGCCTTTGCCGGCTTGCTTGCGCCATACAGCAGTTACGGAAGGATTGCCGAGAACCTGCTTCGTCCCGTCTATCTCTTCGGCAACAACATCCTGGCGTCTATAGCCGAGCATTACGACAGTTACGCTTTCTATCACACCGATGTGTGGATTAAGTCTATGCCGACATTCATCATCGCCGCTGTTTCGTTTGTTGTCATCGCTTTCCTTGCATGGAAAGGCGGCAGGACATACTGCAACACCATCTGTCCTGTGGGCACCGTACTGAGTTTCTTTGCCCGTTTCTCACTCTTCAAGATTTACTTCGATGAGGACAAGTGCCGCAAATGCTCTAAGTGCTCAAAGAACTGCAAGGCATCGTGCATCGACTATAAGAACATGACCGTTGACTATAGCCGCTGCGTGACATGCGGCAACTGTCTTGAGCAATGCTCGTTCGACGCCCTGCACTTCGGGATGAGGGGGAAGAAGAAAGCAGAAAAAGAAGAGAAGAAGCAGGGCGTGGACGAAGGCAAACGTGCATTCCTGCTCGGAGCCGCTTTGGCAACAACGGGTGCAGCACTGGCACAGGTGAAGAAGAAGACCGACGGCGGACTTGCCGTTATTGAGGATAAGGAAGCACCCAACCGCACAACTCCCATCACGCCACCCGGCTCTTACTCGGCAAAGAACATGGCACAGCACTGCACAGCATGCCAGTTGTGCGTGTCCGAATGTCCTAACGACGTGCTGAGACCATCCACAGACATCATGACTCTGATGCAACCCACCATGAGTTACGAGCGTGGATACTGTCGTCCGGAATGTAACAGATGCTCGGAGGTGTGCCCAACAGGTGCCATCAAACCGATAAAGAAAGAGGACAAGACAAGCATACAGATTGGTCATGCCGTATGGGTTGGCCACCAGTGCATACCCGTGATGACCGATGCCGACAAAGAGCAGGAGACCGTGGAGTGCGGCAACTGCGCGCGCCACTGCCCTACTGGTGCGATTCTCATGATTCCTCTTCGCGAAGACGATGAGAATTCGCCTATGGTGCCATCGGTGAACACCGCTAAGTGCATCGGATGCGGAGCATGCGAGAACCTCTGCCCTGCCCGACCGTTCCCAGCCATCTATGTGGAAGGACACGAGATGCACCGAGTATTATAAACAAAACAAGAATCGCAATTATGAGAAAAGACATAAACAGACGTAGTTTCCTGAAACTGCTCGGCGGAGGTGCTATAGCATCCTCGGCTCTCTTAGCAGCATGCAATGACGAAAAAGTTAAGAAAGACAGACGAGGCGAGCCCCCAAAGGACAAGATGACCATGAGGGTGAACCCCAACACGGGCGACAAGGTGTCGCTGCTGGGTTACGGCATGATGCGCTTGCCAATGGAGGGAGGCGCCGATATGAAAGACAACCAAGATGCACCCATCGACCAGGAGATGGTAAATCGTCAGGTGGATTATGCCATTGAGCACGGTGTCAACTACTTCGACACATCACCAGCATACTGTCGCGGACTTTCAGAGAAATCTACCGGCATTGCACTGAGCCGTCACAAACGCTCGGAATACTTCATCGCAACCAAGATGTCGAACTTCAGCCCTGAGTCGCGAACGAGAAAAGGGTCGCAGGACATGTTCGAGAACTCGCTGAAGGAGTTGCAGGTTGACTACATCGACTATCTGCTGCTCCACGCCATTGGCGGAGGAAAGGATTCGATGGAGGAATTCAACAGCCGATATATGGACAACGGCATCCTCAACTGGCTGGTGGAACAGAAGAAAAAAGGACGCATACGCAATCTCGGATTCTCATATCACGGCGATATCTCAATCTTCGACATGCTGCTGAAATGGCACGACGAGGGACGATACTTCTGGGACTTTGTTCAGATAGAACTCAACTATCTCGACTGGAACTTTGCCGACGAGATAAACCCCAGTAACACCGATGCCGTTTACCTTTACGGCGAACTCAAAAAGAGAGGCATCCCAGCCGTTATCATGGAGCCGCTGCTGGGCGGA
Source organism: Prevotella sp. UBA4330 (assembly GCA_002394385.1). Classification (GTDB taxonomy): domain Bacteria; phylum Bacteroidota; class Bacteroidia; order Bacteroidales; family Bacteroidaceae; genus Prevotella. Next base: position 22,415 of record DGTS01000018.1, read on the forward strand.
CGACTCGCCAATGTGCCCGACCCGATAGTAGAGAAGATGAAGGCAAAGCGCATTGACGACAGCGTGGCATCATGGGCATTCCGCTTTGCGGGCACGCCAGAAGGAGTGCTAACGGTACTCAGTGGCATGACCTATATGGAGCACCTTCAGGAGAACATCTGGACATACTCGCCCTTAGAGCCTATCACCGAGGAGGAGAACGCATTCCTCATGGATATTGCCAAGGACATTTACGACCTCAAGACCATACCGTGCAACGAGTGCAACTACTGCATGCCGTGCCCATACGGCATAAACATCCCAGCCATCTTCTCTCATTACAACAAGTGCATCAAGGAAGGCAACATGCCGCGCCACCTCGAAGACTCGGAGTATGCACGCCAGCGACGCGCCTTCCTCATAGGTTACGACCGCAGTGTGCCACGCCTGCGCCAGGCAAACCACTGCATCGGGTGCGGACAATGCGTGGAGCACTGCCCCCAGCGCATTGACATACCGAAGGAGATGCGCAAGATTGACGAGTTCGTCGAGTCAATGAAAGACCCTATGCAAACGCTAAAGAAAGCGCAGGAAGCGATAGAATAAACGCTACAATCATCCCGTCATAACATTCCCCACCCCTGTTTGGAACCAAGAACTAACTGTTCGTCTCCCATACAAGTGTGGGGATGTCTATTTATTTCCCTCCCGAAATAGGTAAAGTAAAATGGTTGCCAATCTTGTATTCACGATAGATTGCAACATCGATTTCGATTAGAAGAAAATGAAAAAACACTTGTTTTTTTTGCTTTTATAATAGAATTTATCTATCTTTGCATCATGGTGTAACCATAAATCTATAACAACATATAATTACTAATTTTTATATTACTAAAATCCATTATTATGCGTAAATTTGTTTCCTTATTTATTAGCATGGTGCTTTTTCCTGCCATGATGAACGCCCAACAATATGAGGGCGAGACAAACAAGAAAGGTCAGCCAAATGGGCAGGGTGTTATCACTTTCAATCGTTCAGATGGAGGAGTAGAGAAACTTGAAGGTACTTTTGAGAAAGGAATGCCTGTAAAAGGAATAAGCAAAAGTTTTGACAAATACGGTCGTTTAACAATGGAGTTTGAAGGAACTTTCAAACCGGCGAAAAAGGGGATATTTACAAAACTTGGCGACTTATTAGCCTATGGCAACATCGTTTTTTTATACTATGAAAACGAAAAAAATTACGCTTCCAATGGATTTTTTGCCAAATGGGGAACTGAAGAGGGTGATAAATTTAAGAAGTCCTCGTCTTTTGCGCTTAAACGTAGTACCCGAGGTGAAATTCCTCCAGAAGGCCAGAAATACTATGACTATCTTTTCCCTAGGTATGTATACCATCTTACTAAAAGCGATGCAGACGTTCCCTATTCCAGCCTGATACAAGTTCAAGGAGTTTTTGACGTGCCTTCTGTTGTCGACCAGCAAATGGAACATTTTACTATTGCCAACATTTGTGGCTCCGTTTCCAACAACATGCCCAATGGCACGGTTTATGGGTTGGCATACAAAGACAACGATAAATACCAACTTTATTATTTCAAAGGCGACTTTGAAAATGGTAAGCTAAAAAAGATAAATACATTAAAGCAATATGTTCGTTCTGATAAAGTGAGGAATCATTATATCAACTCTGAAGCCCAAAAATTCACGCCATTTTTCTCTGAAAATGATTTTGATGAATATCTTGTGATTGAAGACAAACATTTTTCAAACAAAGAGAGAAAATTGTCTACTGGAGCTACTATGGGAAGTGACGACATTAACGAACTGAATAGGATACTTAGTCAATCGAATAATAAAAATAATAAGGATATGATTGAAAGGGCCAAAGTGATTTGTGCATATAAACTGATTAATCAGAGCCCTTATGACTTTGATATTTATAAAGTTTTAAAAAATTTCCCAGAAATAGCAAATGCAAAGGGGGTATATGCGTCATGGGACGGCTCTAAAAAAGTAGATATAAAAGATGCATATTGGGACTATTTACGCCATATTAATGAAACCAGTAATGACAGATTATACTATTATAATTATGTATATAATGAATGGGGGCCAATGACTCAAGAAGAGATTTTCTACACAGAGCATAATTATATATTATCCCAACATCCAAATAAACTCAACCAATATTATAAGAAATACTTCCCAAATGGCCAATATGCAGGGAAAGATTTCTATTCTGCGTGGGGAGAGGCATATATCAACAACTGCAAAATGATGCTTAAAAAGAATGACCCAAAGCTTTGGGTAGATTTAAAAGATGCGTATTCAAAATATAATATTTCTTATTTTGACTGGCTGCATTACCCAAAGCTAAGCAAGGGAATCGGTGGATATTCTAAAAACACCATGTTGTCTTCGCTCATGAGTTCTCTTAAAGACTTAGACCTTAACTTTAACAAACGGAAGCTGTCATTGCTTGAATCGTTTTTCTCAACAAGAGAATATATATTTAAATGTCACGTGCCTTCTACAAGCGACGCGTTCCGTCCTGATGTTTTCGACATTCTGGAAGAAGGGAGTGTTACTGATGAAGCAAAGACATATCGCGCACTCATGGACGCCATCGGAGCAGCATCACAAATAGACGATGATTTATGCACTTATACAACTGTGAGAGAAGGTTCTGATAATTTTCAGCGGTGGAGCGCATGCCACATAGTCCTAGACTATTTGATTGAAGGCATAAAGGCGGCAAGAAAGCTCTCCGCCTCCACACCAGAAATACGACCTGCGTGCAAAAAGGCCGAGGAAGTTATAAAGGGCAAAATAAACATGCTAAACAAAAAAGTATTTGTAAATGATGAAGCATGGATTGCGGTAATTAGAAAATACAACAATTCATACAATAATGACAAAGAGGCTGAAAGGAAAACACTCAAAGAAATTGAGAGCCTTGGATTGCCAAAATATAAGTATGAAGACGGGAATTGGCAAGATGATTACAGCGATGAAGTTTATCGAGGGATATGTTTTGATGATTTGACTGGTAATTCATGTACGACGATTTGGAAAGCAAAAAACGGATCCTATTATAAGGTTGCCACAGGAGTCTTCCTTAGAACAAAATACAGGTCGGAGAATGACGCCATTATTGCCGCCTATGCGTATCTAAAATATAATGAGGTGCGTCAGGCTGGAAGAATAAGATAGCTTCACTATAACTGTTGCGTTTTCCCGAAAGCAAATCTCCACGGTTACAATGAGTTTCTCAGCCCGACTGCGCTTCGTAATTAAAAGACACATCCCCTAAATATCCCACTCCCCTACATGGGCGGGGAACTGATGTGGCAGACTAGAGAATAAACGCAAAAGAGCGAGGCCTCACGGTCTCGCTCAATCTATAAAAACTTATATAATAATACACGTAGGTTTAAACACTCAGTCCAACGCACACCACATGGCACTCCGTGCCACACGAATGCTATTATCTTCTCGTATTCTTTGCCTGCGCCCCTTGCATCGAGAGAGGCAGACCTTCATGGCTTAAGGCAGGTCTTCTGACTACGTCCCATACTGATGCTCCTTCCCGCCCGTGAGAAATAAAGGGGCAGTGGATTCTCTTGCTTCAGCACTATAAAGGGACTCACAGCTGCGAGACAGTCGGGGAATTTCGCCCCGTTCCCTATTAATCACTCATAAAAGTGAACCTTAGCAACTGCAAAATTACTACTTTTTTGCGTTTCTACAAACTTTTTGTAACAATTTTATTAAAAAATTTGCGCGATTAAACATTTCTATTTATCTTTGCACGCAAGAAATGCAATGACTACGTGTGTCTTAGCATTCTTTTAACATTAATAATAACTAAAACCAAGGTTGCCTATAGTATATATCTTTACTTCGAAATATTAAATATATAGAAGATGAAAGATTTGCATGATATGACCGACGAAGAGTTGGCCTTATCTTACATTGATGGGAACAACCGTGCTTTCGACCTGCTTCTTAGCCGCACACAGGATAGATTGTTTCAATATATCCTTTTCGTCGTGCGCGACAAAGAAACTGCCGATGACATTTTCCAGGAGACATTCCTCAAGGCTATCGCAAAACTCAACCACGGGCACTACCGCCCATCGGGGAAGTTCTTGGGATGGATGATGCGCATCGCACATAACGCCGTGATGGACTGGTTCCGCGACCAGAAGGCGCAAAACATCATTGAGCCTACTCAGGACAACGACCTGAGCAACCTTAACCCGAAGGATATTCTTGACGGATTTGTAGAGGCCGACTATGTTAACGACCAGATTCTGCGCGACGTGAAGCGCATCATGGAGAACCTGCCGCCATCGCAGCGCGAGGTGGTTTTCATGCGATACTATCAAGAACTGTCATTCAAGGAGATTGCAGAGACAACGGGCGTGAGCATCAACACCGCCCTCGGACGCATGCGCTATGCAATCATCAACATGCGCCGAATGGCAAAGGAGCACAACGTGGCGCTTAACATGATTTAAAAAGCGAGCGCTAAAACAACTTGAGCGTTGGGCGATGATTGTCTTAAATACAGAACAAACTTCGCTCAACGCTCATCTTTATGCTCGGCCTTGCCTCTTCTTTTTACTATATAATATTAATTAGGCTTTTAAACAACTTTATTATATACTTTCCCTTTCCAATGCAACATATCTCCTTCAATATATATATAATCCTCTTTTATATAATACCTCTGGAAAAAAGCATTATTAATGAATGGTATAGTTATATAAACACTGTCTGCATCTTCTTTTAAATCAATGCCAGAAGACATGTAATACAACAAACCATAGAAAGATCCCTCTATAGAATGTGGAAGATAATCTTTAGGCGCAATACAAAAATTGAAGAATCTCTCTTTGCGGGATATTAGAAATATATTGTTGCTTTTGCGTTTACATTCTTTTATTCCTTCACCATAAACAGCAATGTCAAGATCGTAAAGGTCAAAAGGTATGTCAAATTTTATTTGAATTGAGTCCGACTTATTTGATTCATAATTGAAATCAACAATAACATCTTTTTCCATATCATCAGTAGTATATAAACTTGATACTCTGAGTAACGATTCCGCAAGTCTCTCAACTTTACAAACGGCAATAGTGTCGTTCCAGAACAATATTAAATGAGGTTGATAAACAACGAGGTAAAGCGTATCATTTTTTATTATTATTTTCTCCATATCGTCAGATGTATAGCATTCTTCTTGACATGTTGATTGACTATAGGCCATCTGGCTAAAACAAAGCAAAAATAATAATACTGTGTACTTCATAATTCGACATCTTTAAACTCTCCACTCTAAACTCCCCTCTCTACGGGAGAGGGGTCGGGGGAGAGGCTTTTACAACGCTTTCAATTGTTTTATCGTAGCATAAGGATCCTGGGCACGGAAGACATAACTTCCGCTGACAAGCACGTCAACACCAGCAGCGACAAGACGCGGAGCCGTCTCGCTCTGAACACCTCCGTCAACCTCAATCAAAGCCTTCGAGCCCGACTCGCTGATCAATCTGCGCAGGCGCTGCGCCTTGCTAATCGTATTCTCAATGAACTTCTGTCCGCCGAAGCCCGGGTTCACGCTCATCAGCAACACCATGTCCACATCGCCGATAATATCCTCCAGGCACGACACTGGTGTCGAGGGATTCAGCGTAACGCCAGCCTTCATCCCAGCATCGTGTATCTCCTGAATGGTGCGGTGCAAGTGGGTGCACGCCTCATAGTGCACATTCATCATCATCGCACCCGTCTTTGCCGTCTGAGCGATGTAACGCTCGGGGTGAACAATCATGAAATGCACGTCGAGCGGCTTCTTGCAAACCTTGGAAACCGCCTCCAGCACAGGGAAGCCGAACGAAATGTTGGGAACAAAGACACCGTCCATGATGTCCATGTGAAGCCAGTCGGCATCGCTGCTGTTAATCATCTCGATATCCGACTTCAGGTCAATGAAGTTTGCGGCAAGCAAAGAAGGAGAAACTATTGCCATCGTTCTTCCGTATTAGTTAAGGCAATAAACCTGTGGTTTGCCACTGTTCTTAAACACCTTGTAGGTGTATGCTATCTGACGAATCAGGTTGAGCGTCTGCTCAGAAGGTTTCATGTCTTCAGGTGTAAAATACTTCATAGGCACTTTCACATTATTATATGATTTGACTTTGTTTTTGATGTTCTCTTTTCTTTATAACGCACACCCATGGGTATTTATTACACTAAACATGAAAAAAAAATCTCTTTTCTTCAAAAAAGCATTTTCCGCCTCTCCATCCGTCATCACACACGCGCCCGACACACCTCTAGCACCGCCAAAAGTATACAAATGACATGCCCAAAAACCACATCTTGCCCCCGCAACCGCCCCTTTTCACCCTGTTTATGACCATTTTTGGCACGGATTACTAGCCCCTTAAGATAGGGGGTTGGGGGTCTGAGCGTCACATTTGGTGTCACAATTCCTCCTAGTAGGGGGAGGCAGGAGGGGATTGTTTGTTTCTCGTTTCTTTTTGGCACGGATTACACGGAAAAACACGGATTAATCTCATTCTAATTGTAGGGGCGCTCCCCCGTGTGCGCCCGCATGGGTGCATATGGTGATTAAACGGGCGCACACAGAGGTACGCCCCTACAGATTAATCGTGCCCGTTGTGTTACATTTCCTCCTCCTAGTAGGGGGAGGCAGGAGGGGATTGTTTGTTTCTCGTTTCTTTTTGGCACGGATTACACAGAAAAACACGGACTAATCTCATTTTAATTGTAGGGGCGTACCCCCGTGTGCGCCCGTCTCGAAGAGTGTTGCGGATAAAAAACAAAAACACCCCTCCCCAAGGAAGAGGCATTTCTTGTGATTCAACCCCTCCCTACGGGGGAGGGGCTGGGGAGAGGCTTCTTCCTCCTCCTAGTTCTTGCTCTGGCAAGCGGCGAAGCCGAGCGGGGGGAGGCAGGAGGGGATTGTCTTGTATAAGTCTCCTTTATATTAAAGACTAGCAGTTACAATCCCCTCCTGGACAATGCCTGAAAACGGGTCAAGAAGAGCAGATGATGTATCAGAGAGACGGGGAAATTGATACATTTTTACAATTTCCTTTTGAAGAATGGGAAAAAAGAGTTAATTTTGCAAGGAAAGTCAATCATTTGATATGGATGGATTAAATATTGGTTTGTCGTTTTCTGGTGGTGGATACAGGGCTGCTGTATTCCATTTGGGCGCCCTCTCTTTCTTGAATTCAATCAATGTGGGAGATGGGAAAACGCTGTTGGAGCACGTCTCTGTCTTGTCGACTGTTTCTGGCGGAACAATCACGGGACTGAAATATATGCTTTCGCTTGCGAAGAAGCAAGACATCAATGACATGGTGGATGAATTATATGCCTTCCTATATAATGAGAATTTGTTCGAAGATTTCTTTGCCAATTTGGAAAAGGGAAGGACGGAAGACGGAATGTCGTTCATCAAGTTGATGGCCAACATATACGACAACAAATTATTCAACAACTCCGTCATGGGCGATTTGATGGATTGTGTGAAAAATGGCCCTGTCGAACGTTACTCCGCCAATGCCACAGATTTTGGCAATGGCCTTCCTTTCAGGTTTCAGGTGAAAAGTGGACTGATGGTGGCAAATGACGACAGGAGAAATTTGAAAAGAGAAGACTTGTTAAAGATTACCTTGGGCGAGGCCCTCGCATGTTCCTCTTGTTTCCCTGGCGCTTTTGAACCCATGATGTTTCCCGACGATTTTAAAGTTGGCAGCAACGGGGTCATGGACAAAAAGGACCGTTTCGGCATCATGGATGGCGGCATTGTCGATAATCAGGGAATAGAAGTCATTGAACTAGCAGAAGAAAGCATGAGAAAAAAAGGCAAGGCTTTTGACCTCGTCATTGTTTCTGATGTCTCCAGTCCCTACATGGATGCATATTCTCCCAACAAGCAGATGCTTCCTAAAGGCATAGGCAAGTGGACACTCGGCAACATACAAAAGGGAGTCAGGTGGACAGGAGCGCTCACTACCCTCTTGTGGATAGCCTCTATATTGGCAGGAAATCATTATCTGATAGGCGCAATGACAGTAGTATGGGGATTGGCGGCCGTGGTCAATCTCATCATGGCGAGGTCGAAGAAGAAATTGGTAAATCTATTGTCAAAAACGATAGTGGGAAATATTACACCCTGGCTCAAACACTTGTCATTGGCGGATATAGAATCGTTGTTGATGAATCGTGCCACATCCGTTCTTATGATGACTTCCTCTGTGTTTCTGAAAAGAATCCGCAAGATGTCATATTCCAGCCTTCATGATGATGAGGAATGGCATAATCGTTTGATAACCAATACGATTTATGAACTGCGGCCAGAGGAGAAATGGTCTTTTATGCGTAAGAACAACAATTTGCCTGAATATCTTGCACCATCGCCGGCCATGCAAGAGAACAGCCGCAAGGCTGCAAACATGAAAACAACATTGTGGTTTACCCAGGAGGATAAGGACAATGGTTATCCTGAAGCCGTGTTTGCTGCAGGTCGCTATACAATTTGCTACAATCTCCTGAAATATATCGAGGACATACAAAAGGACGGCGACAATACGAACGAAAACCATGAACTTATCATTTCATGCAAACAACAACTAATGGAGGCATGGGCTAAATTCCAGGAAAATCCACTTGAAGGTGCTATATAACGTAAACAAGCATTCTATGCAAGGGAAGGAATCAAACTGTCCCTTGACTCTTCAAACCAATTATATTTCTTTTATATTTTCAGTTTAATTAATAAGACAATCTGTATATGAAACGAACTTTTTTACTTTTCATTTTGACTGCATGCGTCTATGGAAATCTTGCAGCACAAGTGTCTTGGTATGACAGGTATCTAGAATGTATCAATGACAGCAGTCTTGATTATTCCCGACAAGTGATAGAACAATGGGAACGGGCAGAACCTGAATCAGCTGACGTATACGCTGCCTGGTTCAATTATTATTTAAAGATGAGCATGGATGAAGTCATACAGATGACTTCTGTCCCTCCACAGGATGGTCAACAAGCATTGGAAATGGAAGGTAGCGAAGGAGAGTCTGCATATATGTATTCAAAGCAGGTGTACAACGACTCTCTTATTGCGATTGCCTTCGAGAAGATAGACAAGGCTATCAGCCTCTATCCCAACAGGTTGGATTTGCCATTTGGCAAAATTCACATGCTTTTTACACTAGAGGATTACGAAAAAGCGATGCCTGCTATACACCAGGTAATAGAACGTTCACATCTCAACGGCAATCAATGGACGTGGACACTTGGAAAACCTGTGGAAGACGGAAAGGAGGCGTTCAAGTCAAGTATGCAAGATTATTTCAGGAGGTTCTATGACGCAGAACTTGAAAACGAAGCGATGCAAATAACGGAATGGATGCTTCAATATTATCCCGATGATGTCGTTTTCCGTAGCAATAAGGCTTCGCTCCTTGCCATATCAGGCAACACAGACGAGGCGTTGCCACTATTCCTTTCAATTCACGATGACAATCCAGACGATTACATTGTGACTTCAAATATCGCTTTTATCTATAAGCAAAAAGAAGATAAAGAAAATGCGCTGAAATACTATCGCATATTGTCCGAATGCGGTGACGAAGAAATGGAGGAACTGGCCCGTAAAGCCATTAGTGAATTGACTGAATAACTCCAATTTAGCGAATCTGGTAAATGAAGATAACGAAATTCCCTTCGGCAGCCCATCCATAGCCGTAAGGGAATTCTTTTTTGACACCGATTTCACGGGAAAACACGGACTATCCATTATCCATTATCCGCTCGGCTATGCCGCTTTGCAAGCAAAGAATTATCAATTAACTTAATCCGTGTCATCTGTGCCAAAATACAACATAAAAAGGCACAAGTGAGAGGCCAAGGAGACACAAGTTAGGGGTTCAGCAGCGCCTTTTTACATGTTACAATTCCGCCTCCTGGAAGGGGGAGGAAGAAACCCCACCAGCCCCTCAAAGCCTCTCCCCAGCCCCTCCCCCGTAGGGAGGGGTTGAATCACACAATACGATACTGAATCTATTGGACTCTCACAAAAAATGCCTCTTCCTTTGGGAGGGGTGTTTTTGTTTACCTCCCTATGGAATAGACAATCCCCTCCTGACCTCCCCCTGCTAGGAGGAGGAAATGAGCCTCTTCCTTGGGGAGGGGTGTTTTTGTTTTTTATCTGCAACACTCGTCGAGACGGGCGCACACGGGGGAGCGCCCCTACAATTAAATTAAAATTGTTTTCCGTGTTTTTCGTGTAATCCGCGCCAAAAAGGCAATCAGCGGCTAGGAAGGTATGGGATAAAAAAATGACACCAAAGTAAAAAAATGTCGAAAATGTTTGCACTTTATCAGAAATTGTGTAACTTTGCAAACGATTTAAAAGTTGATGAGTTGACGAGTAAACAAGTTGACGAGTTGACAAGATTAGAACAAACAATATGAATAAGAGTGTATTTACAGCATGGTGGTGGCGCTGCTCAAGGTTGGAACAATCGTGAGACGATAGCCGTGTGAATACATCCAGATACACAAAGGGCCTGCCGTACTTGCGACAGGTCCTTTTTCGTTAAAGGTGTTCTTTCCGCTACGCTATCAATCCCCTCCTGACCTCCCCTTTCCAAGGGGCGGAATTGAATGTGGGGAGCCTCCCTAAGGGGCGGAATTATGCATTAAGCATTACGCATTATGCATTATAAAATACGAAATATCGCCGACCCCGCCCCTAGCCCCGCCCCTACATGGGTGGGGAATCACGGTCGAACGAAGCATTAAGCATTATGCATTGAGGATGGGAGTTAGGAAGAAAACAATTACAATAAAAGGCACATTAAAAACATTTAGAATTATGGAGATGAAGGAAATACTGAACAGGATGCTCAACCACGAGGAACTGACTCGCGAGGAGACAAAGGACATCCTGGTGGGAATAACCAAGAGCGAGTTCCCAACGGAGCAGATAACGGCACTGCTCACTGGAATACAGATGAGGGGTATCACGGTTGACGAACTGCTGGGGTTCCGCGACGGAATACTGGAGACGGGGGTGCCCGTGCCACTCGACTGCGACCGCTATATCGACGTGGTGGGAACAGGTGGCGACCGCAAGAACACGTTCAACATCAGCACCACGTCGTGCTTTGTGATTGCGGGAGCGGGATATAAGGTGGCAAAGCATGGCAACTATGCCGCCACAAGCGTGAGCGGAGCGTCTAACGTGATTGCTCAACACGGCGTGAAATTCACCGACGACCTCGACACCCTGAACCGAAGCATCAACGAGGCGGGCATCGTTTATCTGCACGCTCAGTTGTTTGCAAGAGCAATGAAGTTTGTGGGACCGATAAGAAAGGCGCTGCCCTTCCCCACCCTCTTCAACCTGTTGGGACCGATAGTGAACCCCAGCAAGCCGCAATGTCAGTTGCTTGGCGTGGCAAATCTCGACCAGATGAGACTATATAATAATGTATATCAGAAAATCGGGATTGACTATGGCATAATAAACAGCATCGACGGTTACGACGAGATTTCGCTTACGGGCGACTTCAAGGTGACCACCAACGACTATGAACGCGTGTTCCACCCGAAAGACCTGGGCTTCGACATCGCCAAACCAGAGGAACTTGTGGGTGGCGCAACCGAGGAAGAGGCAGCCGCGATATTCGATGCCGTAATCAAAAACGAGGCATTGCCCGCGCAGAAGAACATCGTTCTCGCCAATGCAGCGTTCGGAATACAGGTGCTGGAGAAGGGCAAGAAGAGCATTGAAGAGTGCATCGAGATTGCCCGCGAGTCGATAGACAGCGGTAAGGCACTTGCCACATTCAAGAAATTTGCAGAGATAAACTCGTGATGAAAGATATATTACAGGAAATCGTTGCGTGGAAGCGCGTCGAGGTGGAGGCAATGAAGAAAGCCCTGCCCGAAAGGAATATACACGCTGCCGTTGAAGAGTTGATTGCTGCGGGGAGCGTGGTGCCCTCGATGTCGCAGGCTTTGAGGAACTCAGACACTGGCATCATTGCCGAGTTCAAGCGAAAAAGTCCCTCTAAGGGATGGATAAAGGAGGACGGAAAAGCAGACATCATACCGCTCGACTATCAGGCAAACGGTGCATCGGCGATAAGCATACTTACCGACGAGAAGTACTTCGGGGGCAACGATGACTTCATCTGCAAGGCAAGACAGTCGGGAGTGACGATACCCGTGCTATACAAGAACTTCGTCATTGACGAGTACCAACTGTTTCAGGCACGTCTGTGCGGAGCATCGGCAGTGCTGCTGATAGCCGCCGACCTAAGCAAGCAAGAGTGCCGACAACTGGCCAGTATGGCACACGAACTGGGACTTGAGGTGCTGCTCGAAACGCATAGTGAGAGCGAGATAGAATACGGCATTGCCGAACCCGACATGTGGGGAGTGAACAACCGTAATCTCGGCACTTTCATAACCGACGTGAACAACTCGTTCCGTATGGCGGAACTGCTGCCGAATGACGCCTGCAAGGTGAGCGAGAGCGGCATCAGCAACCCCGAAACAATAAAAGAACTGAAACTCGCCGGTTATAACGGATTCCTCATTGGCGAATGCTTCATGAAAGAAGACGATCCCGGCAAGGCGCTTGGAGAGTTTTTGAGGACATTGAACATTGAACTTTGAACTTTGAACATTGAACGTTATTCCTCCGTTGAGCGTTGAGCGAAAGTGACAACTAATTAAAATATAGATATGATAATAAAAGTGTGCGGTATGCGCGATGCCGAGAATATTCGCGCGGTGTCTGAGTTAGGCATTGACATGATAGGATTTATATTCTATCCTGAGAGTCCGAGATTCGTACAGATGATATCTGCACGTGCTGGTATCATTCCCGATTACAGCAAGGAACGGCTGGACAAGGCTCGCGGAAAGATTACGGCACAAGAGACTGATGCCAAACAGCCCAAGCGCGTGGGAGTCTTTGTTGACGAGATGCCACAAACTATTATCACACGCATCTACAACTACAACCTCGACTACGTTCAGTTGCACGGAGACGAGAGCAGCATCATGATTGACAATCTCAGGAGGAGCGTTGACCCAGACATTCACCCTGGGCTGAAGATTATCAAGGCGCTGAGCATCAGCGGGAAAGCAGACATCGAGCGATGGCGCGAATACGAAGGACATGCCGACATGCTGCTCTTCGACACCCGTTGCAAAACCGTCGGAGGAAGCGGCGAACAGTTTGACTGGAGCATCATCGATGCTTACGACGGCGACATACCGTTCATACTTAGCGGCGGCATAGGTCCCGATGATGCCGAAAGCATAAAACGACTGCATCACCCCATGCTGGCTGGCATCGACCTTAACAGTCGTTTCGAGACGGAGCCGGGAATGAAGGATGTGGAGAAACTGAAAGACTTTATCGGGAAAATAAGAGAGTGAATAGAAGGCTTTCTTACGCCCCTTTGGTAGCAAGAACTAGGAGAAGGAAATATTCCGCGTTAATCCGTGTAATCCGCGCCAAAAAGAAATGAGAACAACACAGTCTCCACCCCTGGCCCCTCCCCTTCAGGGGCGGGGAATCTGCAAGGAGTTCTCATACACTAAAAAGGGACCGTAACCAAAACTCCCCGCCCCTTAAAGTTCCCCTCGCCCTTTGGAGAGGGGGTAGGGGTGAGGCCTAGGGGCAGGAGGTGGGGTCAGTAATATTAAGGAGATAGGCTGATAGTATATAACTCCTTCAATAAAAGGTAGAATTAAATTAAAAAAACATTTAGAATATAGAGTTTAAAATGAATAAGATAAACAAACTTTTTGAAGAGCAGAAAAAGACCGGAAGGAAACTGCTCTCCCTGTACTTCTGTGCCGGTTGTCCTACGCTCGAAGGCACAGGCAACGTCATAAAGACATTGCAGCGGCGGGGCATCGACATGATTGAGGTGGGCATCCCGTTCAGCGACCCACTGGCGGACGGTCCTGTAATACAGACAGCAGGCACCATAGCACTTAAAAACGGCATGACTCTGACCCGTCTTTTCGAGCAGTTGCGCGAGATAAAAGACGAGGTAACTATTCCGCTGGTGATGATGGGCTACCTTAACGTCATCATGCACTACGGAATAGAGCGCTTCTGCCAGAGTTGCGTGGAGTGCGGTGCCTCGGGCGCCATCATCCCAGACCTGCCTTTCAACGACTATCTGGAGATAGTGAAACCCATTGCCGACCGCTACGACCTGCGCATCATAATGATGATAACTCCTGAGACAAGTGAGGAGCGCATACGATTCATTGACGACCACACCGATGGTTTCATCTATATGGTGAGTTCGGCAAGCATCACAGGAGCACAGAAGAGTTTTGACGAAGCGAAACAAGAGTACTTCCGGCACATCAACTCGATGAACCTGCGCAATCCACGAATGATAGGCTTCGGCATCAGCAACAAGCAAACCCTGGAGAGTGCCCAGCAAAATGCCGCCGGTGCAATAATAGGCTCTAAATTCGTCACTCTGCTAAGCGAGGCTCAGGGCGATGCCGACAAAGCAATGGATGACTTGTACGAGGCACTGGAAGTGATGAACGTTGAGCGTTGAGTGATGAATGAATATTAAAAGGTAAAGAAACTATGGCTAAAGAATCTTATTTTGTTGACGAGAACGGCTTCTACGGAGAATTCGGTGGGGCTTATGTTCCTGAGATATTATATAAATGTGTGGAGGATCTGCGCAAGGCTTACCGCCCTATAATAGAGAGCGAGGAGTTCAAGAAGGAGTATCATGCACTGCTCCGCGACTATGTCGGCCGCCCGTCTCCTCTTTACTATGCAAGGAGAATGAGTGAGCGTTATGGTTGCCAACTCTATCTGAAGCGCGAGGACCTCAACCATACGGGTGCCCACAAGATTAACAACACCATCGGACAGATTCTGATGGCAAAGAAGATGGGCAAGACCCGCATCATTGCCGAGACGGGTGCCGGCCAGCACGGAGTAGCTACGGCTACGGTGTGTGCGCTGATGAACATGAAATGCGAGGTGTTTATGGGTGCTACCGACGTAGAGCGGCAACATACCAACGTAGAACGTATGAAGATGCTCGGTGCTAAGGTCAATCCCGTTCGCACGGGAAACATGACGCTGAGCGATGCTTGTTCGGAGGCAATACGCGACTGGTGCTGCCATCCGCAGGACACGTTCTACATCGTCGGCTCTACAATGGGACCACACCCCTACCCCGACATTGTGGCACGCATGCAAAGCGTAATTTCAGAAGAACTGAAATGGCAACTCGAGGAGAAGGTGGGACGCAACTATCCAGACTATCTCATAGCATGCATCGGAGGTGGAAGCAATGCGGCGGGCACGGTTTACCACTATCTCGACGACGACCGTGTGAAGATTGTTCTTGCCGAGGCAGGAGGTCATGGTGTTGACACCGACCACACCGCAGCCACAATACATCGCGGCACTGTGGGCATTCTGCACGGTTCAAAGATGCTCGTGATGCAGACTCCCGACGGTCAGATAGAGGAGGCTTTCACCATTTCGGCGGGTCTCGATTACCCTGGTGTGGGTCCAATGCACTGCAACATGGCGATGAAAGGTCGTTCAACGGTGCTCGCCATCAACGACGACGAGGCTATCGAAGGCGGTTACGAACTGACACGAATGGAGGGCATTATCCCAGCCATCGAGAGTGCACATGCCATTGCAGCCCTGAAGAAACTCAACTTCAAGAAAGACGATGTAGTGGTGCTCACCGTCAGCGGTCGTGGAGACAAGGATATTGAGACGTATCTTAAGTATAGTTGACAAGTTGACGAGTTGACGAGTTGACGAGTTGACGAGTTGACAAGTTGATGAGTTGATGAGTTAATAAGTTAATGAGTTTATGAGTTTATGAGTTTATGAGTTGATGAGTTAATGAGTTGATGAGTTAATGAGTTAATGAGTTGATAAGTTAATGAGTTGACGAGTTAATAAGTTGACGAGTAAACTAAAAAAGAAAAAACATGAAATACTATTATCAAACCATATCGCGCACAATACTTGCTGACCTTTATACTCCAGTAGGTGTATATATGCGCATCAGAGACATTTACCCGCAGAGTTCACTCATGGAGAGCAGCGACTATCACGACTCCAACAACTCGCGCTCGTTCATTGGCATACACCCCATTGCATCGGTGGCCATAGCCCACGGTAAGAGCATCTGCCAATATCCAGACGGCTCAACCACAGAGCACGAAGTGAACAAAAACTATCGGTGTGACCATGCTATAAACGAGTTCCTCTCACACTTCGAGGTGACAGGAGAAGCAGCCAATTTCTGCGGACTTTACGGCTACACTGCATTCGATGCCGTGCGCTACTTCGAGGACATACCTGTCAAGGACGTCACGATGGAGAAGAACGACGCACCCGAAATGTACTACATCCTTTATCGGGACATCATCGTCTTCGACCATTTCAACAGCAAGATGACCATTGTCACTATGGTCGATAAAAACGATGAAGATGCCGACAGCCGCATCAATGAACTGCTGATGAAAATCAACCGCACCAACGTGAAGCCTTATCAGTTTCACCCTGTGGGCGACATCTCTTCGCCACTCACCGACGAGCAGCATAAGGCCAACATCCGACGGGGCATTCAGCACTGCCTGCGTGGCGATGTGTTCCAGATAGTGCTCTCACGACGTTTCATACAGCGATACGAGGGCGACGACTTCAAACTTTATCGCGCCTTGCGAAGCATCAACCCTTCGCCATACCTTTTCTATTTCGACTTTGGCGGTTTCCGAATCTTCGGCTCATCGCCCGAGACTCACTGCCGCATCGAGGCAGACAACATCAAAGGCACATTCCGCGCTTACATCGACCCTATTGCAGGGACAACCAAACGAACGGGCGACGCAGAGAAAGACCGTCAGGGAGCAGAATATCTGCGCAACGACCCGAAAGAGAACGCCGAGCATGTGATGCTTGTTGACCTCGCCCGCAACGACCTGTCGCGCAACTGCCACGACGTGAAGGTTGACTTCTACAAAGACCTGCAATACTATTCACACGTCATACACCTCGTGAGTCGCGTCAGCGGAACACTCGACAAGGGAGCAGATCCCGTGAAGACATTCATCGACACCTTCCCCGCAGGCACTCTCTCGGGCGCGCCAAAGGTAAGGGCGATGCAACTAATCTCTGAATATGAACCGCACAACCGAGGTGCTTACGGTGGATGCATCGGATATATAGGACTCGACGGCAGCCTCAACCAGGCCATCACCATACGCACTTTCGTAAGCCGAAACGGCGAACTGTGGTTCCAGGCTGGCGGTGGTATTGTTGCCAAGAGTGACGAAGAATACGAATTGCAGGAAGTGAACAACAAACTCGGTGCCCTGCGCCGTGCCATACTTCTTGCCGAAGGAATGTAGGTGAAAAGTAAAAGGGTAAAAAGGTAAAAGGGTAAAAAGGTAAAAAAGTAAAAAGGTAAGAAAGTAAAAAATGAAAATAGTAATCATAGACAACTACGACAGTTTCACATACAATCTCTCACACCTCATAAAAGAACTGGGTGCGGAGGTGACTGTGATAAGAAACGACCAGTTCAGCCTTGACGAACTGGAACAATATGACAAGATAGTTCTCTCGCCAGGACCTGGAATACCCTCGGAGGCTGGCCTGTTGCTCGATGTCATTAGAACATACGCGGGCCGAAAGCCTATCTTTGGCGTATGCCTCGGACACCAGGCCATCGGCGAGGTGTTCGGAGGAAAACTGGAAAACCTTTCCGACGTGTTCCACGGTGTTGCCACCGAAGGAACGATAACGAAAGAAGACACCATATTCAACGGCTGCCCGAAGCGCATCGTCATGGGCCGTTACCACTCGTGGGTGGTGTCACGCGAGGACTTCCCTGAATGTCTTGAGGTGATAGCCGAGAGCGACGAAGGTCAGATAATGGCACTGCGCCACCGCGAGTACGACATTCACGGCATTCAGTTCCATCCCGAGAGCGTTCTAACACCAGACGGAAAGCGCATCATCTCCAACTGGCTGATGTCCTAAGTCAGATGTTCTTGACCTCCTTGCCAGCCAAGAACACACGACGAATGACGGGAGTTGTATAGGCGTATGGCATGAAAGCAACAGAAGGCATGGGTTCGGTTATGAAGAAATTAGCCGCCATGCCTTTTGCTATTGAGCCATACTGGTCGCTCAACCCCATTGCAGCGGCACCGTTGATGGTGGCAGCATTGATTGCCTCTTCGGGCATGAGGCGCATCTTGATACATGCCAGTGAGATGGCAAACTTCATGTCTCCCGATGGTGTCGAGCCAGGGTTATAGTCGGAGGCGATAGCAACGGGCAGTCCCGCACTTATCATCTTGCGCGCCGGAGCGAACGGCATGTTGAGGAAGAACGATGTGCCAGGCAATGCCGTAGGCATAGTGTCGGAATGGCGAAGCATCTCGATGTCCTCGTCGGTCATGCTTTCCAGATGGTCAACGGAAAGCGCCGCGTGCTTGACAGCCACTTCTACACCACCCGACGGAGCGAGTTCCTCGCCGTGAATCTTTGCTCTGAGCCCATATTTCTCACCAGCCTCAAGTATGCGCGATGTCTCTTCATGGGTGAAGAAGCCCTCGTCACAGAACACATCAATGAAGTCCGCCAGTCCCTCGGATGCCACAGCGGGAAGCATTTCGTCAATTACGAGGTTTACATAAGCCTCTTGCGACATACCTCTTGCTACGGCATGGGCACCGAGGAAAGTGCTCATCACCTTCAACGGGGCGGTCTCTTTTATCCTGCGTATCACGCGAAGCATCTTCAGTTCGTCGTCAACCGAAAGCCCGTAACCGCTCTTTATCTCCACCGCTCCCGTTCCTTTCATTATTATCTCGCGCACTCGCGCCATCGACTGTTCATAGAGTTCTCGCTCCGAAAGGTCGTGAAGGCGGTCGGCACTGTTCAGTATTCCGCCACCCCTTCGTGCTATCTCGGCATACGACAGACCGTTTATCTTGTCAACAAACTCCTGCTCGCGACTGGCGGCATACACCAGATGGGTGTGACTGTCACAGAAAGACGGCAACACGGTGCCTCCCCCAGCATCGACAACATCATCGAAACCATCGCTATCGGGACCTGCGCTGCCAGTGCCAAAGTCGCTTATGACACCATCGTTGACGGCAAGCCACGCGTCATTGATGGCAAGCAGCACAGCCATCTCCGCTCCGCACCTTCTCCATAGCCCCTCCGTATTTAGTCCGGCGAGCGTTCCGATGTTCTTTACAAGCAGTTTCATTTGCGCAGGAATTGTATTGAGCGTTCGATGTAAGGATACATTAGTTCGTCGTTTAGAATGAATGGCACCGTCTTGCGGTATTCATCGTGAATCTCCATAATCTTCGGCGACGATTTTAGTGGCAGCCTGAAGTCGAGCGCCTGTGCAGCATTGAACAACTCGATGGCGAGCACCCGCTCGGTGTTCAGTATCACCTTATACAGTTTTATGGCTGCGTTGGCACCCATGCTGACGTGGTCTTCCTGGTCTTGGCACGACGGAATGCTATCCACCGACGACGGCATGGCAAGGCTCTTGTTAAGCGACACGCACGATGCAGCGGTGTACTGGGTAATCATGAAACCGCTGTTCACACCGGGATTGGCAACAAGGAAACTCGGGAGTCCACGCGTTCCAGACACCAGTCGATAGATGCGGCGTTCCGAGATATTAGCAAGTTCGCTCATGGCGATGGAAAGGAAGTCGATGGGCAGTGCTATCGGTTCGCCGTGGAAGTTGCCCGCCGACACGATGATGTCCTCGTCGGGACATACTGTTGGGTTGTCGGTGGCAGAGTTTATCTCGGTGTCAATCACCGACTTCACATACCGCAGCGTGTCCTTCACTGCTCCATGCACCTGTGGAACACAGCGGAAGGAGTAGGGGTCTTGCACATGTGCCTTTGAGTTTACTATCAGTTGCGAGCCCTCGAGCATCTCCTTCATGCGCGCTGCCGTCTCCAGTTGTCCCCGATGTGGGCGAACCAGATGGACCGCCTCGGTGAACGGCTCTATTCTTCCATCGTATGCATCGAGCGACATGGCTGCAATCTTGTCGGCCCACTGGCTCAGTCGTTGTGCCTGAAGCAGCGACCACACGGCAAAGGCACTCATGTTCTGTGTGCCGTTGAGCAGTGCCAGACCTTCCTTGCTTGCCAGTTCTATCGGCTTCCAGCGCTTGCGGCGAAGCATCTCGGCACCAGCAATCACCTTGCCTTGATACTCCACCTCGCCAAGTCCTACGAGTGGAAGACACAGGTGGGCAAGAGGCACAAGGTCACCCGAAGCGCCCAGCGAACCTTGCTTATACACAACGGGATAGATGTCATTGTTAAAGAAAGACACGAGGCGCATCACCGTGTCGAGTTTACATCCAGAATAGCCATAACTGAGCGACTGAATCTTCAGCAGCATCATTATCTTCACAATGTCGTTAGGCACCCTTTCGCCCACTCCGCAGGCGTGACTCTTGATGAGGTTTATCTGCAACTGCGACAGATGGTCCTTACCTATGGACACGTTGCACAGCGAACCGAAGCCCGTGGTGACACCATATATCGGCTCGCCATTCCTTGCAATCTTCTTGTCGAGGTAGTTGCGGCAACGCTTTATGCGCTGTTTGGCATCCTCGCTGAGTTCTATTTTATAGTTG
Organism: Prevotella sp. UBA4330; assembly: GCA_002394385.1. Taxonomy (GTDB): domain Bacteria; phylum Bacteroidota; class Bacteroidia; order Bacteroidales; family Bacteroidaceae; genus Prevotella. Next base: position 43,183 of record DGTS01000018.1, read on the forward strand.
TTGTATATTATTTCGCCCACCTGTTCGATGGTGAGATGTTCTGCGCTTATTTGATGAATCATAACTTAGGAGTTAGAAGTTGGAAGTCTATAAATTGTTTATTATCTCGTCATCGACGATGTTAGGGAGTGTCACTCTCAGTCCTGGGGTGCGTTCCATCTCGCGTTTAATGGCATCAATAGACCCTTTGTTGCGAGCCCATGAGCGGCGGGCAATGCCGTTGTTGACATCCCAGAAGAGCATTTCGCGTATCTTGCGGTCTGACTCTTCACTGCCGTCAATCACCATTCCGAATCCGCCGTTTATTACTTCACCCCATCCTACGCCACCGCCGTTGTGGATGCTCACCCACGTTGCACCGCGGAACGAGTCGCCAATGACGTTCTGCACCGCCATGTCGGCACAGAACTGCGAGCCATCGTATATGTTTGAGGTCTCGCGGAACGGCGAGTCGGTGCCCGAAACGTCGTGATGGTCTCTGCCAAGAACAACCGGACGGCTTATCTCTCTGCGTCGTATGGCATCGTTGAAGGCCAGTGCAATCCTCGTTCGTCCCTCTGCATCGGCATACAGTATGCGTGCCTGCGAACCCACGACGAGATGGTTCTTGCCCGCCTCGCGTATCCAGTGGAGGTTGTCTGCCAGTTGTCCCTTGATGTCGTCGGGCGCATTCTGAAGCATGTCGTCGAGCACTTCAGCAGCCAGACGGTCGGTAACGGCGAGGTCTTCTGCCTTGCATGACGAGCACACCCAGCGGAAAGGACCGAAGCCATAGTCGAAGAACATCGGTCCCATGATGTCCTGAACATACGACGGATAACGGAACTTGCCCTCGCGGTCTTTGTCCCAGATGTCGGCGCCTGCCCTTCCTGCGGTGAGGAGGAAGGCGTTGCCATAGTCGAAGAAATACATTCCGCGTGCCGTAATCTTGTTTATCGCGTCCACCTGACGGCGCAGCGAGGCATACACCTTTTCCTTGAAGAGGTCGGGCTGCTCAGCCATCATCTGCTTCGACTCCTCAAGCGTCATGCCTACAGGATAGTAACCGCCGGCAAAGGCGTTGTGAAGAGAGGTCTGGTCGCTGCCGAGATCCACCCTGATTTCTTCTTCAGCGAGCCGTTCCCACAGGTCAACTATGTTTCCGACGTATGCCATCGACACCACATGATGCTCGCTGACGGCCCTGCGGATGGCTGGTATCAGTTCGTCCAGATTGTCGTGCAACTCGTCAACCCAGCCCTGCTCGTATCGTTTCTGGGCAGCAAGGGGGTTAATCTCTGCCACCACACTCACCACACCGGCAATGTTACCGGCCTTTGGCTGTGCTCCCGACATTCCTCCCAGTCCGCTGCTGACGAACAGCGGGATGCGCTCCGGATGGTCGCCCATCACCTTGCGGGCGGCATTGAGCACCGTGATGGTTGTGCCGTGAACGATGCCCTGCGGTCCGATATACATGTAAGAGCCTGCTGTCATCTGCCCATACTGGCTGACGCCAAGCGCATTGTCGCGCTCCCAGTCGTCGGGTTTGCTATAATTTGGAATCACCATGCCATTGGTTACCACCACTCTCGGTGCCGTCTTGTGCGACGGGAAGAGCCCCAGAGGATGGCCGCTGTACATCACGAGCGTTTGCTCGTCGGTCATCTCCGACAGGTATTTCATCGTCAGTCGGTACTGCGCCCAGTTCTGGAACACCGCTCCGTTGCCTCCGTATGTTATCAGTTCGTGCGGATGCTGAGCCACCGCCTTGTCCAGATTGTTCTGTATCATCATCATGATAGCAGCCGCCTGCTCCGAACGGTGCGGGTATTCGTCGATGGGACGCGCGTGCATGTCGTATGTCGGACGGAAACGATACATGTAGATGCGCCCATACTTGCGCAGTTCCTCGGAAAACTCTGGTGCCAGCGCTGCGTGCATCTCCTTAGGGAAATAGCGCAGGGCATTGCGCAGGGCGAGCCGTTTCTCGTCAGCGGTAAGTATGTCCTTGCGCTTCGGCGCATGGTTTATTGTCGTGTCGTAGGGTGGCATTTCGGGCAGAGTCTGCGGTATCCCAGCCCGTATCTCTTGTGCAAATTCTTCTTTGTTCATAATTATATTCCGTTTATCACATTTCCAACAATTTTCAATATACTTGTTTCTTCTTCGTCAGCCTTTGCCATCAAGTGTTCTGCTTCAGCCACGAGGGCATCGCTGGTGGCACGGTCTTTCAGCGACGCAGCGTTAATCTTGACATTCAGTCCGGCACCAAGCACGGCGGCACGCGCCGCCAAAGCACCGACACCTGCATCCGAAACGCTGTTGGGGTTGCCCGTCTCTGCCATAGCACGGCATATCTCGAAGGCTGCGAAAGATGCTTTCATCGTGCGCAGAGGCACCTGAGCGGCATAGAGAGTGGCATCTTGTATCGCCTTGCTGCGCGCCGCCTTGTCTTCCTCAGTCTTTTTAGGCATACCGAACGCGGCCATGATGCGGTTGAACGCCTCGGTGTCCTCGTCAACCAGATGGAGCAGTTCGCCGATTAAAGACTGTCCCTTGTCTGCCCAAGCAGAGAACTCAGGACAGCGGCTGTCCCATCCCGCTTTGTGCGATGAGAGGTTGGCCACCATCGTGCCGAGCGCCGCTCCCAGCACTCCCATATATGCCGCGATGGTTCCTCCGCCCGGGGCAGGACTCTCGCGAGAGGTCTCCTGGGCGAAATCTCTTACCGAAAGGTCGGCAAGCAGCGGCTTCTTCTCTGCGTCTTCGAGCAGATATTCAATCACTTTCTCACGCGGATTGAACGGTCTCAGGTCTTCAAGTCCGAGCGACTTCACGGCAATCAGAATGATGTCCTGCTCAGGAATGCCCGTCGAGCGGTTCTGCTTCTCAAGGAAATAGCGGCCCGCCTCGATAAGCACACGCTTCGGAATGAGGCCTACAATCTCTGTTCCCGTCACGCGGATGCCTCGGTTTTGCGCACAACGGCACACCTCGTCGAACGCCACGTGCAACGGAGTGACATTGATGTTGGTGATGTTCATCGACACCTGAGCAATCTTGTATTCGTCTATAAACCAACCTATTGCCTTGGTTGATTTAAGTGTTCCTGGCTGCATAATGGTGTTGCCGTCGGCATCTTTCTTTGGCTTGCCAGTGATGGGGTCGCCCTCGCGCACAGGTCTTCCTTTCTCGCGAACGTCAAAGGCGATGGCATTGGCGCGGCGAGTGGAAGTGGTGTTAAGGTTGAAGTTCACCGCAATGAGGAAGTCGCGGGCACCAACGGCAATGCAACCAGTGCGTGCCACATGCTCGTCAAGTGGACGCGCGCCGAAGTCTGGCTGCTTGCCGGGCGTTGAAAGTTTCTCTGCCAGAGCCTCATATTCACCCTCGCGGCACACAGCGAGGTTACGGCGCTCCTCGGTGAACGCCGCCGCTTCATAGCAATAGCATGGTATCTGTAGTTCGTCGGCAATGCGCTTTGCCAGTTCGCGAGCCATCTGCGCACACTCCTCCAGCGTGACACCAGCCACCGGTATCAGCGGAAGCACATCGGTGGCACCCATTCGCGGGTGAGCACCGTGATGCTGGCGCATGTCTATCACCTCGCCAGCCTTCTTCACACTTCTGAACGCCGCCTCAACCACTGCTTCGGGTTCGCCAACAAAGGTGACAACGGTGCGGTTGGTAGCCTCGCCCGGGTCAACATCGAGCAGTCTTACGCCGTCAACGCTCTCCACCTCGTCTGTAATCTGTTTGATAACACTCATGTCGCGCCCTTCACTGAAGTTGGGCACGCACTCAATGATGCGTTTCATGTCGTTCATATATTAAATTAGGTAACAGAATATTTTCTGCAAATATAAAACATTTCAACCAAACTACCAAACTACCATGACTTTTTTTCTAATAAAGCATCAATCGCAAAGTAATATAGCCTATTTTACTCAGTAATATAGCCTATTTTGGTCAGCAATATAGCCTATTTTACCTAACACCACTATATGTCATGGAAAACGAAACCAATGATAAAAGAAAACGAAACCGGCGGTTTAGAAGACCCCAACCGCCGGTTTCATATTGCAGAAGTATGTGTTATTTCTCGTCGTAAGCGTGAAGTGGATAGTCGATAGTGAAGTGCAGACCGCGGCACTCCTTGCGCTCGATGGCCTGGCGCGTGATGAGATAGCCCACGTTTATCATGTTGCGGAGTTCGCAGATGTCACGGCTCGCCTTGACACGTTTGAAGAGGTTTTCGGTCTCTTCATAGAGCATGTCGAGACGGTCCCACGCACGCTTCAGTCGGAGGTCGCTGCGCACGATGCCTACATAGTTGGACATTATCTCGCCCACCTCCTTCACGCTCTGCGTGATGAGCACTTTCTCCTCGTTGGTCATTGTCCCCTCGTCGTTCCACTCGGGTATCTTGTCGTTGAAGTCGTAAAGGTCAACATGCTCAAGAGAGTGTTTGGCAGCAGCATCGGCATACACGACAGCCTCTATGAGCGAGTTGCTTGCCAGACGGTTGCCGCCATGCAGTCCGGTGCATGCGCACTCGCCGATGGCATAGAGTCGCTGAATGCTGGAGCATCCGTTGAGGTCCACCTTGATGCCGCCGCACATATAGTGAGCCGCAGGGCGCACGGGGATATAGTCCTTCGTGATGTCTATGCCGAGTGTCTTGCACTTCACGTAGATATTTGGGAAGTGATGGCGCGTCTCTTCGGGGTCTTTATGCGTTACGTCAAGGCATACATGAGAGAGTCCGTGAATCTTCATCTCCTTGTCAATGGCGCGTGCCACGATGTCGCGTGGCGCCAAAGACAGGCGCTCGTCATATTTCTCCATGAACGACTCTCCAGTAGGCAGACGGAGTATTCCGCCGTAGCCGCGCATCGCCTCGGTAATGAGGAAGGCGGGATGTGTCTCGCCCGGCGAATAGAGTGCTGTGGGATGGAACTGCACGAACTCCATGTCCTGCACCGTACCCTTGGCACGATAAACCATAGCCTCGCCGTCGCCAGTGGCGATGATGGGGTTGGTAGTGGTCTGATAAACCGCTCCACAGCCGCCAGTACACATTAAAGTGACTTTCGAGAGATATGTGTCAACCTTCTGGGTGTCAGGGTTTAACACATAAGCACCATAGCAGTTAATGTATGGAGTACGGCGTGTAACGCGCGCACCGAGATGGTGTTGCGTAATAATCTCTACAGCGAAGTGATTCTCCTTGATTTCAATGTCGGGACAGTTGCGCACTGCCTCCATCAATCCACGTTGTATTTCGGCACCAGTGTCGTCGGCATGATGAAGGATGCGGAACTCCGAATGGCCTCCCTCACGATGAAGGTCGAATGTTCCATCGTCCTTCTTATCGAAGTTGACTCCCCACTCCACAAGTTCCTTTATCTGTTCGGGCGCATTGCGAACCACCTGCTCCACGGCAGCGCGGTCGCTGATATAGTCGCCCGCTATCATTGTGTCTTCAATGTGCTTTTCAAAGTTGTCAAGTTCAAGATTAGTAACAGAGGCGACACCGCCTTGAGCAAATGATGTGTTAGCCTCATCGAGAGCAGTCTTGCATATCATGCAAATCTTGCCTTTCTTGGCGCGTGCCACCTTCAGGGCATAACTCATGCCTGCCACACCGGCGCCAATAATGAGAAAGTCGTATTTGTAAACCATAGATTAGAATGTTTAGCATTTTATGCGTGCAAATTTAATATAATTCATCGTAACGAACGAAGATTTTGCGATTTTTCTGTAACTTTATGACTGCTTAGCCCGAAGTTAGGCTGCACCTCAACAATGAAAATTAACTTACATTTATTTTGTATTGTCTTCGGTTTGCACTAACTTTGCAGCAGAAAGATGAAAAGAAGTTTCGAACATCGCGTCTCGTGGGTGGAGATAGCAGGTACTGTTGTGCTTGCTTTGACAGCATTGTGGTTCTTGTGGCATCGTTCACCGGTGAACATCATTGTGGGATGTGCGTTCACAGTGGTTGTGGTCTCGGTTATCGACAGGTTGTTGCATACCACTTACATTGTGGATAACGGCACACTTACAATAGAGCGTGGGCGCTTCGGCAGTAAGAGGACCATCAGCCTGGAGGATATTGAGCGTGTGGAGAAGGTGAAGACACTTTTCACGCATTATGTCCTGGTTGAATACTCTGGCATGAAACATGCTGCAATAAGCACAATAAACGAGGACGCTTTTATAAAAACCATTGAACAATAAAACGAGAAGTATGAAAGCAAAGAACATCATATTGGCAACAGTAATGTGTCTGGCTACAATAAGCGCCAAGGCACAAGGCTACTGGGTGAACGACTCCACGGCACCCAACTACCAAGAGAGCAACTACTCTGAACCCGCATGGGAGGACAAGATTGTTGACCGCATGGACGAACTCTTGAAGAGCAGCATCTTCAGGACGTCAACCGTTGGCATCGAGATATACGACATAACAGCAGGAAAACTGCTTTACACTTATAACGAAAGCCAGTCGATGCGTCCGGCAAGCACACAGAAAGTGCTCACCGCCGTGACAGCACTCGACCGTCTTGGAGGATACTATGAATTCAAGACACGTCTATATTATAATGGTGAGATAGCAGACGGCGTGCTTAATGGAGACCTCTACTGCATAGGAGGTTTCGACCCTGCGTTCAACGCCGACGACCTGGAGTCGTTCGTCAACGCAGTTCGCGAGGCTGGCATCGAGACTATCAGCGGCGGCATCTATGCCGACCTTCACTTCAAAGACGACGGCCGACTGGGCGAAGGATGGTGCTGGGACGACGACAACCCGACGCTTACGCCGCTGATGGTTGCCAAGAAAGACAACTTCTTGCAGCGTTTCTCGTCTATGCTAAGACAACGCGGAATAACAGTCCAAGGCTCTACAGGCGAGGCAGACACGCCACCTACAGCCCAGCAACTGCACATCGTGACTCACTCCATAGACCACATACTGAAACGTATGATGAAGAACAGCGACAACACTTACGCCGAGTCAATGTTCTACCAGTTGGGAGGTACGGCTAAGCAAGCCAAGGTTTACGTTAATTCTATTATTCAGAGAGTGGGACTCAACCCGTCCGACTATTATGTTGCAGACGGTAGCGGATTGTCGCTCTACAACTACGTTTCGCCTCACGAGGAAGTGATGTTCCTTCGCTATGCATACGAACACAAGGAGATTTTCGACCATCTATACCCTTCTCTGCCCATTGCCGGCGTTGACGGCACGCTGGAGAAGCGAATGCGCGGAACGCATGCCGAGGGCAATGTGCGCGCAAAGACAGGCACCGTGACTGGTGTGAGCGCACTGGCTGGCTATCTCAACGCGCCCAACAACCACTTCATCTGCTTCTCGATAATAAACATGGGAATACGTCAGGCTGCCACTGGGCGCAACTTCCAAGACCAGGTATGCGCTGCGTTGTGCAGACCGTAAGGTTGAAGGTTGAGAGTTGAGGGTTGAGCGTTGAGCGAGGTTAGTCTATATAATAGTGCAAATGTCGCTCAACGCTCAACTTTTCAACGCTCAACTTTCAAAAAACATGCGGGCTAAGAGCATCTTCAGGCGCGTCAACAACGGGATGTTGCCGCTCATTATGCCCCAACGGCCAGCATAACTGTCCATTCGTTTCAGGCGCACCGGCACCTTATAGCGTGATGTGGCGGTAATCTGAATGTTCAGCACATGGGCATAATACTCTGCAACAAACGGCAGAGGCTGATGCCTCATCTGCTCGCGATGTGCCTCAAGATAGTTTATATGCGCGTCGAGCAGGCTCTCGTGGTCGGCAGCACTGCTGTTATGAGTGATTCCGTTGGGGTTTTCCACATAGTGATAGGTACCCTGCGATGTTGTCACCACCCTGCCCTTCACGTTCTGAAGCAGCAACGGCAGCGTATGAACATCCTCAAAGTTTCGGCCAACAGGAAACAAAACCCCATTGAAAACCTCACGTCTGTAAATCTTGTTCCAAGCGTATGTGTGGGCATAGGCATGTCCCCTGAACCAATAATCGTCAACATTCTGCCACTCCATGTCTGCGATGCCGAGCGATGCCTCACCGCCGCCAACAGCATGCTTCACGGCGTTGTATTCTATGATTGAGATGCCCTCGTCATGCATCATGCGCTCAACCAACGGCTTCAGCGTGCCCTCGGCGAGGTAGTCATCAGAGTCAACGAAGGTCAGCAGTTGGCCTTTCGCCATACCGATGCCTGTATTACGGGCAGCGCTAAGTCCGCCATTCTTCTGGTGCACCACCTTGAAACGTTTATCCTTAGCCACCCATCGCTCGCATATCTCACCGCATTTGTCAGGCGAGCCATCATCCACCATAATCACCTCGCAGTCATCCAATCGCTGCGATGCAACGCTTTGCAGACACCTCTCCAGCGTCCGCTCCACTTTATATACAGGTATTATGATGCTCAACATGATTATGGTGCAAAGATAGTGCAAACCAAGCGAAATACAAAAAGAAATCTTTCTTTTTTCTTGTTCACTCGTCGCTTCGTTTAGAAAGCGCCTCCTTCGTCACCAAGCGTTGTGAATTCTCTCTTGCCAAAAGCACTTTCCGTAACGCAATTAATGGCTAATGGGAGCCTCTCTTGTGCTTAGTGAGAATGAAACATGTGCTTAGTGAGAATGTAACTTGTGCTTAACGGGGAGACAATGTTAATAACATTGTTGAACAAAGTTAATAAGATTGTTCGACAAAGTTAATAAGATTGTTGAACAAAGTTAATAACTTTGTTAGCCCACTTGTATCTTCTTGAAAGCCAAGAGGTTATAAGTGGCGTTCTCAATAGGTGTGGATTGTGACGTCAGAAGCGGCTGCATAGCGTTCGAGAAGCGACTTCAGGAACTCGGCATTGGCATCGACGGTCTCTTTGTTGCCGTCGTATCCGTTGACGAGAATCAGCACATGAGTGGTGGTGATGTCTATCTTGGTGCGCTCGTTGTCGCTTGTCGGCGTTCCCACCCCACCCTTCTGGTCGCGATAGACTGGCAGACCCTCGATGTTGAGCATGCCGCGCCCTATTCCCTCGTACGGCTCACCTGCCTCGCCAACGCCAAGAGTGAGCATGTCGCCAACGAACTTATCGGCATCGAAACCGCCGATGCTGTAGCCGTACTTCATGCTTGCGAGGTTGATGAGATCGACGAGTGTGTCAATCTGATACAGTTCTTTGCCCTGAACCACTCGGCGAATGAGAGCCTCGGCAGCGGGACGGTAGCGCGAGGGGTCTTTGCCACAGGCGCGATAGACGCGGCGAGTTGCCTCGATGGCAGCCATCTCCTTGATGCTTACTGTTGTAAATCGGTTGCGGTATTCCTGGCAGAGCGCGTTTATCTCGTCCCACAATTCGGGGCAATAGGCGGTGTTCCGTACCCACGCTTCTACCGCTGCCCCGACGAAATCGGGACATACAGACTGTATTTTAGATGTTACGATGATTTTCATTTACAGTTAACAAGCATTTTGCTGGTAAATTCTGAGTCCGAAATCGGGCGTTATGGCAATGATATACTCCATGATGCGCGAGATGTCGTGCTCGTAAGCCACACCGCCCTTGTTCTTCAGGAAGAACACGAAGTCAACGGCAAGCCCGTTCTGCGTGGCCTCTGCCTGCTTCACGACGATGGTCATATTAGGATTGACGGCATCGTCCTTGCTCAGCCACTCCTCTACATGTCGGCGCAGCAAGGTGATGTTTGCAACCTTCTGTTCTATCGTCTTGGCATCGAGATAACCGTTCTCCACGATTCTTGAAAGTGTCGCTGCATCCACTATTCCGATGCTGCGGAAGTCGTAGTAGATGCGTTTCACCACCTTTCTGCCGGCACTTTCCTCCATTCCTTTCCAGTTCTGGAACGAGTCGTTGACAAGAGTCTTTGGCGAGATGGTCATTATGGTGTTGTCGAAGTTGCGCACCTTGACTGTCGTGAGCGTCATTTCCTCCACTATGCCGTCGATGCCAGCCTTTGGCACTGTTATCCAGTCGCCCTTGCGCATCATGTCGTTGCTTGTCAGACGCACGCCGGCAACGAGTCCCGTTATGGTGTCCTGGAACACCAGCATCATAATTGCCGAGGTGGCTCCGAGACCTGCGAGCAGCACCATAGGGTTCTTATTGATGATGATGGACACGACAACGATGACGGCAATGAATATCATCACTATCTTCAGCAGTCCGCAGAAGGTGTAGAGATACTGCATTGTGGACGTGCGTTTCTCGCCCTCGAAGAGTTTGAAAGAATCGATGAACGTTACGATGGTGATAACGGTCATCACGGTGATGTATATTGCCGTGAGCCGCCCTATTATCATCTGCACCGTGGGGAACTGATAGAACACCCAGGGCAAGAGCATCCACACCACAATGGCGGGCACTATGTGGCACGCCGAGGTGAGCACTCGCTCGTTGAAGATGATGTCGTCCCAACGCGCCTTTGTCTTTCTTGTGGCTTTCAGAATGAGCGGAACGATGATTTTCTTGCATAGGAAACCTGCCGCAGCAGCAAGAAAAACGGCAATGAGAACAAGCAGAATATGGCGCACGACAGGCACTGCGCTGCCTGTGAGACCGCACACATTAATAAGGTGTTCGACTAAACTTACGATTTTCTCCATTATATACTCTCCGGATGCCAGAGGTGACGCTTGATGTCAACACACTTATCATTGCGGAACGAAACACCCTCAGAGCGCAGCAGTTCAATCTGCTCTGTCCAGTCGGGAACCGTGCGACCATTAGAACTTACCACTCTGTGGCATGGCAGATTCAACTCTTCAGGAGCCTCCTTAAGTGCCTTTCCCACCATACGCTGGTGCTTGCCCCACCCCATGAGGTCGGCAATAACACCATAGGTCATCACCCTTCCTTCAGGGATCTGACTCACGATGTTATACACATCATTATAAAAGGCCTCGACCATGGGTTTCATATGATAATCGTCATTAGTGGTGCAAAGATACTAAATTTGTCGGATATACACTAATTTTTACAATAAAAAAATCCGAAGAATCGTAATTCTCCGGATTTTATATAGTGAAAAAAGAATTATCTTTTATGCATTTTCCTCGCAGTTGCAAGCCTTGAAGCACTCAAGATCTTCCACCTTGAAGTTCTTGATATATGCTGCCTTGCCCAGAACATCCTCTTCGGTCATGCGTACATATACGTTTGCAGACTTGGTGAAGAGTTCGGGAGCACGCGAAGCGTCGTCGATGATGAGCAGGCTCATAACGAGTTCTGCTGTCATGTCATACAGACGGCGAGCGAGGAAGTCCTGTGCATCCTGGTTGTCCAGACTCTTCACATAGTTCAGAGCATCCTCATATACAGGTACGAGTTTTTCTACACGGGCTTTCAAACCACTCATGCTCTCGCTGCATTCCAAATTAGCCAACATGTCCTTGATGTTGTTCAGCATTGTGCCGTTGGTGATGTAACGTATGGCAGCCACAACCTGCAACTGTGTTGTTCCTTCATAGATAGAGAAGATGCGTGCGTCGCGATAGAGGCGCTGGCTCTTATATTCCATGATGAAGCCCGAACCGCCGTGGATGCTGATGGCATCGTAAGCGTTCTGGTTGGCATACTCAGAGTTCATTCCCTTTGCCAGCGGTGTGAAGGCATCAGCCAGACGCTGGTACTTCTTCATCTCCTGACGCTCCTCGGGTGTGAGTGAGCGGTCGCGTGCGATGTCCTCAAGTGCCTTGTAGATGTCAACATAGCGTGCAGTCATGTAAAGCAGCGAGCGACCAGCGTCAAGTTTTGCCTTCATGCGGCTCAGCATGTCATAGACAGCGGGGAAGTTGATAATCTTCTCGCCGAACTGTGCGCGGTCCTTAGCATAGGCAAGACCTTCGTTGTAAGCCTCCTGCTCAACACCTACCGACTGTGCTGCGATGCCCAGACGTGCGCCGTTCATCAGAGCCATGACATACTTGATAAGTCCAAGACGTGTGTTTCCGCAGAGTTCTGCCTTGGCGTTCTTGTATGTAAGTTCGCAGGTAGGACTGCCATGGATACCGAGTTTGTGCTCGATGTGACGTACGTCAACACCGCCGTCGCGCTTATCGTAGATGAACATTGACAGACCGCGGCCGTCGTGTGTTCCCTCTTCAGAACGTGCCAGCACGAGGTGGATGTCAGAGTCGCCATTGGTGATGAAACGCTTTACACCATTCAGGCGCCAGCATTGGTTCTCCTCGTCGTAGGTTGCCTTAAGCATAACGCGCTGGAGGTCGGAACCTGCGTCCGGCTCGGTGAGGTCCATCGACATTGTCTCGCCAGCGCAGATGCGTGGGATGTACTTAGCGCGCTGCTCCTCGCTACCGAACTCATAGAGAGTATCGATGCACGACTGAAGGCTCCACACATTCTGGAAACCAGCGTCGGCAGCAGAGATAATCTCGCTGAGCATCGAGAAGGTAGTGTTAGGAATGTTCAGACCGCCGTACTTGCGTGGCATAGAGATTCCCCAGAGGCCAGCCTTGCGGGTAACATCGAGGTTCTCGTAGGTCTTTGAAGCGTAAATCATGCGCTTGTTCTCAAGGTGTGGACCTTCAAGGTCAACGTCCTCAGAGTTTGGTTCAATAACATTGGCTGCAATGTCGCCAGTGATATCAAGAATCTGCTTGTAGTTCTCGATAGCGTCCTCATAGTCAACAGGAGCATCGTCGAACTGCTTTGCGTCAGCATATCCTTTTTCCTTGAGTTCCACCACTCGCTTCATGAGTGGGTGTGACAGATGGAACTCTAATTCTGGATGGTCACTATAATAGTTTGCCATAATCTTTCTTTTATTATGAATTATTTCGTGGGAATAATAATAAATACAAAATACCACAAATAGGAGTGATAAATATTGATAGTAATGCTGTTACAATCATATTTGCTCCTTTGCGATTTTTAGCTTCCTTGCAAACCATATATATAAGGTATACATATATGGCAACTCCGAGAATAAGTAATAGTTCTAACGATCCAATACCTATACCTCCGTTCCCCCTAGCTTGTAATAATATCTCCATCCTACTTGCTATTCTGCTTATAGTATTTAATCAGCTTCGGCACGACTTCCTCTACCGTACCGACAATCACGTAGTCGGCAATCTTGTTGATGGGAGCCTCGGGATCGGAGTTCACAGAGATGATGATACCAGAATCCTGCATACCTGCGATATGCTGAATCTGACCTGAGATACCACAAGCGATGTAAACCTTCGGATGAACGGTAACACCTGTCTGACCAATCTGACGGTCGTGGTCGCAGAAGCCTGCGTCAACTGCAGCACGACTGGCACCTACCTCACCGTGAAGTTCCTTTGCCAACTGGAACAGCATGTCGAATCCTTCCTTAGAACCCATGCCATAACCACCAGCAACAACGATAGGAGCACCCTTGAGGTTGTGCTTAGCAGCCTCAACATGACGGTCGAGCACCTTAACGACACCTGCAACCTGCATGTCAACATACTTTGAAACCTCGGGATAAACCACTTCTTTTTTGCACTCGCCGTCATAAAGAGCCTTCTGCATAACACCCGAACGAACGGTAGCCATCTGTGGACGGTGCTCGGGGTTAACGATGGTTGCTACGATGTTTCCACCGAATGCAGGACGAATCTGATAAAGAAGGTTCTCGTAGGTCTTGCCAGCCTTCTTGTCCTCGAAGTCGCCAATCTCAAGTTCGGTGCAGTCGGCAGTAAGTCCGCTGGTGAGCGATGAAGAAACGCGAGGACCGAGGTCACGGCCGATAACGGTAGCACCCATGAGGCAAATCTGCGGTTTCTCCTCCTTGAAGAGGTTCACCATGATGTCTGTGTGAGGTGCAGAAGTGTATGGGAAGAGACCTTCGCCGTCGAAGACAAAAAGTTTGTCAACGCCGTATGGCAATATCTGGTCTTCCACCTTATTCTTGATACCCGTGCCGATAACAACGGCATGGAGTTCAACATTCAACTGATTTGCGAGTTTACGACCCTTGGTCAGCAATTCCTGTGAAACCTCGGCCACATTAGTGCCTTCGATTTCTATATATACAAAAACATTATTCATAAGTTTTCTAAGACTAACCAATTATTTTCTCGTTCAACAATTCCATAATAAGTTCGTTGACATCGGCATCAGAACTTGTAAGAGTCTTGCTTTCCTTAGCCTGGAACACGATGTTCTTCACTGCCTTCACCTTTGTTGGCGAACCTGCCAGACCGCACTGGTTGGCATCACCGTCAACATCGGCTACGCTCCACTGGTTGAGAGTGAGATAAGGACGTTCCTCGTAGAGATAGTCATAAGGAGTGCCATCTGCCGGACGCTCCATAGGACATGTGGCGCGCTTGTACTTCATCACAAGTTTTGCGTTGGCAGGACGGCATGGTGCAGCGCTGCCGTTAACGGTGATTACCACTGGCAGCGGAGCCTCAACGGTCTCCACACCACCGTCGATGTGGCGGCGGATAGTTGCCTTTCCGTCTTCAATCTTAAGGATTTCCTCTGCATAAGTCACCTGGTTGAGACCAAGTTTCTGTGCCACCTGCGGACCCACCTGTGCAGTATCGCCATCAATAGCCTGACGACCGCCAAGCACGATGTCAACATCACCGATTTTCTTTATTGCCGTAGCAAGTGCGTAACTGGTAGCCAGAGTGTCGGCGCCAGCAAAGAGACGGTCGGTAAGAAGCCATCCCGTATCGGCACCGCGATAAAGACCCTGGCGGATAATCTCGCCAGCACGTGGAGGACCCATGGTAAGAATTCCTACCGTTGAGCCAGGATTCTGCTCCTTCAGACGGAGAGCCTGCTCCAAAGCATTCAAATCTTCGGGATTGAAGATTGCCGGCAGAGCGGCGCGATTGACAGTGCCTTCGGCAGTCATGGCGTCCTTGCCGACATTACGTGTGTCGGGAACTTGCTTAGCAAGTACAACGATTTTCAATTTCATAAATGATATACAATAAACAATTAGATATTCTTTCGAGGGTGCAAAGGTACACTTTTTTTATCGTGTCACAAAGAAAAAGTATTTAAAAATGCACATTTGCAAGTCAAATGTGCACAAAACAAACTTTTTGTGCAACTAAATTGCCTGTCATTAAAATCTTTTCGTGTGTTTATCTGCACTCACATAATAAAATAAGAAATGTATTAAATAGATATAACACACATCAAAAGTGCGAAAAAAATTAGAGTATTTCAGAGTATTTTTGTAATTTTGCCGCGGTTTAGCAGTGAGAGGAATAAATACCGCCACGCTATACACACGAATTAATTTCTTATTAGTATATGAAGAAAACGATATTTGCACTGATGTCAGTTGTTGTGATGTTGCTCTCTACAAGTTGCAACCACGTGGAAACGTATGCCGAGCAGATAGAGAAAGAGAACAACGCCATCAACAAGTTCATTAAAGACAAGGGAATAAAGATTATCAGTGAGACAGAGTTTGCACAGAAGAACTACACCACCAACGTGTCGCAAAACGAGTATGTCCTGATAAAGTCGTCAGGTGTTTACATGCAGATTGTGCGCCAGGGATGTGGAGAGAAGATAAAGGACGGCGAGACTGCAACGGTGATATGCCGCTTCTCGGAGACAAACATCATGCAAGACGTTGAGGTGCTGGACAACGCTCACAGTTATTATTACGTCACACTGCCAGACAAAATGTCTGTCAAGAACACCAGCGGAACATTCACAGCATCGTTCGATACGTCGAAAAGCCTGATGTATCAAACATACGGCAGTGCATCGGTTCCCGCAGGATGGCTCGCGCCAATGTCGTACATTAAAATTGGCAGACCAATGGATAACGATGACGAGATAGCAAAAGTGAATCTCATCGTGCCACACACGCAGGGACATAGTTACGCTTCGTCTGAGGTTATCCCGTTCTTCTATACGATAACATACCAGAGGGGAAGTTAACACAGGGATTAAGGAGTTATGTAGTTAAGGAGTTAAGACATCTATTTCGGCATGTCTAACAATTATCAGAATTTCGACTGTTGAAGATTTCTCTGATGTAATAACTATCTAACTCCTTAATTTCGTTAATGTGGAAAACAAATAATTCAAGATAAAACAATGACTCTTATCAAATCGATTTCGGGCATTCGCGGCACTATCGGAGGACCAACGGGCGACACGCTCAATCCTCTGGACATCGTGAAGTTTGTAACCGCCTATGCCACATTTATCAAAAAGAACCGCCCGCAGGGCTCAGGCAAGATTGTAGTTGGCAGGGATGCGCGCATCTCTGGCGAGATGGTGAAGAACGTAGTATGCGGAACGCTGATGGGCTACGGCTACGACGTGATAAACATCGGGCTCGCCACAACACCTACAACCGAACTTGCCGTGCGCATGTCGGGTGCCGATGGTGGCATCATCATCACCGCAAGTCACAACCCAAGACAGTGGAACGCCCTGAAACTGCTCAACAACGAGGGCGAATTTCTCAATAAGGAGGAGGGCAACGAGGTGCTCCGACTGGCTGAAGAAGAGAACTTCGAGTATGCCGATGTTGACCATCTGGGCAAATATATTGAGGATGACTCGTTCGACGAGAAGCACATCAATGCCGTGGTGCAACTGCCACTGGTTGACAAGGAGGCGATACGCAACGCACGCTTCAATGTTTGTGTGGACTCCATCAACTCTGTCGGCGGTGTCATTCTGCCAAAACTCTTAGAGAAACTGCGCGTCTCATATAAGTTCCTCAACAAGGAACCGAACGGCGACTTCGCCCACAACCCCGAGCCACTGGAGAAGAACCTCACCGGCATCATGGACGAGATGAAGCACAAGCACTACGACCTGGGCATTGTGGTTGACCCCGACGTTGACCGTCTGGCTTTCATCAGCGAGAACGGAGAGATGTTCGGCGAGGAATATACCCTTGTTTCTGTTGCCGACTATGTGCTCTCACGCATGGAGGAAGACGGTAAGAAGGGCCTCACTACGGTGAGCAACCTCAGCAGCACCCGCGCCCTGCGCGATGTAACCGAGGCTCACGGAGGCAAGTATTTTGCTGCTGCCGTAGGCGAAGTGAACGTCACCACGAAGATGAAAGAGGTGGGAGCAGTGATTGGCGGCGAAGGAAACGGCGGAGTAATCTATCCCGAGAGCCACTACGGACGCGACGCTCTGGTGGGCATTGCCCTCTTCCTCAGTGCTCTGGCACGCAAGGAGATGAAGGCATCGCAGTTCCGCAAGACATTCCCTCCTTACTTCATTGCCAAGAACCGCATCGACCTGACACCCGAGACCGACGTTGACAAGATTCTGGAGAAGGTGAAGGAGATGTACAGCAACGAGCAAGTGAACGACATCGACGGCGTGAAGATAGACTTTGCCGACTCTTGGGTGCACCTTCGCAAGAGCAACACCGAACCGATAATCCGCGTTTATAGCGAGGCATCAACAATGGAGCAGGCCGACGCTTTAGGCAAGAAGATTATGCAGGTGGTGTATGACATGCAGTAAACCCGCTGCATACATTTGCCAAAGGTATATCAATAGATAACTGAAACGTGCTTAATCGCTTTCCGATTAAGCACGTTTCGCATTCTGTTTGATGGTGTTTCGCACTCCCGTTGATATACAACTGAGATTTACTTCATGGCTCTTGGCATGCCGATGCAGCCACTTGGCATCTGAATATGCACAAGGTTGCACACAGTAGGAGCAATGTCGGTGATGTGAACTTCCTCAGGGCATGAGCCATGAGGCACGCCCCATCCCATCAACACGAACGGGATGTGGCAGTCGTACGGATTCCAGCAGCCGTGCGTTGTACCACCGTCTATCTCCTTCCATACTCCATACACGCCAGGCTTCAGTATCAACTGTATGTCGCCGCTGCGCTCACGATTGTATCCGTTGTATATCTTTTCGCGGATGTATGACGGCACACTGGCCGACGAGATGTCCTCAAGGTCAACGGCATACATAACGAGAGGATTGGTCTTGAAGTAGTCAACGATGTCCTTGCGCAGTTGAGTCTGGTCAAGACCTGCCGCATCCTGAGAGTTGATAACCACCTTGTAATCCATTATTCTGCTGACAAGTTTATTATGACCAGGGTATCTCTTCGCGAGGAACTCGTTCACAGCAGGCTCCTCACGGTCGCCGAAGAATCCCTCTGACGGTATCTTGTGCGCCTGGTTTTGCAAGATGCCGTTGGCTGCGCCATGGTCGGCAGAGAGGAAAGCAACATACTCTCCCTTGCCCACAGTGCTGTCAAGGTAGTCGAAGAGGTCGGCAAGTTGCTTGTCGAGTTCGATATATTGGCGGTGGGTTATCTCGGCATGAGTGCCGAAGGCATGACCAACGATGTCAGGACAAGAGAACGATATGCATATCATGTCTGTCTCTCCGCGCTGCCCGAGTTTCTCTCCATCAATGGCACGCTTTGCCATTTCCTTCACAATGAGATTGCCGTAAGGCGAATACTGCACCATGTCGATAGGCTTGTCCATGTGGCGAGAACCCTCGTCAACGGGCTTCAGATTCTTCACCTCGCGCGCGATTACCTTATTATAATCAGCCACCCACGCAGGGAGCGACGGCATGTAATAGGTAGAAGTGACAAAGCAGAGTTCCTTCTTGTCGAACCAAAAAGCACCGTCTGCAGAGTGTCCGGCAGGCAAGATGGCAGCGCGGTCCTTGAAAGAAACGCCAATGACCTTCGACTTCCAGTTGGTGGCTGTTTTCAGTTCGTCGCCGATAGTTGTCACCTGCATGTTACGCGGCGACATCTGTCCCGCCTTCGACGTGCTGCCCACGGTCTGCACGGAGGTGTCGCCGGCACAATATGCCATCTTGCCATTAAGCAAGAAATTGTTGCCTGCTATGCCATGAATGCTCGGCACGGAGCCAGTGTAGATAGAAGTGTGGCCGATGGCGGTCACCGAAGGGATGTAGTTTATCTGACAGTCCTCGAAGGTGTAGCCATCGTTAAGCATACGGCGGAAGCCGCCAGTGGTGTATTCGTTGTAGAAACGATAGAGATAGTCCCATCGCATCTGGTCAACGGCGATGCCCACGATGAGTTTCGGGCGGAAGTTTCCGTCGTTTGCACCGAACACTGGTAATACGGCAAGCACTGCAATAAGCAGGGCGAAAAGTTTGTTTTTCATATTCTTTCTTTTATAGTTGTTATTCTTTGTTAGGGCTGCGATGACATCGCAGCATACATGACCGCAAGAGCAAAAGGCAGCGCTAACGCGTCAGGGAGAACTTCAGGCTGAGACCGAAGTCCTGAGTGGTTGTGGGGTAACTGCTCGATGTCAGCAACGGCGTGTTGGTCTGACGGTCGTAGTAGAAACTCATGGTGAGCAGTCGCGAGAGCGTATAGTCGGCATTGAATGCCAACTTGAACGCCGTGTTGCCCGAAGATGCCGAACTTGTCATCGTGGCGATGTCGCGAACGATGGACGCCTGACGACGGTAACTGAGGTCGAGACGCAGGTTCAGGTCGTGACTGATGCCCTTTGTCTTCGATGTGCTCTGCTGCGAAGCATTGCTCTGCTGATCGGCGCCATTGCCTTTCTTGTTCGACTTCACAGCCCGGTGGTTCCTTCCACCGAACAACTTGAAGTCGGCAATCTTATAACCCATGCCTATCACCCAATCGTTGCTGTAAGCCTCGCTTATCTGCACACTCGTCATCGAGAGCGAGACGTTGCGCGTCTTGCGGTACTCCAGTTTGCATGTCATGTTGTTTAGCAGCGTGACATCTATTCCGAGCAGTGGAGAGAACGACTCAGTGATGCTCACCGTAGAGACGTTGAACATAGACGACGGCACCGGTATCGACTGTGTGGCATCGTTGATGAAGCCAAGTCCGTTCATGTACTCTTGGAATGTGCTGTAAGTGCTGTACGAGCCCACAGAATAAATACTCTTGTAAGAGTGGTTCAGATTGACGCTCTTGAACACATCGCAGAACCAAGGCAACTGTGACAGACCGCTGTACCTGATGCTCCAGTTAGGCAACAGCCGTGCCAGTTTCGGGAAGATGCTAAGCGCCGAGCCGCCACTGCTGGTATAAGCCGAGAGGAATGCCGGTATCATAACGTCGGTACTATACATACCCAGACGGCCCTGCTCGTTGTCTGACGAATATGTCTTGCCCGCCATAGCAGAGTTGTCAGGATACGGAACGCCCTCATACTGTGCCTCAACACGGTTGCGGAAACCCTCGAGCGACCTGCAGAAACGCTCGAATGTAGCAGAACGGTAACCGCTGGTTGCCGAGCCGATGCCCTCGAAAGCACTCTTCAGCGAGATTGTAGTCATGCTGAACGTGCCGCTCTGCGTGGTGGGCTGTCCCTCGTACATATACTGAATGCTGCGCGACTTGTTTTCTGCTCTCGATGCATTGAGGTCAATCTTCAGATTCTTAATTGGTTCGAGAGTCATTCTGATTTGTAAATCGTCACTCTGGTTTGTCGTTGCCGGCGTCGCCACACTTTCGTTCATCAGCATCCACCCGTTGTCAACCGCCTTGTTAAGATAACTGTCGCCGATGAAGCCAAATGCGAAGTCGAGTCCCGGTGACATGATGTCACCGCGATGTTGGCCAAAGATGTCGCCCACATTGGGCAAGAATCCCGGCAGGCTCATAGCGTAATGGTTGCGGTAGGAGACGTTCACCGAGCGCACCATCATAAGCACTCGCGCCACGCACTGTGCCGTCTTGTACCATGCCTTATCCTCAAGCGGCTGCTTGGCAGTGACTGTAATCTTCACCTTAGTCGCTGTGTCAACCTTAGATATAATCCTAATCTTGTCCTGACCGTCGGTACGATAGCGCAGTCGGAACTTCTTTCCGTCGCTGGTCTTGGCGCTTACAATGAGTCGTTTCGACTTTCTGCCGTGACTCACTGTTATGGTTGTGTCGGGCAAGAGTGTTATTTCCTTCTCGAAAGAACGCTGGTTCTTGGGCAGTTCTTTCTGTTCCTTGCTCTTGTTGTCTCCGTTCTTTGACGCCATTTCTTTGGTGTTCTTCTTCGGCGTCACTTTCTTGGCTGCCGCCTTGTTGAACCTGTCGTTGGTCTTCTTCAAAAACGGTATGTGGTTGTAGAGACGCTCCATGTTGAACGAGCCATTGATGTTGAGGTCACGGCTGTTGTTGATGTTGTTGCCCAGTGATGTCCCGTCGTCAAGGTCGGTACCTCTGGTCCACCTGTAAGTTGACGTGTAGTTGGCATCTGCATTCACCCAGTCGAAGATAGGAATGAGGTTCAACGGCAACTGATAGGTCAACTTAAACGACTGGCTATAATCCTGTGGCGAGCCGAAATGTCGCAGCGATGTCTTCACCGAGTCTTTCCATGCGGTGTACTGGTCAGGATAAAGGTCCTTGTTTATCGGGGTGTATGGCTCCTCTATCTCTGCCCGCATGGCACTCTGGAAGTTCATGTGTATGTTCTTGGTGAGGTCCCAGCGCAATGAGAAGTCACGGTTCCACAGGAACTGCTCACTGAATACCAGCGGCAGTTGCGAGCCTCCGAGGTCTTCCATGTCGCGTTCCTGCAGTTCGTGATAGTGACGGGTTATCTCGGTGTTGAACGAAACGTTCTGCGGCAACCAGTTGAAGCCAAATCTCTTCAATATGTCGAACCACTTGCTTTTGCTCTTTATGAGTTTCTTGAATGGCTCAAACGGTTTGTAAACCGGTGTGTAACTGTAACTCATCGCGCCGCGCCAGTTGTCTTCTGTCTCATAAACGGTGGTTTCGCCCGATGTATATCGGTGGCTATGACTGTAAGAGAACGAGAAGTTTGCAGGGTCGTAAGGCATAGGATGGCCCTTAGTGGCAATGCCCACACGCACGTTGGAGAGCGAGAAGTTGGTGTTTGTGGTCTTCGTCACGGCGATGCTCTCAATAGAGTCGCGCTCGTGTTTGTTGGCTGTTGCATCGAGAGCGTCGTCAAGACGCATGTCTGTGTCGAGCGGGTTATACTTAGGCCGTGTCTCCTCCTTTGTCACTGAATAATAGAGAGGTGCCGAAACCTTAGCCTTGTCGGGGAAGAACTTGCCCAGTTCGATATTCGTCGTGACACTGTATGTCATGTAGTTGTCCTGCGAGCGCTCCATAACGCCCTCCTCAAGTCCGCCGAATCCCTCAGACATATACCTGCCCGAAGCGTTTACGGTGCCCACGTCACTGAGTTGAACGTTAAGTGCCGCCTGTGCTGCCCAACCGCCTTCGTTGTTGTACTCCAGCAGACGCAGTTCGTTAATCCACACCTCTCCCGACTTATTGTCGGCATTCAGGTTGCGCACACCGACAATCATGGTCTTCACCTCGCCAAGAGTGGGATTACCCATCACGGTGACACGGTTGTTAGGACGGTTGGGGTCGTAGTCGCTATATTCGCGGTTGTAAGAGGCCTCACCCCTTGCCTTTGCGATGTTTCGTGCCTTCTTGATGTCGGTGAAGATGCTGAGGTCTATGTCAAGCATGTTCTCCTCTGGCCACACCGCACGGCAGTCGGCCAGCGAGTAACGGTCGTAATGTCCTTCGGGCGTAAGTTTCAGAGGTATCAGATACTCGTAGTAGTTGCTCTTATAGTCGCTTCCAAGGCGCACGAACACAGCCAGTTGGTTGTCGCGCAGGTCAGTGGCATTGTTCTCGAAGGCATTGGCATGCACGAACATCTGCATGCGCTTGTACTGACGCAGGTCGATAGTGGTGTTCTTGTAAACTGCTTTCGACTCATCGTTTGACAGGTCGTTCACCTGAATGGCAAGCGCCTGCTCGTTGCTCTCCGTGAGTTGCGGCTGGGTTGGGTCTTGTTCGCGGCGTATTCCAGGAGGCAACACGTAGTTTACTGGTGTCTTATCGTTGTTCTCCTCAATGTTAACGGCGCTGACAGCCATCCTTCCCGTACCGCTTGAGCCCAGTTGCTGCTGATAGACGCGCCACTCTCCCCTCACGAGGTCGAGAGTACCGAAGCGCAGAACCACAGGGCGCTCGAAGCCAGTGAGGAACATACGCATGAAACGAATGGATGTGAAGTCGGTGATGTTGCCGACACGGCTGGTAAACTCACGTATCGGTATGCGGAACTGGTACCAGTTGACTGTCTCGCGGTTGCCGTTACGCAGCGTGCGGGTTGTCTCTCGTTTGTCAACAATGAAGTTCTCACCCACCACAAGCGAGTCGGGATGTATGGCGACACGATACTGGAAGTACTTCTCATACTCGTTCAGCGTATAGTCTTGGTTTATGTCCTCTACGTCTGGCAATGTCTTGTACGATGTGTCGTAATTCTCGTTGCGCATGTCGTTGTCAGGAGAGTTGCCCTGAGGCAGGTTGATGCGCTTGTATCTGTGAAGGATTGAAGCCTCCATCTGGTCGAAGTCACTGCCACGATAAAAGTGATAGTTGTCGTTGGCAGGGTCGGCCAAGATGCTGTCGAGTGCCGCTCCCGTAACGTTGGCTTTCACACTGTTGAGGAAGTCCTGATAAGTGTCGAACTGGCTCTCCTCCTGGTCGTTGAGACCGTTGTATCCCACGTCCTGCAACTGACGCGAGCCATTGGTGGTGGCAAAGGCGTATGTCACCGTCGATTGTGTTGGTATCTTGCCCCACTGCGTTGTGGTGAAACTCTGCGAGCCATCCACCGGCATTCCGCTCTCATAGAATTTCTTTCCGTCGCGAAGGACATCCTCGCTCACCTCGCCAAGATTGATAAAGAGGTCGCCGCTATGCTGGCGTGCTGTGCCCTCCTCACGACTGTATATGAACGGGTCGAGCATCCAGAACTCGATGTACTCTATGTTGGCAGCCTCAAAGTCGTTGGTGTCCAGTTTTCTCATCATACCGCCCCAGCGCTGGCTTGGGTTTGGCAGCGTTCCGTCGCTGTTCAGGTTGGGGTCAAAGTTATAGGCACCTCTCTCGGCTGGATAATATGCGAGGTTGAGAATAGGCTGAGTGTTCGTAGCGCCGCTATAGGTGTTCTGGTCGCGGTTTGGGAAGAGTTCATCCACATAAACCTCGCGCACGTAGTGGTTAGACAGTTGGTTAAGGTCGCTCTTGATGTGTCCCGGTGTTTGCGAATAGTTGCGGCTCGTGAACAGTTTGTCTATGGTGTACCACGACAACAGGGCACGGTTGTAGCCGCTTTTAAGCGATGTCTTGTCGTTATATTCCTTGAACATCGTTGGCACACTCGACATCACCCACGATGTTGCTGTACTCACATCAAGTGCGTTCTTGGTGTTCTCGAAGTCGTCCAGATAAGAGGCATTGTCCTGAGTGCCATGCGCCTTGCCCGCAATGAGTTGGGCAAACTCTCCAGTGAAGGATATCTGCGACGGCTGAGTGCAATGCAGGAAAGGTATCTTGTCGAGCAGGTTCGTCAGCCATTGGCTCTCCTGCTTCCAGTTTAGGTTCACGCCCCAAATGGTGTTGTTCAGCGGTTCGTTGCCCATTGACACCTTGGTGGTTAGCGCCTGCTCAGACAGATGCTGGAACGTACCGCTCAACTGGAAGTTCTTCGAGAAGTCATACTGCCAGTTGATGCCCACCATCGTCTTGCGTTCCTGAGCATAATCACTCTGACTCTCAAGGCTTACGTTGACATTTGTTCCAGCGTCGATGATGCTCTGGTTGAGGATTGTGACCTCTCCGGCAGAATAGTCAACACTATAGTCGGAACCTTCCACCAAAGTCATGCCACCCGCTGTTACCACAACTGAGCCTTGCGGCACATTCATAGCACCAAGCGAGATGACGTTTGACGATGTTCCTCGGAATTGTCCCTGCAGCATGTACTTGTCTTTCTCGGCTATCTGCTTGGCAACGGTCTTCGTGGAGTCGTAAAGTTCCATGAAGCAATATTTCTCGGCAGTGGAGGCAGCAACGCCTTTCTGTACGAGATAGTTGTAAAGGTAGTCGCCAAACGGCTCTGCCGAGGGCAGGAACACACGGCCATTAGAAACGGTGTAACCCTCAACGTAGTCGAAGTATCCGTTAGAATGTGGCTTGTTATTGTTGTCGAGACGGTCGGCACCCAGCACCTTTATCAATATCTGGTCTTTCACCTGTGGCTCTGGCAGATAAGTGAGGTAAACACCGGCGGTGTCGCTCTGGTACTTGATGTCCAGTCGAAACCTGTCTCTCTCCACCGTGCTGGCGAGATAATACACGTTCTTCATCATCAGGTCCCAGTTGGCCTGCATCGGGTTGTTGCTGGTGTTCTTCAGCGACTTCACGAAGAGGGCCTTCGAGACATCGGTGATGTCGCTGGCAAACTCGCCCACCTGATAGGTCACGCCGCCATAAGTATATTCGTAAGCGACGGCAAGCACCTGGTCGGTTTGCAATGTAGTGCGCAGCGAGATGTAGCCAAGAGCCTGGTTAACGGTATATTCCGACGATGTGAGCAGGCGCGCGCTCTGCAGTTTCTCGTAGTCGGTGCCGCCCGTGAATGCCGCATCGAGCACGCTCGACGACTGGTCGATGTCGCGCGCGTCATTATAAACAGTGGTGAGATCAGAGTAAAGATTGTTGGCATTGTTGTCCGGAGCCACACCCTTTGCACCCTCGCCGAGACCTGGCAGGGCAATGATGTTGCGGGTGTTGGTGGTCGTTCCCGTCTTGTTTGTCACCCACACCTCAATGCGGTTGAGTTTGATGCCGGTGGTGAGGTTGGGCAGCGTGCGCATCGCTTCGTCGTAATTGTCGCGGAAATAGAACGAGAGGAAGAAGTGGCGGTTCTCCTCATAGTTGGCGGCATCTATCTCGAAAGGAGTCATCTGCACACCGCCGCGAGAAGAGACACTCTTTGACGACGACTTCTTCTGCGACAAAACGGTCTGCAACTTCAACTTTCCGAACTGCCAGTCAGAACGGATACCGAACAGCGAGGAGGCACCTTTCACGAGTGTGGAGTTGCTGGGGAACGACACGTTTCCTGCCTCCACGAGTTTTATTATCTCGTCTTCCTTGCCCTCATATTTCAGTTTTATGTTCTGCGCGTCATAGTCGAACGTAGCGTCGGTGTTGTAGTTGAGGTTCATGTTCACCTTGTCGCCCACCTTACCGTTTACGTTCAGGTTTATCTTCTCGTCGAAGTCCATCGTCGTGGTCTTGCGGTTGCGGATAGGCAACGACGGGTTGTCGATGTTCTTCAGCGTAGCGCCGAACTTCAGTTCTGCCGTTCCCTGCGTCTTGATGCGCACACCGCCAGGACCGAAAATCTTCTCGGCGGGACCCAGGTCGAAGTGCATGTCGGTGAAGTCGAACTTCTCCTTGCCTTCTGTCTGAAGTATCTCGCTGTTCTTATTGCGGAAGAACTTGTCGCGCTGTTGTTTCTCGCTCCACTGCCTGTACTCCTCGGGAGTCATCATTATCGGGGCATTGACGTATGTGTCGCCAATCTTCGAGCCTATGATATAGCGGTCGAGAGTGTCGTTATATACCACATCCTGCTTCAGGTTGTCGGGCAGGTTGAGGTCGGCGGGGTTACGACTGAGGTCGTCGAAAGTTATCGGCGTTATGCGCTGCACGTCCCAACGAGGATTGAGCAGCGAGTCGGGGATAGAGTCTTCGTTGTCAATCACCAGATCCTGTATCACTGGTTTCTTGTCGTCATTAGCCTGTTTGTTCTTGTCTTTGTCGTCGGGTGTCTGGTTCCGCTGGCGGTTGCGGTTCCTCGTGGGGTCGTCCTGAAGGTAAGGACTCTTCTCCACTTGAGCCCTCACTATAGGCACGACGTTCCATGCGAACACATTAATGCTCACCGCCGCTAATAACAATACGTATATCTTTTTCAGACCACCCACTATTTTATATACCTTATAAATATAATATATTGTATAATCACATCCTCACAACTCACACCTTCCCACTTGAAGTCCCTCCCCCTCGGGGGAGACGGAGAGGGGTTTCATTTTACTTTATCTGTTTCAGAGCCAACTTCACCACCTGCTCTACAGGCAGGTCGGGCTGCTCTTTCAGTATAGCCACAACCACCTTTGCCGACGGTGCCGGAGCAAAGCCGAGCATTGTGAGAGCGCCGACAGCCTCGTCGCGCACCTCCTTGTTGAAGCCCACATGTTGGGGATTAAATCCCTCCCCTGGGGAGGGACTTAGGGTGGGTTCGGGCAACTTGTCCTTCAGGTCAACAATGATGCGCTGTGCTGTGCGCAGACCTATGCCCTTCACACCTTTCAGTATGCGCTCGTTGCCAGTGGCAATGACATTGCAAAGTTCGTCCACCGATAGTTCCGAGAGTATCATACGCGCGGTGTTTGCGCCCACTCCCGACACGGTGATGAGCAGCAAGAACATCTCGCGCTCCTTCTTCGTGGCGAAGCCGAAGAGCACGTACGCGTCCTCACGAATGGCCTCATACACCCAGAGTCGAGTTTCTTTCTTGCCTTGAATGGCGCTGTAAGTGTTAAGCGATATGTTCAGCCCGTAGCCCACGCCATTGGCTTCTATCACAGCAAAAGCAGGGGTGACATCAACGAGTTCACCCTTTACATATTCAATCATTTACGTTCTCCTTTTGTATATATACATTTTATTAAACGCACCAAACGCCCCTTTTATTGCATTCGGGTGCAATTTAAATGAAAAAAGGCTACAGACACGGCAAAACACTACTGACTTTCAGCCCATATTGCATCGTCCATAGAGTCCAAGAAGTCCGTAGAAAAGAATTACATACGTGACATTCACATTCTTTCCGACATAAATGTTGTTATATTTATCGGGGTTGTAATACGGGCTAACACGGAGGTTAGCCCCTACACGATTTATTATAAAGTTCATTCACAATGTAGGGGCTAACCTCCGTGTTAGCCCGCCAATGCATTGCTTATTATTCTCGCTTTACAAAAAGAGACCCCGAAGACATAAAAACATCTACCGACTTTCATTCCATATTGCATCGTCCATAAAGTCCTAAAAGTCCGTAGAGGAATGGAAGGAAGCACAACTCGCTGCGCGATTGATATCAAACCGCCGAACAATGTTATTAACTTTGTTGAACAAAGTTATTAAGATTGTCGAACAAAGTTAATAAGATTGTTGAACAAAGTTATTAACTTTGTTACCCCACTTGTATCTTGTTGGAAGCCAAGCAGTTACAAGAGAGGATGAAAAGTGGCGTTTTTGAGGCAGTATTTATTACTTACCCCACCCCTGCCTCTCCCCTTATGGGGCGGGGAGTCAGTCTTTCTCCCACCCATCTTCCATTTGTTTTGAAGAAGAAAAGTGTGGATATAAATTATTAGAAGATGTAACAAACAGGAAGAAAAAACGCCATTCGCAAGACAAAAGAAAATAATTTAGCAAAAAAGTTTGCATTTTGTCGCTTATTTTAGTAGAATTGTTTACTTTTGCAAGCGAATTAAACAAAAAGACATTAACCAAGGTAAAAAAGATATGAAGAAAATCAGAGCAGCCGTAGTAGGCTATGGTAACATCGGACGTTTTGCTCTCGAGGCTCTCGAGGCAGCACCCGACTTCGAGGTGGCTGGCATCGTGCGCCGTAACGGTGCAGAGAACAAGCCGGCAGAACTGACACAGTATGACGTAGTGAAGGACATCAAGGAACTGAAGGATGTCGATGTGGCGATTCTCGCTACGCCAACACGCTCGTGCGAGGAATATGCCAACAAAATTCTGCCTTTAGGTATCAACACCGTCGATTCGTTCGACATACACACGAACATTCGCGGTTACCGCGAGCGACTAATGGAACTGAACAAGAAGACAGGAACCGTCAGCGTGATAGCGGCAGGATGGGACCCAGGCTCGGACAGCGTGGTGCGCACCATGATGCAAAGCCTTGCTCCAAAAGGACTTACATATACCAACTTCGGACCGGGCATGTCGATGGGCCACTCGGTATGCGTGCGCTCAAAGGCTGGAGTGAAAAACGCGCTCTCGATGACCATTCCTCTGGGCGAGGGTATCCACCGCCGCATGGTATATGTTGAACTGGAGGACGGAGCGAAACTCGAGGATGTTACGGCTGCTATAAAGGCAGACCCCTACTTCGCTAATGACGAGACTCATGTGTTTGCCGTTGAGTCGGTTGACGATGTTCAGGACATGGGACACGGCGTAAACCTCGTGCGCAAGGGCGTGAGCGGAAAGACTCAGAACCAGCGCATAGAGTTCAATATGAGCATCAACAACCCAGCACTCACCGGACAGGTGCTTGTGAACGTGGCTCGCGCCTCAATGCGCCAGCAGCCTGGTTGTTACACCATGATTGAGATTCCCGTTATCGACCTGCTGCCAGGCGAGCGTGCAGATCTCGTGGAGCATCTGGTGTAATCGACAAGTTTTTTAGTTAATAAGTTCTTTAGTTAATAAGTTCTTTAGTTAATAAGTTCTTTAGTTAATAAGTTAACGAGTTGACAAGTTGATTATTTTGTTAATTGGACAAAGCGTCTATTAACTCATCAACTTGTCAACTCGTTTACTTATTTACTTGTCAACTCGTCTACTTGTCAACTCGTCAACTAAGAAATCAATATTCCATAACTGCTGGCAGTTCTGCTGCCTGTGCAATCATCTTCTCAACCTCTTTGAGAGCGGGAACGCGGCGAACGAGTTTCTTCTCGGCGTTCACTTCCTCGAGTTTCGGCTGAAGGTTCTCTGGTTTGCGGTGCTTCAGTTCCTTAACGGTGTCAACACCGGCTGCCTCGAGCAGTTCAGAGAACTGAGGGCCAACGCCGTCGATGCGCATGAGGTCGCAGTGGTTTGTCCATGTGAGGATAAGTTTTCCGCTGATGCCTGTCTCTTCCTCAAGAGCCTTGCGACCAGCAGGCTTGCCACATTTCGCAAGCAATTTCTCTGTGTTGTCAATACCTGCAGCAATAAGTTTCTCTGCATAAACAGGACCGATGCCCTCAATATCCACAATCTTGTAAATCATAATGGTAAGATTTTTATTGTTAAACTTAAAGTAAAGACTCATTATTAATTACCGCAAAGATAAATTATTCTATTCAAAAAAGCAACAATATTATAAATAATTTACAATTATTTAGCACAAACCGAATGTGCCATTTCCTCCTTTCGGTCGGAATACAGCAGTTATTGGAAGCACACACCGCTTTCGTTTCGGGAAAGTTCAGGCTTTGAAACGTACATAAGAGCGGTCGTCGAAACTGCTGTTACCCTCCATATAAGCCTTTGTTGCCTTGAACTGATTTATCAGCAGCGGGTCGTCAACGAGTAGTTGGCTTAACCGTTGCTCACTCTCGGCAAGGGTGTTGCACAGGAAAGGATAGCCGTCGGTGGCAAGCACCACCTCGGAGTCAACGGGAACTGCAATCACCTTGACTCCTTTTATATAAATAGGTGTGCCGTCAATCACGGCATAAGTCTTGTTCTGACTGTGCATCGAGGCGATGATGTCATTGATAATCTGGTCGCGTCCCTCATCGTGTCGGCGCACTTCTTCTACCGATAGTTTATGCTCCTTGATATAACGGCTGCGTTTCTCGGCATTGGCAGCCTCTTCAGGTTTCGCATTGTCGTAATGTTTACCTCCCACGATACACTGACAGTCGCCCACAAGCCACACCTCACGATGATACCTGCTATAAACCGCCGCGCTGCATGTGAGCCGACGTTCTGGGTGTTGTTGTATTATGTCAGGGTCTTGCTGATAATAGTTGTAAGCCTCGTCGATGGCATCAGTGACAATGCGGCAGAACTGAAGCATCGTTGTTTGTGCGGGAAGCGACGAGATGACATCACTCACCAACTGCATTGCGAAACGCCCGTTCTGCATGCCGGAGTTAACGCGTTGGGGTGTCTTGCTGGTGCTGCCGTCAATCACCGCCACGTGATTAACAGTAGTGACGACACCGTCCTCGCAGGTATCGTCACTATGTTTTCCCATTATATAACGTTCAATGATTCTCATTTATTCGTCCTCGGCAAACAGTGGGTCGTCTGGCGAGAGCATTACAGGTTTCTGCTGTGCCTCGCGAAGGAGTTGCTCTGGAACATACTGCTTATCGACAACAAGGCGGAACATATACTCATTAAACCACTCGTTCGACATTATCAGGCAACCTTTCTGTCCGTAGTCAGCACCCCAAGAGTTCTCCACTTTCCACTTCAGCGGCTTGCCATTGGCATCGAGGTCAACGGCTGTTAGCGTCATGGCGTGTGTCGAACCACTGTCGAAGGTCGAAATGCGCTGCGCCTTGTTCATGGTGAACTTGGTGC
This sequence comes from Prevotella sp. UBA4330, assembly GCA_002394385.1. Taxonomy (GTDB): domain Bacteria; phylum Bacteroidota; class Bacteroidia; order Bacteroidales; family Bacteroidaceae; genus Prevotella. The sequence goes on from DGTS01000018.1 coordinate 74,432, forward strand.
CGAGCAACGACTCATAGTCGAAATTGTCGAGTGCAAGGAAACCATTCTTGCGGTCGAGTTGCTTGCCCACGTCATAACTGCTGTAGAGTTTACGTCCGTCTTTCAGCGATGCTATTGCCAACTGCGCTATCTCGTCCATCGGCAGGTTAAGATAAACCCAGTTGTGTCCGTCGTAGGTATGGCGGTCATATTCCACTTCGTATGTCTTGTGATAATCATGACGCGGGTCGTTCATCACCATGATGAAAGTGCCGTTGAGCGAACCGCCCACCACCTCGCGGTAGAACTCCTGCGGAGTGTATGTGCGCGGAGTGCCCACCGTTTGTCCGCTCTTGTTCTTAAAGGCATAGGAGAACTGCTGTGGAGGATTGCCGAGAGTGAGCGCCAGCATGTGATAAACCACAGCGAGCATCTTGGTTTTCTCCTCTTTAATCTGCTTCTTGCTCTTGCCCTGCGCCACCATGTCGCGCAACTGCAATCCCTGCTCGCGCAACTTACTCATCAGCAGCGAGCGCATCTTAGATGTGTTGTCGGCACTATATGTCTCGGGCATCACGCTCTTAGGCACAAGTCCGTACTTCTCCGTAAGGTCGGCAACACCGCAGAACGTGCCACCATCGCCGATAGGACTCTTGAAGAAGAACTGCACCTTTGGGTCGTCGATAGGCAACTTTCCTGTGTCTATAACACCCTGAAGGAAGAGGTTCGACTTCTCCAACTGGTCGTAGAAGAACAGATAGTCGTGAGAGAACTCCACGCGCAGCGAGTCGGTTTTCTTGGCGAAGTTGGAACGCAGCACATTGAATCCGCTGAACATCCAGCAACGGCCCGAACTCTTCTGGTCGCTAATGCTCTGTGACGGTGTTTCCACGCTGAAGTGGGTGTCCTTCTCTGCAGCAGTCATATAGTTGCGTGCCAGGTTGTCGATGCTGTTTCCTGCCATAGCGTTGAATATCGCCTTGTCAGCGGGAGACGTACCCTGACTCTTAACTATCTGCTTCAGCATATCAGGAGATATGCCACCATCGTTGGCTTGCGCCGATGCAAACAAAGGGAGGGCAAAGAACAATGCCGCTATGAGAATCTTGTTCATAGGCGATTATTCTATTACCACTGTTGTCCAGCCGTGAATGTCTTCGTCAACACCATACTGGATATTGCGCAGGTGCGTGTAAAGTTTCTCCGACACCGGACCGGGCTTACCGTCCTTAGAGATGACATAACTCTTGCCAGTCTCCACATCATCAATGCGCGAGATCGGACTGATTACGGCAGCCGTACCGCAAGCGCCAGCCTCCTCGAAGGTCTCGAGTTCTTCCTCTGGAATCTGACGACGCTCCACCTTCATGCCCATGTCCTCTGCCAGTTGCATAAGACTCTTGTTGGTAATTGAAGGCAGGATGCTCGTTGACTTAGGTGTAACGTATGTGTTGTTCTTGATGCCGAAGAAATTGGCTGCGCCGCACTCGTCAATGTACTTCTTCTCCTTGGCATCGAGATAGAACTCGCAGGCATAGCCCAGGTCGTGAGCCTTCTTGTTGGCAAGCAACGAAGCGGCATAGTTTCCGCCCACTTTATAAATACCGGTACCGAGAGGTGCCGAACGGTCGTGGTCGCGGATGATTACATAAGGATTGGTAGCGAAGCCACCCTTGAAGTATGGTCCAACGGGAGTAACGAAGATAAGGAACAAATACTCTGATGCTGGATGTACGCCCACCTGAGCACTGGTACCGATGAGCAGCGGACGGATGTAGAGCGTTGCGCCGCTTTCGTATGTAGGAATCCACTCCTGATTCAGGCGAACCACTTTCTTCACCATCTCGCAGAACAACTCTGTGGGAACTTCGGGCATCAGTATGCCACGGCATGTTGACTGCAAACGAGCCGCATTCTCATCCATACGGAACACGCGCACCTTGCCGTCGGGACAGCGATAAGCCTTCAAACCCTCGAAAGCCTCCTGTCCGTAGTGCAGACTTGTAGCCGCCATGTGAAGTTTCAGATATTCGTCGGAGCACACTTCTATCTCGCCCCATTTCCCGTCACGATAATAGCAACGGACATTGTAATCGGTGGGCATGTAACCAAATGACAAGTTAGCCCAATCTAAGTTTTTCATTATAATTGATTTTTAAGAATACATTATTGGTGCAAAAGTAAGAAAATTATTGCATTACTGCAACTAATTTATTGTTTTTTTACGGCAAGCAATACAATATGTTCCCGCCATTATTCTTTTGGCCTTTCGTCTCTCGAACGGAAAAGACTGGCGAGAATGGTGCCGCTGATGCTGTGCCACGCACACGAAATGGCGCAAGGCAGAACCGACAAAGGCTGTGCGGCAAAGAAAGTGCCTGCCAAGACGGTGGCAAGACCCGCGTTCTGCATTCCCACCTCAATGGATATGGTGCGTTTCTTGGCGGTGTTGAAACCGGCAAGTCTGCCAGACAACCAACCCAGAAGATAGCCCAGAGAATTGTGGCAGAACACAACGGCGAAAGTCCAGATGAACAACATGAAGCCGCGCTCCACCAACGGGTCGTGAACGGTGGAGATTACTCCGCCAACGATACATGCCAGCAAAATGACGCTCGCGCCGGGCATCAATGCCTGCAATGTCTTGAAACTGTTGCGCTTGCTATAATAGTAATTCAGAACGCATCCAATACTGATAGGCAAGATGGTCACTATCAGAATGTTAAGAAACATGCCCACAGTGTCTATCTCGATGATTGCGCCAGCCGTGAGTTGCATCAGCAATGGAGTCATCACCGGCGCAAGCACCGTTGAGGCACACGTCATGCCCACCGAGAAAGCCACGTCGCCATGACAAAGATATGACATGATATTGCTCGACACGCCACCAGGACAACAGCCCACAAGGAGGATGCCCAAAGCCAAGGCAGGCTCCAGGTGCCACACATGCACCAGCAGCCATGCCACGCCAGGCATGATGACAAACTGAGCCACGGCTCCAACGAAGATGTCAAGGGGACGATGCAGTACAATCTTAAAGTCCTGAGTGGTCAGAGTCAGTCCCATAGTGAGCATGATGAGACCGAGTATCACCGTCTGCGTGTTGCCGTGCACCCACTTGAAAAGTCCCGGAACAAAGAATGTTATCACCGCCACCGCGATAATGAACAACGCAGCATGACTGGCAAGGCTGCTGCTGAGCCGCTTTAATGTTTCCATTTCGTTAAATACCAATATCCTTTATTTGACATGCACCACTTAGTCCACGTCATTCTCAAGTTCACGAATAAGTTTAGCAGGAACACCGCCTACAAGCGAGTTGTCGGGAACATCCTTATTGACCACCGCACCAGCAGCCACAACGACGTTGTTGCCGATGGTGACACCGGGCAGTATTGTGACATTGCCGCCTATCCACACATCATTGCCGATGCGTACCGGCGCCGCCTTCGCCATGTAGCCCCGTCTTGCCTTGGGCGAGAGAGGATGACCCACGGTGGTTATGAGCGTATTTGGACCTATCATGACATGGTTGCCTATATAAACCTCACGTATGTCAAGGATGGTAAGATTGAAGTTACCCGTGAAATCGTCGCCAATGAAGATGTTCTTGCCACAGTCGCATCCGAACGTCTTGGATATCCACACCCTCTCGCCAACAGTGCCAAGCATCTTTTTCAGATGGGCATACTGCGCCGCATAGTCTCTTCCGTCAATGGCGTTAAACTGCTCGCACCACTCTATCGCCTGTGTCTTGCGGGCAATCAGTTCAGCGTCGGCATAGGTATATTCCAAACCTGCCTTCATCCTCTCCATAGGACTCATGGCATCCGTTTTTCTCTCCTTTTCGTTCATAATCCGTTGTATTATAAAACGGTGCAAAGTTACGAAAAAACGAGTGCAGAACAAAAGAAACTTGTTTGTTTTTTATGCCGAGTGCCGAGTAAGTTCGATGTAAAGCATCAAAGTTACAAAAATAAAAAAGAAAAGCAGTATCTTTGCCGTCGGAAAGTACAAGAAAAAGAATTATGGAAGACCGCTTGACATACACCACCGAAAGATATACGGCTGAGATTGACGCCAAAACATACATCGAGAAATTCCGCAACACAGACTATTTCGTGACACTCTGCCAGCAATGTCACAACTATGGCCGCCGTTACGGCTGCCCACCCTTCGACAGCGACACTCTTGCGACAATCGACAAGTATGAAAGAGTAAGGATTTTAGGAATTAAAATCACGCCAAAAGACAGGAGTCTGCCTATCGATGCCGTTAACGACCTGATGAAACCCGTGATTGACGAGATGAACAAAGAACTGCTTGAAACCGAGAAATCGGTGTCGGGCATGTGTTTCGGCTTTGTGGGCACATGCCCTTATTGCGGCGGTGCACCGTGCGCCAGAATAGAAGGAAAGCCGTGCAAGCATCCCGACAAAGTGAGACCGTCGTTAGAGGCTTATGGTTTCGACATCAGCAAGACCGCGAAGGACTTGCTGGGATTAGAAATTAAATGGAGCGAGCATGGAAAGATTCCCGAATACCTCACCCTTGTATGCGGAATATTTTATTAAGCCGAACACCACGACTACAGCATTTTCTTTATCTCCTCGTCGGTCTTTGTCAGACGGTCACGACATAGTTTTATCAGTTGCTGCGCACGCTTCAGTTGGGTGGTCATCTCGTCAATGCCCACCTCGTTGTTCTCCATCCTTAACACTATCTGCTCAAGTTCTTTCAGCGCTTCTTCGTATTTCATATTTGATTTATTATTTGATAATTATATATTATTTGGTCCATTGCTAACGACTCCCCTCCCCTACAGGGGCGGGGAAGCATCGCGAACGGCATTATGTGGAACACTATTATTATAACTTTGTTAATTCTTAACTTTCAATACATTACGAACCTCCGATTCAAGTGTTCCTTTTTCAACCCTCGTCTCTATCACGTCACCTGGTTTCAGCAGAGATGCGTCACGGACAACGATGCCGTTGTGAGTGGTGATGCTGTATCCTCGCTTCAGCAACAGCGCTGGGTCAAGAGCCTGCGCACGCTGCTCCAGCATCTGCAACCGGTGTTTCTGTTCCGTCATCAGACGCATTGCCAGCGGCTGCATGTTACCCTCAATGAGGTCTATCTTATGTTTGTTATTGCTCACGCCTTGTTGCGCTGCGGCAATAATCTTCTGCATCATACGGTCCAGTCGGCGCTCCTCCCTCTCCTTCACAAGCGAGAAGAGAGGCGAAATCTTCTCCGACGCCCTCACAAGTCTCATCTGCTCTGCCTCCATACGCTGCCTGGCATTTGCCGCAAGCGAGTTCTGAGCATCTTCAAGGAAATCCCACACTTGTTTCAGGTTGTCTATCAGGAATGCGGCGGCAGCCGTCGGCGTCTTCACCCGTGTGTGGCTCACCATGTCGAGTATGCTCTCATCGCGCTCATGACCGATGCCGGTGATTACGGGAAGCGGGAACTGTGCCACGTTCTCCGCCAGTGCCAGCGTGTCGAAACCTGACAAGTCGCTCGTGGCACCACCGCCACGGATTATCACGACACAATCGAAGACCCCCTCCATACCTCCCCGAGGGGAGGCTTCCTGAGAGACTGGTTCGAACTCTCCCCCTCGGGGGAGTTGGAGGGTGGTCTTGTATATTTTCTCCAACGCGCTTATGATGCTCTGCTCCACCCCTTCGCCCTGCATCGTGGCGGGGAAGAGTCGGGTGACGAACCTGAATCCGTAGGCATTATTCTCCAGTTGGTTCACGAAGTCGCCATAGCCCGCAGCGTTGGCACTACTTATCACCGCTATGTGCTGGCAGAAGAGCGGCATCTCCAGTTCTTTCTGCATGTCGAACACTCCCTCGCGCTTCAGTTGGTCGATGATAGCCTGCCTCTTGCGTGCCATGTCGCCCAGGGTGTATGTGGGGTCGATGTCGCTTATTATCCATGAGAAGCCGTAAGCGGGATGGAAGTTGGCTCCTACGAGCATCAGCACCTTCATCCCCGCATGCAACCGTTGGCCTGTCACCTTCTCGAACAGCGGTCCCACGGTGCTCCATGTGTTTGCCCAACACTTTGCCGAGGCACGCGCCACAGGTGTGTTTGTGCCTTCAGCCTTCTCTATGAGATCGATGTAGCAATGCCCTCGCACCTCGCGGAGTTCAGAAATCTCTGCCTCCACCCAGTACTCTCGCGGCATGCCCACATCAATTACCTCGGCGAGCAGTTGGTTTAGTTCAAGGAGCGATAGGGTCTGTTTCATGTTTTCCTTGTTTCAGTGCCTTGGTGAAATCGGGCAGACCGTAGCCATATACATTGTCAGGGTGCTCATAGTTGTTGCCGCTCTGGCGCACCAGTTCTATTATCTCCTTTGCCGTCTTGTCTGGCAATGCCTGCCACAGGCACGCCACCATTCCGCTGATAACGGGCGTAGAGAACGATGTTCCCTGCTCGCTTGTCAGTGTGCCTCGGCTGCTTACCACCGCCGTCGGCGAACCCAGTGCCACCACATCGGGCTTCACGCGCCCGTCGGCAGTAGGACCGAGACTTGAGAACGATGCATTAACGCCCTGCGGTGTCACCGCCCCCACGCTGAGCATGTCCTCGGCATCGCTGGGGAAGTTTATCTTCTTCCATGTACCCATGCCGTCGTTGCCGGCGCTGTTCACGTGTATTATGCCCTTCGATGCCAGCATCGACGAGGTGCATGAGATGAGCGAGGTGTGCCCGTCCTGTTCGTAATAGTGGTAACTGGTGTCCTTGTCGTCGAAGTCATGGTATCCCAGCGAACTGCTTATGACATCCACGCCCACGCTGTCTGCAAACTCTGCCGCGGCAGTCCAGTAGTCTTCCTCCGCACTTGTCTCCGTAGCGTCATCCTCGCAGCGGAACAGCCAGAACGTGGCATCGGGCGCAGTTCCGATGAAGACACCCGGTTCGTTCACGGCAATCACCGAGAGCGTCATCGTGCCATGCGACTCGCCTCGGTAAATGTCGTCCTTGTCATCGGAGAGAAAGTCGTGGGTTCCCTCGATGTTTATCTTCGTCAAGGCAGGTATGCGGTCGGCGTTCATGAACCCGGCGTCAAACACCGCGATGGTCATTCCCTTGCCAGTGTATCCGCGGCTATGCAGTCCTATGCCACCCACCATTGCAATCTGCTCTCGCGCCACACCATAGTTGCTGTCATACACCGTGTCGATACGGTTCAGTATGGCGTGGAAATGGTCGCGGACATGCGAATCTTTCTTCTGCTCCTGACCTGTATATACCTTCTTGGTACGGGCAACGAAAGGGAGGCTCTGCAAGTCCTTGTATTGCTTCGCCTTGTCTATGCCCACCAGCACCGTGTTGTTCCACTTGCTCTTGACAATCACCTCGGCACCTGTTGCCGCAATCTGCGACAGGTAGGCAGGCGGAATGGGCAAGTCGGTAGAGTCTATTCCCAGATGCTGTCTCCGTCTCCTCTCTATCGCCTTCTCCGAAAGGAATTCCTCCGGGGCTTCAATCGAAAAGGGAGTACCATTCTTGTCCGCCAGCGTCAGTCGGTAAAGGAATTTATGTTCATTGCCTCGCGCCTGCGCCACAGCACAGCCAAGAAAAACCGAAAGCAGCAGTATCGCCGTGATTCTCTTATTCATTTGGTTATTTTAGTTATCAACTGCAAAGGTAAGAATAATCCGCAAATAGACAAAGAATAATCATGTTTTAATTGTCTTTCAGACAGCAAGCGCAAAGTAAAATAGACTATTTTACTGACCAATATAGGCTATTTTACTGAGTAATATAGGCTATTTTGGTCTTTTTTCTATATTAAGGAGTTATGGAGTTAAGGAGTTAAGACAACGCCCTACTATCCAATCGCTCGACCTTTGGTCGCTTTGCATGCAAAGAATTCCTAATGGAAGAGGAGAAAACAACAAATGTCTTAACTCCATAACTCCACAACTCCTTAACTCCTTAACTTCACAACTCCCATGAAGTTGAGTTCGCGAAACTTAAGTAAAAATAAATTTGCATTTATTTTGTATTGTCTTCGGTTTGCACTACCTTTGCACCATAATATGGATAACAAGAAAGCGACATTAGCCCTCGGGACTGAACCTGTGGGCAAACTCTTGGTGCAATATGCCACGCCGGCGATAGTGGCGATGATGGCCTCATCGCTCTATAACATGGTTGACAGCATATTCATCGGGCAAGGTGTGGGACCGATGGCTATATCGGGACTTGCCATCACGTTCCCCTTCATGAACCTGAGCGCGGCGTTCGGGGCTGCCATTGGTGTGGGCGCTTCAACTACACTTTCTGTGCGTCTGGGCCAGCGCGACTATAAGACGGCGCAGCAGATACTGGGCAACACGGTGGTGCTGAACACCATCATCGGCGTGGTGTTTGCAGCGGTGTGCCTGCTGTTCCTGCATCCTATTCTGAGATTTTTCGGCGCTACGGACAACACTCTGCCGTACGCGAGCGAGTATATGGTGGTGATTCTGCTGGGCAATGTCATCACCCATCAATATCTGGGGCTTAACTCTGTTCTCCGTGCTGCATCTAAGCCACGGATAGCGATGTACACCACGATATTCACCGTGGTGCTGAACACTGTGCTCGACCCACTGTTCATCTATGTGTTCGACATGGGCATCAGGGGTGCCGCGATAGCAACAATACTGGCGCAGACCGCTGCGCTGCTGTGGCAGTTGCGCATTTTTATGGACAAGAGCGAGATGTTGCATTTCCAGAAGGGGTGCTACAGGCTGCGTCAGGATATTGTGAAGAACATCCTGGCCATCGGCATGTCGCCGTTCTCGATGAACGCGTGCTCGTGCATCGTGGTGATTCTGATTAACACGGCTCTGGTGAGGCACGGCGGCGACATGGCTGTGGGTGCCTACGGCATTGCCAACCGCATCGGCTTCCTGTTCTTCATGGTGATAATGGGCATCAACCAGGGCATGCAACCCATTGCGGGATACAACTACGGCGCAATGAGACTGGACCGCGTGATACGCGTGCTGAAACTGGCCATCATCGCCGCCACTATGGTGATGACCGCCGGATGGCTTGTGGGCGAACTGCTGCCCTACCCTTGCGCCCGGCTCTTCACGAGCGACGAGGGGCTGCTGGCGATATCGAAAGATGCCATACGCATCAACATGGTATGCTTCCCACTGATAGGCTTCCAGGCCGTAACCACCAACTTCTTCCAGTCTATAGGAAAGGCAAAGGTGAGCATGTTCCTCTCGCTGTCGCGCCAGATGATATTCCTGCTACCGCTGCTCATCCTGCTGCCACCAGTGATGGGCGTTGACGGCGTGTGGTGGTCGCTGCCCGCATCAGACACCATCTCGTTCTTCGTGACACTGGCGATACTGATAAGATACATGAGGAAGTTTAAGGGAAGTGTGAAGGTGAGTTAAGTCAAAGCCTCTCCCCTGCCCCTTCCCCCCTTAGGGAGGGGTTGAGTCACATACTCTAATGGTGATTTAAAGCCTCCCCTATGGGGGGAGGGTTGGTGGGGGCTTTTACCTCACTATAACTACTTATAGATAAAATATGGAGAAAAAGATGATTATAAACATCGGACGGCAACTGGGTTCGGGCGGAAGAGAGATAGCGAAGATCCTGGCAGACGAGTTTGGATGCAAACTCTATGACAAGGAACTGCTGAACCTCGCAGCCAAGGAGAGCGGTTTCTCGGAGAAAGTGTTCGAGCAGAACGACGAGCAGAAGGGATTCCTGCGCTCGCTGTTCCACATGCATGCCCCGCACATGAGTGACAACAATTTCTACAAGAGCGACTTCTCGCAGGAGAGTCTGTTCCAGTTTCAGAGTGACGCCATACGGAAGGCTGCCGAGGAAGGGTCGTGCATCTTCGTGGGCCGATGCGCCGACTATGTGCTGCGCGACATGAAGGGCGTGGTGAACATCTTCATCACAGCCGACATGGACCAGCGCATACAGGCGGTGTGCAATCGGCACGGGTGCGACCGCGCCACGGCTCGCAAGATAATAACAAGCAAGGAAGACCAGCGCTCGTCATACTACAACTACTACACCGGGCAGAAATGGGGCAATGCGGAACACTATCACCTCTGCATCAACTCGTCTGTACTGGGCATTGAGGGCACTGCAGAGTTTATCAAGAAATTCATCAGATATGAAAAAGATAGGAATAATAAGTGACACCCACTCCTTTTGGGACGAGAAATACCTCTACTACTTCGAGCCATGCGACGAGATATGGCACGCGGGCGACATCGGCTCGGTGGAGGTGGCAGAGAAACTGGCTGCGTTCAGACCTCTGAAGGCGGTGCGCGGCAACTGCGACGGCGGCGACCTCAGACTGATGTTCCCCGAGGTGCTGCGCTGGAAATGCGAGGAGGTGGATGTGCTGATGAAGCATATCGGAGGCTATCCCGGGAAATATGACCCAAGCATCAGGGAGAAGATTATGGCTCGTCCGCCACAACTCTTCATCAGTGGACACTCGCACATATTGAAGGTGCAATATGACCACGACCTTAACCTGCTGCACATCAATCCAGGAGCGGCGGGAATACAGGGATGGCAAAGAGACCGCACTCTGGTGCGCATCACCATCGACGGCAACACATTCCGCGATGCCGAAGTGATAAAACTGGCAGATCGCGGACAAGACAATTTATTTTGATATTTCACGTTATATATAATATAGGAGTGAAGGAGTTTAGAAGTTTAGGAGTACAGGAGTGAGGGAGTACAGGAGTGAAGGAGTTGTAGGGGCTTGCCCCCGTGTTCGCCCGTATGAGGAGTAATACGAAAACATTACACACTAAGTGAAATTTAAAAAACTTACAAGATATGAAGACAATCGTTATCACCGGCGGTGCCGGATTTATTGGAAGTCATGTGGTAAGACTGTTCGTGAACAAGTATCCCGAATACCACATCATCAATCTCGACAAACTGACTTACGCCGGCAACCTCGCCAACCTCAAGGACATCGAGGACAAGCCGAACTACGAATTCGTGAAGATGGACATCTGCGACTTTGAGGCGTTCTACAAACTGATGCAGGAGAAGCATGTCGATGGCATCATACACCTGGCAGCAGAGAGTCATGTTGACCGCTCTATCAAAGACCCGTTCACCTTCGCCCAGACTAACGTCATGGGCACCCTGTCACTGCTCCAAGCAGCGAAACTCTATTGGGAATCGCTGCCGGAGAAATATGAGGGCAAGCGATTCTATCACATCTCTACCGACGAGGTGTATGGAGCGCTTGAACTGACTCACCCCGATGGCATCGAGCCACCATTCACCACAACGGCATCGTCGGCAGAACACCATCTGGCTTACGGCGACAAGTTCTTCCTGGAGAGCACAAAGTACAATCCCCACTCACCCTATTCGGCATCTAAGGCATCGAGCGACCATTTTGTCAGAGCATTCCACGACACCTACGGCATGCCTGTCGTTGTGACCAACTGCTCTAACAACTACGGTCCCTATCAGTTCCCAGAGAAACTGATACCTCTTTTCATCAACAACATTCGCCACCGCAAACCGCTGCCGGTCTATGGAAAGGGCGAGAACGTGCGCGACTGGTTGTTCGTGGAAGACCATGCACGCGCCATCGACCTTATATTCCACAAGGGCAAGATTGCCGACACATACAATATCGGCGGATTCAACGAGTGGAAGAACATAGATATCATCAAGGTGGTTATCAAGACCGTTGACCGTCTGCTGGGACGCAAGGAAGGCGAGGACATGGACCTCATCACCTTCGTTACCGACCGCGCCGGCCACGACCTGCGCTATGCCATCGACTCTTCAAAACTGCAAAGAGAACTCGGCTGGGAACCTTCATTGCAGTTTGAGGAAGGCATCGAGAAAACAGTCCGCTGGTATCTTGACAACCAGGAATGGCTCGACAACGTCACATCTGGCGACTATCAGAAATATTACGAACAGATGTACAAAAACTGACAGCCCACCCAAGCCCTCCCAAAGGGAGGGATGTTTAGAATGACAAAAAGGTAGAAATGGTGCACGAAGAAGAGAAAAGAGTTATAGACTTACAGGACTTCGTTCCTCAACGCTCTACCATCCCCAAGCAAGTGGTCAAACACACTCCCCAGAGTGAGGGCATTGAAAGGTTTGCTCGTTGGGCTACTGCAGATGCGCTGGCATATACTGATGTTGAAAACAACGCCATCGAGAATCGTAAGAAGATGACTGTCGCAGAGCAGACTCTTTGGGAACAACTTCGCAGCAACAAACTTGGGGTGCATTTTCGGCGCCAGCATGTCATAGGGATGTATGTCGCAGACTTCGTGTCGCTCAAGAATCATCTAATCATAGAGGTGGACGGTAATTATCATTCTACACCAGAACAAATGTTGCTGGATGCGGAACGTACGAGACACCTCCAGGGAAAAGGCTTTAGGGTTATCAGATTTAGCAATCAAGAAATCCAAACGGACATAGAGTCCGTAATGTCAAAAATAATAAAATCATTAATCTAAAAAACAAGTAACCAAACATCCCCTCCTTGGGAGGGGCTTGGGGAGGCTAAAAAAAAGATGAAAAAGATATTGCTTTTAGGCTCAGGCGAACTGGGCAAGGAATTTGTTATTGCCGCCAAACGTGCCGGTGCGTATGTGGTGGCGTGTGACCGTTACGACAACGCTCCCGCCATGCAGGTGGCAGACGAGCGTGAGGTGTTCTCTATGCTCGACGGCGATGCTCTGGAGGCTGTGGTGCGCAAGCACAAGCCAGACATCATTGTTCCTGAGATTGAGGCTATCCGCACCGAGCGCCTTTTCGACTTCGAGAAGGAGGGTGTGCAGGTTGTGCCGAGCGCTCGCGCCGTTAACTTCACTATGAACCGCCGCGCCATCCGCGACCTCGCATCGAAAGAACTGGGTCTGCGCACTGCGAAGTATTTCTATGCCAAGACCTTCGAGGAGTTCAAGAAGGCTGCCGACGAGATAGGGTTCCCCTGCGTGGTTAAACCGCTGATGTCATCATCTGGCCACGGACAGAGTTACGTGCACAACGATGACGAACTGGAGCAGGCTTTCCGCGAGGCAATGGAAGGAAGCCGCGGCGATGTCAAGGAGGTGATTATCGAGGAGTTCATAGACTTCGAGTCGGAGTTTACCCTTCTCACCGTGACTCAGAAGAACGCTCCTACCATCTTCTGCCCGCCAATCGGTCATGTGCAGAAGGGAGGCGACTACCGCGAGTCATGGCAGCCATACAAGATAAGCGACGAGGCACTGAAACAGGCTCAGCACATGGCTGACGAGGTGACACGCGCCCTGACGGGATATGGCATCTGGGGAGTGGAGTTCTTCCTTACCAAACAGGGAGAGGTGATATTCTCTGAACTGTCACCGCGTCCACACGACACGGGAATGGTGACACTGGGACACACCACTAACCTCTCGGAGTTTGAACTGCACTTCCGCGCTGTGATGGGACTGCCCATCGCAGGCATCCATCTGGAGCATGCTGGCGCATCTGCCGTTATCCTTTCGCCGAAAGACGTATCGTGTGAAGAGATGCCATCGCTTCAATACAATATGGAAGATGCCCTGAAGGAAGACCGCACCCGCATCCGCATTTTCGGAAAGCCCGAGGCTCACTTCGGCCGCCGCATGGGAGTGGTGCTGTGCTACGGCGATGTTAACGACGACACCACAGCACTTCGCGACAAGGCAAAACGCCTGGCAAAGACAGTGCTGGGAACTGATCCGTATATGAAGAAATGATAGGAACAATTATCGACCTGCCGAAGATTGTTGATCCGCGCGGAAATCTGACCGTTACGGAACAGATGAAGAATGTGCCATTCGACATAGCGCGTGTTTACTGGACCTACGACGTGCCTTCTGGAGAACGGCGCGGCGGTCATGCTCACCGTACCTGCGAGGAACTTATTATTGCCGTCAGCGGTTCGTTTGACGTCATACTTGATGACGGCAAGGGCAATAAAGAAACGTTCCACATGAATCATCCCTACCAAGGACTGTATGTAGGAACAGGAGTATGGCGCACGCTAGAAGACTTCTCCAGCGGTGCCGTTTGTCTGGTTCTGGCCTCTGAGTTCTTTGACGAAGAGGAGTATATTTATGATTACGAAGAGTTCATAAGGCTGAAAAAGGGTGTTTGACATAATAAGATATACAGGCGACAGGGCCTGCGAATGGAATGCATTTGTAACGCGGTCAAAGAACGGGACGTTCCTCTTTGACCGCAATTACATGGACTATCATAGCGACCGCTTCGAGGACTATTCCCTGATGTTCTATTTGCACGGCAGGCTTTATGCTTTGCTGCCCGCCAATAGAAAAGAGGACATGCTGCAATCGCACATGGGACTGACCTATGGAGGTCTGGTTATGGATGCAAAGACAACCGCCGCCCTGACTGTAACCTTATTTGAAGAACTGAACGAATATCTGCGTCAGCAAGGTTTCCGCTGCGTGCGCTATAAGTGCGTGCCATGGATTTACCATCAGATGGCTGCCGAGGAAGATATATACGCCATGTCAAGAACATGCAATGCCCGTCTGGCCAGCCGCGACTTAGGCACCGTGATAATACAACGAAACACCATTAGATGGGAACGTGTGAGACGACGCGCCCTGAAAAGGGCCGAAGAAGCAGGCCTTGTGGTGGAGAAGTCGGAAGACTTTGCTGGTTTCTGGCGTGTTCTGGAAGACAACCTTGAAGCGAAATATGGCTCAAAGCCTGTACACACACTACAGGAAATGGAACTATTGCATTCACGTTTCCCCGACAACATTGTCCTTTATGTCTCGAAGAGGGGCGATGAGATACTTGCAGGCATTGTGATATACGTTTCTTCTCAGGTTGTCAGAGCACAGTATAGTTCGGCAACACCACTGGGAAAGGAGTTGGGTGCCATTGACGTTATCTATGACCGCATCATCAATCATGACTATAGCAGATACCCCTATTTTGAGTTCGGAACATCGGCAAAAGGACATACCAATGATATTAACGAATCGCTGGTGTTCCAGAAAGAAGGCTTTGGCGGGCGCTGTATCTGCT
The DNA here is from genome assembly GCA_002394385.1 of Prevotella sp. UBA4330. Taxonomy (GTDB): domain Bacteria; phylum Bacteroidota; class Bacteroidia; order Bacteroidales; family Bacteroidaceae; genus Prevotella. The sequence goes on from DGTS01000018.1 coordinate 89,486, forward strand.
TCGACCAATATGAATGGGAACCATAAATGCCTATGACCATTGTTGAGAGAACAAAGAAGATATCTGCAGTGTTGCTGAAGCCCCTGCTAAAGAACAGCAGGTTTTTCATCGTCATGCTCTGCATCGGACTGTTGTCGGTGATGGTGGTTCATCGTGGCATGCGGCACATCAGCGTTTTCGAGTTGTTCTTTGAGACCTATCTTCTTACGGCACTGGTGAGTTGTTTCCCGCGTTTTCTCGGCAACATCACAAAAGGTGTGTGCTACGTGCTGGCCTATGTACTGGGCATTGTTGACATGTTCGTGTTCTGCCGGCTTGACTTCCCGCTCGGTCCTGCCTTTCTCAGACTCTGCCTGCAGACCAACAGGCAAGAGGCAAGCGAGGCAATACAATCTTATGTTACATGGGACACTGTGATGTCGCCGGTACTTCTGTTCCTGGTTATCCTTGCATTGCATCTGCTTTCATACCGCATAAAGGAGTTTCGGATACCGCATAGAATAAACAACGTCATATTGCTGTGCCTTGCTCCGTTATTGCTCTTCTCTGGTGCGTTGAGCATTAAGAACGAGTGGTTCATCATCAGGAACATGCTGGCCTACGACGGCGATGACATGGAAAGACAGGCACAGTTGCCATACGACGGTGGTTTTTATCTTCCCATTTACCGCTTCCTCTATGCAGCGAAAGCAATGAACATCGACGAACTGAAGATTCGCCGACTGATAGACAATTCCTCGCGAGTGAAGGTGGGACGATGTGCCTACACCGTTCCGAATATCGTGCTTGTTGTGGGCGAGTCGTACAATCGACACCACTCATCTCTTTACGGTTATCCGCTGAAGACTACTCCCCTTCAGGAAGAGTTGGCAAAGAAAGACGAACTGATTGCCTTCACCAATGTCATTAGCCCTGCCAACAACACTTCACAGTCGTTCCACCTCGCATTCTCACTCTACGCCACGGGCTGCGAGGGGCAATGGGAGAGTTATCCTTTGCTGCTGCAATTATTCAAGCAGTCGGGATATAACGTGACGTTTATCACTAACCAGTATGTGAAAGACATCAAGGCTGTGATATGGGACTATAACGGCAGCCGTTTCCTGAACACTCCCGAACTGAGCGAGCGGCAGTTCTCGCATCGCAACACCAATAAGCACCCTTACGACATGGGACTGCTGGAGGATTACGACTCGCTGAAGCAGTTTGAGACAAACCATAACCTCACGGTGTTTCACACATACGGACTGCATTTCATGTATGACGTGCGCTATCCGAAAAACGAGCGACGCTTCTATCCACGCCATTACAAGCGTCCAGACCTGAGCGAGTTCGATGTGGACAACCTTTCGCACTACGACAATGCGGTGCTCTACAACGACAAGGTACTGGCAGAGATAGTGAAACGCTTTGCCGACCGTGACGCTATTGTCATCTTCATGCCCGACCATGGCGAGATGGTGTATGACAACTGCGACCAGTATGCACGCAATCTGAATCCGAAGACCCGCAACGAGATAACTCAGCAATTCGAGATTCCTTTCTGGATTTGGTGCTCGCCGATGTTTAAAGAGCAGCACGCAGAACTGTTCGAGAAGATAAAGAAGGCACGCAACCTGCCGTTTATGACCGACAACATAGACCAGATGATGGTCTCTCTCGGAGGCATCTCTACCGATTTCTACCGCCCGGAGGATGACCCTCTGAACGAGAAATACGACAGGAAACGCAAGCGCATCATAATGGACGGAATTGACTACGACAAAATAATAAGAGGACAATGATAGAATACTTATCACTGAAGCGCATCACCGCGATGCACCAAGACGAGATACAACAGGCTGTGAGACATGTTGTTGAGAGCGGATGGTATCTGAAAGGCGAGAGCGTAAGGCAATTTGAGCACGACTTCTCGCAGTATATGGGATGCCGCCACTGCATCGGCGTGGCTAACGGACTGGACGCGCTGACCTTGATACTGCGTGCCTACATCGAGATGGGAGTGATGAACGAGGGCGACGAAGTGATTGTCCCGGCAAACACATACATCGCTTCCATCCTCGCGATAACAGAAAACCGTCTGCGCCCTGTACTCGTGGAACCGCGCATCGACACATTCCAGATAGACGATGAGAAGATAGAACAGGCCATCACCGAGCGCACTCGCGCCGTCATGATAGTGAATCTCTATGGTCATCCCGCCTACACCAGCAAGATAGGAGACATCTGCCAGCGTTATGGTTTGGCACTTATCGAGGACTGCGCCCAGTCTCACGGACTGAAGAGAACCGCACCTCTCACATCTTTTCCTTCTGCCTCAGCCTTTAGTTTCTACCCTGGAAAGAATCTCGGCGCACTGGGTGACGCCGGTGCAGTAACTACAAACGACGATGTTCTTGCCGACATTGTAAGGGCGCTTGGCAACTATGGTTCGTCCGAGAAATACGTGTTCAGATATAAAGGCAGAAACAGCCGCATGGACGAGATACAGGCTGCGGTGCTCAGTGTGAAACTACATTATCTCGACGAAGACAATAAACGCAGGCGCGAAATAGCACTTTTCTATCAAGAGAACATCAACAACGAGACGGTAAACCTCCCGTCACGCGAATATTGTGAGCGCAGCGTGCACCATATTTTCCCTGTTCTCTGCCAAGAGCGCGACATGCTGCAGCAATGGCTGAAGGAACAAGGCGTGATGACGATGATACACTACCCCATCCCGCCACATCGCCAGCAATGCTATAGCGAGTGGGATAACCTGCGTCTGCCCATAACAGAAAGAATCCACCGCGAGGAACTCAGTCTGCCCTGCAATCAGGCAATGACTGACGAGGAGATGGAGAAAGTGGTGGCAGCGGTCAATGGCTTTTATGCCAAATAGATATCACTATGCCGTGATTACGTAATAACAAAATTTTAAGGAGGAAAGAAACGATGCTGAGACTTTTCAATAACAACACAAGCGCCAATGAGGAAAGGCAAGGAACGAGATGGTTCGCAACATATCTCGTAGTGGCAGCGGTGTTTCTCTCTGTAACATCGTTGCAAGGCATTTCTTACTATGACATCGGCTTCTATCTTTCTGGCTATCAGCACTTCAACGACGACCCATTCGCGTCTTACTTCTTGGCGCAATGGTATCTCACCTTCCGTTCCTTAGGTTTTATTTGCAACGCTCTGGGCATCGACACCTTCCTCGGCCTGCGCATCCTGCGCACACTGTTCCTGCTTGTTTTCCAGACCATCATCTATCTTTATCTGCGCAAGAGCATTAAGACCAAATACATCATAGCAGGCATGGCTATGACAACGCTGGCGCAATATGGCGCTTACAGCGAAATCAATTACAACGACCTTTCCATATTCCTTCTCGTCTGCGCCATCCTGCTTTACCATAAAGCAATAACCCAAGCCAAACAACCAAACGACCAAACGACCAACTACTCCTCTCCCAAAGGAGGGTTGGCGTGGGTTTTCCTCTCCGGATTTCTCATAGGCATCTCCATCTTCCTGCGATTGGTCAATCTCACATTCCTCGCCCTCCCTTTCTTTGCCATCATCGTGTGCTTATACTATAAAAAACAAGTGTCCTGGTGGCGACAGTTGGTATGTTTCTTCCTGGGTGCTGTTGTTTCCTCCGCACTCATCTTGGGCATAGCATGGGCAGACGGAACGTTCGGCGTGCTGCAACAGACATTCAGCGACCTCGTGTCGATAAGCACCGACAGCGCAGACAAGCACAGTTTCGGCATGATTGTGAGGTTCTATCTCTATGATGTACTGGCAGAAGTGAAGATGTCGCTCTTCATCGCTTTCGTAATCTATGGTTTCATTATAGCACGTACTCAGGCGAGCAGAAAACTCATACACCTCGCATACGCACTGCTCTCGGCAGTCATAATCTATGTTGTATGGCAAGATGGCAAGGCGGGCAACATCACTGTCGGCTTCTGCCTATCGCTATTCCTGCTTGATTTTTTCTCCAACAACCCAAGATTCAGTCTTGGTCACAAACTCACCTCCCCTCGGGGAGGTCAGGTGGGGGTTCCCCTGCTCTACACCCTCGCCATGTTCATACCACTCGTTTTCCCGTTCGGGAGCAACGGCACCAACCAGTTCTACGGTCAGATGCTCTGCATCTTAGCAATGCCACTCGCCGTAGCCACACTAATGAGAGGCTCATCGCTCAAAGTTCAATGTTCAATGTTCAAAGTTCAAAGTTCAAAATTGGCAGGGATATACATCATAGCCGCCATTTGCATAGGAATGACCGTCACAAACGTGCTTCGCCCGATGATGGAAGACGGCAACCGACTGCAGTGCAGATACACCATCGACAGCCATGCCACGGGTCCTTTGCTGACCAATGAGGACAATGCAGCACTGCACAACCGCATGGTGCGCGAGGTTAAGCCACTGATACCTCAGGGCAGCCATCTCATCTGCAACTTCTCGATAACCATGATTTCTGTGCTCGACTGCAAACCCTACGCCATTTTCGCCGACGGCTACTCCACTCCTGAACGCGCAGAACAATACCTGCATGCAGCATACGAGCGAAGCCGAGACGGCAAGCAACTGCCATTCTTGCTCGTTGACGAAGAGAGCGAGACCGACTGCTTCCTTCACATCCGCAACGTTCTTTCCACATTCTCACCATACGAAGAAATATGGCGAAGCGAAAACTACATGCTCCTCAAGCCCACCAACAAAGTTCAAAGTTCAAAGAAATAATCGACTCCCAATTCAAGAATTGAGAGTCGATTTTCAATTTTTGATAGTCCGCAATTCCAATTATTTTACTATATTTGCACAACATACTAAACAACAACAATCATTATGAACGTTTTCATGCACCCGAGAGCAGAGTCCAAAACTCGTTTGGCTATGCCGAGACAAAGAAAAAGTCGGATGAAATCCATGAATATCATCCTGATTACATTCGGCTCACTACTGATGTGCTCATGTTTCCTGCTTCACAAGAAGAGTCCAGAGCAGTCCGTCGCCAAAGATTCCACATGGGACTACTGGCTCATCGGTTCATGGCACTATCAAGACTCCCGCGACGGCAAGCAGTCCCCATGGCCAGAGGGCATAGAGCGCTTCTATGGAAACGGCGACTACGAGAACTACACACAGACCAGCGATGGAAAGAAAGCACTCATTAGCGGACAGTGGAAACTCGACCGCGACGAAGACTTTGTCGTGTTGGTACATACAACAAGCATAAGAACCCCTGATGGCGTCGTAAGCAAAAAAGAGAAAACGGTGAAATACATCATCTACAGTCTCAAGCCCAACTCCTCACTGACATACATGTCGGGAGAAACCTTCCGCACAGCCACATGGGCCGACGACGAATAACACGAAACGACCAAACTCCCAAACTCACGAACTCACGAACTCATAAACTCCAAAACTCCCAAACTCATGAACTCACAAACTCCTAAACTCCTACTTTTACGTTTTTACCCCTTTACCTTTTTACTTTTTTCCATCACCATACTGGCACAAGGATACAACGAGAACCTGCTCAGTCAAAGTGACGATGGAGGCACCGTATATGTTAACACCAAGGCACCCGGCGTTCACAAAGAATACGACTCCAAGTACGGAGGCTACGTATGGAAAAACAGCATGGGAAGTTACATTTGCCGCGACGAGAACATGAAGCCCATTCACGACATAGACAAAAACGTTTTCTTCGACGGCGACAAGAAAAGCAGTTCCGTGCACAAAGAGTACGACAACGAGCGCAAGTGTTACATCTGGAAAGATGACACCGGCAACTTCCTGGGACGTGACAAACCACAAAAACAAGAAGTCAAGTCATGGCTCGACTCACCCGACAAAGACTGGATGAAGAAAGGAACCGTCCCCAAAGGCGAACTCTCCAAAGCCAGCCAGCAGGCCAGAGAAGAAATCAGGAGAAGACTCCAGGATCTCGAGATGCAACAATACGACGCGCAAAACAAACGCGCAAGACAAGAGGACGATGTGGACAGAAACAGCCGTCGCGGAGGCTCCATAAGCACGAGCGACGATAGCGAAGGTGGAGGCTCCGTCTCAGGCGTAAAGTATGAGGACGTCGACTATGCCGACATCGAGAACCTCCTCAACAACCTCGACAACCATGTCAACACCATGGCTGGCGAACTCGCAATAGCAAGGAAAACACTCCACAATCACGGAATGACCGAATACAGCACACTCATCGGCAATGCACAGTCCACCATCAACCACTACCGGCAGAAACGGCAGTCAACACGCGACCTCGCTAAGATGGTGCGCTATGCCGACGCCTCCGTCAGCGAGATGGAACAACAACTCAACATCATCAATCAGGCACTTGTCAATGCCGGAACAGCAAGCCAGTACAGCGGCAAAATCTCCAGAATGCGCAGCGGACTCACCAAATATAGAGCCGACCGCAAGAGAATACGTTTCCACGACGAATAAACTACCTGATTGATAGTAAATGGGGAGAATGTCAAATGAATAAAAACATTCTCCCCGTCTTTTTATTTCCCGCCGATATTCCAGCGCGCACCAACCTGAAGGTTGAAGTTCAGTTTCTTGTCCTTGAAATAGTTCTGAACATCGCTGCCGTTATCAAAATAATAACGCGCACCAGGCTCAACATAAATGCCCAGATGCGGAGTCAACTTCACCTGAGCGCCAAGAGCCGCATTCGCAGAAAACTGCACGTCGTCCTTCACCGCAGCGGTCTCCACGCCCTCGGTGCTGCTCTTTGCCTTCACGTTGAAGTCGGCCTGTGCTCCGGCAACGCCATAGAACGACAGCGGACCAACATCAAAAATCCTGTAGCCCACGCCTAGGGGAACACCAACATAGTGCAGCGCCTGCTCGGAAGTGAGTTCACTGCCCCGCATATCACGCACAAAGGTTGACGACAACTTGCTGTACTGCACACCCGACTCCACCCAGAGTCTCTGCGTGATGCTGTACCCCAGTTTCAGACCGAACGTCAGCGGTGCCTTATGCTCGGTGCGTTCCTCAAAACCAGTCACATATTCCGGCGCGCGGCTTACCATGCTCACGTCGTTGCTGAAACCGTCTGCTCGGGGAGGACTGAGCCTCACATGCGGTGCCAGCACACCCATCGTGCTCTTGCTGTTGGCCATTGCAAGACTGCTCGCCATAAGACCTGCCGAGAAGCGTTGATAGAAGCGTGGCTTCCTGACATACATCTGCTGGCGTGTCTCTGATGTCTGCGCTCTACTCGGCCTCAGCGATGTCTCGCCGCGCATCTCTGTTCTCATCGGCTCGTTTGTCGCAGGCACGTCTTCCTTTATCTTCTCCTCCACCTTGATAGAATATCCTACTGCCTCGCCGTCAACCACCTGCCTCGTCACAATAATGTTCTTATTGCCCACGCTGATGTGTATATCCTCAGTGCCATTAGTCAGCGTCTGAGCCACCAAAGCATCGCTCACGTCAGCAGGCTCATCCTCAGCCATCTGCTTGCGGGTGTCGTCGGCAGCCACATTATTTATATTATAGGAGTCACGCGAGTCTTCGCTCGTCTGCAAGGCACTGTCAGCACCACTCTTCCATAGCAGCCCCAGACCCACGCCGCCTACAAGCATTGCGGCAGCGGCGGCGGCAAGCCATCGCTTCAGCGGTCTCACCCTGGACTTACGTTCAGCAGGAAGCGACTGCTCTATCTGCTGCCACAAGCCCTCAGGGGCCGGAGTCTCATGCCCTTCCAGCCTTTCTCTCAGTCTTGATGTCCAGTCTTCCTGCTTCATCCTTCAGTTTGTTTTATATATTCGTTAATCTCCCTTGCCAATATTCTCTTTGCCCTAAGCAGTTGCGATGCCGACGAACTAACGCCTATGCCCAGTTGCCTGGCTATCTCCTTATGCCCCATCCGCTCCATCACAAACATGTTGAACACCGTTCTGTAGCCGTCGGGGAGTCGCGCTATGAAGTTCATCAGCACGTCCAACGGCACTTTTCCCACGTCGGGTTCCTCTTCCTCGTGCACATCTGTCAGCGTCTCGGCATCGTCGAAATGCTTCTGATTGCGCAAGGCGTTAAGCGACTCGTTGACCGCCACGCGCAATATCCAACTGCGCAGCGTTCCCTCGCCACGATAACCTATCTCGCCCACACGTGTCAGCACCTTAATGAAGACATCCTGCAACACGTCGGCAGCATCGTCACGGTTGCCCATATATCGCATGCACACGGACATCGCCATGCCCGAGTAACGGTCGTAGAGTCGTCTCTTCGCCTCTTTCTTGCCGTTTTTTATGTCTTGCAGGATTTGCTCTTCTATGCCCACGCCTTGTATGCCGCCAATGTTTTTTAAGGGGTTCCTTGTTTCTTATTGCGCCACGCACACAAGTTTCAGTGGCGAGGAGAGCGCTTTCTTCACTCCGTTGTCAGTAATTTCTGCAATCGTCAGGTTTGCCGTGATTGTCCATCCTGGCCTGCTCGTCACAAGCATCGTGCCTGTCATGCCTGCCTTAATGTCGTGTGTCTCGCCGTCAATGGCAACTCTGAAATCGTGGTAGGTCGGAACAAAATCGTAATACACCGTAAAGTTATTGTTCGAGAAGCCCACGGGCATAGTGTTCAGGCTGGCAGATGCCTCCACCATGTTGTTAGCGTCATGCAGCAATACGGCGCCCTCAAGTGCTTCGTCCGTCATCAGTCTAAGCACTATCTCATCCCACGGCACGTATGAGAATGTTGCTCCCAAATCTATCCCGTTGGAATTGTCAGGCACAGGCTTTATGGTGCCGTCACCACTGAACGACGCTCTGAAGTCATTGAACATCACAAGGCACTCGCCTACTTTTGTGCCGTCAATAATCCAGTATCCGTATTTCTTGAGTTCACCTTTATATTCAGCGTCTGAATAGATGACCTCCTGCACATCACCAACAGGCGTTTCATTATTGTTTTCTGGCGAACATCCGCACAGCAGCACACCCATTAGCAGCATAATGCACTTTACACTGTATTTCGTTCTCATCTTACCTATTCTTTAGTGGTGAGTCATGTCTTTTCTGGCAGACTCTCACTATAATAACACATCACCTCGCGAAATCTTGCATCAGGAAACAAACTTTTTTTATTTTTTCACTAAAAACCGTTTCAATGTCTCCAATCTGCACACTTCACAAGGCGGAATTTCCTAAATAGCATTGCCGTCATGACATCATATAAAGTAAAATAGGCTATTTTACTGAGTAATATAGGCTATTTTACTTTTCATACGACAATTTATGGCATTCCTGCTTATGGCTATTCAAAAAGAAAAAGAGCGCTTTCGGGAAATAAAAAAACGTGCGCAGGTTTCGCTGACGAGGGCCTACAGCCACGAGGCGACATTAATGCCGTTGTGGCTTGAGCCGTGTCTGCGCAACCTGCGCCTGTTGTTAGTTTGCTAAGGCACCAGCACTACGGTGGCACTGCGTGCTGCCTGTGCTCCCATCACGAGCACCTGCGCGATGTCTGCGGTCTTCGACGGGCCGCTGATGAATGTGCCGTAGCCGTAGTCGTTGAACTCAATGCGCTTGTAAGCCTCGTGCATGTTGTTCACTATCTCGCTCTTCTTCAGCAGAATTACGAGGTTTTCCGATATGAAGCACACGGCTTTCTCCACCATCTGCTGCGGTATCCATACACATGCGTTTTCTGCCACTCCGAACACACCGCGTATCACGCCTACGTCGGTGTTGTTGAGTGCCTGTGGCGAACCGATGGTGTCGGGGTTGCGCGTGGCGATGGTTATCTCGGGCAGGTTGCTTGCTATCTCCTTTGCGTCAGGATAGAGTTCGCGCACGAGTTCGTTGATGTCCTGTCCTTCTTCCAGTTCCACTACCTTGCCTCCCACGTTCTGGGTCATCGAGATGAACTGCACCAGCGGGTCGGGATAGGTGATGCCCTTGATGTCGTCGAGACTCGGCATGTCGAACTGCTGCTTTATGTTTGCTCTGTAACGTGACAGAATGTCTTCTTTCTTGCTCATAAACTTGTTAGTATTTAAGTTTAATGTTTTTAGTCAATAGTCACACACACCTATTTAATCATTCCACTCTTGAACATGTCGTGGAACGACTTCTTCGGGAAGGTCATCATCTTGTGGCCCTTAGCCCAAGGATTGAGACCGCACTCGAGGATGAACGACGGCACATAGTTGGCTATCGGTGCAAACTTCAGCGCGGTGTTATAGATGCCTGTGCTGCCATAGAGGAACGACATGGCCTTGCACATCAGTTTCTTCTCCTTGTTGGCTGTGCCGTACTCGTCGAGGTGCTGGCGCCACTGATATACCTGGTCGCCGAGGTTCACCTTCACTGGGCATACCGTCTGGCAACTCAGACACAGCGTGCAGGCAGATACATTGCCTGAGTGCAACTGCTTGTTGCGCAGCATGCCGAGGTTGATGCCGATAGGTCCGGGGATGAAGTAACTGTAACTGTAGCCTCCCGAGCGGCGATATACAGGACAGGTGTTCATGCACGAGCCGCAGCGTATGCACTTCAGCACCTCCCAGTGCTCTGGGTCGGCAATCCACTCCGAGCGTCCGTTGTCAACGAGCACGATGTGCATCTGCTGCGCCGTAGGACGTGCCTTGCGGAAGTGGCTGGTGTATGTGGTTGTTGGCTGACCTGTTCCCGCACGGCACAGCATGCGCTGGAACACGGCGAGGCAGTCGTAGTTGGGGATTACCTTCTCCAGTCCGATGGCAGCGATATGCAGTTTCGGGCACGATGTGCTCATGTCTGCGTTGCCCTCGTTGGTGCACACCACGATGTCGCCTGTCTCGGCAACGCCGAAGTTTGCTCCTGTCATGCCGGCATCAGCGGTGAGGAACTCGTTGCGCAGGCTCAGTCGCGCCATGTATGTAAGGTATGTTGGGTCGTGGTTTCCCGGCTCGGTGTTCAGTTTCTTCTCGAAGAGTTCTCCCACGTCGTCGTGGTTGAGGTGGATAGCGGGCATCACGATGTGACTGGGCTTCTGTCCCTTCAACTGTATGATGCGCTCTCCGAGGTCGGTCTCCACCACCTCGATGCCGTGCTTTTCAAGATATGGGTTCATCTCGCACTCCTCGGTGAGCATCGACTTCGACTTCACCAGTTTCTTCACGCCGTGCTCGCTCAGTATGCCATAAACTATCTCGTTGAACTCGCGTGCGTCCTTCGCCCAGTGAACGATACATCCGTTCTTCTCGGCGTTGGTGGCAAACTGGTCGAGGTATTCGTCCAGATGGGTTATGGTGTGCCGTTTTATCTGCGAAGCCTTCTCGCGCAGTTGTTCCCATTCATCGAGTCCCATTGCCATGTTGTCTCTCTTTGTGCGCACCGACCAGAATGTTGCGTCGTGCCACGCTGCATATTTCTGATTCTTCAGAAACTGCTCTGCTGCTAATGAATGTGATGTACTCATAGGTTTATTTCACAATTTTTCGATTTTACGATTGGACTATTTTTTAAATTGAACGATTTCACGATTTTACGATTTTCTAATTGTCAAATAGTAAAATCGTCAAATATCATAGTCCTGCTGCTAAAATTTCTACTACGTGTTTAAACTGAATAGGCATGGCACGCTTCTTTGCGATGCCTGCCATGTGCATGAGGCACGAACAGTCGGGACCTGTGACATAGCGCGCGCCGGTCTCCTGATGACGCTTGGCCTTCTCGTAGCCCATCTGCTCGCTGACAGCGGTTTCCTCCACAGAGAACATTCCGCCGAAGCCACAGCACTCGTCGGGACGCTCAGGCTCTACCACCTCCAGGCCCTCGACAAGCGAGAGGAGGTCCTTAATCTTGTTGAACTTGGGTTCGTTTTGCTCTGATGGAGACGAAAGACCCAGTTCGCGCACACCGTGACATGAGTTGTGAAGACTCACCTTTGCCTCGAACTTTCCGAGAGGCTGGTTCACCTTAAGCACATCGTGCAGGAACTCCACCACATCCATCACCATGTCTGCCATAAGACACTCATGGCGCCCCTTCAGCAGTCGGGGATAGTTTAGTTTGACGAATGCCGTGCAACTGACAGAAGGTGCCACAACATAGTCAAACCCCTTGAACATCATTTCGAATTTCTCTGCCAATGGCACTGCCATATTCTCGAAACCAGCATTGGCCATGGGCTGTCCGCAACATGTCTGATTAAGCGGATAGGTCACATCGACACCAAGATGCTTCAGCAACTTGTATGTTGCCACTCCAACTTCAGGGAATACGGCATCGACATAACAGGGTATGAACAAACCTACTTTCATAATGTTGAATTTGAATATTATATAAGTTGTTATTATTTAACAAAAAGGATTTCTAATTAAAGTTAACTCTGCAAAGATAGAAAATATTTTTTATACCGCAATGCTTTTACTTATTTTTTTATTAATATTCCAGTAAAAAATGTTACCTTTGCAGGTGAATAGTTTACGAACAAACACACAAGCAACGTGCTGACTCAAGAACTCGTAACTTGTTAACTCGTTTACTTGTTAACTCGTTTACTTGTCAACTCGTCAACTTGTCAACTCGTCAACTTGTCAACTCGTCAACTTGTCAACTAAAAAATATGATCGTTTGTATAGCAGAGAAACCAAGCGTGGCGCGCGACATAGCACGCATCATAGGCGCAACGGCACAAAAGCAGGGTTACATGGAAGGCAACGGCTACCAGGTGACCTGGACCTTCGGACACCTGTGCGAACTGAAGATGCCCGACGACTACTCGCCGATGTGGAAGACATGGAGTCTCGCCTCGCTGCCCATCATACCGCAACGCTTCGGCATAAAACTAATAGAGCAGGACAGCATTAAGAAGCAGTTCGCCGTGATACAGCAACTGATGCAGTCTGCCGACAGCATAGTGAACTGCGGCGACGCAGGCCAGGAGGGAGAACTGATACAGCGCTGGGTGATGCAGAAGGCGGGAGCCAAATGCCCCGTGAAGCGACTATGGATATCGTCGATGACCGACGAGGCGATACGCGAAGGGTTTGCAACGCTGAAAGACCAGGAAGAGTATAAGTCGCTTTACCTCGCAGGACTGTCACGCGCCATCGGCGACTGGCTCCTTGGCATCAATGCGACACGACTATACACCGTGAAATACGGGCAAAACCGTCAGGTGCTGAGCATCGGAAGGGTGCAGACACCCACGCTGGCGATGATAGTGAACAGGCAGAAAGAGATAGACAACTTCAAGCCTGAGCCCTACTGGGTGCTCGCCACCATATACCGCGACACGCAGTTCACCGCCACCAGCGGAAAGTTCACATCGAAGGAAGAGGGTGAGAAGGCATTCCAGACCATTGCCGACAAGCCCTTCACCGTGACAGACGTGCAGAAGAAGAACGGCACCGAAGCACCGCGACAACTCTACGACCTCACATCGCTTCAGGTGGATTTGAACCGCAAGTACGGCTATTCTGCCGAGATGTCGCTGAACCTCATTCAGAGTCTTTACGAAAAGAAGTTCACCACCTACCCGCGTGTCGATACGCAGTATCTGCCCGACGATGTCTATCCCAAGTGCCCGCAGATAATGAACGGACTCTTCCAGACCGCCTTCGCAGGACAAAAGCCCTATGCCGAACTTGTGAGACCATTAGGAGGAAAGCCGCTGAAGAAGTCGAAACGAGTGTTCGACACGGCGAAGGTGACCGACCACCATGCCATCATTCCCACAGGTGTGCCGCCGCGCGGTCTCACCGATGCCGAACAGCATGTGTTCGACCTCGTGGCACGCCGCTTCATCGCCGTATTCTATCCTGACTGCAAGTTCGCAACGACCACTGTGCTCGGAAAGGTGGAGGACATCGAGTTCAAGGTTTCGGGCAAGGTGATTCTCGACCCGGGATGGCATGTGGTGATGCCCACCCCGACCCCGTCGCAGAAGGAAAACGACAACAGCAACGACGGCACAAGACAGGAGGAGGAAGGTCAACTGCCACTGTTCACCAAGGGCGAGAGCGGGCCGCACACACCTACCCTAAGCGAGAAAATGACCACTCCGCCAAAGCATTACACCGAGGCATCGCTGCTTCGAGCCATGGAGACGGCAGGAAAATTCGTCGATGACGAGGAACTGCGCTCCGCCATGAAGGAGAACGGCATCGGACGCCCATCGTCGCGCGCCGGAATCATAGAGACCCTTTTCAAGAGGCATTACATACGCAGGGAGAAGAAGAACCTCGTGGCAACGCCAACGGGCATCGAACTCATTGACATCATTCACGAGGAACTGCTGAAGAGTCCTGAACTGACGGGCATCTGGGAGAAACGCCTGCGCGACATCGAGCGCAACGGAGATTCGCCGGAGGAGTTCATCAACGGACTGAAAGAACAGGTGAAGCAGATTGTTCATCAAGTGCTTACGGACAACAGCAACCGCCATGTGGCGTTGGCACCTCCCGAGCAGCAGAAAAAGGGCAACACGGCAAAGAGCGAGAAACCCGCAGAACAGAAAGTAAAGCGCATCCGCGTTGGCTCAAAGTGTCCGCTATGCGGCAAGGGGAAAGTGATTAAGGGCAAGACCGCCTACGGCTGCTCACGGTGGAACGCCCCGCAGCAACCGTGCCAATTCCGCAAACCTTTCTGATTGTCCAATGTAATAAACCGCCGTTTTGTGCGTTTATTAGATAATGGATTACATTAATAATATAATAAGGAGAAGCATCGCTGTGCTGTTGTGGTGCATGGTGTTGGGTGCTGGATGCGGCATGCTGGCATCCTGCGGAGCCGACCGTGCGCTGAAGAAAGGAGACAAATACTTTGCACTCGGAGAGTACTACGATGCAGCGACACAATATAAACGCGCCTACCAGATGACGCCCCCCAAGGAGCGCGAGAAACGAGGACAGATATCAAGAAAACTGGCAACGTCTAACGACCGCATCAACAGTTCGCAGAAAGCAATCGCTGCTTACCGCAACGTGATACGTTACAAGCAGGACGACCTGCAGACTCACCTCAACCTGGCGCAACAGTTGCTCACCAACGGCAACTATAAAGAGGCGGCGCAGGAATACCAGATTGTGCTCGACTCCATGCCAGACAACCAACTGGCAAGGAACGGTCTGAAGAGTGCACAGACAGCAGCCGACACCAAGAAACGAGGCTCGCGTTACACGGTGAAGAAGATGGATGTGTTCAACTCGCGCCGCGCAGAATACAGTCCGATGCTGCTGGGCGACGACAACGAGTATCTTTACTTCACATCGACACGCAACGAGGCTGAGGGCGACGAACTGAGCGGCATCACAGGAACAAAACCAGCCGACATATTCTTCTCTAAAAAGGACGACAAGGGCAAATGGACCAAGCCGGAACCCGTGTCGGGAGGACTGAACAGCGCTTTCGAGGAAGGAGCATGCTGCTTCTCGCCCGACCAGCGCGTGATGTACCTCACACAATGCGCCGTTGACCCTTCCTATCCCCGCTATGCCACCATCGTGACAAGCAACCGCTCGGACGCAGCATGGGGAAAACCCACAGTGCTCAACGTGACACGCGACACGCTGTCAAGTTTCGCCCACCCTGCCGTGTCGCCCGATGAGCGGTGGCTCTATTTCACCAGCGACATGCCAGGAGGCAAGGGAGGCTTCGACATCTGGCGCGTGCGCATCACACCGGCAGGACTCGGAGGAGTGGAAAATCTGGGAGAACCCATCAATACCGAAGGCGACGAGATGTTCCCCACATTCCGTCCCAACGGCGACTTCTATTTCTCGTCTAACGGACACGTGGGAATGGGCGGACTCGACATCTTCATCGCAACGATGAAGAACGGAAAGATAGTTCTGGAACACCCGGGCTATCCACTCAACTCACAGGGCGACGACTTCGGCATGACATTCGAGGGACCGCACAATCGCGGATACTTCTCTTCTAACCGTGGCGACGGCCGCGGATGGGACCACATCTACAGTTTCGAGAAACCAGAGATAGTGCAGACGGTAAAAGGATGGGTATATGAAATGGACGGTTACGAACTGCCCGCAGCACAGGTATATCTCGTGGGTAACGACGGAACAAACAAGAAACTGAGCGTCAAGGGCGACGGGTCGTTCACCGAAGTGATAGAGCCAGGCGTCAACTACATCATGCTTGCCACGTGCAAAGGATTCCTCAACCACAAAGAGGAACTGATGGTGGGACCCGTTGAGGAGTCGGAAGAATACACCCTGCAGTTCCCCCTCGCATCCATTCGCGTGCCGGTGCTCATAGACAACATTTTCTACGACTTCGACAAGGCAACGCTGCGCCCCGAATCGACAGCGGCGCTCGACGACCTCGTGAAACTGCTGAACGAAAACCCCAACGTAACCATCGAACTTAGCGCCCACTGCGACTACCGCGGTTCGGCGGCATACAACAAGAACCTGTCACAACGAAGGGCAGAGTCGGTGGTCAACTACCTCATAGCACACGGCATTCCCAAAGACCGTCTCACACCGATGGGATATGGCAAGGAGAAGCCCAAAACCATACGCAAGAAACTCACCGAGAAATACACATGGCTCAAGGAGGGCGACGTGCTAAGCGAGGAGTTCATCAAGAGCCGCGACGAGAAAGAGCAGGAAATATGCAACCAACTTAACCGCCGCACCGAGTTCATCGTCCTGCGGACCACCTACGGCATGTTCGACGACAAGGGCAACCTCAAGAACCCGCCACAGCCAAAGCAAAAGGAAGACATCGAGGACGATGATGACGGCTTCGAGATAGTGTTCTGATGTGCAGGAAACAATAACTAACTTTACAAACATAAATAACTATGAATAAACTCTATTTGGTTTTAACAACAATACTATTGTGTAGTTGTCATGTCGATTACCTGAGTTTAGGTGATTCCTACGTATTAATAGAAGATTCTTCTATTGAGAGAGAAGATAAGGAAGGTTACCTAGAGATGTTAATACCCAACCAAGTATTAAATGAAGACTATGACAAGAGCCATATCATAGCATATCAAAAGCCTGATAGTTTTTTAATAAGAAGTGAACAAATAGACTTCTATAGGAGTATTCCAGATTCCACAATGCAATATCAGCATAAGGCTGATAGCCTTGAAGTGCTATTGGACAGTATGCTTAAAATACGGGACTGCTATTGGATTATCCGCAAGAAGGACTGTAAAGTGTTTGGTCCGATGACAGAATCTGACTTTAATCAGGAATGCAAGAAGAGAAATATCAAACTCAAGATGGATAAAAAATATGAACGACGATTCAGAGGCTCGTATTAATTGTCCCCAAGACCTGCCCAGACATTTACGTCCCATTTACGGCAATTTGCGGATAAAAAGTATAGTCTTGTAAAAAAGCATTAAAGGATGCAATTAAATTTGCAGCGTCCAAATAGGAGGTGACGTGTCTCACGTCACGAAATGAGGGATTGTGACGTGGGACACGTCACCTCCTACCTGCTCGGGCGGATTTGTAATCCGACCGCATTGAGTATTAGCATTTGTAATGTACAATAGACCAAACCTATGGCAACTTTAAGAT
>DGTS01000032.1 GCA_002394385.1 Prevotella sp. UBA4330
GATTGTTGATGTGGTGAAGTAGAGTCCTTTTGTAAAACTTAATGTTGCCATAGGTTTGGTTTATTGTGCATTACAAATGCTAATACTCAATGCGGTCGGATTACAAATCCGCCCGAGCAGGATGTTGTTTGCAATGCGATGTATTTTAGTTATCATCATAATCAATATGGACAAATGATATTGCCTACAGAATCTGTAAATAGCGTAATATTTTGTCCTGTTGCATCCATACTACTTTGGTTCGTTATATGATATTTCTTATTAGGAAGTATCCTAATAGTATCAGATTGTCCAATACTATCAATATCGAAATAGTCATATATTTTATATACATTTACCTTTTTCGTTTCTACATCATCTTTCTTATACAAAGAAAGAACATTCGTACTGTCTTCAAAATAGAGATGAGATAAATTATGCCCTTCTTCGCTATAAATACAGTGTGTGTCACAATCATATTTTATCATATTATTATAACATGAAGAACAAAGTAAGAGGCAAGTTAAATGTGCCACTTGGAGTATAATTTTCATTTTCCTTTCGAAAATTCTATATAATCTTTCCATATGTCATCTATAGCATTTCCAAATGCGGTGAACGGGTGTCTTGTTTTCATAGGCTATATTGTTTTGCAGCATTTAATGCATGACGATGCTGCATTATGCTGCAAAGATATAAAATAATTCCATAACGTAGCAATCCATCAGACATTTTTTGGAAACTATTTATCACTGCAAAAAAATAAGGTCACGCCTCAGGGGCATGACCTTATTATATATGTGTGAAGTATTTACTGTATTACTTCAGTTTAGCGTATGCGTAACGGCTGGTGTCGCCCAGTTCTTCCTCGATGCGGATGAGTTGGTTGTACTTAGCCATACGGTCGGTGCGGCTCATAGAACCAGTCTTTATCTGACCAGAGTTTGTAGCAACAGCGATGTCGGCGATTGTTGCGTCCTCTGTCTCGCCTGAGCGGTGGCTGGTAACGGTGGTGTAGCCGTGACGGTGAGCCATCTCGATAGCCTCGAGAGTCTCGGTGAGCGAACCAATCTGGTTAACCTTGATGAGGATAGAGTTGGCAGCACCCATCTGGATACCCTTCTGCAGGAACTTGGTGTTTGTAACGAAGAGGTCGTCACCCACGAGTTGGCAGCGGTCGCCGATGGCAGCGGTCAGTTTCACCCAGTTGTCCCAGTCGTTCTCGTCGAGACCGTCCTCGATAGAGTCGATTGGGAAGTCGGTGATAAGTTTCTCAAGGAACTTAATCTGCTCCTCGGCAGAGAGTTTCTTGCCGTTAGGATCCTTCTTCTTGCCGTTCTTCAACTGGCTGTAGTCATACCACCAGTTGCCGTTCTCGTCCTGAGTAGCGAACTCAGAAGCGGCGCAGTCCATAGCAATCTTAATGTCCTTGCCCGGCTCGTAACCAGCAGCCTTGATGGCGTCGCAGATAATCTGCAGAGCGTCCTCAATGCCGTCGAGTGCAGGAGCGAAACCACCCTCATCGCCTACAGCGGTAGAGAGGCCGCGAGCCTTGAGCAGTTTAGCGAGGTTGTGGAACACCTCGGCACCCATGCGGATGCTCTCCTTGATAGAAGGAGCGCTTACCGGACGAATCATGAACTCCTGGAATGCGATAGGAGCGTCAGAGTGAGCACCGCCGTTGATGATGTTCATCATAGGAACAGGCATTGTATAAGAGTTGCAACCGCCGATGTAGCGATAGAGAGGCAGACCGAGAGCGTTGGCAGCAGCCTTGGCAGCAGCCAAAGACACGCCGAGGATGGCGTTGGCGCCGAGTTTGCTCTTGGTTGGTGTGCCGTCGAGAGCAAGCATCTTGTAGTCGAGTGCGCGCTGGTCGAGAACACAGTCGCCCTGAAGTGCAGGAGCGATGATGTTGTTAACGTTCTCAACAGCCTTCAGTGTACCCTTGCCCAGATAGCGGTTCTTGTCTCCGTCACGGAGTTCGAGAGCCTCGTTCTCGCCTGTTGATGCTCCTGATGGAACAGCAGCGCGTCCGAGAACACCATTTTCCAACACTACGTCAACCTCAACGGTTGGGTTACCTCTTGAGTCGAGGATTTCTCTTGCATGAATTTTCTGAATCTTCATAATTTTACCTATAGTTAAAATTGATAATGTTTCTCTTTTTGATTTTCAACATGCAAAGATAAAAAGAAAAAGGCAATAAAATGTGTATTGTCTTTTTCTCTTAATCTTTTTTAATACTATATGGGAACAATTGAAACGTTCAGTTTGCAAAACCCATCACCTAACGCCAATCACATAGCACTAAATTTCCACCAGTCGAGGTTGAAGAGTTTGGCGCCTTTGTTGCCCGTGAAGACAAGGTAAAGATTGTGCTTGCCTGTAACATCGGCCGTTACTTCGGTCTGCTGCTCGCGCCACTGCTCCCAACCTCCTGTGCGAGGAATGTCAAGAAGGGCTATCTGCTGACCTGCCACACTGTCAAGACGTACCTCTATCCTGCCGCCTTGAAGGGCTGAAGCAGCCGAGGCGGTGAATGACTTTGGCGAGCGGTTGCCGAAATCCACCTCGCGAAGCATCACGTAGTCGCCGTTGTTAATGTCGCTGACATACACTCCCGTAGCGTCGCAACTCTCACTTTTCACACCCTGCGACCATGCCATTGTCTCTGCCTCAACACGTTGATAGGGATTGAGGGTTCCGACTGGGCTGACACCTGCATCGGTGTGATGGATTATGGGGAACATTCCGTCGGGCTGATAGGTAAACTCCTCAACCGCAGCACTACGCCCGAAGCCTCCTCCACCAGGCAGTTTACCTGTGTGATAGAAGAAGTAACTATGTCCCTTGAAGTCTGCCACACCGCAGTGATTGGTGAACGACTTAGTGTCTTCCTGCGGCATTATATTGCCACGATAGGTCCAGGGACCTTCGGGAGAAGGAGCGGTGGAATAGGCTATATGCTCGGGGATGCCACCTGCGGCATAGAGAAGATAGTAGATTCCAACAAGTTTCTTAGCCTTGCGGCCTTTCTTGTCAGTGGGATATACATTACGTTTCATTATCCACGGCCCCTCGACATAGCAGTCTTTGTACTTCGTTTCCTTGTCGCGTTCTGCCATGTTAGGAGCACCAAAGCCCTCAATGGTCTGGTTTACTATCTTCACCTCGCCGTCGAAAGAAATCATGTCACGGTTCAACTTGGCGTAGCGTATGACGGGATTGCCCCAGAACAGCCATGCCTGACCATCGTCGTCAATGAACACAGTGGGGTCGATATGGTCCCACTTGCCGTCTTCATAGAGCGGCTTGCCTATGGCATCGCGGAAAGGACCCGTTGGAGAGTCGGCAACAGCCACGCCTATCGCCATGCCATTAGAAATCTTTGAATGGGCACAGATGTACCAGTAGTACTTGCCGTCGCGCTCTATTGTCTGTGATGCCCACGCACGGTCGTCAGCCCACTCGAAAGAACTGAGGTCAAGGGGCGAGCCGTGATCGGTCCAGTTGACCATGTCAGTGGTGGAATAGACCCTCCACTCGTACATCCAGAAGAAGTCGGCATTGTCCTCGTCGTGCCCTACATACATATACATCCTGTCGCCACTGACCATCGGTGCGGGGTCGCTCGTGAACCATGTCTGCACCACAGGGTTTTGCGCCACTGCCGCCGTCATCGCCATTGTCAGCGACACTGCGACTGTCATCATTCTCTTAATCATACTCGTTTGCCTTTATTGTTTTTGCCCGCAAAATTACAAAGTAAACACGAAACGCCCATTATTTCATGTCGCACGCACTTTAGAGTATGTTTCATAAGAGGTTTTTTACACCGTGACTTAGTCTTTCGTCAAGGGTATATAAATTCAACATGTCATAATGATGGCATGTCTGTGTTGCGAATGTTATTCATCATTTCATGCGTATGAGTGCATACCTCCGAGGAAGTAGTTTACGCCGAAATAGGTCATCAGTATGGTGAGGAAGGCGAGCACCATATATAGATGGTAGCCAAGGGGTGTGTTCAGCCACTTGAATGAACGGTTGTGAAGCGCCACGGCATACACCATGAAAGTGATGAGCGCCCATGTCTCCTTGGGGTCCCAACTCCAGTAGGTTCCCCACGAGATGTTCGCCCAGATGGCACCGATGAAGATGCCGAGTCCGAGACATGTCATGGCGGGATAAAGGAAGAGTTGGGACAGAGAAGCCCCCCTCATATCCCCCCAATAGGGGGAAGACTTGAATAGTTTTGAACAGCATCTGGCTCCCAACTCCCAGCAGCCGATGATGAATGTGAGGCTGAGCAGGGCGAATGCCATCATGATGATGCTGACGTGAATGGTGAGCAGCGGCGACGAGAGTACCGGCATGAGGTGGGTTATCTGCGGGTCCATCTGCGAGATGTGGCTCACCAGCAGGAAGAATCCCGACATGAGGAATCCGAACACGAGCATGATAGGAAAACGACGACACATCAGCAACGTGACAAGCATTATAATCCACGCCATGAAGAGCATCGTCTCGTAACCATTGGACATCGGCACGGTGCCAGAGATAATCCATCGCAGGGCGAGGCAGAAGGTGAGCGCAAGGAAAGAGAGAAATAACGTTGAGCGTTGAACGATGAGCGCTGAGCGACGCCACTTTTTCGTTGAGCGTGACTTGACCTCTTTGCTCTTAGAGTGTTCATCCTGTTCGAGTGAAGCGTTGAGCGCTGAGCGACGCCACCTTTTTGCTTTGCGTGAACTGTCTTTTTTCCTCTCTACGCTCAACACTCTACGCTCAACACTCAACAAGCAAATAAAAGCCATGGTGAGGTTCACCATGAAGAGAATCGTGGCGAAGGGAATGGCATTGTACGTATGCTCTGCCCACAACTGCGTCGCCGTAGGCAGCGAGTTGCCGCCGTACTTCTGCTGGTAGGCAATCATCTTGTCGAGCATGGCGTCGGTGCTGTTCCAGTCTTCGGCAAGGATATACTCATAAAGTTTGTTGAAGGCATTCTGGATATACTCCTTGCGCTGTGGCTCCATGTCGTCGGGCAGGTTGTCGGCTGGCGAATACCAGTGTGTTGAGCGCTGAGCGCTGAATGTTGAGGGAGATTGTCCCTGCACGCTGTCTTCGCTCAACGCATTGCCTGCTGGGAATACCTTGAGCAGTTTGCCCTGCCGCAGTTGCATTATGAGCATCAGTTTGTCGTCATACTTCATGACATCCTGATGGAACTTGTCGTTATGTCCCTGATAATACTCGCTGAGATAAGGCCCGAGGATATAGCCGCCCATGTCCTCGTTGAAGAACTGCGACATCGACATGCAGTCGGGCAGTTGCAGGCGGTCTTTCATTGCTCCGCCCTTTATCTTTATCACAGGCTCCTTCTCCCACTCGTCGCCGTAAAAGATGAAACCGGTGAGCACCTGCTCGGCGGTCAGACCGTTGTACTTGCGCTTGCCGCTGAGTTTCTTCGTGAAGTCGAGCGCGAAGGTCTGCACGGGGCAGATGCGGTCGTTATAGTTGATGAGCAGTTTGCCGAACTTCTTGGCTGTAGAAGGGGGAAGGGTTTGGGGGGTTGAGAGTTGAGAGTTGAGAGTTGAGAGTTTTGTTTGTTGAGGGTTGAGAGTTGAGGGTTGAGCGGTGAGGGGTGAGGGGTGAGCGACAAGTGCAACCAACACCAAGCAACCTGTGCCCATCACCTTGCGTATCACCTGACGGTATTGTCCCTTCGGGTCTATCAGCATCCAGATGAGCGAGACGAACAAGAGGGCATAGCCGACGTATGTCACGGGAATGCCCCAAGGGTCGCTGTTGATAGCAATAACGGTGCCGCGCATGTCTTCGGTGAAACTGCTCTGGAAGAAGCGCATCCCCCTATATCTGAAGATGTTGTTCATCGACACATGGCCTTTAGTCGTGTGCGGATTATCCTTTCTGCTGGTTTCGCCCAGCGCTCCGCCTTCATCGCTCAGCGTAAGATAAGACTCGTAATCTTCAGGAGCGGCGGTGCCCTCGTGATACCTCACCACGAAACTGTCGAGCGTGATGGTGAAAGGCAACGCCACCTCCTTCATGTCGTCGCCGTCGAGCACAAGATAGCGGTCGGTGGTTTGCCCCTGCCGCAACTGCACCACTCCCTTGGTTGCCGTGAGATGTGTGAGCAACGCGCCCAGGAGTATTATCACAAACGAGAGATGGAGCAACACAATGAAGAGTCGGCGCACACGACGACGCAGGAAATAGGCTATGGCAAAGGCTGTGAGCAATGCCCACAAAGCGGAGAACCACCACGAGCCATACAGGTTTTCTGATGCGAAAGACGTGCCGCGGTATTTCTCAATAATAGTAAAAGCCCCCATACATACTATCAGTAGTATGTACAGGGTGCTCACTATGTATTTCAGATTCTTCATTGTTAATATAACGGAAGAACGGCTCTAATATTTTACAGAAGGTCTAAATTGCCTCAATGAACCTTACCACGGCATCGCGGTCGCTCTTCGGGAGGTTATAGAACTTCTCTGCCGAGGTGTAAGCGTCGCTCTTCTTCGAGTAAGCATGCCACATGATTGCCTCGATGACAGTGCGGGCACGGCAGTCGTGCAGACGGTCGTCGGCACCAGTGAGACGCAGGCTCAGGCCACGGCCCCACAGCGGTGTGGTGCGGCACCATCCGGTGCGGATGTCGTTAACCATGAACAGGCGGTGCTGCACCATGTCGGTGTATGGCCAAATCACCTGCTTGGGATATTTAGGCAGCAACTGGGTGTAGTCGCCTCCATTTGCCAGGTTGTTGGCATCGGCATAAGCCTTGATGCTGGCATCCACCCACATGTTGTCGTTACCCGTTGTCCACGACGGACGGTGACAGGTGGCGCAGCCCATCTCGGTGAAGAGTTTCTTGCCGCGCTTCACATCTTCGTTGTCGAGGTCGCGCGCTGCGGGAACAGCCAGACCGCGGTGCCACACCATGAACTGGTAGTACTGCTTGTCGGACATCTCGTCCTCGCCATTGTAAGGCGCTCCGTTGAACAGATACTTCTCGAAGGTGCTCTTATATGCTATCGACGGAGTGTTCAGCACTTCATATATGCGGTCGGCAATACCATTGTCGGTGCCGTCGGCATAGTAAGGATGCAATATGCTGCTCTCCTCGGCACCATGCTGCTTGATGTAACTTATCACCTCGCTGTCCTCGCTCTGAGCCTTTGCCCATGCCGTGGTGGTGTAGAGCCAGTGACGGTCGCTGCGAGTGACGTTGGTGATGTTCCAGATGGCATTGGCACCGGCACCGTCTTGCAGCGAGCCACGTGTCATGGCGTATGTGAACTTCTTCAGCGGACCGTGAGAACCGTGGAACGAGCCAGTGTCGTTGTATGGTGCGCTGTAGTATGCCGATGACTTGAAGGCGTTGGCCTCCTTGTCCCACATGGCGGGGTTCAGTTCAACATATTTCGACTCCTCGCGCCACTGCGCCTCGATGTCCTCGTCGGCAATGGCATCGAGCAATCCCGTGCCATAGATGCCGATGGTGCTTTCCAGGCGCACGTCATACTCTGTTGGCTTCGGGTTGGTGTTGAATGCCGACTGTGGTATGGTCACTTCGGGATAGATCAGCGAGTAAGCCTCGCCGTCGGGGAACTTCATTGCCAGTCCGCTCTCCATGCTCGTCACCTCTTTCCACTTGATGTCAATCTGATTCTCGTCGATGGGAGCCTTGAACGGGCTCATGGCTGCTGTCTGCGGCATGCCCGTCACCTCAGTGATGTAACCGTTGGTGCTGGGGTGATAGATAACGAGCAGATAGCCGTTGCCTATGGTGTTTGCCCTGTAGTTGGTCTGGCGCTTGCCATGACCGTAGGAAGGATGGCAGGCAATGCAACTGTTGCGCACCCATGCCGGGCCGAGTCCCTTGCGGGGCTGCTGCTCGAAGGTATATAGATGCTCGAAGAAGTCCTCGCCAACACTGAAGTCATTCTCGCCATTGCCGCCAGGAATGAGTCCCACGGCAGGTGTGCTGGCCGAATAACTCGCCTTGTCGGTGGTTCCCAGTTGACCTCCAGGATACCACTCGGCAGCAGAGAACACATCGTTGGCCTTGCCGAACTGGTCTTCTCCCTCAACGAGGTTTCCCAGTCCGCTGTTGTCGTCGTCGGTACAGGCAGTGAAAAGCGGCGTTGCCATGAGCGCCATCATTGCCATTGCAGAGAGTTTTCTTAGTTTCATAATATTGATGTATTTATTAGTTACTTTGTCGCTTTTTCTTTTAACCGCCAAAGCGTCTCGTCATTACGACGAGGCGCTCTTAGCAGAGTTATGTTTTCAGTATAACGTTATACCGATTTCTCGTTACAACGTTATCACGTCGTGCCGTTATGGCGAATAGCGGGGCTATTACTCTTCAGTGATGACATCCCAGTTCTCTGGGTCGTCGAAACTCTTGCCCCAGACGATGCTGCAATACTTCACAAATGGCGACGGCATGTTGCTGATGTTTGTAATGGCAGTATTGTATGCGCCCTCGACAGCCTGGTTCACGTCATTCTTGTAAACACTTGCAAAGAACATGTGGAAACTGTTGCTGTTTGCAGAGTTGTCGGTTGAGCCGAGCCAGATGTTGCGGATAGAGCGGATATTGTCTGCGAAGTCGGTGATAGAGTTGTAACTGTATGGCGACTCCACATAAGCGATGTCTGCATTGGCGAAGGGATTGGCAATCTTTGCTGTGCCCACCTCGTTGCAAATGCCGAAGCAACTGCCCTCGTCATCAGAGAGCAACTGAGAAATGGCATCCTTCAGCGATGAGAATGTGCTCTTGCCTCCTGAAACGCCAGCCTTCTTCATGTTCTCGCCGAACGAAAGACCATTGACAGTCTGGTATTTAAGGTTAGCGCTCTTAACCTCTGCCATACGGCCTGCGTTTGCTGGAGTCTCACCCTCCCATGACACCTGGAGTTGGAAGCAACGCTGTTTCAGCAGTTTGCAGATGGTCTGCGCATAAGCCAGTTCCTGCGCTCCGGTAATAGAAGTGAATCCCACATAAGAATCATTAGTCTGGAACTCTGAAACCTTGCGGGGCGCACCATTGCGGAAGAGGATGAATTCCAGTGCGTGGAAACCAAGTATCGTGGCATCTTCAAGCATCTCGTCGTTCATGCCGTTGTTGAAGTAGTTGAGCAGAAGCGAGCGGTTGAGTGGCCATGAGTCGATGGTTGGGTCGATGTCGAAATCGGCAGCAGCACCTCCGAGGAAAGCCTCGGAACGCTCCCAGTTCTCACGCGCGCCCTTGAAATCCTCGCAAGCCTTATTAATCTGACTCTGTGTGATGTTGCTGACGGTCAGACCGTTGAGAGTGTTCTCCAGGTCTTCAACGTCGTCGGCGAGTTTGGTGTATGTGGGAACAATCACATTGTCAACCACATTAGCCAAAACCTTATAGAGGAATTCTTCCTGTTCGGCAGACAGACTCGACTTGCCGATAACCTCGTTAGCCTTTACCAACTGGTTAGCCAGATTGTCGCAAGCATCAATGGCTTGATTGCCATACGTCTTGTCTTTGTAAATTGCCTCTTCGGCGTTTCCGCTGTTGTTGTCATCGTCATCGCTGCTGCATGCAGTGAAACCCATGCTCATTGCGCAGACGGCAGCAAAAAGCATTACATTCTTAAAAAGATTCTTCATTTTCATTCTATATAATTAATTGTTGACATTTACTATATTACATACTCTTCTTCACCTCGTTGAGTTGGCGCTGCAGGTCGTTGATGCGCTCGTTCAGGCGCTCAACGTCAGTGTCATTGTATGAAGCGCGCTTCTGTCCGAGGTCGAACCATCCCTCGTAAGCCACGCCGATGCTCACCGAAGGCTCGTCATTGTACAGTTTCTTCAAGAACCTGTGGCTATACTCTGCCTTGACCACAATCTGCTTTATGGGCAAGTAGTTCAGACCGAATGCCATACGCTTTACGGCGGTGTAGTCGTAAGGTGTGTTGTTGGTGTTCGATGCGTACGGGTTGTACTGCTCATAGCGGCCGAAGATGTAAAGTTTCTGCCTGTCGGCACGCAGTTTCTCTATCTGCGAGAAGATGTCGTAACCAGCCTCAACACCGATGGCGTAAGCGTTGCCCGACACAAATGCCGAGTGCTTGTAGGGCGACTTCGAGTTCATGCGGTTATACATATACTTCAGTTGTGCGGCATCGCTCAGATGACCGTAGTCTGCCTGTCCGCGCACCACCCAGTTATGGTCGTTATAGGTGAAGTCGATAGAGCCTATTGCCACCTTTCCTTTATATGTAGCGCTGGCACCCTCCTTCTCGGCAGGATAGGTGTTTCCGATGCTATGACCGTAGTAAGCGCTCAAGCCTATGCGCAGACCGGGGATGCTGTAGTTGTCGATGCGCAGCGAGCCGCCGTATTTGTTTGCTATGTCAAACTCAAGAGGCGACTTGGGACCCTTATGTATCCACCCGGTGTTGGTGAAGTGGTCGGCATTGAGTCCTGCCAGGAACTGCGCCTCATAGCGCCAGTCGCCATAGCGTCCCCAGAAAGAGAATCCCGTTTGGTGCCATGTCGATGGCAGTATGATGTCCTCGCCCTCAGGACGATAAACGGTGAAGAAGTTCAGTGGCTCGTGATAGGCGTTGTTCAGTCCTACAGGCACCACGATATGACCCATCTTGAGGTTTGCCCATGGCGCGAACGACTTCTGAATCCAGAACTGCTCCAGTTCCACCTCGCCGCCTTTCTCGGTCTCCTGTTCCCATTCGCCGCCTTCCTCGTCTTCTTTCTCGAAGGCAATGCCGTTGCCGCCGTGCTCGAACTCTATCTCGGTGCCGAACGACCAGCCCTTGCCGAAGTCATAACCAATGTTGATTACAGCATGCGGAAGGTCGAAACGTCCGTGCGACGGGTCGTTCTTATGTTCCTCGGGCTGACTGTAACGGCTGACATGGTCGCTGTAGAAATTGCGACTGTAGCCTATCTCGCCATATCCTCCGATAGAGAGGCGGCTACCTGTTACATGTTGCATAACGGAATCGCCTGCCACCACCTGTGCGTTGGCACCAACAACGGCAACTGCCAGCATAGGCAGGGCTGCACAAATAATCTTGAAAATTCTCATATTTATATAATAGTTACTTAAAGCCTCCCCTCGGGGAGGTTGGAGGGGGTGTAATGTGCGTGCAAAGGTACGCCAAAGGGCATGCATGCGCAATACTCAAAAATAATGATTTCGATAAAAGAAAAGCAAATAATAAAGAAATGAAATAATAAGAAATGATTAAAGGAGAAGCACTAACGGTCACTGAGTTTCTCACTTGTGTCCTTTCACATCACGAAAGGGCATCTTTCGCAAGGTGAAAGATGCTTAATCGCAAGGCGAAAGATATACTTTCGACAACATCGTTGTTATTAAGCAGATTACGAAATACCTATTACTTTGTAATCCCAAACTGTTGGGCGAGGCGCTGACAGGCATATTCTATAAGGTCGAGCGCCAGTTCGAAGTCGCGAGTGGTTCCGTAATATGGGTCGGGAACTATGTTGTGGGTGGGATGGTCGGCGAGAATCTCCTCCATACTCATGATGCGCTGCGCCGCCTCGCGCGACGGTGCAAGGCGACGGAGGTCGTGCTCATTCTCACGGTCCATACCTATTATATAATCAAAGCGCGCGAAGTCTTCACTGCACACCTGGCGTGCATGATGGTCGAAGCGATAGCCGCGACGCTCACCGGCACTGCGCATGCGACGGTCGGGCAGGTCGCCCACATGCCATGAGCCGATGCCGGCAGAGTCAACCTCCCACTCATCGTCTTTCCCTGCCTCGCTTATAATACCTCGCATTATGCCGTCGGCAGCCGGGCTGCGGCAGATGTTCCCGAGGCATACAAAAAGAATCCTCTTTTTCATCACTTGCAGTTTTGGCTGCAAAGGTAACGAAAAAGAGGATAATGTGCAAATAATGTTAGGTTAACGCACTACTTTCTTCCCGTCGATGATATAGATGCCGTGCGGCAGAGCCTTTTCAGATGTTCCAAGGCAGCGGCCGTCGATGGTGTAGATGGCTGAGCGTTGAGGGCTGAGCGTTGACGGTTGAGCGACGACAGACTCTATTCCTGTTACGAGCGAGCCGTCAGCGAGAGTCTTGAAACTCTCTGGCGCATCGGTCAGAGTGGTCTTTATACATGATGTCAGCGGCTTGATTGGCTCAGTGGTCTTCACCCATTCCTCGCCGTTCACCACATAGTATGTGGCACCTGCCATTTCCTCTGCCGTGAGACCGAGGTTGGTGCCGCAGAAGGTGTAGTCGCCCACGGTAACCTCAACGCCCTTCTTTGGAGAAATAGGCATGTTGCGCACTCCGAACGAAGCGTCGTAAACGGTCACCGAGTCGCCCTTTGCCTCAGCAATGATGAGGTAAGGATTGTAGGCCTTTGGCTCTGCCACCTCGACAAAACTGAAGGCATCGCCCTGCACGCCCTCGAAGGTGTAAGCCTTCACGTTGTTATATTCCTGGTTTGGCATTGGCAGGTCGTAAGGCATATACACTGGGTGCAGACGCTCGATGTATTCATGCTCGTACCAGACACCGCAGTGGTATGCCAGCACATTCTCGAAGGGATAGCCCTCGTTGATGGTGATGGCATAACTGATGGGCACTGCTCCGCCCATGAGCACCACATTGACATCTGTAGGCTCCTGCCCTATGGTTGACTCGCTATTGACGTAATAGATGTAGTTGGGGTGTTTCTGCTCTGGCAGTTGTGCCCAGTCGGTCACCTTCACTGTTGGCATCATGGCGTAGTTGTCGTGTATGTCGATGTCGCTTGGCTCCTCGCCACCCTTCGACTCGAAGATTACCTTGATGTATGTTATTCTGATTTGCTTGGTGGTATTAATCGTGATGGTGTTGGCACCTGTGCCCGAGAGAACGGTGAAGTTCTCGTTATAGGTGTATGTGTCTGGCGTGACGGTCAGCGTGGCACCTGCTTTCTGCGGAGTGTTACCAGTGACATACTTAAACTCAACACTTGCAATGTTATAGTTTTCTGACGAGATTGTCAGGTTGTTGTTGGCATAGAAGCGTATGTGGTTGTAGTTGAACTTCGACAGCGAAGCATCGTCCTGCGCCTTTGTCCATGTGAAGGTAACGTTCTCGCCCTGCAAGATAAATGCCGTGCCCTCCTCATTGTTTGCTGCGCCGTAGTCTTCCTGGTCGGCAAAGTTGAACTCCTCGGGGTCTGCCGCTGCAGCACCGCCATCGTTCAGCGTGATTATCATGCTTATGATGCGAACGTTGGCAGCATCTTTATTGGTAATCGTAACAGCCTCGCTGTCAGAGCCTTTTATAGTTCCCTGCGACTGTGCTATCTCCTCGTAAGTGTAGGTGTCGGGGGTGATTTCGTAGGTCTTGAAACTTGCCTTGGCAGCATAGTTGAACAGGATGCCCACAATCTTCTTGCCGTTCTTGGCAGTAATTGTCATGCTGTTGTCTGTGTAAAGACGGAAGTGATTGTAGTTGTAGATTGGAGCAGTGCCGCCATTAGCAGCGAAAGTGAGAGTGAGGTCGTCAAAGTCCTCTGTCGTGAGGGCGACGCCTGTTTCAGTACCATAGTTAGCCGAAAGGTCGATTGTCACCTGCTTGTCGGCAAACACATTAACAACTCCCATGCAAACAAGCATGGTCAATAAGAGTAACTTTTGTCTCATAACATTGGGTTTTAGTGGTTTTTAATATTTAATTTTAACAAGGTTTTCACGAAGACGAGGGCAGAGTCCAAACTTGTTTGGCTATGCCGAGGCAAAGGAAACGTAGGATTAAATCCAAGGTTTTCATAATGCCGAGGCAAGGAAAACACGGGACAAAATCCAAGGTTTTTCCATAATTGCCCTGCAAAGTTATACTTTTTTCCAGTAAAAGGCCACCTTTTTCAATGAAAAATTGTAATTTTGCACAAAATATTCAACGTCTGTTCATATTTATTACTACTATGAAACTGAAAAACATACTTGTTATTGTTTTCATTATGCTGACCTCAATGTCGGCGAGTGCTATACCCGCAAAGCCTGGTTTCTGGCAGACACTGCAGACAACCGACGGCACGTTAGTAACAGTGGAACTTATTGGCGACGAGCACCTGCACTACTTCCAGGACGCCGAGGGCAACCGATACCGCATGAATGAGGACGGAAGGCTTTCGGCATACAACGAGGAATCGTTCGGCAGACTGCTGAAGCGCCACAGACAGCCGCGCAAGGAGAGCATGGTGCCCGACGACTATGTCTATCCGAAACCGCAGAGCCTGTTCCAAGGAGAGAAGCGAGGGCTGGTTATACTCGTGGAGTTCAGCAACAACAAATTCTCTATTGAAGACCCCCAGGCAACATATAACAGCATCACCAACGAGCCTGGATACAGCGAGGGGAACTTCAAAAAGAGCGTGCGCGACTACTTCCTTGAGCAGAGCGGAGGGCAGTTCGACCTCACGTTCGACGTTGTGGGACCCGTGAAACTGTCAAACCTGATGAGTTACTACGGCGGAAACAACGAGTATGGCAACGACCAGCGACCGGGAGAGATGATTGCAGAGGCATGTCAGGCGGTTGACGATGACATTGACTTCTCGCTCTACGACTGGGACGGCGACGGCGAGGTTGACCAGGTGTTCGTGGTTTATGCCGGCTATGGCGAGGCCGACGGCGCGCCAGCCACTACGGTATGGCCGCACGAGTGGGACCTCTACGACGCCATGGGCTCAACGCTCACTCTCGACGACGTGGTGATTAACACCTACGCCTGCGGCAACGAACTCGACGGCATAATGGGAAAGAAACTCGCTGGCATCGGCGTGTTCTGCCATGAGTTCAGCCACTGCATGGGATTCCCCGACTTCTACGACAAGTTCAACTTCGGAATGGGAGCATGGGACGTGATGAGCAACGGATCGAGAAACGGAGGAGGATACAACCCGGCAGAATATACCGCCTACGAAAGAATGATATGCGGCTGGCTGCAACCCACTGTGCTCGACAAACCAACGGAGGTGAAGGGCATGAAACCCATTACCGAAGGCGGAGAGACATACATCATCTACTGCGACAACCCCAACAAGCAGGAGTACTATCTGCTGGAGAACAAGTCGAAGAACGACATCTACCCCTACAACTATTCGGGACGAGGACTGCTCGTGACGCATGTGGACTTCGACCTTGAGATGTGGTACCACAACATGCCGAACACAACAGCAACATACATCCGAACCGACGGCACACGCGGTTATAACACGCACCAGCGAATGACCATCATAGCAGCCGACAACAGCACAAAGGCACTCGGAGGATATATCACCGACGTTTATCCCATCGACGAGACAACCAGCACCTCGATGGAGCCTAACAACGCTCTCACCTCAACAACCACACCGGCTGCAACACAATACAACGGAGGCGACGAGCCAGTGCCGTTCGAAGGCTGCGAACTGACCGACATCGTGCGCAACAGCGACGGAACGATAGACTTCTGGTTCCAGCGCTCCCAGGCTACAGCCATCACCAACATATCATCTACTACCGACCAACGTCCATCCTACTACGACATCAGCGGCAAGCGACTTGATAGGACTCCACAGCGCCCAGGCGTATATATCCGCATGAATAGCGTGACAGGAAAGGCCGAAAAGGTAGTGATTGGAAAGTAAAATAGCCTATATTGGAAAGTAAAATAGGCTATTTTACCGACCAAAATAGCCTATATTAGTAGGTTGAGAGACAAAAATAAGAGGAAAATGAATGCTGTTTGAAAAAATAGTAGTAATTTTGCAGCCCGAAACAATAACAGAAAGAAGGAGAGGGAGGAGGCAATTTTACATTTATGAATAATCAACCAGCAAGAACGTTTGTTCTGATTTCCATTATCGTTACCATCTTGGTTTACATGCATTTCCTGCCACACATTTCGGTGGCCGGGACACAACTGCGAGATGTTGACATACTGAGTGAGGTGCTGCCCGAAATGGACGGCGACAAGGAAGACGGCGTGATAGCAAAGCCTGTGGTGCCGGCAGCGCCAGTGATGGCGGCAAAGAGCGAGAAGGCAGAGGGCGAGGCGGCAACGCCGAAGCGCAAGCCATGCCCTAAAGGCACGACGTGCATCATAGACTACTCTGGCGGCGGGGCACACGGCATGGAGTCGTTCTACCGCGCGCTGGACAACATCGCCAAGATGAACCGACCCGTGAGAATAGCATACTGGGGCGACTCGTTCATTGAGAGCGACATCATGACCACCGACCTGCGCGCACTGCTGCAAGACAAGTATGGCGGCAACGGCGTGGGATGGGTTGACTGCGGAAAGACAACCAACAGCGCACGACCCACAGTGAGGGTGGCAACGAACGGCTTCACAAGCCACTCGGTGATGGAGCGCAAGACATTCACGTCGTCGCTTCAGGGCATATCAGAGAGATATTTCACCGTGGCTGGCTCGGCACAGATGACACTCAGCGGAACCAACTGGAACAAGCACTGCGGCTCGTGGAACACATCGAGCGTATATTTCAAGACAGGCACACCAATCACCATCACCGCAACGATGAACGACGGCGAACAGAAGTCGTTCTCGGTGAACGCCTCGTCGCAGGTGCAGAGTGTCACCGTGGCGGGACAAATGACAAAAGTGAAGTGGGCAGTGAGCGGTGCAGGCAACTCGACACAGTTCTTCGGCACGGCACTCGACCCGCAGAAGGGTGTGGTGGTTGACAACTTCGCCATGCGAGGCAGTTCGGGAATGTCGCTCGCTGGCATACCGGAGCAGACGATGAAGGACATGGCTGCCAAGCGGCCTTACGACATGCTGGTGCTGCAGTTCGGACTGAACGCCACCGGACCGCGCAGCACGCAGAAGTCGCTGCAGAACTACGTCAACCAGATGACAAAGGTGATAAACATGCTGAAACGCTGCTACCCCAACGCCACAATACTCATCGTCAGCATGAGCGACCGCGACCAGCGCGTGGGCGGACAGATAAAGACGATGAAGGGTGTGGAGGAACTGGTGTCATACCAGCAGATGATGGCTGCCGACAACAAGGTGGTGTTCTTCAACCTCTGGGAAGCAATGGGCGGCAACGGAGGCATCAGCAAGATGGCACAGCAGGGAATGGCAGGCAAGGACTACACCCACATCAACTTCAAGGGTGGCGCTTACGTTGCCAAGAAACTGTATGACGGCATCGTATCGGTGAAATAGAGGAGTACAGGAGTACAGTAGTATAGGAGTTCAGAACCCCTCCTCTTATCCCCCCGAGGGGGAGGAAGTTTCTCCTTGGTGTTTAGACTCTCCCCCTCGGGGGAGTTGGAGAGGGGTTGTGATTAATATAGAAATACAAAAAAATGGAAAGCATTTTGAATGTGCTGGCATACGACCCAGAGCAACCGATGATTTTCAGCAGCGGGATATTCCTGTGGCTGTTCCTCGGCTTCACATTCATATATATGCTCCTGCAAAAGAAGATGACGGCACGTCTGGTGTTCGTGACGCTCTTCTCATACTTCTTCTATTATAAAAGCAGCGGCATCTATTTCTTCCTACTCGCCGTGGTGACGGTGAGCGACTGGCTCATCGGCGGACAGATAGGCAAGATTCTCGACCGCAACCCTGAGGACAAAGGGCGCGCGCGATGGCTGATAGCACTGAGCGTGATTATCGACCTCTCGCTGCTGGCATACTTCAAGTACACCAACTTCTTCCTCGGCTCGATATCAGAGATTATCGGCAACAACTTCCAGCCGCTCGACATCTTCCTGCCTGTGGGCATCAGTTTCTTCACATTCCAGAGCCTCAGTTACACCATCGACATCTATCGCCGCGAGATACGGCCGCTGCCGTCGCTGCTCGACTACGCATTCTTCGTGTCGTTCTTCCCGCAACTGGTGGCAGGACCTATCGTGAAGGCTCGCGACTTCGTGCCACAGATACGCAAGCCGCTGCAGATAACGCGCCGGATGTTCGGCATGGGCGTTTATCTTATCGTCATCGGACTTTTCAAGAAAGCCGTAATTTCCGACTATATAAGCATCAACTTCGTGGAGCGAGTGTTCGACCAGCCCGACATGTTCAGCGGTCTTGAGGTACTGCTGGGCATTTACGGCTACGCGCTGCAAATCTACTGCGACTTCTCGGGCTACAGCGACATGGCGATTGGCATTGCCCTGCTGCTCGGTTTCCGCTTCCCGATGAACTTCAACGCACCATATAAGTCGGTGTCGGTGACCGACTTCTGGCGCCGTTGGCACATCTCGCTCTCCACATGGCTGCGCCAGTATCTTTACATCTCGCTCGGCGGCAACCGCAAGGGAAAGTTGAGGATGTACCTCAACCTCATCACCACCATGCTGCTGGGCGGACTGTGGCACGGTGCATCGTGGAACTTCATCCTCTGGGGCGCACTCCACGGCGTGGCTCTTGCCTGTCACAAGTTCTTCTCGCAGGAGGTGCTGCACCACGACCGCCACTATTACAGCGCGGGATGGCGCCGCATAGTGGCCATCGTCATCACCTTCCACTTCGTGTGTCTATGCTGGATTTTCTTCCGTTGCAGCGACATGGAGACAGCCTTCACGATGCTTAACCAGGTGGCAACTAATTTCCACCCCGAACTGCTGTGGCAGGTCATCAGCGGCTATCCCTGGGTGTTCGGTCTCATGGCATTCGGTTTCATCAGCCATTACCTGCCCGACAGTTGGCAGCAGCGCATCGTGGCACGCCTCTCCAAGACCAACGTCATCGTATGCGCCCTACTCATCACCGCTGTCATCTACATCGTAATCCAGGTGAAGTCGAGCGACATCCAGCCCTTCATCTACTTCCAGTTCTGACACTTTTTCCGCAAAAGATTTGGAACGTATTGTTTTTTTACCTATATTTGCAAGCGATTGTTATAATCGATTGCGTTTTACTTAAACATTGGCAGTTTTTCACCTTATTATGGAATACCTTCATCGACACTAAAGACATGGAGATGAAAAAGGCTGTTCTGCGGCAATTCATAACTACGAAGTGGTGAAGACGATAAGGTAGAATAAAATTCAACACATTATATTAATTAACCAAATTATTAACCCCTAAAAACTAAAGAAAATGAAGAAAGTATTATTAAGCATGTCCCTCATGGCTATGGGATTGTTCTTTGCAGCATGCACAAACTCAGCACCTAAGGCTGCCGACGCTGCCGCTGAAGCCGCTACAGAAGTTAAGGAAGCAGCAGAAGAGGCTACCGTAAGCATTGGTGACCTCAAGGCACTTGTTGAAAGCGCTACTAAAGACGGTGCCAACTGGACAGAGGCACAGTGGAAAGACGCTTTCAAGACCGTTATGAAGGCCGCTAAGCCTTTACTTGTAACAATGAAAGACATGCAGGAAAAGGAAAAGAACGCTAGCGAAGAAGAAAAACTTAAGATGGCCACTGAGATGATGGACAAACTTAAGGAATATAAAGATGTCGGTGAACAGTTCGAGGCTTTCTCAAAGGCAGCAGAGAAATCTGAGATTGGCAAGAAACTCGGCGACGACAAGGCATTCCAGAAAGAACTGGAGAAGGATTTAGGCTTCGAGGAAGGTTTCTTCGACGAGATTTAATCCACGCACATAACAACAGCATACTTCGGGAAGGGCAGCAAGTCCTTTCCGAAGTTTTTTGTTATATTTCTTTTTTTTATTACCTTTGCACCCACATTATAAAATAAAAGGTAGAAGATGAATATTCACAAGGAGATAACCGCTGCCGTACTGAAGGCAGTGAAGGAACTCTACGGCGCAGAACTGCCCGAGAAGATGGTTCAGTTGCAAAACACTAAGGAAGGATTCGAGGGTAATCTTACTCTCGTAGTGTTCCCGTTCCTCAAAACATCAAAGAAAAAACCAGAAGACACAGCGCAGGAAATAGGCGAAAGGCTGCTGAAGGAGACTTCGGTGGTGGCCAGTTTCAATGTGGTTAAGGGATTCCTCAACCTCGTGGTGTCGCAGGAGGCATGGATAGGCCTGCTCAACGACATCAATGCCGATGCCGACTTCGGATATAAGAAGGCAACGCAGGACAGTCCGCTGGTAATGGTAGAGTATTCATCGCCAAACACCAACAAACCGCTCCACCTGGGACATGTGCGCAACAACCTCCTCGGATGGTCGCTCGCACAGATAATGCAGGCCAACGGCAACCGCGTGGTGAAGACAAACATCGTCAACGACCGAGGCATTCACATCTGCAAGTCGATGCTCGCATGGCTGAAATGGGGCAACGGCGAGACTCCAGAGAGCAGCGGAAAGAAGGGCGACCACCTCATCGGCGACTATTATGTGCTCTTCGACAAGCACTACCGCGAGGAGATTAAGGAACTGCAGCAGCAGTACATCGCCGAGGGCATGGATGCCGAGAAGGCCGAGGAGAAAGCCAAGCAGGAGGCTCCGCTCATCAAGGAGGCTCACGAGATGCTGGTGAAATGGGAGCAGAACGATGCCGAGGTGCGCGCCTTGTGGGAAAAGATGAACTCATGGGTGTATGCCGGTTTCGACGAGACATACAAGGCACTGGGCGTTGGCTTCGACAAGATTTACTATGAGAGCCAGACCTACCTGCGCGGAAAGGCAAAGGTGGAGGAAGGACTTGAGAAGGGACTCTTCGAGCGTCACGACGACAACAGCGTGTGGGCCGACCTCACCAATGAGGGACTCGACCAGAAACTGCTGCTGCGTTCCGACGGCACCAGCGTTTATATGACACAGGACATCGGCACCGCCGAGATGCGATTCCAGGACTACCCCATCGACAAGATGATTTATGTGGTGGGCAACGAGCAGAACTATCACTTCCAGGTGCTCAGCATCCTTCTCGACCGACTGGGCTTCAAGTGGGGCAAGGAACTGGTACACTTCTCCTACGGCATGGTGGAACTGCCCAACGGAAAGATGAAGAGCCGCGAGGGAACAGTGGTCGATGCCGACGACCTCATCGCCGTGATGATTGAGGACGCGCGTCGCACCGCCGACGAGGCAGGCAAGAACGCCGACCTCACCGAGGAAGAGAAGCAGGAGATAGCACGCATCGTGGGAATGGGAGCGCTGAAATACTTCATCCTGAAAGTGGATGCACGCAAGAACATGCTCTTCAACCCCGAGGAGTCAATAGACTTCAACGGCAACACCGGACCGTTCATACAATATACCCACGCACGCATCAAGAGCATCATGCGCAAGGCGGAGGCACAGGGCATCAATGTCAGCGACAGCACACTGGGCGAAAACGCCGTGCTGAACGAGAAAGAGATAGAACTGGTGCAGAAGATGAACAGTTTCGCTGCCACCGTAGAGCAGGCAGGCAAGGACTACAGTCCGAGCGGCATTGCAAACTACTGCTACGAACTTACCAAGGAGTTCAACCAGTGGTATCACGACTACAGCGTGCTGAACGCCGAGGACGAGCAGACAAAACTCACACGCCTCATCCTCGCAAAGAACGTGGCAAAGATAATAAAGAACGGCATGGCTCTGCTCGGTATAGAGGTTCCAGAGCGCATGTAACTCTATTCCCACAGCACAAGAAGACAAAGGGGAAAGTTATATTATGCAGCATTGTTGCTTCTATATAACTAAAAGTTGTTTGTCTCCACTCGTAGGAGGTGACGTGTCCCACGTCACAATCCCTCATTTCGTGACGTGAGACACGTCACCTCCTATTTGAACGCTGAAAATACAGTACACTGCATTCTTTAATGCATTTTTACATGGCTATACTTTTTATCCGCAAATTGCCGTAAATGGGACGTAAATGTTTGGGAATTAACATGTCATGCCTTTCCCATGACCATTTGTCCGATAATGGAGATTGTGCCATGCTTATTCTTCGTAATGGAATTTCTCGTATCTCTTATCCATCTTGAGTTTGATATTCCTCTTCTTGCATTCCTGATTAAAGTCAGATTCTGTCATCGGACCAAACACTTTACAGTCCTTCTTGCGGATAATCCAATAGCAGTCTTTTATTTTAAGCATACTATCCAATAGAACTTCAAGACTATCTACCTCATGCTGATATTGCATCGTGGAATCAGAAAAATATTTATAAATATCAATACGGCACCTCCTAAAACTTTCACTATCTGGCTTTTGATATGCTATGATATGGCTCTTGTCATAATCATAATTTAGCACACTAATTGGAACTAAATATTTTAGGGAATGCCTTTTCTCATCTATTTCTTTATCAATGCGTCCATCCATATAAATCTAGGAATCACCTAAATCTTCAAAAGAGCCATAGTAGCATCCGCTTATAAGTAATGCGGTAATTAAGTAAAATAATTTTTTCATATCTTAGCATAATATGTATATTAACGTAATGGGCAAAAATATGGTGAGGGATAATACTGATATGGGTTCATGTAACGATAAGGGTTGTAATGAATGGTGTTAACCCCTCTGAAAATAATATCAAAAGATGTCCCTCTGCCATTATATGCCCTTCCAATAAGTGTCTCTACATTTCGCACAGGCTTTTCGAGCCATAAATGCATTTCGAAATTACACTCATCGTTGGCTATCTCCTGTCGATAGAGCACCCATGATTGCCCCATGGAACATGTTGCCGCCCTGTGCTCCCTCGAATAACGCTTCCGTGAAAGCATGTTTGAAGATGGTTGCGATGAGGTCCTTGTCATAGGGATTCCCTGTCTGGCGGGCGGACACGGAGGTCTGCCCCTACAACAGTCTGTGTGAAATGTTTCGTTTCCATAGATTCTATCTTAACATCTTAACACGAATAAAGAAATGATAGTTATGGATAATCCTTTCTGCTTACTTTTACAAGTTCCTCGTTCCAAACGGACTCAAACTCTTCTTGAGTGATATATTTGGCATTCATTTTATCAATGTAATCATTAATTCCTCCGTTAACATCTGTCCAATATCCATAATTCCTATCATCTGGATCTTTCACAATAATTCTACCATTAATATCCGTTCCTATTTCACGACAAACTCCATCGTATTTACATTCTTCATCAATTTCTATATACCATGTCTCAACAAGACAATACAAATGACTAAAGTCAGGATTGGGGTCAGGAAACACAAATCTTAAAAGACTCCACAGAATCTTTGAAATGAATGAATCATGAGAAATGGTACCAATGTTGTAATTGAATTTTAAATACTTCATGTTATTTCTTCTTTTTAATTGTATGATAATGCCCGGGGGCATTTACACGCCAACTGTTACCTGGCAATTTTGTGTTATGGAGTATTTCGTTCCATCTTCTTAAGGTTGGGTTTCCTTTTTAATCTCCATATACAAGTTTAACGAATTAAGGTAGTCTGTATCAATATTAATAAATCTTATTCTGTCGAAAGGGATATTCATCATGCCAGTATCTTCCGTATGCGTACCAATGGTATTAAGGGATATGGATTTTTCATATATCTTCTTTATCCATCCTACATAAATTTCATCACTTCTGTCTAATCCTACAGATAACAGATAATTCTTTTTCTTCAAACTTTGAAAGAATTCAGAGGACACATTAAGATTGAAATTTCCAATGAAACATTTATCCTTCTCATAGTCCATATATTTCAATGACAGTATTTCATGTTTCATCGTATCTTTATCAACTATAGTCCTATGACGAATGTATTTCTTGTTGATAAATTTGATTCCATCAAGAGAATAATCCACTTCATTCTCTCTAATGACCAGCCAGTTCTGCCCCTCAGAAAGGCATACACCAAATATAGGAGTATTGCCATAACGGCTAATTCTAAATTCTATAATTTCCATAATTTTTTCCCTTACCTATTTATTTTTATCCATGCCCTTTTTATTCTCCATATACAAGTTTAATGAATTAAGATAGTCCGTATCAATATCAACAAATCTTATTTTATCGAAGGGGATATTCATCATGCCACAATCTTCTGTAAACGTACCTATAGTTCTAAGAGAGATGGATTTTTCATATATATTCTCTATACGTCCAACAAAGAATTTGTCTTTTTTGTTCAGCCCAACTCCCAACAGGCAATTCTTATTTTTCAAACTTTGAAAAAAATCAGTATTATTATCAAGATTCAGACTTTCTATAACACTTTTATCCTTCTCATAATTACTATATTTCGATGATAGTATTGTGCGCTTCATCGCATCATTATCAACTATAATTCTATGACGAATGTATTTCTTGTTGATAAACTTGATTCCACCAAGATAATAATCCACTTCATTCTCTCTAATGACCAGCCAATTCTGCCCCTCA
Organism: Prevotella sp. UBA4330; assembly: GCA_002394385.1. GTDB lineage: Bacteria > Bacteroidota > Bacteroidia > Bacteroidales > Bacteroidaceae > Prevotella. Next base: position 24,291 of record DGTS01000032.1, read on the forward strand.
GAAAGACATACACCAAATATAGGAGTATTGCCATAACGGTTTATTCTGAATTGAATAATTTCCATAATATTCATTTTATTTGTATCTTTTCCTTCTCTTGTCACCTTTCTCTCCTCCATGATTATCTCTCATTTTTCTGCTTTGTCCTTCTTGATGCTTCGGCTTATTAGATTTATGTACATTAGACCTATGCTCACTATATAACATTCTCGTTTTGTTGCCAAACAAGTTCTCCCAGGCGTTAGACACGTTCTCAACTGTTAGATAGACACCGACAGCGAAGAATGCTGCCGCCAAAGCATGTTTGAAGATGGTTGCGATGATGTCCTTGTCATAGGGATTCCCTATCTGGCGGGCGGACACGGAGGTCTACCCCTACAACAGCCTGTGTGAAATGTTTCGTTTCCATAGGTTCTGGTTATTTGAATAGTTGTCAGTTCAGTGACGTTAAATTACTGTGCAAAGATAGTAAATATTCCGATACGTTGCATCCTTTAATCCATTTATTATTTTACATCTTTTTTACAAGGCGATTCTTTTATCCGCAAATTGCCGTAAATGGGACGTAAATGTATGGGCGGGTCTTGGGGACAATTAATACGAGCGAATGAATCGTCGTTCATATTTTTTATCAATCTTGAGTTTGACCTCCCTCTTCTTGAGACACTTCGGGAACAAGCACCCCTAAAGGGCTGAGCGACTAAGGGGAGGAATTATAAACCGCCTATAGTCAATAGGTATAGGCCACGGGGAACCTATTGCTCTTGCCTGAGAGGTAATGATCGGCAATCTGCTTGAAGGTAAGGGTGCACAACAGTATTAGCATATAATACATCTTATATACCTTTATACGCAAAGCACTCATAAGCATAGCAGCGAGATTGGCCAGCGTGGCACCTGCGGTGTTGGAGGCGAAGTCGAGCCATTCGCCATTGCGACGGCCTTCGGTAAACAGTGGCTGCAACAATTCTATGACACCACTGAAGAGTATGGGAGTCAGCCATATCAAGAATAGTATGTGACGAGGCGGCTCCTGCTTATAGTGCTTCATGCACTCAATGCGCATACATCCGCCTGCCACCAGATACATTCCAGCATGCACAAACTTGTCTAACGATTCTATATGATTCAATGATGTATGTGGTACTTTGCAAAAACATGCCACACAGATTCCTATCAGCAAAACACAAAATACGGGATAATTCCGTATAAAAATTAATAATTGTTTCATTACTCGTTGTTTTTGTATCAATTCGACTGCAAAACAGCGAATAAATAATCAATCCGTTATTCTTTTGTGTGTTTATAAATGTAAAATTACACGTTTACTTGTTTTATATCAATAAAAATGAGGAAAAAGGAATCACTGACCCCACCCCTAACCCCAAAGCCTCACCCCTATCCCCTCTCCAAGGGGCGAGGGGAACTTCAGGGGCGGGGAGACATCGCGTACGGCTTCGTTAGGAACACGGTATTATTTTTGCGATGTGACTGTATATAGTTACTTTACTCAACTTTCTCAAGTTGAAGGAGTTCAGGGGGTGCAGGAGTTCAGGGGGTGCAGACAATACTCCAAAGCCCTGATCTTACTCAGAAAGAAGAACTAATGTCTGAACTCCTGAAACTTCTGAACTCCTGAACTACAAGAAGTTGAGCAAATGTGAAACTTGAGTTACTTTATCAGTGCGCCAGCGAGTGCAGGGAGTTTCAGTTTCACTTTCGCTGACTTCATGGCACCGTAAGTCTTCTGATTGCCGTCGGTATAGAGGGTGAAGGCGGTGCCGTCGAGCATTGGCAGCGTGAGGTCGAGCGACAACGGCTCGCCGGTGCCGTTGAGAGCGGCGATGTACCAGCGGTTGGCATGTCGGCGCGCCATCACCACATAGCGTCCGGGATAGCCGTCAATGAAGCGCGTCTCGTCCCACTGCGTGGGCATGTCGCGCAGCAGTTGCAGTTCGTCGGCAGGCAGTTCGTCAAGATTGTTGGGCTGCATGGCGATGCAGTTCACCTCGCTCTGGTTGGTGATGGCGGTCGCTATCTCGAACATATCGCTCGTTGCGCGGCGGTGTCGGCTCTTGTTGTCGCGGCTCAGATATTTGTTCATGATGACACCGCCCCAGTCCATGCTTGCCACAGCATTGCGTATGAAGGGGTGCAGGGTGAGTTCCTTGCCCTCGTTGTTGGCATGTCGCGGGTCGAAGAAGACATTCTCGGAAGCCAGCACCGCCTCGCTCGCCACGAAGTTGGGGTACATTCTCTCCCACCCTCTCGGCAATGTGCAGCCGTGGAAAATCACTTGCAGGCCGTAGAGGTTGGCATCGGCGAGGATGTCCTCATAGAGTTGCATGGTCTGTTGCTTGTCTCCACCAAAGAAATCGACCTTTATTCCCTTCACGCCGATGCTCTTCAGCCATGCCATTTCACGGTGACGTGCTACGGAAGTGCTCATGCAGTTGCGTGGTGTCTGCGGTGCATCGTTCCACGAGCCGTTGCTGTTGTACCACAACATCAGCGACACCCCGCGCGACTGTGCATAACTACTGAGTTCGGCGATGCGGTCGCGCCCGATGCGCTCGTCCCACCAGTTATCCACCAAGGTGTATTCGAAGCCCATCTTCGAGGCAAGGTCAATGAACTGCACCTGGTCGTCGTAGTTTATCGACTCGTCCTGCCACACCAGCCAACTCCATGTGTATCGTCCGCCCTTATATGCCGTGCCTGGCTGGTAGAGAGGGCTTACGAGGTCGTAAGCCACCGTCGTCTCCACTATCGGGGCAAGCGTGCTGCCCATCGTTATGGTGCGCCACGGCGTGGCAGAAGGCAACGCCACGGAAGGCGAGGCAGAGCCGATGCCGTTGTTCTCGCCCTCATGCGGGAAGGCGATGGCATATCCCTCGCCCTCGGTGTAGTCGCTCAGGTGCGAACCGCAGTACTGACTCGTCACGCCTGTCTCGCTGATAAGCATCCAGTAATTGTTGAGCGTTGAGGGGTGAGCGTTGAGCGTTGAACGTTGAGCGTTGAGCGATGAATGTTTTTTCTTCGCTTTACCTTGAGAACTCTTATCGCTCACCGCCACTCTGAACAAGCAGGGGAAGGTGTAACCAAGTCCGAACTGCGAGCGGACGTTCATGTCCTGGTCCAGCAGATAGTCCTCCTCGTAACTCGGCTTGGTCTGTTCCCAGCCTGTTTCTGGTCCTATCTGCGGGCAAAGGAAAGTCTTTGTGCCGCCAACGGGATTGAACGCCGACAACTCGCGCAGCACTCTGGCGCGCTTGGTGTCGCCATCCTTGCCCTGCCTTTCAAGCAGGTAGCGGAACGCCACGTCGCGATTGCTCACGCGGAACTGCACGGCGAACTGCTGTCCTGCCGTGTTCTTGACCTTCAGCGTCAGTTCGTTGGCACAATAATATACGTGCGATGCCTTGGTGTTGCGCATGGTGTAGGTCTCGCTGATGCTGCGGCTCTCCTCGCCAACGACATGCAGTCCGCTGCCGAAGTCGCCCACGGTGGTGAGCAGTCCGAGTGCTGACGGCTGCAACATCTGCACCCCGTCGAGACACGCCTCATAGCGCAGCATGCCGCCATCGTCGCTGATGCTCACAGCGATGCGCCCGTCGGGCGACACCACGTTATACTCTTCGGCATTAGACACAGTAACACTGGCAACGGCAAACAGCGCCATCGCCATTCTCAACATATTGGAAAGACGTAATCTCATAGTGTGATGCAGTTTGATATTCTTGACGCAAAATTACACAAAAAGCATCTATTTACAAAACATTTCACCCCGATTTTTCCCCGCATTAATGCCTCCTGAGAACGCCACTTGTAACTACTTGGCTTTCAAGAGCATACAAGTGGGGTAACAAAGTTAATAACTTTGTTCAACAATCTTAATAACTTTGTTAGACAATCTTAATAACTTTGTTCAACAAAGTTAATAACATTGTTAGCCCGTTTGATATAGTTGGGAATCTCAGTTGATGTTTTTAAGAAGTCAAGGGCATAGTTTTGGTGTTCAAAACCATGCCCCTGACTGACATAAACCGCAATGTCTGCGGCGGTGAGAAGTAACTGATTGGCCCTGTGCCGCTATGACCTGAACCGTGACTTACTGTTCTTTCTGTTTACACTTGTCGGTGTAATACTGGCGGAAGTCTGCCCATTTATAATAAGGTGCACATGTAGTCGGCACGGGCAGCGAGGCCTCTACCCCGTTGAGCAGGCACTTCACGAGGATGTCGTCCTTGCCTCGCTTGCCGCGATAGAACACCAGTTGGATGTTGCTTGCCTTGCAGGTCTGCCAGTTCTGGTAGCAGTTCTTCACCTCAAATGGGTCCACAGGGTCGCGGTCGGCACCGTTGATGCCCATGAGTACAGTGAGAGGTCCGAGGTAAGAGTCGTGGCCGAAGCGCAGGTCGGCAATGTGGTCGCTCGTGCCGTTGAACACGGCATCGGCCTTCTTTATGATGTCTTGCAGGATAGGGATAACCTGATACTGCGGTCCGAACACCCACTCGTAACTTCCGAGATTTGACTGTTCCCACATCTTGACAATCTCGTCGTCGGTGATGATGTTGCCCATCATCCCCTCATGGCCGATGTTCGGCAGCGAGGTGTAGAGGTTGATGAGGTTGCTTCCGATGTGGTGCAGATTGCCGGGCAGGCCTTCGGTGCTTGTGAACACGCGGCCGATGATTCGTTCGCGCAGCGTGGTGTCTTCCGGCACTTTGATGTTGCTCTCTCTGAAACGCGGCTTCACCTTGGGGTATGAGTGCTTCACGGGGTTCTGGCGGTCGTCGGGCACCACGGCGTCGAGTGTGAACTTTGACGACTGCTCGCGTATCTCTATCTTCGGGTTGCACTGCACCAGTTCCTGGCAGAATGCCGACATGCTGAGCACGCACCGTCCTGAGAGCGACGACACGGCAAGCACGTTGCCGCCGCGCTTGAACACCTGCGGGAAGTTGTTGTACATGATGCGCGCTATCTTCTGATGCTGCTCCCATCCCAGTTGTGTCAGTTCGCTGACACCTGTTGACAGTTCGTCTTTCACCTCCATGAATTTCCTGTAGAAACTCTCGCCCTCGGCGGTCAGTTGATGGCGGTTGTGGGCTGTGGTGAGCAGCGAGTCGAGTTCTCTGTAGAGGTAAGGGTTCCAGTAGTAGCGCGAGCCGTGGCGTCCGTAATGACTGATGTAGAACGGCTTATAGCCACGCGGTGCCTTTGTCATTTTCGACTCGTCGAAAGGATAGGGGCAGTCGGTGCCGTACGCTTTCTTAGGGTTTGCCTTGAGTTGTTCAAAGACATCGGTGCTTTGTGCCGCTGCCGTCAGCACGATTACTGCCAATACCAACAATGTAAGGAATCGTTTCATGCAAGTTTTCATAAGCGCAATAAGATAATATTAGTTTCATTTACTGTTAAGACACGGCAAAGATAACATAAATTATTGAGACATCGGCACTTTTATGATAAAGAAAATGTAAATTCTTTATCCCGCATGCAGAAACTCTCAGTTTTTTTGTTTATTTTTGCCACCACTTAAAACTTAAACAATGAAAAAGATTATCTTAGCATTCGCAGCGCTCCTGATTATGGCAGCATGCACACAGAACAAGCCCGCACAGCAGGCTACAGAGAAACAGAATGGTGACACCACGGAGACAGTGGCAGACACCATCAGTAAAGAGACAAAGCAAAAGAACATGGAAGAGGTGCAGGCTTACCTGAAAGAGTGTGGCGCCTTCTTCATCGCCACTGCCGACGGCGACCAGCCACACGTGCGCGCCTTCGGCGTTTCGGAAATCATCGACGGCCGCCTGTACATCATGACGGGCAAGGTGAAGGACGTTTATAAACAACTGGCTAAGAACGGGAAGTTCGAGATTTGCGCACTGAAGAAATCGGGCAGCGAGTGGATGAGAGTGAGCGGCACGCTGGTCAACGACGAAACACTGGCAGTGAAAGAGGAGTTCCTCAAGCGCAACGAAAGCCTCAAGGGGATGTATAAGGCCGACGACGACAACATGGCAGTGCTCTACATCACCAACGGCACAGCACGCTTCTGCTCGTTCGCGGCACCCGAGCGAAAGGTGGGATTCTAAGGCATGAACATCGAAGAATATCGAGACTACTGCCTGTCACTGGGCGAGGACGTAGAAGAGAAACTGCCATTCACAGCATTCAGATATGCCAGTGGCGTGTTGGTCTTCTACGTCCACGGACACATGTTCTCGTTTTTCAACTGCGACCGCCCCAAAATAACTACCGACTCCTCCGGGAACTCCATTGTCATCACCCTGAAGTGCCAACCCGACCGCATTGAGGAACTAAAGCAGACATACGACTTTGTCGGCAAGCCATTCAACCTGTCGCCAAAGCACTGGATAGGAGTCAACCTCAACGCTGCGCCCGACGATATCCTACAGAATCTGACACGCAACTCATACGAGATAGTGAAGGAAAAGTATAAAGGACAGCATAAGACAGCAGAGGCTGGCGACTGACATCATAATCATCAGTTTTGGGTATTGCGCCATTGGGTGTTTCTCAATACTTTTGCACCATATTTAATATAATAGTTGCCCTACTGCCGCGAGTTGCGGGAGTTGAGCGAATGTGAAACTTAAATATGGTTATCAAAAGCAATGGCAGACAGGATAAAGACCTCATACCGTTTCAGCAAGAGTTTCTATGACGACGCCCTCACCCGCAGCAAGTGGTGGAGCCGACTGTATTTCAAGTTGCTGTGGGGAGATGTTGATGATGTGGAGATTGCCCATAGGCTTCTTGCCAGCATCCCCGACGACTTCAATGGAACACTGCTCGACGTTCCCGTGGGAACCGCCGTATTCACCGTGGAGAAATACTCACGGATGAAGCAGGCAGACATTACATGCCTTGACTATAGCCTTGACATGCTGGAACAGGCAAAGAGCAGACTCGGCGAGGCAAAGGTGAGCAACGCAAAAACCATGCAGGGCGATGTCGGCGCACTGCCGTTCGAAGACAACACCTTCGACATTGCGCTGTGCATGAACGGCTTTCACGTCTTTCCAGACAAAGACAAGGCGCATGCAGAGATTCGGCGAGTGCTGAAACCAGGAGGCAAACTGCTTGCATGCCACTACATAGCAGGCGAGATGAAGACTGCCGACTGGCTTGCAAAGACTGTTATGACACGCATGGGATGGTTCACGCCGCCATTCGACACCGCTGACGACATAAAGCACAGGCTGGAACCATACTATGACATCATCGACTTTCATGTAGAGGGTGCCATGCTCTCTTACCACGCCACTAAAAGGTGACTGACCATTGCCGTCGCCGCCGCCCCCCACCCTACCTTAGACAAGAACAGAACTGAAACAACAGCCAAAATAAATCACGGCTTGCCAAGCCTTAAAGACTTGAGCAAGCCGTGACGGGTTTATAAAGTTACGGGTATGTTTACTTCTTTGCTTCAACAGCCTCGCCTTCCTTAATCTTGCGACCCATAACGAGATATGCTACAGGCGATGCAATGAAGATAGAAGACAGAGTACCGAAGATGACGCCGAGAATCATAGCGAACGAGAACGAACGGATGCTGTCGCCACCAAGGAAGAAGATACACAGCAACACGAGCAACGTAGAGGCAGAGGTGTTCACGGTACGTGCCAGAGTCTCGTTGATTGAGTTGTTGAAGTTCTCCTGGGTGTCGCGCTTCTTATAGAGTCCGAGGTTCTCACGGATACGGTCGAACACCACCACCTTGTCGTTGATAGAGTAACCGATAACGGTAAGGATGGCACCGATGAACGTCTGGTCAATCTCGAGTGAGAACGGAACGATGTTGTAAAGTGCCGAGAAGAAACCTATCACGATGATGGTATCAACAGTCAGAGCGACGATAGAACCTACCGAGAATGCCACATTGCGGAAACGCAACAGGATGTAGAGGAAGATTGCTATCAGGGCTATGATGAGCGAGAAGATGGCATTGTAAGTGATGTTCTTAGCGATGCTTGGTCCCACCTTGGTGCTGCTGATGATTGAGCCGCCCTCGCGGATGTCCGGGTTCTTGAACGAGTCAACGCTGGCCTGGCTGATGAAGCCGCCCTTCTTCAGAGCATTGTAGAGAATGGTCTCTGCCTTGTCGTCCTCGTCGGGAGAGTTGCTCTCGATGTTATAGTTGGTAGAAACACGGATGGTCTTGCCGTCGGTACCCAGCGCGATAACAGTGGTGTTGGCCGGCTTGCCTGCATTCTCACCTACAGTGTTCTGGAAAGCACCTGCAAGAGCCTCACGAACATCCTCAACGTGAGTTGCCTTGTTCAGCGTTACAACATAGTTGCGACCACCGGTGAAGTCGATAGAACGACTCAGACCGCGAACGGCGAAACTGATGAGGAAGAGCGCTACGACAACAGCAACGATAGCGAACGACTTCTTGTACATTGACATGAACTTGAAGTGTGTGTTCTGCAAGAGGTTCTTAGAGATGCCTGTGTAGAACTTGAGGTTCTGCCAGCGACCCTTGTTCAACTGATGCTCGTAAACCAGACGTGTGAGGAACACAGCGGTAAAGAACGAGCAGCAGATACCGATACCCAGAGTGATGGCGAAACCGCGAATAGGACCGGTTCCGATGACGCCGAGGATAATAGCGGTAATCAACGATGTGAGGTTAGAGTCGAAGATGGCCGAGAAGGCGTTGCTGTAACCTCCCTGCACAGCCTCTTTCATGCCCTTGCCCTTGCGGAGTTCCTCCTTGATGCGCTCATAGATAAGCACGTTGGCATCCACAGCCATACCGAGCGTCAGCACGATACCGGCGATACCTGGCATTGACAATGCCGACTGGAACGACGCCATGATACCCAGCGTGAAGAAGAGGTTGATGAGCAGAGCGCAGTTGGCGAGCATACCCGGGATGAAGTTGTACATCACAACCATGTAAATCATCAGGAGCACGAAAGCCACAACGAACGAAATGAGACCCTGCTGGATTGACTGAGCACCCAGAGTAGGACCAACCACCTCTTCCTGTACGATGCGGGCAGGTGCCGGCATACGTCCAGACTTCAGTGTGTTGGCAAGGTCCTTGGTGTCCTCGATAGTGAACGAACCGGTGATTTCTGAACTACCGCCAGTAATCTGGTCGTTAACTCGAGGTGCAGAGTAAACGGCATTGTCAAGAACGATGGCGATTGCCTTGCCCACATTGGCCTTTGTCAGTTCCGACCAGCGACGAGCACCGTCGGTGTTCATCTTCATGCTGACGCACGGACGGCCAGAAACAGGCTGGAAGTCGTCCTTGGCATCGGTGATAACGTCACCCTCAAGCGGAGCACGGCCATTGGCACCTGTTGCCTTCAGAGCGAAGAGTTCGAACACGTTCTTTGCTCCCTCTATCGGCTTTGCGCTCCAGAGGAGTTTCAGGTCGGCGGGGAATATCTGCTTAGCAACCTCGCTATAGATAATCTTATTGATGGCGGCGGTGTCGCGCAGGTTAGCATAACCCACTGTAGAGAGTGCACCGCGAGGAGCCAACTGGAGCACTGCGAGCAGAGGGTTCTGCTTCTTTGCAGCCTCGAGTTCGGCACTTGCTGTAGCCTTCTTTGCAGCATCCTGTGCTGAAGCGGCATCGTCTTTCTTTATCTGGAACTTCGGCTGGTCTTTAGCCTCAGCAGGCTTCTCTGCCTGTGCCACCTGCTTCTGTGCCACAGTGTCCTGCTTTGTGGTGTCGGCAGCCACGGCATCGGTTCCGCCTGTTGCTACGCGGCGGTCGAGTTGAGACAGCAACGGAGTGATGTCATCGCTGTTATATGTCTCCCAAAACTCGAGGTTTGCCGAACCCTGAAGGAGTTTACGGATACGCTCTGGCTCACGTACACCAGGCATTTCCACCATCAGGCGTCCCTGCTGACCTTCCAGTTCCTGGATGTTAGGCTGAACAACGCCGAATTTATCGATACGAGTACGTACAACGTTGAATGAGTTCTTCACAGCGTCGTCAACAGCGGTGCGCAGTGCCGACTCCACTTCTTTGTCGCTGCTCTGTGTCGATACCTTGCCCTTGAGTTGCTGTGTGGCAAAGATTTCTGCGAGGCGATGGCCTGGCGCAGCCTTGTGATAAGCATCGATAAAGAGAGAGATGAAGTCGCTCTGGCTTGTCTCCTCTTCCTTCTTTGCCTCCTCAAGAGCCTTGCGGTAGGCTACGTCCTGCTTGTGGTCGGCGAGAAGGTCAACCACGTCGGGCACAGAAATTTCGAGAATCACATTCATACCACCCTTGAGGTCGAGTCCGAGACCAATCTGTGTCTCAAGACACTCCTGATAGGTGTAACCGTCATTGATACCGAACGGCAACTTGAGATAGCGGACAGAGTCCTTGTAGTCTTGCTGCGCAATCGGGTCTGAGATCTTAGCGGCCTGACTGTCATAGTAACTTGTTGCTGCCGAGAATGACAAGTAGAAGATGCTTGCCAAAGTCAGCAGAATGGCCACTGTAATTACAATTCCTTTGTTTTGCATTTTTGTTATATTGTTTTGATTTTGTAATTTCTCGCTTATAATAGGGTGCAAAGATAATTATTTTTTCACATTTGGAAAAATTTCAGCATGAATATTATGCATTTTTTATGGTTTAGCCCCCTTTTTGAGCCAACATAGCATCGGATAATGGTCGGAAGTACGCATTTTGTCAACCACTTCACACCTATAAGGTGTCCAGTCGTCAGAGCAGAAAATGTGGTCGATGCGGAAGTGCATGCCGTTCTGCTCGAAGGTGAAGCCGGGCCCCGTAGCGGTAGAGGAGTAGCAATCTACGAGCCGTTTCTCCATCTGATGGTGCGAGTATGATATGGGCGACTCGTTGAAGTCGCCGCAGAGCAAGATGCTTCTTCCCATTGCACGGATGCTGTCAACATAATGCGTCACGGCGTCCACCTGCGGCGCACGATAGCGTATCGCCTCCACAACCTTTGCCACAAGCAGTTTGTTGTCGCTGTTCCTGATGTCGCGGCTGCTCGTCCCGTCGATAATCTTCCCCACCTCCTGACGCTCCTCTTTGCTCAGGCAGATGCTCTGGAAGTGGTTGACCACCAGCGTCACCGTGTCTCTATCCATGAGCAGATGGAAGGCGGCACTGAGGTTGCCCACCGACTCGAACATGATGCGTTCTTTGCCGATTATCGGATAACGGCTCAGCACGAAGAGCACGTTGCCCTTGTTGTTGTTCACGTTGTCGCTGTATTTGCCCATCTCTGCCATATCCTTCATCATCTTGGGAATGGGCGGAAACTCCACGAAACAGACAATGTCCGGACTCGTCCTCTGCACATAGCGCGACACCGTCTGGAAAGCATTCACACTATCTTCAGGCACAGGGTAGTTGAAGTTCATCACGTTCATGGTCAGCAACTTAACAGCATCGTCAGGGGCATCCTGCGGCACATTGAAAGGACAATAAGCACGCATGGGGAAATAGATGAGCACAAAACCTATGACGGGAATGACTATTCCGCGCCACCAGAAGAACACCCAGAACATCAGAAACGCCGCATTGAGAAGGGCAAAGACAGGAAACACCATGCCCGAGGCAGACAACAAAGCATGGGCTGCAGCGTCGAAACGGTCGCTGTAGCCCAGTATCATTGCTATCAGTATGGTGGCGATGTTGGCGCCACCTATTATCTTAATAAGAAAAGACTTTACCTTAAATTTCATCCGACCTTTTCTCGCCAAGGCACGACCAGAATAAATTCGGCCTTGCCTTTATGGCTTGACGAAAACGTTGTTCAACATCACTTCTTGCTGTTATCGAACAGCCGGCGCTTCTCCTCCGCGGTCAGACTGTCGTAACCAGAGCGTTTTATCTTGTCCAGAATGCGGTCTATCTCCTCGTCATTCTCCTTTTTCTTCGCATTATAGTCCCAGTCGGGATTGCTGTCATGATGGGTATCCTTGCCCTTGCGGCGCTCCCAGTTGCGGCGCAGGTTGTCGAAGAACTGCTCTCCCCTGCCCCTGTCGAAGCCCGAGCCGGGGTGATGCTTCCAGTAGAGTATTATCAACCATCCGAACAACATACCTCCCAAGTGGGCAAAATGAGCCACGCCGTCGCCACTGGTGCCAAGTGCCGAGAAGAGTTCTATAGCAACATAAATCAGCACAAACCACTTCGCCTTGATAGGCACCGGCAGGGGGAAGATGAAGATGCGCTGTTCGGGATAGAGCAAACCGAAAGCAAGCAGGATGCCATAGACAGCACCCGAGGCGCCCACGGTGTTCCAAAGATTCAGATAGTCTCCCATCGGAATGACTCCCGTGGAGGTGCGCACACTGTCGTAAGCCGACAATCCCTCAATGACATAATGGCTATACTGCACCAACTCCTGAACCAGTCCGGCGCCAATGCCGCACGCTATATAATAGAACAGGAACTTCTTAGGACCCCAAGTGTTCTCTACAACAACACCAAACATCCACAGCGCGAACATATTAAAGAAAATATGCTGGAAGCCACCGTGCATGAACATATATGTTATTAACTGGTACAACTTGAAATCGCTCGCCATGAAGAAATGCAGACCGAGATAGTCGCTCAGGTCAATGCCCTTCATCCCGAACACCCATGTCGCAACAAACATGAGCACGTTGATAATCAACAGATTCTTTGTTACCGTTGGAATGCTACGCATAGTTTATATCGTTTACAATGAAAATCGCGGCAAAATTACTAAAAATATCCGTCAAATGACACAAAATTGAGCCTTTAGGCACTTTTTTTCATCAATTTCTTCAAATTTTTTCGTTTTTTGTTTGTTTTCTAAAAGGTTTGGAGTATATTTGCGGTGTAAAATTGAACACTATCCTAAATTTTAATAATTTAATCAACCAAAGTTATGAACAAAACAGATTTAGTAAAGAAAATTGCTGAAGGCGCTGGCATCAGCCAGGCTGACGCAAAGAAGGCTCTTGACGCAACAATCGCTGCTGTTAAGGATGCATTGGCAAAGGACGACAAAGTGGCTCTCGTTGGTTTCGGTACATTCAGCGTTGCTGAGCGCCCAGCACATGAGGGTATCAACCCCGCAACAAAGCAGAAGATTCAGATTCCTGCTAAGAAGGTTGCTAAGTTCAAGGCAGGTGCAGAACTTGCAGACGCTTTGAAATAATCTGAGAAAGCAAAGAATAAGAATAAGGGAGTTTCCAAAAGGAAATTCCCTTTTTCATTACATTAATTTATCACAACCTATTTACAAGGCGATATTTTCATCCGCAAATTGCCGAAAATGGGACGTAAACAACGTGAGTTCGACAAAAACGCTCCCAAACAACGGCTCAGCGGATTTACCCGGTT
>DGTS01000031.1 GCA_002394385.1 Prevotella sp. UBA4330
GACTTCAAGAAGTTCACCAGTAAAGCAGTTGTAAAAGCCATAGAAGATAATCAACAAGAAAGCCGAAAAGAATGGCTGATGGATAGAATAATATTTCGTGGTGCCAACGACTCGAAAATAGTGAATGCAAAATTCTGGCAAGAGGGTAGTTGTTTGGAGTCCATTACTACTTATGATTTCTATATGGAGAAACTCAACTATATACACATGAATCCCGTTAGGCAAGAATTTGTAGATAAGCCTGAGGATTATCTTTACAGTTCTGCGCGAGATTATTGTGGAGGGAAAGGGCTTATTGATGTTACAGTAACAATATGAGAAACAACTAATATGAATATATCTTGTCGCATTACAAATGCTGATACTCAATGCGGTCGGATTACAAATCCGCCCGAGCGGGAATAAATAGCACGAAAAATAGAGATGTTGAAATAATTGGCAATAGAATATTATTTAATTCAGGAAGGTATGATAAAGAAAAAGAACAATACATGTATTTTATTCAACAATAGAGTATTATTTATATTCTTATTTATCTTGTTTTCTGTTGTCTTCGCGGCAAGAATTAGAAGATGCAAGATTACTCATTCTCAGATATACTCGGATTTACAGGGAACGTATGAAATGGAGTTGGATTCATCATACGTCAATCGTTTTTATGATGTCATTCCCGTTGGGTTTATCGTACATATACATAAAGATAATATTCGCCTCCCTACTTTTAGTAGTGAAAAATCAGACACAGTTACAAGATATACATATCAAGACCTTTTAAGAATAGATGAAGAAAAAAATGGCAATTGGAAGATAATCTCTTCTAATCCAGATTCTATTTTTATTGATGCGAGAATGCATATGCTACATGGCAAATATCAAGTGAAATTTAAGACTTATAAAACAGGAAGTCTTGGATATACGACGGCAGACTATTTGTATCTCGACAATGATTCAACTCATTTATGCTTAAAGAAAGTAAAATAGGGAATGACCTGCTCGGGCGGATTTGTAATCTGCCCACATTGAGTATTAGCATTTGTAATGCACAATAAACCAAACCTAGGGCAACCCTGCTCGGGCGGATTTGTAATCCGACCGCATTGAGTATTAGCATTTATAATGCACAATAAACCAAACCTATGGCAACATTAAGTTTTACAAAAGGACTCTATATTCTGCGCGACTTTAAGAAGTTCACTAGCAAGGCAGTGCCGAACATCACCGTCGCCATAGGAAGCACAAGGGAGTTCATTCCGTCGGAGATACTATACACCGACTCCACGGACTACCTGCTGGGCGGCAGCCTCACGCTGAAGAACGGACGCATAGACATGTATCAGTTCGACGAGGGCTACTGTCAGGCCACACAATATAATGCCACGCAGGACAACTTCACCTTCATGTACTATGACAAGGACCACCTGGGAAACGTCCTGTCAAGACGGTATTTTAATGTTACAGTAACAATATGAGAAACAATGAATATGAATATATCTTGTCGCATTGCAAATGCTGATACTCAATGCGGTCGGATTACAAATCCGCCCGAGCGGGTATTTTAATGTTACAGTAACAATATGAGAAACAATGAATATGAATATATCTTGTCGCATTGCAAATGCTGATACTCAATGCGGTCGGATTACAAATCCGCCCGAGCGGGCAAAGAGTATGGATAGGCTATATAAATATATCGGAGTTGTTCTGCTTGTGCTTTTAGGTAAAGTTTCACCTATTGCAGCGCAGGACAGTCTGGTGCTGGTTCGTGAGAATGCAGCGCACGCCTTTGGCGAGACAATTCCGGCAGGTAACTATAGCGGAATAGTGAACGTGGAGGGCAACACCTATGCGCTGGTGAGCGACAAGGGCACTCGTGGCGAGGTGGTCTTCGTGAATATAGAGTTTGACAACGAGACAGGCGACATTATTAATGCACGCCATATCTATTCGTTGCCCACAGGAGAATCAAATCCCGACAATGAGGATATTGTTTACCTTAAGGATAAGAAGGCGTTCTATATAGCCTCTGAGGAAGACAACAAGGTGAGGGAGTTTGTTATTGACAAAGTGGCAGACGACGGAACGATAAAGCCTACGGGAAATATTTTGCCTTTCGGCGACCTCAAGGGTAAGACTCGACCGAACAGAGGGTTGGAGTCGTTGGCCTATGACAGTATTGGCAAAGTGTTCTGGACCACTACGGAATGTCCGCTTGTGGGCGATGGTGAGGTGACGACCTCTAACAACGGAGTGCGCCAGCAACTAAGACTGATGGCAACAGACGGCACAGGCGGTCTCAGTCATTATGCCTACCAGATGGACACTCCTGAAGAGGCTCCAGAGATGGACACGTTCCTGATGGGTGTAAGTGCGCTCACAGCACTCGGTAACGGGCATTTGCTGGTGCTTGAGCGTGAGGTGCATATCCCGCAAGAATATCTTGGTGCCTTCTCATTAATGAAGATTTATGCTGTTGATGTAACGGGCGAGCAGAAGGTGCCAGTTGCAGAACCTTTGACAGAGAGTTCACCCTTCGTGAAGAAACGCCTCGTGTGCCAATGGCGTACAGATATCTCGTTGTTCGATTTTGGCTTTGCCAATTATGAAGGCATGTGCCTGGGACCGCGTCTTGAAGACGGCTCGCAGGTGGTAGTTCTTGTTAGTGACTCGCAAAACCAATATGGTGGAGTCCTCAGCGACTGGTTCAAGACTATTGTAGTGCGCTAATTACAAAACAAATACGCGTTATCTTCTTCGTTTCTTTGCGTTTCTCGCACCTCGTTGGTTATTGGGGCGAGCGTTGTTGTAGTTGTTGGCAGGCTGCGGATAGAGTTCTCTGATAAGGTCAGGTCGCCCTATTCGCCGCAGTTCCTGCTCAATGTTTCGGCGTTCCTCTGGCTTGTACCAGAAGAAGAACTGGCGTTGTGCCAGTTTCTCGCGTTGTGTCTTGGCGCTGAAAACGGGCTCCAGGGTATATGGGTCGTAGCCGGTGTACCATGTCTCAGTGGCTATGGTCATAGGCGTCGGCGTGAAGTCCTGCACCTGCTCCAGATGGAAGTCCATGCGCTTTGTCAGTACCGCCAGTTCTGCCATGTGTTCCTCGCGGCATCCGGGGTGCGAACTGATGAAATAGGGTATCAGTTGCTGGCGCAGATTCTCCTCACGGTTTATTCTGTCGAAGACGCGTTTGAAGCGCTCGAACAGCGTGAAACTGGGCTTGCGCATCAGGCGCAACACCTCGTCGGCGGTGTGTTCGGGAGCCACTTTCAGTCTGCCGCTGACGTGTCGGCATATCAGTTCGCGGGTGTACTGTCGTGCTGCCTCGTTGCTCTTCTCGTCTTGCGACTCGTGCAGGAGCAAGTCGTAGCGCACGCCGCTGCCGATGAAACTCTTCTTCACTTCGGGTAGGGCATCGACAGCATGATAGATGTCGAGCAACTGTGAGTGGTCGGTGTTCAGGTTGGGGCAGATGGCGGGATGGATGCACGACGGTCGCTTGCATTTCTCGCAAGCCTTCAGGTTGCGTCCGTGCATGCCGTACATGTTGGCAGAAGGACCGCCGAGGTCTGACAGGTAGCCCTTGAAGTCGGGCAACTTTACCACCTCTTTCACCTCGTTCATGATGCTTCGCTTCGAGCGGCACACCACGAACTTGCCCTGATGGGCAGAGATGGTGCAGAAGGCGCATCCTCCGAAACATCCGCGATGCAGGTTCACCGAGTGTTTTATCATCTCGTAGGCAGGTATGCGCTTGTTCTTGTATTTGGGATGTGGCAGTCGTGTGTAGGGCAGGTCGAACGACGCGTCCAGTTCCTCGGTAGTCATGGGAGGGTAGGGCGGATTCACCACGGCATATAGGTTGCCCACCTGCTGAATCAGGCGTTGTGCGTGCATCTTGTTAGACTCTTCCTCGATGTGGCGGTAGTTCTCTGCTTCGGCCTTCTTGTTTTGCAGACATTCCTCGTGCGAGTGCAGAAGGATGTCGTCGTCGCCGATGCCTCCTGGAATATCATTCTTATGTGCCAGGAACACCGTTTGCGGCAGGTCACGCAGGTCGCTCACCTGTCTGCCTTCAGACAGTTCCTGGGCAATGCGTACAATGGTTTTCTCGCCCATACCGTAACTCAGCAGGTCGGCACCGCTGTCGCATAAGATGCAACGGCGCAGGCGGTCTTGCCAGTAGTCGTAGTGGGTGAGCCGGCGCATCGATGCCTCGATGCCTCCCAGAATGACGGGGACATCGGGATAGAGTTGTTTCAGAATCTTGGTATAGACGATGGTGGGGTATTCAGGTCGGCAGTCGTGCCTTCCGTCGGGGCTGTAAGCGTCTTCCGACCGCAGTCGCCTGTTGGCGGTGTACTTGTTGACCATCGAGTCCATGCAACCTGGAGAGATGCCGAAGAAGAGTCGAGGACGCCCCAGTTTCTTAAAGTCGCGAAAGTCACCGTGCCAGTCGGGCTGCGGAACAATGGCCACACGATAGCCCTTGCTCTGCAGTACACGCCCTATCACAGCCGCTCCGAACGACGGATGGTCAACGTAGGCATCGCCGGAGAACAGTATGATGTCGGCTACATCCCACCCCAGGAGTTGCATCTCTTTCTTTGTGGTGGGAAGGAAATCGGTGAGTTGTGGCATTATTGCTGTTGCTCGTTGTCTTTGTTCTTAGTGTATTCTATATAGAGCAACACAAGATTGTGCAGACCGAGTGCCTTCATGTTAGGGTTGTAGATGACATCAAGGCAGAGGT
The DNA here is from genome assembly GCA_002394385.1 of Prevotella sp. UBA4330. GTDB lineage: Bacteria > Bacteroidota > Bacteroidia > Bacteroidales > Bacteroidaceae > Prevotella. The sequence goes on from DGTS01000031.1 coordinate 4,748, forward strand.
CGAGCAGCCTCTTGTCTGCGGCCTGCTGCGACTCGAGAATGGAGCGCACGTTGAGTTTCAGTTTGTCCAGAACAGGCTCGTCTATGAAGCCGTTGCTGTCTATAAGGTTCTTCAGCAGAGAGTAATCCTCTATTGTTTGCAGATGTTCCTCGGTCACCTCGATGCTTCTTGTTCCGGAAGCGTTTGCTTGTATTTTCATTATTTATAGATTTTAAGATGATTGCTGTTTGTTTGCGGTTGCGCTTAGTCTTTCATCAAGAACGAAAGGATGCCGCGCATCACGGCGTGGCGCTTGCTGTAGGATGTGATGCACTCGAAGGGGAATCCCATAACGAACGACTTGTAGTCGCGACCGTCGTATGCCACGCTGGCACCGCGTCCGTCGCCATAGAGCAGAGCGCAGAAGGCTGAGCCCACAGGATGAAGGACATCGGGCGATGTGGCGGCATAATGCTCCTCGTTGATTGTGCGGTAGATGTCGAAGGTGGTGCCCATGCCGTCGATGTTAGTGTAGAATCGCGATGGTGTCTCGCCGAAGTTGTTTGTCTTCAAGACATCATTTAGGAACTCGCGTTCGCTGTCCGACCGCATGTCCGAACCCACGTACGAGCCACTGACGAACAGACGGCCGCCGCCACGGGTGTAGTTCTTCAGCAAGTGTTGCATCTTCGGGCTGAACGACTTATACTGAATCAGCGAGCGTCCGTCGTCTTTTTCGAGTCCCAGAATCAGGTCAACGCAGTAGTAGTCGTCAAGGCTTACCTCGCCATGTTCTACGGCTGTGCTTGAACAACTGGCCACGTTATATTTCCCCACAGCCTTTATGGCGTCGGCGTGAGTCTCGATGTAGTTGAAATCGTTGCCCGCAATGAACTTTCCCTGTAGTTCGTTGCCGCTGAACCCCAATCCTGTGGAACTTATAACGCCGATGGTGCTCTTGCTGAAGGCTGTCTGTGCGCCGCACCATCCTGCCGTAGGACCGTATGTAACGCCTGGGTCTTCGTTGATGTCGAAGCCCTGCTCGCTTGCCGTTTCATAAATGGCTGGAGACGAGAGGCGATGGAATCCATTCACCACCAACACCGTGCGCGAAGCCCCCTCATGGCATACTGCCGACAACTGCTCGGTGGGGAAACTCTCACCGCCCTTATTCACCGCAGTCACGCGGAAGTTGTAGAGTATGTCGGGCTGCAGTTCCATCTGACATGAAGTGCCTCTTACGGGCTGTCCGTTATCGAAGTCGCCACCTGCGGTTGATGTGTATAGCATGTAAGAGGTTGGCTTTGCCGACGATTCTTGTGGGTCATAAACGGGCTGCCAACTCAGTTTCACCTTGTTTGGTCCCACGAAGCGCACGCTGAAGTCAGTAGGTGCCAGAGGTTGCACTACATACTGGGTGTTGTGCATGTTGGAGACAAAGCGCAATATCGTTTTATATATAGAACGCGCGAATGTGAAACGGAAGTTCGGGTCTTGTCCGTATTTCATGTCGGGGAAACTCTGGTGAGAAAGAGTTTCGAGTATTGCCGACGGCACTTCAGGCAGACGGCTCTCAGAGTAGTTGCGGTCGTATAGTTTGCGGGCTGTCCATGAACCGAAGGCATAACTAAGGTCGCGCTGAGAGTCGTAGAGTAGGGAAGTGGCAAAGGTCTTCGAGTGGTTGCGCGAGATGCCCGCGTTAAGCACTCCGTCGTGAAAGTCGGTGGTGCAGATAGACAATGTGCCGTAAACAGACGAACAGTCGCTATGGTATCCGGCGTCGCTGTGCACGGCAAGCGACAGTTCGAGTGGCACCTTCAGACCTTCCATGTTGGGCACATAGCACGAGCCGCCAGCCATCCAGTTGGTCATTCGCGAGCGAGTGTTTATGTCGTCGGTGTAGTCGTCCTGTCCTTCTTTGGCGTTATAAACCCATTGAGGCGCTCCCGACCATTGTGCGTTATATCGCGACCCTTCAAGACATCTGGGCAGTCCGCTCGTCTTGCCCTCGCGCTGAATGAGTCCTGTCCCGCCGCCGAATCGCACAGCATCCGATGTCACCACGCCGTTCTTGTCGCTTACATTGGTCACAACGAGGCAGTTGCGTTGTGAGCATCCCTCGCCGAACGCGAATGTTCCGAGATAAACCCATGTGCCGCCGCCCATCTTCTGGTTGACGTGGAACACGGTCTTGCTGCCCTTGTGGTAAACGATGTATTCGGCATCATCGACACTATTGCTAAGTGTGGCGTAACTCACATAAACCGCATACTTGCCTTCTTTGCGTATGTTGGGCATGTATGTGATGTAACTCTTGTTCTTCTGGTTTGCCGTTTGCGCCATTCTCACGGTGCCGTCGTCGAAAGGGTTCTCGCCGTTGATGTATGTTCCGTTGCGCTGTGCAAATCCCCTTACTCCTGCGTCTTTCCACGAACGGTGGTTGTTGGTCTCGTGGTAATACTGGCTTTGACGGTCATCATTATCTATGATCACCTCGTTGCGCTGCCAGTCTCTCTCTCTCGATGTGAAGACTGTCGCACCGGCATTCTCAAGCATCGGTATGAGGTAGGGTATGACGATGGTCTGGGTGAAGAGGTCCTCGGTTGTGCAGAATAGTTCTGGTCTTTGCCATTTCCATCTTCCCTTGCCTCGGTCGTAGTATCTGCCGTGGCTTGGTGTTACAGAAAGGTGACGGTTATACAGTCCGTTGCTTATCTCTACTGGTTTCGACATGTTCTTAACCCACGGTTCGCCTGTATATTCCACACCCCAGTTGCTGTTCCTGCGTGTGTATTCACGCTTAGAGGCACCTATGGGGTTCTCTGTTTCCGGTGGCACATTCTTTCCGATGTCCACTTTTGGCTTTGGGTCAATGATGTTCTTGTGTGAACCGCATGCCGCCAGCATGGCGACAGCAGCGAGAGCAATCAGATATCTTTTCTTAATCATAATTCTCCTATGCTGAATAGTTCGGGTTTCTTGCCCTTGAAATCCTTATAATACATCTTTATCTCGCGCATCTGAGCGTCCAGGTCGCCGTTGGCAACGATGGTCTTGGTGCACTGTATGAGTTTTTTCTGATAGTCAACGCCATAGAGCAGTATCGGAATATCTGCCTTCTGCGCTATGAAGTAGAACCCTTTTTTCCAGTCGGGGTTCTTCGAGCGCGTGCCCTCCGGCGTGATGCAGAGGCTGAATGTCTTAGCATTCTTTGCCGTTTCCGCAAGGTTATCAGTGAGACTTGACTTATGGTCACGCCACACAGGTACTCCTCCTATCTTTCGGAAGAATACGCCTAACGGTCCCACAAACCATTCTTTCTTCATCATGAAATTGGTCTTCATCCCCTCGGCGCGCATGTATAGTTGCCCGATGATGAAGTCCCAGTTGCTCGTATGTGGCGCGAGGCACACTATATACTTGTCGGGGTGGTCTTCGGTAACATCCTTTTTCCACCCCATTTGCTTATATAATAGCCAACTGCAAAACTTTTTTATCATCTTAGGTTATCCTAAATTGCAAATATGATCTACTATCTCGTTGGCGCTTTCGTCGAAATCGGCAGCCAGCCTCTTGTAGTACTGCTTTGCAGGCATGCCTGGTTCTGGGTGCGAAATGCGCTTCACGAAGTCGCTGTTGACGTTGATGATAGAAGTTAGAATCGAGTTCACAGTGTCTTCATCTGCTTTTCCGTTGTACAACGAATATGCTACACACTCTGCAAAGAGGGCATCGCAAATGTTGTTTATTGCCTTTTTCAGTTTTCTCTTGTTTGTCATAATAATGTACTCCTTTCAGTGTTTGTTTGTCTGTTCATTGTAATATCAATATTGCAAATATAGTTATTTTTTGAATACTACAAGCAATTTTGACGGAAAAAATACTTAAAAAAGGTTTATTCAATGATTTTTCTTTCTCCGTGTCGCAAAAAATAACTATTTTTGCATTCAAATTTCTAATTGTTTGGAGACAAAAAACAATAAATAATTTAAGGTTAATCATAAGTAAAATGAAAAAAAGTGCATTGCAGCAGGCGCGTGCTGCTTATCAGCCCAAACTGCCGAAAGGCCTCAAGGGCTTTGTGAAGGTAAAAGAAGGTGCTCTTACCGAAAGCGTTGACAACCAAGAGGAAATCAAGGCTCTCTTCCCTAACACTTACGGAATGCCGCTCATCGAGTTCGAACAGAGCGATGTTGCCAACAAGGCAAAGATGAATGTTGGCGTTATTCTCTCTGGCGGTCAGGCTCCTGGCGGACACAATGTCATCACTGGTCTTTTCGACACTATCAAGAGGCTCAACCCTGAGAACAAACTCTACGGATTCATTCTGGGTCCTGGTGGACTTGTTGACCATAACTATATGGAGATTACTGCCGACTTCATCGAGGACTACCGCAACACCGGTGGTTTCGACATGATTGGTTCGGGACGTACAAAACTGGAGAAGGAAGAGCAGTTCGAGAAGGGTCTCGAGATTATCCGCGAACTCGACATCAATGCTATCGTTATCATCGGTGGCGACGACTCTAACACCAACGCATGCGTTCTGGCTGAGTATTATGCAGCAAAGAAGACTGGCGTACAGGTTATCGGCGTGCCTAAGACCATCGACGGCGACCTCAAGAACGACCAGATTGAGACTTCATTCGGTTTCGACACCGCTTGTAAGACATATTCAGAACTTATCGGCAACATCGAGCGCGACTGTAACTCAGCACGCAAGTACTGGCACTTCATCAAGGTGATGGGCCGCTCGGCTTCTCATATCGCACTTGAGTGCGCACTCCAGACTCAGCCCAACATCTGTCTCATCTCTGAGGAGGTGGAGAAGGAAGAACTCACACTCGACGATGTTGTTACATACATCGCCAACGCTGTGGCTCGCCGCGCTGAGCAGGGCGACAACTTCGGTACTGTAATCATCCCTGAGGGACTCATCGAGTTCATTCCTGCCATCAAGAAACTTATTGCCGAACTCAACGATGTTCTCGCTACAGAAGAGGCTCAGAGCCTTGTTCGTAATGACCAGATTGACTACATCAAGCAGCAGTTGACCGACGAGAACCTCGCTGTGTTCAACTCTCTGCCTACCAACGTGTCACGTCAGTTGGCTCTCAACCGCGACCCACACGGAAACGTGCAGGTGAGCCTTATCGAGACAGAGAAACTGCTCTCGTCTATGGTTGCCGCTAAACTGGAGCGTTGGCGCAAGACTCAGATGTATCGCGGAAAGTTCGCAACACAGCATCACTTCTTCGGATATGAGGGACGCTGTGCCGCTCCTTCTAACTTCGATGCCGACTATTGCTACGCTCTCGGAACAAGTGCTGCACAACTCATCGCTGCAGGCAAGACCGGATATATGGCAATAGTAAAGAACACCACCGCTCCTGCAGACGAGTGGGTAGCAGGCGGTGTGCCCATCACTATGATGATGAACATGGAGCGTCGCAACGGTAAGATGAAGCCAGTTATCCGCAAGGCTCTCGTTGACCTCGACGGCGCACCATTCAAGACATTCGAGGCTCAGCGCGAGGAGTGGGCAAAGAACACATGCTTCACCTATCCTGGTCCTATCCAGTACTGGGGACCGTCAGAGGTGTGCGACCAGCCTACCATGACACTTGCGCTTGAGAAGGGCAAAATGTAATATGTATATCATTGTTGGTGATTGGGAAAAGCATTCACACCGAGTGTGATGTGCTTCCCAATCACCTTCTTTTATTAAAACCAAAGCAATGGCTGCCAAACGTCACCACCATAGAAGCAAGAAGAATTCTATCTTCAGCAAACTACCTTCATGGACATGGTGGTTTGGCGGTTTTCTTATTGTTATAGCCTACATCGCGGCGTTCTATTATTTCTTCATCAGTCCTTACAGTTTCCGCTGGCGTGCCATATATGGCGATGCCGACTATCCCGAAGGTTACGAGATTCACGGCATAGACATCAGCCACTATCAGGGGCGCATCAACTGGAAAGACCTTCAGGAAGCAACAATACAGGGCCATCCCGTGCGTTTTGTCATCATGAAGGGCACCGAGGGCTCGTCGCGTATCGACAAAACGTTCTTAGACAATTTCTATAATGCTCGCGAGCATGGCTTCATACGTGGCGTTTATCACTTCTGGAGCAACAAATCGACACCGCGAGAGCAGGCGCAGTTCTTTCTTAAGAACGTGAAACTCATAGAAGGTGACCTTCCTCCCGTGCTCGACGTTGAGCACAAACCCAAGAACGTTTCGGTGGAGGATTTCCAGCGTGACGTGCTCACATGGCTTCATATCGTGGAAGACAAATATCACGTGAAGCCTATCATATATACATATTATAAGTTCAAGACGGAGTATCTCGACGCGCCAGTCTTTGATGACTATCCTTACTGGATAGCCCATTACTATGTAGATAAGGTGGAGTACACAGGTCCGTGGAAGTTCTGGCAGCATACCGATGCCGGCAAGTTGCCTGGAATAAAGGGCAACGTCGATTTAGATATTTATAACGGCAGTTACTATGACCTCCAGAAACTCACCATCGACTAACATGAGTGCGATTTCAGCACTATCATAGCCCAGCCGTTTTCTGTCTTCTTTCCTTCGTACAGCAAGCCAAGTGTGCTGGCCTTCTCAACGAGCAGAGGCACGTCGTCCTCATAGAATCCGCTCAATATCAGTGTGCCGTCAGCCGCCATCACCTCCTTGAAGTAAGGCATGTCGTTCAGTAGGATGTTCCTGTTGATGTTTGCTATAATGATATTGAACATTCCCGAAATGTGTGTCAAGACATGAGCGTCGCCGTGCAACACCTCGACATCGTCACTCACACCGTTTAGTTCGGCGTTGTGCTCGGTGTTTCTCACGCTCCATTCGTCGATGTCGTAACCAGTGACATGAGCGGCTCCCAACTTTGCGGCCACTATCGACAGTATGCCGGTGCCGCAACCGCAGTCGAGCACGCTGTTGCCTTTAATCTCTGTCTCGAACATCGTCTTCACAATCATTCTCGTGGTCTCGTGGTTGCCAGTGCCGAAAGCCAGTTTCGCGTCAATCACCACGTCCATAGCGTCTCCTGCGTTCTCGGGCAGATGGGTGGTGTCGTGTATAACGCAAAGGTCGTCAATATATATCGGTTCAAATCCTTCTTTCTCCCACGCCTCGTTCCAGTTCTTGTATTCGGCCTCTTTGAACGTGTAGTCCGTCTTGATGCCTTCAAGCGGGAAGTCCTTGAGACACTCGTCAAGGGCCTCCTTGTGGAACAGGTCGTCGAGGATATATCCGTTCATTCCCTCGTCAGTCTCAACGAAACTCTCGAAGCCTATCTCTCCTGCAAGCGATGCTGCAATGTCGCGTGCCGCAGTCATCGTCTGCTCGTCTTCAATGTCGCTGTTGTCGCGGTTCTTGAAGGTGAAAAACACTTCTATATATTTCATATTGCTCTCTTTTTAGGTGTCGAAACGTTAAATTTCGAGTGCAAATATACAAAAAATAGGGAAAAACCTATTATCGTTTAGGGTTTTTCCGTATATTTGCAAATAAAATCAAATTATTTTTGCACTTGAAATATAATGCAAACATAGTTTTAACACTAATAAAGCGATATGGATATGAAGAAGTTGATATTATTAACAGTCTTTGCTGGCATGTTGCCGATAGCAATGCAGGCTCAAGACGACGACCTCTACTTCACCCCGAAGAAGAAGGCCGAGACCAAGACTACTCAACAATCTGCTCCTCAGAGAAGCGAGACTCCGTATTACAGCGGGTCGTCAAGAGACGTTGATGAGTATAACAGACGTCCCATGCATAGTTATTACGAGACAATAGGCACCGACTCTCTGGGTAATGATATCATTGAGTTCCATTCTGGTGCAGAGGACACCACTAAGGTGTTCCGTGCTCCCGACTACGACGAAGAGAGCGACTACGCATACAGCCGCCGCATGAGCCGTTTCGACGATTACTACTGGTACGACCCGTGGTTCGACGGTTACTACGGCTTCTATGGCTACAGCCCGTACCGCTGGTCACGCTGGGGATGGTATCCTGGATGGCGCGGCTATTATAGTTGGTACGACTGGTACGACCCATTCTGGTACGACTGGTACTATCCTTATTACGGAGGCTATTATCGTCCATGGTATAGCGGTTGGTATGGCTATTACGGCGGATGGTATCGTCCATCATATTATCGCGACTATGGCGGCAACTATCGCGGCAACAACAGTCGTGGCGGCATAGCAGGACGCGGCACTGGCTCGCGTGGCGGCGGTCATAATGGTTGGGGCACAGGCAGAAGGTCTTCTACCAGCAGTGGCAATTCCGACATTATCAATTCTCGTAGAGGTGCTTCGACACCACGTCGCTCATCATCGTCCAACTCCTCGTTCGGCGGCAGCACACGCAGCAGCGGCTCCTATGGTGGTGGCTCGCGCAGCGGTGGCGGTGGCGGCGGTCACTTCGGTGGCAGTTCTCGCAGCGGTGGCGGCGGTGGCGGTCACTTCGGAGGTCGCAGGTAAGCGCTATGTAATGAGTTGATGAGTTATTGAGTTGATGAGTTAACTAAACTCCTGAACTCCTAAACTCCTAATATAAAATGATTACAAATAAAAAACTATAATCGCTATGAAGAAATTACTTTATGTGTCTTTCGCACTTGCGTTGTCTCTGCCCGTAATGGCGCAGGAGACCTATGAGAATGCAAACATCGCGACTAAAGACCTCAACGGAACGGCACGTTATGTCGGTATGGGTGGAGCGATGGACGCTCTTGGCGCTGACCTCTCCACAATGTCTTCAAACCCTGCAGGCATCGGACTCTTCCGTCGCTCTACCATCGCGGCAACGGCAGGATTCATGTCGCAGCAGGATGCCAAGAAGTTCGACTTCGGCAACACGTCGCACGTCACTTTCGACCAGATCGGTTTCGTGTATAGTTCTCCTTCGGGCAAGTCGTCATACATCAATATTGGCTTCAACTACCACAAGAGCCGCGACTTCAACTACATCCTAAAGGCTTCTAACGGACTGAATGGCGCTTCGCAGAACAAACTGTCTTACCTCAAGCAGGCCGACGAGTTGTTCTATCCCGAGGGCACTCTCGACGGTGCCAACGTCAATGGCTACGACTCTCAAGGCAACGATGCGTCAACATTCTCGCAGGTGGACTACCTATATTATAACGGTCTGCTCACACGCGAGATAGAGGAGGGCGGCAAGACTGTGCTCGACTTCAACCCCTATGACGCCACAGCGTTCAATATGGACCGTGCCAGCAAGGGCTACATCGGCGAGTACGACTTCAACTTCAGCGGCAACATCAACGACCGCGTTTATCTGGGTGTTACATTCGGCGTTTACGATGTTCACTATAAGGGATACAGCGAGTACACCGAGAGTCTCTCAGGCGGCAATGTCACTCTTGCTGACGAGCGCACCATCACGGGTTCGGGATTTGATGTAAAGGCTGGTATCATCGTGCGTCCTATCGAGAACTCACCGTTCCGCATCGGTCTGTCGGTATCATCGCCAACGTTCTACGACCTGACAACAGAAAACGTGTCTCGTCTGGACAACGGCTCACCATATGGAGAATACGACGGAGTGCACAGTTCTGAGGCTTACGACTTCAAGTTCAACACTCCTTGGAAGTTTGGCTTGTCGCTCGGTCACACCGTAGGCAACTATCTCGCACTCGGCGCTTCTTACGAATATGCCGACTACAGTTCTATCGACAGCCGCATCATCGACGGCGATGGATACGACTGGTGGACCGACTCTTACTATGAGTCAAGTTCTTCTGACAGGGAGATGAACGACGCTACGTCTTACTCGCTGAAGGGCGTGAGCACCATCAAACTGGGTGCTGAGTACAAGCCGACACCCGAACTCGCCATCCGTCTGGGTTACAACTACGTATCTCCGATGTACAACGAGAATGGCTATAAGGACGGCTCGGTATGGTCGCCAGGCACATGGTATTCTTCTACTACCGACTACACCAACTGGAAGTCAACCAACCGCATCACCTGCGGTGTGGGCTATCAGATAGACAAGTTCAACATCGACCTTGCTTACCAGTACAGCGCACAGAACGGCGACTTCTATCCCTTCATGGAGTACAGCGGCAGCAGCAAGTCGTTCGTCAACAGCGTTACGGGCGAGACCATGAGTTACAACAATGTTCCTGGTTCAACAGAGGTTAGCAACAAGCGCCATCAGGTGCTCCTCACATTGGGATACAGGTTCTAAGTATTTCTAAGGAATCAGACTAATCTAAGTCTGAATGGCTGATAACAGCATAGCCCAGGGCACAACGCCCTGGGCTTTTTCTATTGGTAATAAACTGTCGTGCTTCTATTTGCAATGAAACTGCTAATATATTCTATCCCCCACATATAGCATATGGATTCCCGCCCCTGAAGTCCCCCTCGCCCCTTGGAGAGGGGATAGGGTGAGGCCTTGGGGATAGGGGTGGGGTCAGTAATTAAGATTGTGATATAGAAAGAGATAGAAGAGTATAGGAGATGTCGTGTGTGGACAAAACACTGACCCCCCCCCTGCCCCTCCCCTACAGGGGCGGGGAGTCAATAGCAAGGGGGCAAACAGTGTATAATTACCAATAATAAAGTACCACAAGACCATAAAGTTAATATTTGGATATTAAACATCAACATGATCATGACACCCGGGAAATAACACTATGTAACTTCGCACGGCGAAGTACAGGCACGGGGCGC
>DGTS01000015.1:0-78070 GCA_002394385.1 Prevotella sp. UBA4330
TTTTTCTCATAATAATACACATTTAATCGTTACTAATGTGTCTACCTATATCAGTATAAGTCAAAGAGCATTGTGGAGCACGCCTCGCTATTCCTCTATTTCAACGGGGAGGCTCTCCATTCTTTCCAAATTGTGGTTCTTTCCGTTAATTGTCCATTGCATGTGGTTGTTGTCAATAACGGCGAACGACATTTCGGTTCCTCCAGTGGTCTTGAACATAACGCTGGAATAGACCGAGCCTGTAACATCTACGTCCACGCCACCTCCGGTATAATAGATGTGGTTAGTCAAGACTAATTTGCCATCAACAATTGAAATGGGTGTTTCCCATTTAAATTCTTTATGTCTCTGGAACAGCAGGTTGCCCCGTATCGCCCAGAAGTCATAAAATTCGGCATTCTCGTTGTCTTTCCACCTGCCGACTACCGTGCTCACAACATCATGGAACGGCAGTTTCTGAACTGACACCGAACCAGTAGCCACCTTTCCGTATTTGCCGAGGGCGTTCTCGGAGATTTCGCTCACCTTGAAAGTGTACCACAGACGCCCGCCGACCTTGAGACAAAGGCATTGTACGCCGCCTTCTTCACCAGGGACGATCTCTATCTCGCCGCCCACGCCCTCATACCATGTGTCGGTTTGCAGTCCCAATAGGTTGCATACATTCTGGGAATACTGGAAGGCTATCTTCGCCGTGCTGCCAGTAAGGTCGAGGTAAGCCTTTTCGTAATGGTCGTATGTACTGGTTGTGGAGATTATCCAGCGCTGCCTCAGCATCTGCTCGGGAGTTCGTTTCGTTCCTCCACCAGGAGTATCGTCGCCATCGTCGCCGCACGACACGAGCGCAAAAATTAGTAGAAAAACAGTAAGAAGTTTCTCGAAACGTTGGTTGTAGTTTTTGGTTGTCATAGGTTTTATAATTTAAAATGGTCTGTAAGTTTTGTCTGTTGGTTTGTATAGCAAGCATCTTCTGCACTTTTCATGCTGGAAGATGCTTGCCTTGATAGTTGGTGAAGGAGTTTAGAGATTGTCCTTCTCTATGTCCTTGAAGTATTTGTAGGTGCTAACCTTCAGTTCGTCTGTTGCCGGCTCGTCGCAAACGATGATGCCGTGACGGTGTGTTTGCAGTGCGCTGATGGTCCATGCGTGTGTCACTGGTCCTTCTACTGCTGCCTGCAGTGCGCGTGCCTTGTGGTGTCCGTTTACCAGAATCATCACCTCGTCAGCATCCATCACTGTTGCCACGCCTACGGTCAGGGCGCGTGTAGGCACCTTGTTCACGTCGTTGTCGAAGAAGCGTGAGTTGGCGATAATGGTGTCTGAGGTAAGAGTCTTCACGCGGGTACGTGATGCGAGAGATGAATATGGCTCGTTGAAAGCGATGTGTCCATCAGGACCGATACCTCCGATGAAGAGGTGGATGCCGCCAGCCTCAGCAATCATCTCCTCGTAGTGAGCGCATTCTGCCTCAAGGTCGGCAGCGTTGCCGTTGAGGATGTGAATGTTCTCCTTCGGGCAGTCGATGTGGTCGAAGAGGTTGCGTGCCATGAACGAGTGATAACTCTCAGGATGGCTCTCTGGCAGTCCGACGTACTCGTCCATGTTGAATGTAAGCACATTCTTGAACGACACGCGTCCTTCTTTATAGGCTTTTACGAGTTCTGCGTACATTCCTTCGGGCGAAGAGCCTGTAGGAAGACCAAGAACGAAAGGTTTCTCAGGGGTTGGTTTAAATGCGTTAATTCTTTCAATGACATGATTGGCAGCCCATTCTGACAATCTCTTGTAATCCGATTCAATGATAAGTCTCATAACAATTTCGTTTTATAATTCGGTGCAAAAGTAATATTTCTACAAAAAACTCGCAATATTTTGAAGATTTTTTTATAAAAAAAATTGCTTCGACCTCTCGTCGAAGCAATTCCCTTGCATTTTTGAATGTCTTAGCAGTCTGTTTTATTATGTAGCATGTAATCTGAAAATTCGGATTTCACGAGTGCAAAGGTAATGGAATTATTGACATAAATCAAATAAAGATGCGAAAAATTTGAAAAAAGTTACGCAAACGTTTACAAAGAAACGCCGCGCCACGCCGTTCTTTTTGACAAGAAAAACGCGGCATTTTTTGGCACTTAGGATATTTATTATTACTTTTGTGGCGTAATTACAATATATTATCAACTCAACTTTCGCTAGTAGAAGGAGTTAAGGAGTTATGGAGTTAAGGAGTTAAGACAACACCATAATTTCCAACGACTCCAAATGGAATAAGGAGAAGTTGACTAATGTCATAACTCCTTAACTCCATAACTCCTTAACTCCAACGAAGTTGAGTTTACGAAACTTCTATTACGAATGAAAGAATTTGTCATCTCCGAGGTCAAGGCCGAGACCGCAGTGCTTGTGGGTCTGATAACGAAAGAGCAAGACGAGGCGAAGACCAAGGAATATCTTGACGAACTGGAATTCCTTGCCGACACGGCTGGAGCGATTACCGTGAAGCGTTTCACGCAAAAAGTAAACGGGCCAAGCCAGACAACATACGTCGGAAAGGGAAAACTCGAAGAGATAAAACAATACATAAAGGAACAGCAAGACGCCTACGACGAGTTCATGGAACAGTCGGAGTTCTCTGAGATTTCACAAACGCCAGAGGACGCGAACGTTCCACAGCCAGTGGGCATGGTGATTTTCGACGACGAACTCTCGGCAAAGCAGATACGCAACATCGAGCAGGAACTGAAGGTGAAGATTCTCGACCGCACATCGCTGATTCTCGACATCTTCGCCATGAGGGCGCAGACGGCAAACGCCAAGACACAGGTGGAACTGGCGCAATACCGCTATATGCTGCCACGACTGCAACGACTGTGGACCCACCTCGAGCGCCAGGGCGGTGGCTCCGGCTCGGGAGGCGGCAAGGGAAGCGTAGGACTGCGCGGACCTGGAGAGACTCAGTTGGAGATGGACCGCCGTATAATTCTGCAGCGCATCACCCTGCTGAAACAGCGACTCGTGGAAATTGACAAGCAGAAAACCACACAGCGAAAGAACCGCGGACGACTCATCCGCGTGGCTCTCGTGGGATATACCAACGTGGGGAAATCGACTATGATGAACCTGCTGGCAAAAAGCGAGGTGTTCGCCGAGAACAAACTATTCGCCACTCTCGACACCACGGTGCGCAAGGTGGTGGTGGAGAACCTGCCGTTCCTGCTGGCCGACACCGTGGGTTTTATCCGCAAACTGCCCACCGACCTCGTTGACTCGTTCAAATCGACACTCGACGAGGTGCGCGAGGCCGACCTGCTGGTGCATGTGGTGGACATATCGCACCCCGACTTCGAGGAACAGATAGAGGTGGTGAACAACACCCTGAAGGACCTCGGCGCCGCCGACAAGCCCCAGATGATTGTCTTCAACAAGATTGACGCATACCGATGGGTGGAGAAAGAGCCCGACGACCTGACACCGCCCACAAAAGAAAACATCACACTTGACGAACTGCAGAAGACATGGATGGCGAAGATGAACGACGACTGCCTGTTCATCTCGGCAAAAGAGAAACAGAACATCGACATGCTTCGCGACACATTATATAAAAAGGTGAAGCAACTGCATGTGCAGAAATATCCCTACAACGACTTCCTATACGAACAGTATGAGGGCTGAATGTTGAGGGTTGAGCGTTGAGGGTTGAGCGTTCTTTCTCCGTTTCGCTTTGAAAGCGCCCCTTAGGGCCGAGCGGAGGGTTGAGCGAGAAATGAAGGAATAAACATTAAAAATAACAAATATGGACGATTATCGCAAACTAACTGAGGAAGAGATTGAGATTCTGGAGAATAACAATTGCTGGGCTGAAGACTGGTCTGCCATTGAAGTGGCCGAAGACTTCATCCCCAAGTACGTCAAAAGAACCACATTCTACGGCGAGATAAAGTTGGGTGTCTTCGAGAAGAGCATCGAGGTGAGCAAAGATTTCTTCAAACACTCTGGAGTATATAACGCCACTCTGCGCAATGTTTCGGTTGGAGACAACTGTCTGATAGAGAATATCGGCAACTTCATAAACAACTACACCATAGGCAACGAGTGCTACATCTCGAACGTGTGCACCATGGAGACCACCGAGGGCGCAACCTACGGCGAGGGCAATCTGGTATCGGTGCTCAACGAGGTGGGCGACGGCAACGTGGTGCTCTTTGGCAACCTCAACTCTCAGTTTGCCGCATTCATGGTGAAGCACTTCCGCGACAAGGAGGTGAAGGATGCCATACGCCGCCTCGTTGACGAGGACATCAGGCTGCACATGCCTGAGCGCGGCACCATAGGCAACTGCGTCAAGATAGTGAACACCAAGGAAATCACAAATACCATCATTAAGGATGCTGCCGAGATTGACGGTGCGTCACGCCTCAGCGACTGCTCCATCATGAGTTCGCCAAACAACAGCGTGTACATCGGCACGGGCGTTATCTGTGAGAATTCAATAATAAGCGATGGCTCGAGCATCATCAACAGCGTCAAGATGCAAGACTGCTTCGTGGGCGAGGCATGCCAGATAAGCAACGGCTTCACCGCATCGGCAAGTGTGTTCTTCGCCAATTCATACATGTCTAACGGCGAGGCATGCGCAGCATTCTGTGGCCCGTTCTCGGCAAGTCACCACAAGTCGAGCCTGCTCATCGGCGGACAGTTCTCGTTCTATAATGCCGGTTCTAACACCAACTTCTCGAACCACGCATATAAGATGGGACCGATGCACTACGGAATACTTGAACGAGGAACGAAGACTGCCAGTGGCGCCTATCTGCTGATGCCGGCAAACATCGGAACGTTCTCGGTGTGTATGGGTAAACTGATGCACCATCCTGACACCCGCGACCTGCCGTTCTCATACCTCATTTCATACAACGACGACATGTATCTGGTGCCAGGACGCAACATCACCACCGTTGGTCTTTACCGCGACATACGCAAATGGCCGAAACGCGACATGCGACCGAAGGACTGCCAGAAGAGTATCGTCAACTTCGACTGGCTCTCGCCATTCTCCGTGGGTGGTATTCTCAGGGGCAAGAAGATTCTGGAGAATCTGCAGGAATCTACAGGAAAAGACGTGTCAGAATATATTTATCACGAGTATCTCATCAAGGGCTCGTCGCTCCGCAAGGGTATCAAATACTACGACATCGCACTGCGCATCTATATGGGAGCAGTGATGAAACGCGTGCTGAAGCGCGGCGCCTTCGGCATCCCAACGACAACTGTCGGAATCGGCAAGTGGAACGACCTTTCAGGTCTGCTTCTGCCAGAGAGCGAGGAACAGCGTCTCATCGACGACATCAAGAACGGCACGCTGTCGGACATCCAGCAGGTAATCGACCGCTTCACCGAGATTGACAGCCACTACCGCGAGTATCAGTGGGCTTGGACCTACCGCATGATTCTCGACTACTATGGTCTCGACCGCATCACGGAGGCAGACATAGAGCGAATCCGTGAGGATTACATCAAGGCTCGCCGCGCATGGATTGCCGAGATTCGCAAGGATGCTGGCAAGGAGTTTGAGATGGGCGACGTTGAGGAAGAGGTTTACGAGAACTTCATCAACAGCCTCGATCACGAAATAGATTACGAAAAATAGTTTAAAAGTAAAAAAGTAAAAAGGTAAAAAAGTAAAATATTAATAGAAAACAAATGAGTGAGAATGTCATATATAAACTAAGTAAACAATTTGCTCTTAGGATTATTAAACTATTCCGTTATTTGCAAGACGAAAAGAAAGAGTTCGTCATTTCAAAACAAATATATAGGAGTGGAACTAGCATCGGGGCAAATATTGCTGAAAGTTTTTATGCTCAAAGTGATGCAGACTACATCAACAAACTTAAAATATCACTCAAAGAGGCCAGTGAAACAAAATACTGGTTAGAACTGCTTTATGAATCTGAAACCCTCTCTAAGCAAGAATTTGATTTTTTAACAAACGATGTCAATACCATTATCGGAACGACTATAAACATAATTAATAAATTATTGGAAAAATGAAAAGATTCCTCTATCTGTTTTTACCTTTTTACCTTTTTACCTTTTTACCTTTAAAGGCCCAGGTTTTTAAATATGTCACCGTACCTGGCGACATGATGCAGACACGCATCTACACGCTGGACAACGGACTGAAGGTTTATCTCTCTGCAAACAATGAGAAGCCGCGCATTCAGACATACATCGCCGTGCGCACTGGCTCGAAGAACGACCCTTCAGAGACAACCGGTCTGGCTCACTATCTGGAGCACCTGATGTTCAAGGGCACCAAGCAGTTCGGCACTAACAACCCCGAGGCTGAGGCTCCGCTGCTCGACGAGATAGAGAAGCGATACGAGGAATACCGCCTCATCAAAGACCCCGAACTGCGCAAGCAGAAATACCATGAGATTGACAGCATCTCGCAACTGGCGGCACAGTATTTCATCCCCAACGAGTACGACAAACTGATGGCAGCCATCGGTGCTGAAGGAACAAACGCCTATACCAGCAACGATGTGACCTGCTACACCGAGGACATACCCGCCAACGAGGTGGAGAACTGGGCTAAGATTCAGGCCGACCGCTTCCAGAACATGGTAATCCGCGGCTTCCATACCGAACTGGAGGCTGTGTATGAGGAATACAACATCGGACTCAGTTCCGACCAGCGGAAACTCTTCTACACCATAAGCAAGATGCTGTGGCCCAACCACCCATACGGAACGCAGACCACCATCGGCACACAGGAGCACCTGAAGAACCCGTCGATAGTGAACATCAAGAACTATTTCAACAAATGGTATCGCCCCAATAATGTTGCAATATGTATGGCTGGCGACCTCGACCCCGAAAAGACCATCGCCATCATCAATAAGTATTTCGGCAAATGGGTACCGGGCGACGATGTAAAACAGCCTACATTAGCACCACTTACTCCAATTACCGCGCCCAAGGATTCCACCGTCATCGGACAAGAAGCGGAACAGGTATGGATGGCATGGCAAGCCAAGGAAGCCAACGCTCTGCAGGCCGACACACTGCAACTGCTGGAAGACGTGCTGAGCAACGGACGCGCAGGACTCTTCGACCTCAACCTGAACCAGACCATGAAGGTGCAGCGTGCAATGGGCGGTGCCGAACTGATGCACGACCACGGAGGTTTCTTCCTGATGGGAACGCCAAAGCAGGGACAGAGTCTCGAAGAAGTAAGGAGCCTGATGCTCAGCGAGATTGACAAGTTGAAGAAAGGCAACTTCCCCGACAACTTGCTGACAAGCATCATCAACAACAAGAAACGCAGTTACTACCAACTATTGGAGAGCAATGCGGGACGTGCCGACCAGTTTGTCGATGCATTCATCAACGAGGTTGACTGGAAGCAGAAGGTGGGCCGCATCGACCGCATCTCTAAAATAACCAAGCCCGAACTGGTGGCCTTTGCCAACAGTTTCTTCACCGACGGCTATGTCACCGTGTTCAAGAAACAGGGCATCGACTCTCTGCAGAAGAAAATCGACAAGCCAATAATCACTCCTATCCAGGCGAACCGCGACCAGATGAGCCAGTTCGTGAAGGACATACAGGACTCGCAGGTGGAGCCTATACAACCAAAGTTCGTAGATTACAAGACAGACTTCTCTTCCTCGCAGATGAAGAAAGGCATGCCGCTCTACTATGTTAAGAATACCACCAACGGATTGTTCAACCTTGCCTACCGATATGAGTTTGGACAGAGCGCAGACAAGCGGTATGACATTGCTGCCGACTACATACAATACCTCGGCACCGACCGCATGACAGCCACCGACATCAAGCAGAAGTTCTATGAACTGGGATGCGACTGGAGCATCAACGTGGGAGAGGAAAACCTCACCGTAAGCCTTTCAGGACTCAGCGAGAACATGACACAGGCCATGACATTGCTTGACGACCTGTTCATGCATGCAAAGGCCGACAAGGAGGCATACGACCAACTGGTGGACATGACAATGAAGAAACGCAACGATGCCAAGAAGAGCCAGCAGTCTTATTTCGCATATCTCTATGCCTACGGCACACAAGGTGCCCACAACGCCTACCGCGACCTCGTGACGGAACAGGAACTGAAGAGCGCCGACCCACAGGCGTTCATCGACCTGCTGAAGAATCTGTCTCAGTATGAACATTGCGTGCTCTACTACGGACCCGTAGACGAGAAGACCGTTGCAGACAACGTCAAGAAACTGCACAGCACGGCGAAACAACTCGCCAGCGTTCCGCAGAACAACCCGTATCTCGACCAGAGGGCCGACAAGAACGAGGTGCTGCTTGCTCCATACGACGCCAAGAACATCTACATGCGCATGTATCACAACGAGGGGCGCGACTGGAACCCTGACGAGGCAGCCACACGCGCACTCTTCAACGAGTATTTCGGTGGCGGCATGAACGGCATAGTGTTCCAGGAGATGCGCGAGACACGCGGACTTGCATACAACGCATACGCCTTCTACTCTCGCCCCAGCGTGAAGGGACGCAAGGAGTCGTTCATGACACATATTATCACGCAGAACGACAAGATGATGGACTGCATCAACCACTACAACGAGATTCTCAACGAGATGCCTGCCAGCGAGAACGGCTTCAACATCGCGAAGGACGCTCTGACAAAGCAGTTGGCAAGCATGCGCACCACGAAGATGAGCATCATCTACAGTTATCTGAACGCCAAGCGACTGGGCATCGACTACGACCTGAACAGCAAAATCTATCAGGACCTGCCCAATGTGACTCTGCAGGACATCGTCAACTACGAGAAGAAACTCATAGCAAACAAGGAGTACCGCTACATAATTCTCGGTGACGAGAAGGCTCTCGACATGGAGGCTCTCGAAAAGATAGCAACCGTGAAACGCCTCACCGCCGAGGAGGTTTTCGGATATTAAAAAGCGAAGATACCTATTAAAGCAACTATAAATAAAAAAGAAACATTATGGCAAACAAACCTGAATTTAAGTACGCTCCGATGTTCCAACTCGGAAAGGACAACACGGAGTATCGCCTGCTCTCAAAAGAGGGAGTAAGCACAGGCGAATTTGAAGGACACAAGATTCTGAAAGTTTCTAAGGAAGCACTCACGCTGCTCGCACAGCAGGCTTTCCACGACGTGGAGTTCATGCTGCGACGCGATCACAACATGCAGGTGGCTGCAATACTGAGCGACCCCGAGGCATCGGAGAACGACAAGTATGTGGCACTGCAGTTCCTGCGCAACGCCGAGACAGCATGCAAGGGCATACTGCCTTTCTGCCAGGACACCGGCACCGCCATCATACACGGCGAAAAGGGACAGCAGGTGTGGACAGGATTCGAGGACGAAGAGGCACTGTCGCTCGGTGTTTACAACACCTTCACCGAGGACAATCTGCGCTACTCTCAGAACGCTCCACTGAACATGTACGACGAGGTGAACACCCGCTGCAACCTGCCGGCACAGATAGATATCGAGGCTGTTGAGGGCGACGAGTACCGCTTCGTGATGGTGGCAAAGGGCGGTGGCTCGGCAAACAAGACCTACTTCTACCCCATGACCAAGGCTACCATACAGAACGAAGGCACGCTGCTGCCATTCCTCGTTGAGAAGATGAAGACGCTCGGCACAGCCGCTTGCCCACCCTATCACATTGCATTCGTCATCGGCGGTACATCGGCAGAGAAGAACCTGCTCACAGTGAAACTCGCATCAATAAAATACTACGACAACCTGCCAACCACAGGCGACGAGACAGGACGCGCATTCCGCGACATCGACCTTGAGCAGAAACTGCTGCTCGAAGCACACAAGATAGGACTCGGTGCACAGTTCGGAGGCAAGCATCTGGCTCACGACATCCGCGTAATCCGCCTGCCACGCCACGGTGCATCATGCCCCATCGGAATGGGCGTTAGTTGTTCGGCCGACCGCAACATCAAGGCGAAAATCAATGCCGACGGTATCTGGCTCGAGAAGATGGACGACAACCCAACAGAACTTATCCCCGAGGAGTATCGCCGTCCTGGAGAGGGAACGAAGGGCATTGAGATTGACCTCGACAAGGGCATCGACGCCGTTCGTGCCGAACTGACCAAATATCCTGTATCGACACGCGTCAACCTGAAGGGAACAATCATCGTGGCTCGCGACATCGCACACGCCAAACTAAAGGCACGTCTCGATGCCGGCGAGGAGATGCCAGCATACTTCAAGGATCACCCAATACTCTATGCTGGACCAGCAAAGACTCCCGAAGGTTATCCTTGCGGCTCTATGGGACCAACCACAGCCAACCGTATGGACCCATACGTTGACGAGTTCCAGGATCATGGCGCTTCGCTCGTGATGATTGCCAAGGGCAACCGCACACAGGAGGTGACCGATGCTTGCAAGAAGCACGGCGGATTCTATCTGGGCACCATCGGAGGTGTGGCTGCAGTACTCTCACAGTCGAGCATCAAGAGCATCGAGTGCGTGGAGTATCCCGAACTCGGCATGGAGGCAATATGGAAAATCACCGTTGAGGACTTCCCTGCCTTCATCCTCGTTGATGACAAGGGCAACGACTTCTTCAAGCAGTTGAAGCCGTGGAAGTGTAATTCATAATTGATTAGTTGACGAGTTGATAAGTTAATGAGTTGATAAGTTAATTGTCAAATTCCCTAAACAAATAACTTGTTTACCTGTCAACTCGTCAACTTGTCAACTCGTTTACTTGTCAACTAAAAGTAATAAAACTCAGTAACTTATAGAAACAGAAAAAGAATGAAAAAGATTATCATCGCTGCCTTAGCAATCATCATCTGCGGTGCAGCACAGGCAAAAGACAAAACAGTGAAATTCAAGGTGAATGGCCGTTGCGAACGTTGCGGAAAGCGCATCATAAGCACAGCCAAGGCCATCGACGGAGTGAAAACCGCTGAATGGGACGAAGTGACAAAGGACATGGTAGTGACTTTCGACACCAAGAAAACATCTAAGAAGGACATTCAGCGCGCCATCGTGGGCCTCGGATTCACCGCAGGCAAGATGAAACCCGAAGCAGGCAAGGAGAAGAAACACGACCCCAACTGCGGTAAGGGCGACTGCAAGGACTAAGGCTGCATGACATTCACTACAAAGGTGTGTCAGGATAGGAATAAAGAACTATCCTGACACACTTTTTTTAGGCAAATATACACTATTTGACCCCATCGTTAATGACTCCCCGCCCCTGTAGGGGAGGGGAGACATCTCTTACAGCATCTTTCAGAACACTAACCCATCAGGAGGGTGTAATAATATTTAGTTCTTTTATTATATCTCGCCGAAAGAAGCAAGAGGAATAGCAAGAAATATCCAACGGGATTACAACTGATGCCAAACCGCGAGACAATGTTAATAACTTTGTTACCCCATTCGTATCTAACTGGAAACCAGGTAGTTACAAACGTCGTTTTCGGAGCACAACTCAGTCGTCCCAAATCTTCGTAAACGTCTTGGGAATGAAGTCCATCGGGTCGCGGCGATACTTGATGATGCTGTCGGCAGGCTCAGCATCATCGTCGTCAACAACATCATGATGTCTCTTGCCCTCGGCACCGCTCTGGCTGGCACCCTCGCCACTCGTATCCACAGGTATGGTGGTTCCGAGGTCGAGGAGGGTGTTGCCAAAGCAGGCCACCTCTATTGTCTCCGGTGACATATATATTTTTTTCATTGTTTACTTTATTACGACTTTCTTTCCGTTAATGATATAAATGCCTCGTGTGGGATGATCAACCTTCTGTCCCTGCAAGTTATAGATGGTGCCGTCGAGCATTGAGGGTTCTGGGTCGTTCGATGGAACGCCGTCGAGCCCTGTCACTGTTTCGTCGTCCCACACAATGCCGATGAAGTTGGCTCCCGCTGCCTCGCTGGTGAGCAATGGCAGATAAGCACGGTGTGCCGGCATCATGACAGACTCATCCTCATCGAGAATCATGACGAAGCGTCCACCCTTCATCATATAGTTGGTGTATTGTCCGTCGGTGGCGTTCACGTGTACCGACTCCACAACGGGCACCAGCCGGTTGCTTTCGTTGGTTGCTCCCGCTTCTGCGGTGTACCTCAGCCGATAGGTCTCACCGCCCGTTCCGCTGAGCAGCATACCGGTGTTGGCCGATATGACGTTGCCGTCGATGCTGATAATCTTTATTGCCAGTCCCTCGTCCACCTCTTTCAGATATGTGCAGAAGTGTGCTTGCAGTCCGTCGGGCAATGTCAGGTTGACATCAGCAGAGAACGTTCCCACTCCCGATGCCGGAACGGTGTAGTCGTAGAAACTACGGCTCTCGAAAGTCACCGAGCGCGGCTCGCTCCATGCGCCCTTAGAGTCGCCGCAGCGCCACCACAGGGTATGGGTGCCAGCCTCCACGTCGCTGATGTCGATGTCCATAGTGCCCGATGCCGCGCTGAGCGACCCAGTCTTGAAGTCAGCCGTCTCTTCATCGAACCAATACATATAGCGCGTAATGGTGGTTTCCTCCATCACGTTGTTGTCTTTCACGATGAAATACCTCGCCACTTGCGAACTCCACACGCCCGTATTGTCCTTCACGCGCACGGTCAATGAGTGCAGACCGGGCTTCAGCGCCGTGATGTCGATTGTGGAGGGCTGCGTCTCCGATGGAACAATAGCGTCCAGATTGCCGTCAATCCAATACTGATGGAGCACGATACGCTTCTCTTCCACCACCGTTTCTGCTTGTGGCACAATGAAATACTTGGCCACCTGCGAACTCCACATTCCAGTGTTGTCCTTTACTCGAACCGTGAACGAATGCAGACCAGGCTTCAGTGTCTGGATGTCGATGGTTGCAGGCTTTTGTTCCTGTGTTACCCTAGCCTCTATCTTGCCGTCAATCCAGTACTGGTGCTGCTTGATTGTCTTGCTGGTAGCGCTGGAAGGGGCAAACGGAACGATGAAATACTTGGCCACTTGCGAACTCCACAATCCCTCACTGTCCTTCACGCGGACGGTCAGCGAGTGCAGTCCGGGCTTCAAATCCCCGATGCCGATACTGGTGGGAGACTCCGCCAAGGTCTGAGCCTCAGCGATATTACCGTCTATCCAATATTGTCGCTCGACGATACTCTTTTGTGCTGTTGCGACGGATGTCATCGCCAGTGTCGCCGCTATCAGCAGATATCTAATTCTGTTCATAGTCTTCCGTGTTTATAATTTATCTTACTCCAGCCTGATAGTTAACTTTAAGTTCTGTACCATCAACTGTAGCG
This sequence comes from Prevotella sp. UBA4330, assembly GCA_002394385.1. Taxonomy (GTDB): domain Bacteria; phylum Bacteroidota; class Bacteroidia; order Bacteroidales; family Bacteroidaceae; genus Prevotella. Next base: position 13,301 of record DGTS01000015.1, read on the forward strand.
TTCAGGTTCCTCACGTAAGGAGTTGATGGAACCTTGTTCCAACCATCACCTCCATACGGGCCGATGGGAGTACCGTCTGTGCCCAGATAGGTTTCATTTTTAAGTTTCCAATTTCGAGTCTGCGAATAATCGATATTATTGATACCATCATCAAAGAGGTCATTTATTGGAACACTAACTATGCAACCATTCTGGGTTACTGAACTATCTAAACCACTTTCGACGATGATACAGTTCTGAGCTACACTATAAAACCCGAGCGGGGTTTGTCCCCATCCATCATAGGCACCTCTGTGACCAATGATCGAATTGGTCCAGATGAATTCGCTCCAGTTAGCATCATCATTGCTATAATGCCCTGAACCATAACGCAAAGCCTTAATACAGTGATCAATCTGCACATCACTATCCTTGCTGAACTGGGCAACCCTGTCCCATATATAGCAGTTGGCGATAAACAAACCATCTGCAATAACGGTGCTCGTTCCATAAATACCGCGTCCTATCCTACATTGCTTTATAGTCCCCCCCTCGATATTGCTGTTAAATCTAAGATTACTCTCGACAAAACACCTCTTCAGGGTAAAACCCTTCAATTGTGCGGTAGTGGAACTGTTGGTGGTATTAGCCGCTAACAGTTCACCTTTCACAAACACTCCCTCGATGTGAACTCCTTCAAGTACTGCATCTGCCTTACCCACACGCAAATCTCCGTTGATGGTGGTAATAGAAGTGTTCGCTTCCTGATCTTCCTCGAATCCGCATCCGTAGATGGACAGAACTTTCTCAATGCAGGCAGGCGGAACAAATGAACCGTTGCTTAAGGTTATCACGTCGCCGTCAACTGCAGCATTGTACGCCTGCACAAAAGCAGAACCGCCCTTATAAACACTCACGTCGTCGCCATGCTGAAGTACAGCAGTAATAATTTCATTCTGCGCCCCCGCTGCCACCGTGCAGCAGAGTGCAACGATTGATAATAGAATCTTTTTCATGCTATTGCAGTTATTGGTTATTCTTATCTTGCTTCGGCCTCATACGCCACGTTGAGGTCAGTACCGGCCACGGTGGCATTGAGGTTCTTCACAACCGGAGTTCCTGGCACCTTGCTCCATCCGTAGCGGATGCCTATCTCTTGGCCATCGGTTCCTATCCATGTCGTGGGCTGCTGTATTTCGTAGGTCCGGGCGGCGGAATAGTTAGCATTTGTCGCATCAGAGAAGATGTTATTGATGTCAACAGCATAACAATTTTGGAAATCATTCTTGTCCTGATTGTTATAACTGAAACTCCTAAAAATACAGTTATGAGCAACTGCTCCTTCTGTATTGGCAAAAACTGCACGGTCATAATAAGCACCAACCCAATAATACGTGAAAATGCTGTTGGAACAGAAGTAAGGCCCCACAAAATTGCAAGTGATACAATGATCAATCTTGACACTGCTGCTCACATTAAATGTATTTATGGCACCTCCTACATAGCAGTTTTGTATGATGCAGTTGTTGGCTATTTTGTCGCCTCCGGCAATAGCCCCCGTAATGACACAATTCCTGATTGTCGTGTTCGTGTTTTCAACTACGTTGACGTTGCCGTTAACATAACACTTTTCCATTACGAAACCCTCTAACGAAACATTCGTATTGACGTGGCTGTTAAAATATATACCTTCCAAATGAATATCCGAAAGGGTTCCTCCCCCAGAGGCTCCGAGATTCAACTGGCCGTTGATTTTTGACACCTCTGTACCGGTATTCGCATCCTTTTCGAAGCCAGCACCATAGACGGTAATAGACTTTGTGATGTCTGAAACGTTAAACGCGCCTGCCGAAAGAGTAATCACATCTCCGTCGGCTGCGGCTGCATTTGCGTTGACAAAGGCATTTGCGCCAGTGAAGACACTCACGTCGCTGCCATGCTGAAGCACGGCGGTCATAATTTCATTCTGCGCCCCTGCCACAACTGCGCAGCAGAGCGCAACGATTGATAATAGAATCTTCTTCATAGATACGTCTTATTATTAATGATTAATATGTGCGAATGATTTTTAGCAAAGGTAAAGCATAATCCTGGAAACCAACTACCATAAAACGAAAATCGACTGCCAATTCATGTTTTGGCAGTCGATTTACTTGTATTTAGCCGTTCTGTGCTATCCATTCCTTCGGCGTGAGTCCCGTGAACGTCTTAAAAGTTCGGAAGAAGGAGGACTCGCCGGAGAAACCCGAAAACACCGCTATCTCCGTAATCTTGCGGTCGGGGTTCTCACGCATCAGCCGTTTGGCATGCTCCACACGGTAGCCGTTGACAAACTGCGTGAACGAACTGCCGCACTGGTTCCTTATAGCCTCAGACACATAGCGGCTGTTAGTGGAGAGCAGTGCCGAGACATCAGAGAGTTTCAGGTCGCTGCGCAAATATGATTTCTCATTATCCATCAACGTACTGATGCGCTGGAACAGGTGTTTCTCGCTCTCGTCGCAACAGTCGGGCGTCTCTGCGGGATTATCTTCCGTTCTCTTTCTGCATAGAAGTACATAAAGCAAGGCAGCAAGCAGGACCATTGCGGTCAATACTATCCAAGGCAGCCAGCCCGTTCCGCTGGCCTGCGCCTCGCTCTTTTCGCCCAAGCACAACATATACGCGGTGGACTTAGGATAGAAATTAGAACCTGTAATGCCGCCAGCGACGACGATATTTCCTTCGCCGGTGAGCACCGGCACACCGTCGCCGATATCCGTCAACGGCTCGGTATAACAAAGTGTGAGCGTTATGTCTTTCTCCGCGCGTACATTATTTATACATAATACATAGTAACGACAGTCCTTGTCAAATCCTATAACATATCCCTTGCCAGCCCTGTCGTCAACAATCACCGAACCATAGTAAACTATCTCACTCCCCCACTGGCTTTTCATGGGAATGGTTTGCTTGACGGGCAAGAGCGAAAAGCGTGGAACTTCCTCTCCCTTCGTGCTTTCCATCTTTGCAACTGCCATCTGCCCCTCATCGTTCATCACCATGAAGAGATAAGCATAAATGCCCTTCTGCTTGTTACCGACGAAACTGTTGCTGGCACAAGGCCTATTGAACGACATGCAAGGATGCCAATCTTTGAACAGCGGAACACTGAACGGCTCGCCTTTCAGGCGATAGACAGAGTCGGACTTTATTGGTTTCCCATGAATGTCCTGACTGCCGAATATCACAGCATTGTCGGCAGAAATCTGGAAGATATAAGGCGACACGAATCCCGGTGCTAGTTTCTTTACATGAGAGAATGTTGCTTTGCCGTCGAACATCTCAACGGCATCATCGGCATACCAGTTGCCGGCAATCACCACCTTGCCGCTGTCCAGTTCCAACGCCTGCGCCAAGGCTCGTTTGGTGTCGAGGCAACCGAAGCCCTCAAAACTATGTTCCACGGGATTATAATACTCTGTCGGGAAAGTCTGTCCTATGCCAAGACTTTTCTCGTGACCGCCGCCAATGAGCACTTTGCCCGACTTCAGCGGGACATACAGGCCATCGTCGTGCTCGTATGCCGTCTTCACAAGATGCCATTTGCCGTCCTTAAGATATTCGGCGGTGGCAGAAGGAACGAAACCATTGGTGTGACCACCCACCAGCACCACCTCGCCATTGGCAAAAAACGCAATGGAGGATGCACGCGGAATGTTGAGGTCGGGCAGTCGGACAGCCTCGATTTTCTGCTGCGTGCACGCCGATTCCCCTGACGTTTGCGCCGCCGACGGCAGTGCCGTCATCAGGAGGCATAAGAAGAGCAGAATGCTTTTCCTATGCAACAGCCTTCTGTGATGAGCGAGTTTAGATATCATTCGTGAAGCAACGGTAATCATTTAGTTTTTGCAAAAATACACTATTTCACCCTACAAAACAAACATTTTGTATGATATTTTATCCCACGATGGTTAAATGACATATCTTTACACTGTCAGGATTTGGTTATTTTAAGATTTTTATATACTTTTGCACCCGATTTACAAAGTGTAAGTTAAGGGGTGTCCGCCGTGGGCGGGCTGAGATTAAACCCTCAAACCTGATCCGGGTAATGCCGGCGTAGGAATGAACGACAGGCTCAATTGTTATCGCAATTGGCAATCCCCTTTAAACATTAATTATTTTTTAGTTTAAGGTAAAAATGAAAAGGATTATTTTGATGACTGCATCGCTTGCAGTAATGTCTCTTTGTACGCAGAAGGCAAAGGCACAAACCGAGACCGACTCGCTACGTATGGAAGAACTGCAAGAGGTGGTGGTGCGCGGCGTGAAAGCGCAAAAGGGCGCACCGTTCGCTGTGGAAAACTTCAAGCGTAAAGAACTGGCCGACTTCGCCAAGACAGGAAAGGAACTGCCCTTCCTCTTCTCGCAGACTCCTGGTGTGCTGGCATGGAGCGACAACGGCATGGGCACGGGAACATCGTATATGCGCATCCGCGGCGCTGGCGACTCGCGCATCAACGTCACACTCGACGGAGTGCCACTGAACTCACCCGAGGACCAGTGCGTGTTCTGGGCTAACATGAACTCTTATGCCTCGCTGCTCGGCTCGGTACAGATACAGCGCGGTGTGGGAACATCGACTAACGGCGACGGTGCTTTCGGCGGAACCATTGCATTGTCGTCAAAGACACCTGCACATGCACCATCGTTCGAACTGAAGGGTTCGTATGGTTCGTATAACACATTCAACGTGGGTGCATCGTTCTCAACAGGCCTGCTGTGGAACCACTTCATCTTCGACGGAGCATATAACGAGACTAACACCGACGGCTTCATTCACGGAACTGAAGGGCGCTCGGGCTCTTACTATGGCGGACTGGCATGGTATGACCGCAACTTCGTTATCCGCTACAAGAACATCGGCAACTTCGAGAAGACTGGTCAGGCATGGAGCGGAGTGACGGCAGGCGACAACGACCTGAGCCTGATGGACGGAACATGGGGCGCAAACACAGGAATCAAGACCTATGAGGACATGTATAAGGCCGGTCTGGGACGCTTCAACTCGCTGTATGAATATATCACATACGACGAAAGCGGCAACTTCGCCAAGGATGCCAACGGCAAATACATCACCAAGAGATATCAGATGAACGACGGAACTCTGTGGCGCAAGACAACAGACAACTTCTGGCAGAACCACAACATTCTGTCTCTGGCATGGGACATCAGCGACAACTGGGCGATGAGCGGCTCGCTGCACTACACCCACGGCTACGGATACTACGACGAGTTCCGCCCCAACAACAAACTGTCGAAGTTTGGACTGGCCTTCACCAAGGCAGATGGTACGGAACTGAAGAAAACCGACTTCGTAAGGCAGAAAGGACTGACACAGGACACTTACGGCGCAGTGTGGAACATCAACTATAAGGACGCTGATTGGGACATCATCGGAGGACTGTCAGCACAGCAGTTCGACGGCAACCACTTCGGATATGTCACATACGCCGCCGACAACGAACTGAGCAACGCTATACTGAACAAAGGCAAACACAAATACTACGATTCGGATGCCAACAAGTTCGACGGCAACGTTTTCCTGAAGGCTGCATACCGCATCAACGATATGTTCAATGTCTTCGCCGACATGCAGTACCGCCACGTCACCTATAAGACCGACGGCATCAACGACAAGTTCTATGAGCAGGAAAGCGGATATTACAACCAAAAACTCGACATCGACAAGAAATACGACTTCTTCAACCCGAAGGCTGGCGTGAGTTTCCATAAAGGCGGACACAGCGCCTACGCCTCGGTGGCTTTGAGCCATCGCGAGCCAGAGCGCAACAACTTCACCGACAACGGCAGTTATCCCGCTCCTGTGGCCGAGAGCCTTACCGACTTCGAAATGGGTTACACTTACAACAAAGCCGATTACCACCTGGGCATCAACCTTTACTACATGGACTATAAGAACCAGTTCGTGCAGACAGGACAGCAGAGCGACATCGGCGAGAACCTGACAACAAACATCAAGGACTCTTACCGCATGGGTATGGAACTGACGGCAGGCTGCGACATCACGTCATGGCTCTCTGTAGAGGCTAACAGCGCACTGAGCATCAACAAGATAAAGGACTTCGACGAGATGATTGAAGATTGGGACAAAGGCAAGAATGCCAGAACCACCATACACTACGACAACTCAACGCTCGCCTTCTCGCCATCGCAGATAACCAATGCCTTCATCAACTTCCACTACAAGGGATTGCAGGCAGTGCTCCACTCACAGTATGTGAGCCGCATGTATCTCGACAACTCGAAGAACAAAGACCGCTCACTGCCCTCATACGAGGTAATGAACGCCAACATCACATACACCATGAACGTTGATCGCAAGTTCCTCGGAATGAAAGAGGTGACTTTCGGCGCCCATCTGAACAACATCTTCAACAAGCGTTACGCTCAGGGAGGATGGGTTTATAGCGCAATATGCGAGAGCGGCGGCCATCCCAACGACAAACGCTACTATCAGATAGGATTCGTTCCCGCTGCCGGTTTCACAGCCATGGGCAGCATAACGCTGAAATTCTAATTGCACATGGACCTGTATCCGTTTATCATAGAGCATGGCCTCGACATCTTTACCACGGTGTTGGGCCTGCTTTATATATGGCTTGAATACAAAGCACATATCGCCCTATGGTTGGTAGGCATCATCATGCCGGCTCTGGACATTTACCTATACTATAGTCACGGACTATATGGTGATGCCGGTATGGCTGCCTACTATACCATAGCGGCCATCTACGGCTATGCCGTATGGAAATTCGGTAAGAAAAAGGGACAGGGCGAAGGAGAGGAGATGCCCATCACACACATGCCACTACGTCTATATCTCCCCACTCTGTTGGCCTTCGTGGCCATCTGGGCTGCCACCTATTTTGTACTGGTGACGTGGACAAACTCAACAGTGCCCTTGCTGGATGCCTTCACTAACGCGCTGAGTTTCGTGGGACTCTGGGCTTTGGCACGCAAGTATGTAGAACAATGGATTTGCTGGATTGTGGTGGACTTGATTTGCACTTACCTTTACGTCGTGAAAGGTATTCCGTTCAAGGCTTTTCTTTATAGCCTTTACGTCGTAATCGCCATTCTCGGATACAGAAAGTGGCAAAAGATGATGAAAAAAGAGTAAGCAAAAAGAATATTTCGGAAAACGAAAAGAGATAGAGGACAACAGCCTTGCCATTATCGTGCAGGTGTTGTCCTCTATCTCCTTTTATTTATTATATCTACATCTTATCTCTTAATCCTGACAATACTCAGCGAGTAGGCAGGCACATCGAGAAGAAGGCCGTTCTTGCCAACCGTGAGCGTCTCCTCTACAGGATAAACCGCTGTTGGCTGGTCGAGGGTGTTCTCGTCCTTACCGTTGGCTGACTTCAGACGAATGGCACGTGCCGAGCGAGGAGCGAAGTTCTTCAGGCGCAGGTCGGCGGTGGTGCTTGTCGCACTGGTATTTGCCACCTTTACAATCATTTCGCCAGTTGCCTCGTCGATAGCAGCCGATGTGAACAGTCCCGGTGTTACGTTCTTGCGAGCCTTGCTCTCAAACATCAGTTTGCCATCGAGATAACATGCCACGCTGTCGCCATCCACATCAATGCGTATGTCATACCAACGTCCCGTCTCAACAGAGCCTGCCTTGGTGCCCATCTGCGCCTTGCCGCCGTCGCTTATCTGCTCCAGTCCGTGCTGAGTGTTGTTCCATCCGCCGAGGTTGAACCAACTATAGTTGTCTGGCGAAACATAATTATAGACGATGAGGAAACCTTCGTTGCCGCTGTTCTTGCGGGCACGGCAGGTCATGGTGTACTTCTTAGGCGAGAACTTCGTGTTGTTCACTGCGATGCACGACTCTCCGTCAGCCGTTTGGTTGAGCATGCCGCCGTCGCTGTTCCATGTTCCGCGCACTGCCTTGAACGTTGACATCGACGAGCAGTTGTCGCTTATCACCTTTCCGTCAACCGTAATCTTGATGTCGTCGAAAGATGCCTGGGTAGCCCACGTGCCGAATCCCACGCTCACAGCCTCGGGCTTCTGCTCTGCCTCACCCTTCATCTCGTAAGGGTTCTGCTGATTTACGGCGAGCACACGGGTGCCGACGTTCTCGGCCATCAGTTTCTGAACATAATACGACGGGGTGCCCATGGCGCGTGCAGAGTTGAAGCGTATCATGTCGGGCTGCCATGCCACATTGTTCTCGTTGACGAAAATCGGGGCGTAACTTGCCATCTCCACCACGTCGCCGTTGTTCTCCATACCCATCATGAAGACTGCCTCGCCCAGCGCGGCGTTAAGCGAGCCCACTTTGCCGAAGCCCTGAGTAACAGCATATTCGCCACAATATATCTTCGCCTTGCCGCGCTCGTAAGTGTCGTATTTATGGAAGTTGTCGGCAAACCATGCAGGGTTGCGATAGTAATGCTCGTCGAGCAGTTCCACCGTCTCGCTGCTTTCCCACTTCGGGTTGTCGTCGCCCCATGCCACAACGTTGCCGATGAGGTGCATCTTTGGATATTTCTTGAGCACTGCCTCCTTGAAAAGGCGATAGCGGTCGTAGTAATGATCGCTCTGGGCAGCGGCATCCGGCTGGTTGTTCTCGTTGCCAATCTCCAGATACTCGATGTTGAACGGAGCGGGATGACCGTTCTTCGCACGCATGGCTCCATACTTTGTGGTGACGTCGCCATTGGCATATTCCAGAGCATTCATGCACTCGTCAATCCACGGTTGCAGGCTGTCAACGGGAGTAAGACCGCCGTGCCACAGACCGACATTAACCACATAGAGCGGCTTGGCACCGAGGTCCTCGCTCAACTGCAGGTATTCGTGGAATCCCAGACCATCGGTGGTGCGGTAGCCCCAGTTCACGTTGCGGTGTCCCTCGCGCTCCTCTATCGGGCCGATGGTTTTCTCCCAGTGGAAGGCATTTTCCGGACTCTCCTGCCCTTCCACGAAACAACCGCCGGGGAAGCGCATGAACTTTGGCCTGAGGTTATACAACATCTGGGCCAGGTCGGGACGACATCCGTTCTCGCGGTTCATGAATGTCGGCGGGAAGAGTGACACAACGTCAAGACTGATGCCGCCTTTGCCATCGAAAACGAACTCGAAAACTGCTTTCTCATCGTTGCCGTTGCTCTTCATTTCGGCTGTAAACTTGGTCCACTTGTTGCTGATTTTAGCCTCAACAGGAGTCTCGGCATACACCGTCTTGCCGTCTGCGCTCACCAGTCTCGCCCTGATAGAGCCGTTATACTTGCCCTTTGCCCAGAACGACAGTTTGTAGTTGCGACCCTGAACGGCGTTGATGCCCCAGAAGCCTTCGTTCTGCAGACGTGCCGTATGCTCCTTCGACGCTTTTACATCGAGCATAAGAGCCTGATGCTGAACATCATTCAGCAGGTCGGTTTTCTGAAGTTGACCATTGATAGACGAGCCTGTCTCGCTCTTGAACATCCAGTTGTCAGGACCTTTTGCATTGTCCTCGAACGAGCGGTTGCTGATTAACTCGGCATAGAGACCGCCATCAGCAGCATGGTTGATGTCCTCGAAAAAGATGCCATAAAGCATCGGACTGATTACCTTGCCGCGATTGCCACCATCGATGTCGATGATTACCTGTGCATTAGATGACAATGCAGCCATCATGCAGGCAGAAAGGAAAATAGATTTTGTCTTCATAAATAATATAGGTTATAATAGTTGTATTTGCTGAATCGATATTGCAGTTATAGTACAGCAGTCGTTTATTAGTGGCAAATTTACACTTTTACCATCAAATAACAATGCATCTGCCACTTCTTTTATATTTTTTTAGGGAATAAGAAAGCACAGGAGTGACACTCAACGATGACCTTTCGGAATGTCGCTTGTAACTACTTGATAATCAATTCATATCGAAACGGCTAACAAAGTTATTAACTTTGTTCAACAATCCTATTAACTTTGTTCGACAATGTTATTAACTTTGTTCAACAATCTTATTAACTTTGTTCCGCGGTTTGATATCAATGGCGAAGCCACTGGTATCGGAACGGTATCCATATAACAAAGAAGGAGGCTGGCATCAACTGCTAACCTCCTCCAAAAGATTGGAATGTAAAGTAAGGGATGAGTATTATTTCTTCAATTTAAATGATTTTTCTATCTCTGTAATCTCCTCGTTGAAACTGTTGTCGGTGGTGAGTCGTTTCTCCACCTGCGCGCAACTGTGAATCACGGTGCTGTGGTCGCGGCCGCCAACGAGTTGTCCTATGCGCGATGCTGGCATCTTGGTGTATTTCTGAGTGAGATACATCGCCACCTGACGGGCCATTACATGCTCGCGCTTGCGGCTGCGGCTGCTCACTGCGGTGGTGGAAACGTTGAAGTAATCGCACACCGTTTCCACTATCTCGTCAACGGTAAGCGGACGGTCGTCCACCTTAACGGCGCGCTTGATGACGCGCTCTGCCAGTGTCATGTCGATGTCGCGGTTATACACGATGCTATATGCCATCAGCGAGTTAACCACTCCTTCCAGGTCGCGAACGCTGCCATTGGCAGTCTGGGCGATAAACCGTACCACCTCCTCGGGGATGTTCAGTCCGTCGTGCTTTATCTTGCGGTGGAGTATGTCGATGCAAAGTTGCTCGTTGGGCTTCTCCAGTTCGGCGGTGAGTCCGCATGCAAAGCGCGTCAGCAGGCGCTCGTGCATTCCCTTGAGGTCAACCGGCGGACGGTCGGAAGCAAGTATTATGCGCTTGCCGTTACGGAAGAGATGGTTGAAGATGTGGAAGAACGTGTCCTGCGTCTTGGCAGCACTCATCCATTCCTGGATGTCATCCACAATGAGCATATCTATGGTCTGATAGAAGCGGATGAAGTCGTTGAGCGAGTTCTTCAGCACCGCATTGGTGTACTGTACCTGGAACAGGCGTGCCGAAACATAAAGAACACGCTTCTGGGGATAGAGTTCCTTCGTGCGCACGCCTATGGCATTAATAAGGTGTGTCTTGCCACAGCCGCTGGGACCGAAGATGAACATGGGGTTGAATGATGTGGTGCGCGGGTGCTCGGCGATAGAAAGACCTACGGTACGGGGCAGTTTGTTGCTTGCGCCTTCTACGAAATTAGAGAATGTGAGGCGCGGATTCAACTGCGAGTCTATCTGCTGCGGCTGTACCGCATCAAGTATAGTAGGCGACTGGTTGACCCCTGAACGCTGTCGCTGCTGGTCGATATTTGCCACTGGCTCAGACTCGATGACATTGGTCTTGCCGTGCTCTTTGTCGGCAAGAATGCGGTAGTTGAGTTGGAAACCAGGACCGAATGTGCGCGTGAGAACCTTAAAAAGCAAGTCAGCATAGTGCTCCTCAACATATTCATAGACGAACATGCTGGGCAGTTTCACCAATATTCTCCTCGAGTTTTCGTCGAAACTCTCGAGAACCATCGGCTTAAACAGTGCGCTGAATTGCTGTTCCGAGACATTCTCCTTTATCAGTCGGAGCGTTTCGTCCCAGAGAGCGTTAGTTCTCTTTGTCATTAATTACTATTTAAATATGTGGAGGTAAGCCTCCTCGGTTAGTCTTCTGTTTCTCTCGTTGACGCGATGTCGTGAAGGTGACATCGCTCAAAAGGCATGTAGAAGTTTCACGAGTGCAAATTTCGCAAATTAAATTGAAATTGGCAAATGTGTGATTTTATAATTTATTTTGAATATTGCCTTAAATCGTTTAATTTATTGCCTTTATGATTTTTATAATCTGTAACTTCTAAAAAAACATTTGCAAATGTCCAAGTATTTGATTTTATGACAATTATATCCAATCAACGCTAAATACGAAAAGCCATCTTAAAGAGACATGAGAAGTTGCGAAAATAACTGATTTATAATGCTTGAGAGAATTTTCCTAAAGTGTATTGACGCGCCGTCTCCTATTTAGACCAATTTTAATTAGCGTTATTTTTTGCCCTAAATTATTATAGATAAAAAGCGCATAAATACTATTTTTGGATTCAGGCTCTCACTACTTGTCCTTCTTCCCGAACACAGAGAAGTGAACATAGCGTTTCGGATGCTCGCGGAGATTGGTGAGCAGCGAGTCGGCCGACAGCATTGTGGCGTTCAGGTTGTTGTAAAGCGACTGGTCGCGCATGAGCAGTCCGAGCGAGCCATTGTTGCTGTTGAGTTGCGCTGTGAACTGCTCCACGTTGTCGAGCGTAGAGTTCACCTTGCGCATTGTCTGTTCCACATCCACCTTGTTCAGGTTTTCCACCATAGCGTTTGTGTTGTCCATCAGTTTGTTTGCGCGCTGTGTCATGCCTGGCACGTCGCGATTGAGTTGCGCCATGAGTGTGTTCAGTTCGCGAGTAGAGGTGTTGAGGCTTGCAGTAACATGCTCCACGTTATGCAACGACTGCGCAATGGCGGGGTCGGCAAGCAGAGTGTTGACACTCGCCATTATGGAGTCGAGTTTCGGCAGCATCTTCTCTATCGTGGGAATCATCTTCTTCACCTGTCCGAGAGCACCTTCGCTTACCTCTCCCTGCAGAGTGGAACCGGGCTGAATGAGGCGTGTACGGTCGTCGCCAAGCAAGAGGTTTACCTGCACGTTGCCGAGCATGTCGCTTACGATTTCTGCCGACGAGCCGTTAGGAATCTTAAGTTCCTCGTCAATATCTACCGCCACTTTCACATCGTTAGGGTTGTCATAGTCGAACAGCACGTTCTTAACCACTCCCACACGGTAGCCGTTTGCATAGATAGGACTCGACTGTGCCAGTCCGCTGATGTCCTTAAACTTTATATAATAGATGTTTTCCGACGAGAAAAGGCTTAGTCCTTTAAGGAAGTTAAGACCATAGAAAAGAACTATAAGACCAATGATTGCCACGATGGCTATCTTCACTTCTTTTGTAAAAAACTTCATAACTGATTCTTGTTGTTATTTGCGTTAAACTCTCTGATAGCCTCCTTGACATCCATCTTCACGCCGTCTTTGAAGGCTATAACGAATGCCTGTGGAAACTTATCGAGCAGATGCTGCCGTATTCTGTTTATCTTGTTTAAGTCGGTTGACGACCCGTAGGTGTATTTCACGAGTTTATCCTCGACGTAACTGTCGAAACCCGTCATGCCATGAAACTGGCTGCTGCCGGGAGGGAGAGGCCAACTCATCGCCATCACCTGCACCTTGAACACAGGAAGTCCTTTCTCCGACTCGTCGGGAAAGGGTTGTGCAGGGGCCATTTCGGACACTCTCTGAGTCTCTGTCGCCTGCTGAGCAGACATAGCCTGCGGCTGTTCTGTCGGCTCGCGGAACGACTCTGCCGGCACTTCCGCTACTTTCGGAGCGACTGTCACAGGCATAGGGTCGTTGGAACCGGACTGAGAATATGGCTGTTCGGGCTGCATCGACACCGCGTCCTGCTGTCGTACGTCGTCATAGGCCTGTCTTACGGGCGTTCTCTGTGCCATGTCATAGTGCACGGTTGGCTCGCTTTCCTCTATTTCTGGTGCCGAAATCCCAGCGTGGTACTTGCCCTTGTATTTCCTGAACGCGTTATATATTCCTCGCGCCAGATGGTCGATGCCTTCCTTGGAGTTGAGGTATCGCTCCTCGTCCGGTGTGGTGATGAATCCCAACTCGATGAGACAACTCGGCATTGAAGTGGCTCTGAGCACAAGAAATCCTGCCTGATGAACGCCCATGTTGTTGCGTCCTGCCGAGGCGCATGCTTCTTTCTGAATCATCTTTGCCAGTTCCACGCTCTTCGACATGTTGCGGTCCTGGATGAACTCGAACATGATATAACTCTCGCTGCTGTTAGGATCGAAGCCCTGATAGCGTTGTTTGTAGTTCTTCTCCAGCGAGATTACCGAGTTCTCACGCTTAGCAACGGCGAGGTTGTCTGCCGCGCGGTGCATTCCCAGGGTGTAAACCTCGAAGCCTCGCGCCACCCTACCCTTCGGCAAGGCGTTGGTGTGCACAGATATGAAAAGGTCAGCCTTATTGCGGTTTGCGATGTTTGCACGCTCGTTGAGAGGGATGAACACATCGGTCTTTCGTGTGTAAACGACATTCACGTCGGGGCAATTTGCCTCTACAAGCCGGCCGAATGCCAGTGCCACATTAAGGTTGATGTTTTTCTCCTTTGACATAGCGCCCACCGCACCTGCGTCGTGTCCGCCATGACCGGCATCGATGACGAGGGTGAAAGTCTTCTTTCCGGCACCGGTAACAGTAACCATAATGCCGAACAAAAGCACCATCACAAATGTCAGTTTCTTGCGCATACCTTATTAATTGCGTGCAAAATTATATATTATAAGCGAAAAACCGATAACTTTCAAAAAGTTTTATCATTTATTAAGTAAAGCGAAACAGCAGCCCCCTCGCACTGTCCGCCCATCGGAGGATTCACCTTCTGCACCTTGAGACGCATCTCGCTGATGCCTTCAATCTCGCGGAAAATGCACTCGCCAATCCTGCCCGCCAGGTGTTCCAGCAAGCAGGAAGGCTGTTGCATCTCTCTATTTACGATTTTGAATATTTCAGCATAGTTGACGGTATCGGCGACATCGTCTGCCATCACGGCGCGACCGATGTCGCACTTCACTTCTATCGACACGACGAACTCGCCTCCCGTGACGCGCTCTTGCGGCATCACGCCGTGACAGGCGTGAAACCTCATCTTGTCAATAGATATCCAACTCTCTTTTATTGTCATTTTCTCAGGAGTTTAGAAGTATAGGAGTGCAGGAGTTTGGAAGTTTTGAAGTTTCGGAGTTGTGTAGTTTTACACACTTATCCGCAACGCGATGCACCGCAGTTGGTGCATATCAGGCATCCCTCTTGATAGACAAGTGTCTCCTGACCGCAGTTGGGGCAACGCTGACCTTTGGCCTCGGTGCCGTCGGAAACGTATTTCTTCAGCGCTCGCTCCACACCGTTCTTCCACGTGTTGATGCTCTCGCTCTTCAGTTGCAGCGAACTTACGAGGCGTATGACGTGGTCGATAGGCATGCGGTAGCGCAGCACTCCTGAAATGAGTTTTGCGTAGTTCCAGTACTCGGGGTTGAATTTCTCCGACAGTCCCTCCACAGTTGTCTTATATCCTCGTTTGTTCTCGAACTGGAAGTCATAGCGTTTCGTTCCGTTCTCGTTGACCTGCTTGATAATCTTACCTTTGGTAACCGACTTCGGGAGCATGATGCCCTCCTCGTCGTCCTGCAGACCTGTGAATATCTCGTATGGGTAACCGTCGAGCAGTCCGACGAAAGCCACCCACTTTTCCTTATTGTTCTGGAAGCGTACAACGTCGCACTCGAGTGTCTGAGGACGCACTTCGGTAACCTCGGGATGCTTGCATGGCACTGCCTCCACAGGTTTCTCCTCGGTCTTTTTCTTCTTTTCGTTCACTTGAATCATCACTCCCGAGCGCGAGCCGTCGCGGTAGATGGTGCATCCCTTGCACCCACTGCGCCAAGCCTCGACATAGAGACGGTTGACAAGTTCCTCGTCAACGTCGTTCGGAAGGTTCACGGTGACGCTGATAGAGTGGTCAACCCATTTCTGGATAGCACCCTGCATGCGCACCTTCATCAGCCAGTCAACATCGTTGGCGGTGGCTTTATAGTATGGCGACTGCTCCACCAGAGCGTCAATCTCCTCCTGGGTGTAACGCTTCTCGGTGTCTATTCCGTTTATCTTCATCCAGTCGAGGAACTTCTTGTGATAAACAATGTACTCCTCGAAAGAGTCGCCCACCTCATCGACGAAATCCACATGAGCCCCCTGGTCACCCGGATTCACCTTGCGGCGGCGCTTATACACCGGCAGGAACACCGGCTCAATGCCACTCGTTGTCTGTGTCATGAGCGATGTGGTGCCCGTAGGTGCTATGGTGAGGCACGCGATGTTGCGGCGGCCATATTTCTTCATGTCCTCATAAAGTTTCGGGTCGGCATCGCGAAGTCGCATTATGAACGGGTTCTTCTCTTCGCGTTTGGCATCGAAAATCTTGAATGCGCCGCGCTCCTTTGCCATCACTACCGACGAGCCGTATGCCGCAAGGGCGAGTGTCTTATGAACATTCACCGAGAAGTCGGTGGCCTCCTGGGTGCCGTAACGCAGTCCCATAGCGGCTATCATGTCGCCTTCGGCAGTGATGCCCACACCTGTTCGGCGTCCTTTAGAACTCTTGTCCTGAATCTTCTCCCACAGATGATACTCAGCGCCTTTCACCTCGTCGCTCTGCGGGTCGCGCCTTATCTTGTCCATGATGAGGTCTATCTTCTCCATCTCCAGATCGACGATATCGTCCATTATGCGCTGAGCCAGTGCCACATGTTTGCGGAACAGGTCGTAGTCGAAGTACGCCTCTTTGGTGAAAGGCTTCTTAACGTAACTGAAAAGGTTTATCGACAGCAGTCGGCACGAGTCGTAAGGACAGAGCGGAATCTCACCGCAGGGGTTGGTAGAGACGGTGCGGAAGCCCAGGTCGGCATAGCAGTCGGGGATGCTCTCGCGCAGGATAGTGTCCCAGAAGAGCACTCCTGGCTCGGCGCTTTTCCATGCGTTGTGGACAATCTTCTCCCAAAGAGCCTTTGCGCTGATGGTCTTCTTCACCATCGGGTCGTTGCTGTCGATGGGGAACTGCTGCACATACTCCTTGTCCTCGGTGGCTGCCTGCATGAACTCATCGTCGATTTTTACCGACACATTGGCACCAGTCACCTTGCCTTCGGTCATCTTAGCATCTATGAAAGCCTCGCTGTCGGGGTGCTTGATGCTTACCGAGAGCATCAGCGCACCGCGTCTTCCGTCCTGAGCCACCTCGCGAGTGGAGTTGCTGTAACGCTCCATGAAGGGCACAAGTCCTGTAGAAGTGAGTGCCGAATTGTTCACAGGCGTTCCCTTAGGACGTATCTGACTGAGGTCATGACCTACTCCTCCGCGACGTTTCATCAACTGAACCTGCTCCTCATCGATTCGCATCACGGCACCATAAGAGTCGGCATTGCCGTCAAGCCCGATAACAAAGCAGTTGCTAAGCGAAGCAACCTGGAAGTTGTTACCTATTCCCGTCATCGGCGAACCAGCAGGAACGATATAGCGGAAGTGGTCGAGCAACTCAAAGATATCTTCCGCCTTGATAGGGTTGGGATATTTTTTCTCTATGCGAGCCACCTCGTTTGCTATTCTCCAATGCATGTCCTCAGGACTCTTTTCGTATATATTTCCGAAACTGTCCTTCATCGCATATTTGTTCACCCATACGCGGGCAGCGAGCTCGTCGCCATTAAAATATTTCAAGGACTCATTGAATGCTTCCTCTTGAGAATAGGTTTTACGTTGTTCCATAATTGCTTTAAGATGTTGATTATAAGTAATGCGCAGGTTAAGTCTTCCCTACATGTGTATTAAATTATGGTGCAAAGATAAACTATTTTTCTGAAACAAAGAAATACTTTACGGATTATTTTAAAACAAAAAACAAAGAGGCGGTTTTCCAAAACGGAAAACTTTTTTAACAAGATGCCAGAAGAAGTTTCCCGTTTCGGCAAACTTCACGAGCCAACAACTATCATACTGACAACCAATATAGCCTATTTTACTCACCAATATAGCCTATTTTACTTTCCAGATGATATGCTTCCGCATTGTCAAAGGGCATCAATGGGAGTGCGAAAGGGCATCAATGGGAATGCGAAAGGACATCAATGGGAATGCGAAAGGGCATCAATGGGAATGCGAAAAGGCATCAATGGGAATGTGAAAGGGCATCAGTGGGTATGCGAAAGGGCATCAATGGGAAAGGTAATAATAAATTATTTGACCCCAGTTGCTATTGTCTCCCCGCCCCTGTAGGGGAGGGGCAGGGGTGGGGTCAGTGATATAGAGGAAGGAGATAGATGGATATGGAGGGAGTTGTTTGTGAATAAAGACACTGACCCCACCCCTATCCCCTCCCCTACAGGGGCGGGGAAAATTTAGCAACGAAGTCAATCACTCCCCGACAGGTGCGGGGAGACATTGGCAACTGGAGGTAAATAGTTTATCATTACCTAAGTTTTTAACCACAAGTAAGATGATTATTCAAAATAAATTATTAAATTTGCAAACGATACCCACACAACGAACGGGAAGGGAAACATGCAAACGAACGCTCAGAAAGACAGCACAAGACAGGCAAGCAGCAAACTAAGCGAGGCGCAGAAGGCAGTATGGACATACTGTCATGTGCATCGCGGCACGCCCGCTTACCACATCTGCATGCGCTTCGGACCATTCCCCGACCTTGATATTCAGAGACTTAAGACCGCTGCGGAACGCGCCATTGACAACCATCCCATAGTGAAGGCGCGACTCGTAACCGACAGCGACGGCGAGCCTCTCATGGTGCGCCACGACGACGAACCGCCCATCGTGGAAACAATAGTGACCAACGACGCAGAGGAAGAAATGACGGTGAGTCGCTTCGCGGTGCCTCTCGACTACGACGGAGGACGACTTTACCGCCTGCTTATTCTGAAAACGGAGAGCGGAGTGTCGTTGCTCGCCAACTTCCACCACACCGTTTTCGACGGAATTTCAATGAACATACTGCTCGGCGACATCACCGATGCATACGAAGGAAACACACCGAAGCCTGAAGCAGACGACCTCTTCGTTGTTGCCCGCAAAGAACGCGAGCGACGGCAGACTGCCGACTACGATGCTGCACGACTGTGGCACGAAGCCTCTTTCCCCCGAACGGCACTCCGCAGCATGCCGCCGCCCGACAGACATGGCGCAAGCGAGCCGATGCCTAAGTTCGAGATATTCCACACCGACATAACTACGGAGCAATGGCACGACATCTGCCACAGGGCAGGACAGAGTGCCAACATCGTGAGTCTCACCGCCTTCGCCGTGTTCCTTGGCTGTTTCACGGGCGAGGATGAGGTGCGCTTCTCCACCGTTTTTCACGGTCGTCACGGCAAGAGCATGCAACGCACGGTGGGAATGATGGTTCAGACGATTCCCGTTGGCGCCCGATGGGACGGCAAGACGGGCGTTGCCGACCTGATGCGCGACATGCGCTGGCAACAGGCACGGTGCATGGTGAACGACATCCACCCGTTCAACGAGGTGCGAAAACTATGCGGCGGTTTTGGCGAAGTGAACTTCATATACCAAGGAAACACCCAACCGCAACAGCAGTTCTGCGGCTTCCCGATGAAGAAAGAGTTCATAATGCCCAACATGTCGGGCTCGGCGCTCGCCATGGAACTGTGGTTCGAGGAGTGCCGTCTTGACCTTTATGTTGAGTACAACGCTGCCCTTTACTCGCGGGAGATAGTTGGCGAAATGGCGAAATGCCTTGAGCACGTGCTTCGCAACATCGCGTCGGCAGAGACAGTGGGCGACATCCGCCTTGCCGACGACGACATGACGGCACGAATTGATGCGTTCAACATCACAAAAAACATGCCCGACACCCCGCAAAACATCATGGAATTGTTACGCCACTGGGCAAAGACGACACCCGAAGCGATGGCCGTGAGCGATGGCAGAAGACGACTCACATACGCCGAACTCGACGAGCAGAGCGACCGCCTTGCCGCATTATTAAAAACAAAAGGAGCGCAACGGGGAGACGTGGTGGCACTGCTCCTGAAGCGAGACATCTCGATGCCGCTCTGCACCATTGCCGTACTGAAGACCGGGGCGGCTTTTCTGCCATGCTCAACAGCATCGCCCGATGCCGTGCTAAACGAGCAATGGCTTGACTCTGAGGCAAAAATTCTTGTTGCGACGAGCCTTCTCAAGCATCGCGCCGAGCAGTTCGATGGCACTGTTTTGACCATCGACGATGACGATTTCAACATAGGCGGCAACACGAAGGGGAATTTCTCTGACGTTGACATCAGGCCTAACGACCTCTTTGCCCTGTTCTATACCTCTGGCTCTACGGGCAAGCCGAAGGGCGTGAGGATGACTCATGGCAACGTGGCGGCATACTGCCAGTGGTATCGCGACTATTTCCAACCGCGCGAGGGCACTGTAATCGGGGCTTATAACACCTTCGCCTTCGACGCTTCTATAACCGACATGTTCACCACGTTGTCGTCGGGCGCAACACTTGCAATAGTTCCCGAACAGGCGAAAAACGACATCCGTGCTGTGGCGCAATTCATTGACAGAGAGCACATTGAGATAATAGACTTGCCAACGCAGATAGGACGGCTCTTCGCGATGCACGAACGATGCTCCTCGTTGCGACATATCGTATTGGGAGGAGAGGCAGTAACACCATTCAAGGCATGTCGCGACTATAACATTTACAACCAATACGGTCCTACGGAAACCACGGTTGCCGTGACCATCCATCGCATGCAGGACGGCGAACAGCATGTTCCGATAGGCAAGCCGATAACGGGTGTGAGGCTATATGTGGTCGATTCGTGCGGCAGACGGGTGCCTATAGGAGCGCCGGGCGAACTCTGGATTGCGGGAAGTCAGGTGGCCGAAGGCTATCATAAGCGTCCAAAGGAAACGGCGGAGGCATTCATCGAGAATCCTTTCTGCGACGAACCGCCCTTCGACCGCGTGTTCCGCACTGGCGACATGGTGCGCTATCGCGGGGACGGGACGCTGGAGTTTCTGAGCAGGAAAGACGGAATGGTGAAGATTCGGGGCTTCCGCGTGGAACTGGGTGCTGTGGAGGCGGCTCTCCGCAACTGCCAAGACGTGGAGGAAGCGGCGGCAACGACATTCACCGATAACAACGGAGCATTGCAGATAGCGGCATTCCTCGTTGCGCAGAAACCTCTCGATTTCGCCGCGATTAGGCAGGAGATGCTCTCGCGAGTGCCTGCCGCGATGGTACCACTGACCATGCAACAGACTGACACTCTGCCGCTTACACCGACAGGAAAGGTTGACCGCAAGGCATTGCCGAAGCCCGACATCACTGTCAATGAAGAATACTCCGAGCCGAAGAACGATACCGAGCGCGCTATCTGCGAGGTGTTTGCCCAGGTGCTCGGCAAGGAACGGGTGGGCGCAGAGACCGACTTCTTCAGTGCAGGCGGCACCAGCATCACCGCCGTTCACGTGCTGATGCAACTGGAGAAACGCGGCATCAAGGTGCAATATGCCGACATCTACGGTCATCCCACTGCCCGTCGGCTCGCCGAATGGATTAATGCTGAGAGGAAAGAGGAACGTAACGGTATCGTCGGCGATGACCTTGCCCTGCTGGAAAAGGCGGTTGCAGCGGGCAATTACGCCTGCCTGAACAGCAACGAGAGGGAGGTTTTGCACAATGTATTGCTAACAGGAGCAACGGGATTTCTCGGCATTCATATTCTCGCGGAACTGCTCGCGCATGATATAAACAAGGTGTGGTGCGTGGTAAGGCGCACGGGCGAGGAGTCTGCCCGCAAGAGGTTGCTCGGTGTGCTGAACCATTACTTCGGCACGAAACACGACAGTCGTTTCGAGGAATGTGTGGAACTGGTGGAAGGAGACTTGACAGACACCGCGACACTGCGGAGCATCGAGAAGGTTACTGACAGCAAGACAACAGTAATAAACTGCGCGGCGATAGTGAAACACTTTGCTCCAAGGGAACAGTTGGAGAGCGTCAACGTGAAGGCTGCGGCAATGCTCGCCGACATCTGCGCACGTAGCGGCGCGCGAATGGTGCAAATATCGACGCTCAACACCGCCATGCCGAACGGCAACCCCTACTCCACCGCTAAGCGAAAAGCCGAGTGTCTGCTGCTGAACGATGCCGCGAATGGACTTAGATGCAGCATAATGCGCATGGGAAACCTGTCGCCACGACTCACCGACGGCATGCTGCAAGAAGGCTACGAGGGAAATGCCTCACTCAACTGGCTGCGCCTTGTGGCGGTGACCGGCTGTTGCCCGAAGCCTTATCTCAGCATGCCTGCAGAGTTCACACCCGTGGATGTGGCGGCACATGCTGTGGTGTCGCTGGCCGAGATGCCCGCAACGGGCTGTGTGTTCCACGTATTCTGTCCACCCACTCAATGCGTGGCAGATGTCATCGGAGTCATGCAAGACTGTGGCATCAATGTGGAAACGGTGGAGAAAGAGGTTTTTGAACAACGCCTCCACCGCCTGCAAGACAACAAGAATGCCGCACTGTCACTCGCCGTTGCGGCAGAGACGCGTTCGTTCGGCATCATGGAACTGTGGCGGGACGACGATTTCACAAAGCAGATGCTTATGCGTTGCGGACATGAAATGCCTCCGTTGCCACACGGATACATCGAACGCACAATAAAAGAACTGGCGAGAAACGGCTTCCTTCAACTCTGAACGTGCATCAAGGAATGCGTCAACAACCAAGAAACGACAATAGCGCGTCGCGCTACAACTCATAATTTAAAACTCAATATTCATAACTTTATAATATGGAATCTCTAAACAAAAGAAGAAGTATAAGAAAATACGCCGACAAAGACGTTAGTGACGAACTGCTGACACGCCTGCTCAAGGAGGCAGAACGCACCCAGACAATGGGTAACCTGCAACTATACAGCGTGGTGGTGACGCGCTCTGAGGAGAAGAAAAGACAACTGGCACCGGCACACTTCAACCAGCCGATGGTGACGGGGGCTCCTGTGGTGCTCACGTTTTGCGCTGACTTCCGCCGCACATCACGATGGGCAGAGGAGCGCAAGGCGGTGCCCGGATATGACAATTTCCTCTCTTTCATCAACGCTGCGAGTGATGCACTGCTCTACACACAGACCTTCTGCAACCTTGCCGACGAGGAAGGACTGGGATATTGCTATCTCGGCACCACGGTGTATATGCCCAAGCAGATCATTGATGTGCTCGGACTGCCGCGCCTCGTGATGCCCATCGCAACGATAACACTGGGATGGCCCGACGAGAATCCGCCTCTCTCCGACCGACTTCCCATTGAGTCGATAATCCACAACGAAACCTATCAGGACTACACTCCTGCCCTCATCGACCGCTTTTACTCTGAGAAGGAGTCGCTGCCCGAGAACAAGGAGTTCGTGAAGATAAACAACAAGGAGACGCTTGCGCAGATTTTCACCGACATACGATACACAAAGAAGGACAACGAAGCGATGTCCGCTGGTTTTATTGAAGCCCTGAGGCAGCAAGGATTCATGTAAAGCAGACTCCTGTTGAAATTTATCTCGCTGATGTAACACCGTTTTTTCGAGCATAAGAAGGATGAAAACATTAATGATTATAATATTAGTTATAGTCGCTCTTTGTGTGATTATATATGTCTTGGCAACCATTCTTGAGAAGAAACAAGAAGCGGAAATCCTGAAAAAGAGAAAGGACAGTTACCGCTCTTTTGTCGCGCGGTTTGACAAGAAATACGGCACATGCTCTGAAATAATAAAGAATCCCGTGGAGTTCGAGAACGACATATTGCGCGTTTATAAAGAATCAGGAGTTCTTGTCATTAAGGGGAAAGCCCTGAGATTTGCAGACATCATAAGAAGCAGGGTTGAACTCGACGACTCCTCTATGGCATACGTTGCCCCGACTGTCAAGACGACAGAAGTTGACAAGACAAGTCTTATCACAAGGTCTGTCGCAGGTGCGATTCTGGGTGGGAAGACAGGAATGTTGCTCGGAGGACTAACCGCTAAACAAAAAACGACCACGCAGGTGATGCCCTACAACATTGTGGATAACTACTGCTTAATAATAGAAACCTCACTAAACCAACATCCCATAAAAAAGTTCCAGTTCTACGACGACATTAACTTGGCAAAGAAAGTCAGCAAGACCATCAACAGAACGATAGGAGAATACAGGCAAGTGAAGAAATAAAAAGAAATCCCTTCCCCAATACGCGGGGAAGGGATTCTTTTCACCTTATTATATATAATAGGAGACTCTATTATTTTATTCCACTACGATTGGCTTATACTTCGGAACGAGAGCCTTCATGATGCACCAGCCGATGAGATAAGCCACGGCGCAGATGCAGAACACCACCATATAGGCAGCGGGCTTGCCGTCGAAGCCAAAGAACTGGAACGCTCCCTGCGGGTCGGTGGCGAGACTGTGCTTAGCAGCCCAGTCGAAGAAGTTACCCGAACCGAGGTTGATGAGGTAAGAGCCAATACCTCCCGCCATAGCACCGATACCCGTGATGGTAGCGATTGTGCTCTTGGGGAACATGTCACCGATGGTAGAGAAGAGGTTAGCCGACCATGCCTGGTGTCCAGCACCGAGCAGACCGATGATTATTGCAGGCCACCATGCGCTGTATGCGCCCATAGGCTGTGCCAGCAGACCGAGCAACGGGAAGCAGGCGAAGATGAGCATTGCACGCATACGTCCCTGATAAGGATTCATTCCCTTCTTCTCAACAAAGTATGTGGGGAGATAACCGCCACCGATGCTGAGCAGTGTCACGATTGCATAGAGTGTGAAGATAAGGAGAATACCCATCGTTGAGTCACTGGTATAGCCGAACTGGTCGGAGAAGTATGCCGGTGCCCAGAAGAGGAAGAACCACCACACGCCGTCGGTGAGCAACTTACCCACAATGAACGACCATGTCTGCTTGTATGTGAAGCACTTCCAGAAAGAGATGGTCTTCTCTTCCTTTGCCTCCTGCTTGTCCTGAACCTCGGCGATGTCGGTGTCCTGTTCGATATAGTTCAACTCCGCCTGGTTGACATGCTTGCTCTTGTGAGGCTTCTCATAGAGCCACATCCAGAGGCCCATCCACACGAAGCCGAGCACACCGATGATGACGAATGCCATCTCCCAGCCCCACGCGCGGGCAAGAAGAGGAATGGTGGCAGGTGCTGCCAACGCTCCCACTGACGCTCCGCTATTGAATATAGAGGTTGAGAAGGCGCGGTCTTTCTTCGGGAAATACTCTGCAGTCACCTTGATGGCTGCGGGGAAGTTGCCCGCCTCACCCAGTGCCAACACCATGCGGCAACTGAGGAAGAGATACATCGAGATGGTTGCAAGAGCCACTGCTGCATCGCCGGTGAGTTGTCCCAACTCTGCGATGGAATGATAGCCCTCCATCTTCATTGCCACCCAGCCGCAGCCGGCATGCAGACAGGCACCCAGCGACCATACGAAGATGGCGATGAGATAGCCCTTCTTGGTGCCCATCCAGTCGATGAACTTACCTGCGAAGAGGTTTGCCACAGCATAGAAGATTGAGAAATAGGCCGTTATTGTTCCATAATTGGCATCGGTCCAGTGGAATTCCGGCGCGATGAAGTCTTTCCATGTAAGTGAAAGAACCTGACGGTCCATGTAATTGATTGTTGTTGCAAGAAAGAGCAACAAACAGATAATCCAACGGAAATTGGACATTTTAGAGGTTTGTACAGGTGTCATTTTGTTTTTGATTTGTTTAGTGATTTAGATTTTGAGGGCAAAGTTACGAAAAGTCGGGAGCATAACAAAAGAATTGTTTCCTTTTTTTAGCAATGACAAAGTCACTTCGCTGATATTTTCAGCAAAGTTACAAAAAATATCGGTAACTCATATATTGCTACCGATATTTTTTCCGAAAACGTTAACGGAAGAGGGAGTTTAGTCCTGGAAATAAACTCGCTTGACGCGGTTGCTGATGCCTGTCAGTATCTCATAGGGGATGGTGTCGATGGCATCGCTGAGCACCGTGACGGGCAGATGGTCGCCGAAAATCTCGACGGTGTCGCCCTCGCGGCAGTCGATGTCCGTCACATCGATCATCGCCACGTCCATGCAGATGTTGCCGACATACGGAGCGGGCTTGCCATTGACAAGACAATAGCACTTGCCGCGACCCAGATGGCGGTTCAGTCCGTCGGCATATCCTATAGGGATGGCGGCAATCACGCTGTCGCGGGTGAGCACTCCGCGGCGGCTGTAGCCCACGGTCTCTTCTTTCGGAACGTTGCGCAACTGAAGTATTGTGGTCTTCAGTGTGCACACGTTGTGCAGTATGCGGTTGTCGCGACTGTCAACACCATACAGTCCCAAGCCCAGACGGCACATGTCGAGTTGGCGTTCGGGGAAATGTTCTATGCCAGCCGAATTGTCTATATGTCGCAGTATCTTGTGCGGGAAGGCTGCCTGCAACTGACTGCTTGCCTCGTCGAAGAGGCGGAACTGCATGGCAGAGAAGTTGTCGAAGTCGTCGCTGTCCGACCCTACGAAATGACTGAACACCGAGCGTGGTGTCAGCGCCTTCTGGTGTTGCAGGCGGTCGATGAGCCGCGGCATGTCCTCCTTGGGGTTGAATCCCAGTCGGTGCATGCCCGTGTCGAGTTTTATATGCACGGGATAGCCCGTGATTCCCTCCTTGCGAGCGGCACGGATGAGCGCTTCGAGCAGTCGGAACGAATACACCTCAGGCTCCAGTTCGTAGTCGAACATCGTCTTGAACGACGTCATTTCGGGGTTCATTATCATGATGTTCGACGTGATGCCAGCCTTGCGCAGCGTGACACCCTCGTCGGCAACAGCCACAGCGAGGTAATCGACGCGGTGGTCTTGCAGTGTCTTGGCTATCTCAACGGCACCGCTGCCATACCCGTCGGCCTTTATCATGCACACCATCTTGGTCTCGGGTCGCAGGAACGAACGGTAGAAGTTCAGGTTATCCACCACAGCATTCAGGTTCACCTCGAGTATCGTCTCGTGCACTTTCTGCTCTAAGAGTTCGGTGATATGGTCGAAGCCGAACTTTCTCGCGCCCTTCACGAGTATTATCTCGTCGTGCAGGTTCTCGAAAACCTCACTATCCACAAACTCGGAAGTGGTATTGAAGAAATGCTTTTCGGCAATGTCGATGGTGTCTTTCTGGGAGCATATCTCTTCGCCGATGCCTATCAGTTTTTTCACACCACGCTCCTTGGCGAGTGTTGACACCTCTTTATATAATGTCTCTGCCGACATTCCGCTCTGATAGATGTCGCTCAGGATGAGCGTCTCCGAGAGTTGTGCTCCGTGGCTGGTGTCCTGTCGTCGCTGCATGAAGTCGAGCGCTATGTCGAGCGAGTTGATGTCTGAGTTGTATGAGTCGTTTATCAGTATGCACCCGTGTTGTCCCTGCTTCACCTCAAGTCGCATGGCCACTGGTTCGAGATGTCGCATGCCGTCGGCTATCTCCTCGTCGCTCAGTCCTAAGTAACGGGCGACGGCAGCACATGCTCCGGCATTCTCCTTCGACGCACGGTCGATGAAAGGCATCTCGCCCTCGTAGGGGCGGAAGGGCACCGTCTGGCATTTCAGCATGCTGATATTCGCCTTGATGACAGGGTCGTCGGCGTTATAGAACACCACCTTGGCGTCGTGGAACAGCCTCATCTTCTCGCGACATTTCTCGTCGAGCGACGAGAAGTTCTCCTGATGTGCCTGTCCTATATTTGTTATTACGCCTATCGTAGGCTGTATGATGCCACTCAGGGCAGCCATCTCTCCAGGCATGCTTATGCCCGCCTCGAAGACTCCTATCTCCGTGCGCTCGTCAAGGAGCCACACCGACAGGGGCACACCTATCTGCGAGTTGTACGAGCGCGGGCTACGTGTCACCACGCGGGTGGGCATCAGCAGTTGGTAGAGCCACTCCTTCACGATGGTCTTTCCGTTGCTTCCGGTGATGCCGATGACGGGGATGTCGAACTCGTCGCGATGTCTCTCGGCGAGTCGTTGCAATGCCTTCAGCGTTGAGGGCACCATGAGGAAATTGGCATCGGGATAAGTCTCTCGGTAGCCGTCGGGCAGTTTCTCTATCACGAAGTTGCGCACTCCGCTGCGATAAAGGTCGTCAATATACTTATGTCCGTCGTTTCTTTCTGTCTTGATGGCGAAGAAGAGCGTTGCCTCGGGGAAACAAAGACTGCGACTGTCGGTGAGCAGCCACCCGATGTTTGCATCAGCCTCTCCATATCTGCGTGCTCCTATCAGAGTCGTTACTTTTACTATCGAATACATTGTTCTTGAAACCTACAATATTAAAGTGCTGCAAAATTAGGATATTTTTTTGATAACGCCACTATCTTTTCTCGTGTTTTTTGCATAAAAAGTCGATATTCCTCGCTATCGGCATTGAAAGGACGGTGACCTAACGCCTCTTTCAGCGGCCGCCATTCATCGAGATAACGCTTGGCGCCGTCGGTGAAATAGGTGTCAACAAGGCGTTCCCAGATATATTCCACCGCCTGACGGGAGGGGTGAATCATGTCCTCGGCATAGAAACGGTAGTCGCGCAGTTCGTCGTTCACAATCTCGTAGGCGGGGAAATAACTCAGCATGCCACGCTCAGCGTTCTGAGCCAGCACCTTATCCACCGCCAACAGCAGCGTTGCCTTAGACAACTGACTCTCGTGATAGCCGTACTTGCGATAGCGGATGGGGCTCACGGTGAAAACGATGTGTGTCTCGGCATCTCGTGCCGTCAGCGCATCCACCGAGCGCTGCAGCCACTGGGCACACTCATCAACCGTCATAGCACGCTCCTCGAACAGCCGTTGCGGCCGTTTCTGACAGTTGTCCACCACCTCGCCCGTCTCCTTTAATATATATATGTGGTTGGTGCCAAGGGTTATGAACACCCATTCCGTCTTCTCTCCGGCGTCGCCGTTCGCCAGCACCTTCTCCACCGTGTGCCACACGCTCACGGGGTTATACATAGTGCCGAAGGGGTTCACCATCACCGGAAACCGCTCTTCCTCGAAGCGCTTGCCAATGCTGTCGGCAAAGCAACTGCCCACGAACAGCATCCTCGCACAGGGCGCTATCTGACTTGCCGAACGCTCGATGTCTATCTTTGTCCTGAATTCCATATTCATTATTTGGAGATGGCAAGAAATTTAGTGATAGAACACATTGGCATTGGGGGCTTCGGTCTTGAATGCCAGACGCTTGGCGGCGGCCAGAATCTCTGCATGGTCGAAGGCAAGGGCAGGCAGTTTGGTCAGGGGGAACCACTTGGCTCGCCTTGCATCGTCCTGTCCAACCGCTTTCACCGCCTTGCCTATAACGGCGTAGAACGCCACCGTAATCACCCTGCCACGCGGGTCACGGTCGACCTTGCTGAAAGCGCCTATCTGCTCCACCTTCGTCAGTTCTATTCCGGTTTCCTCCTTGAGTTCTCTGACGGCAGCCTCTTCGGCCGTCTCGTCCATATTCATGAACCCTCCGGGAATGGCCCACATCCCCTTGCACGGCTCGTCGCCGCGCTCTATGAGCAACACTTTCACCTGGTCTTTCACCTGCGCGAACACCACGCAATCGGCAGTCACGGCAGGCCGTGGGTATTTGTATGTAAACATAATCTGTTGTTTTTCTCGTTGCAAAGATAAGAAAAAGATTTCATTGTTTCTGCAATAAATATGATTTTTGTTTCGACAAATTAAGTAGAGCCTTAAGGGTGCCGCATTGGCCACAAAATCTATTCGCCCCCAGATTGTCCCCGCTGTCCAGCGAGGTATTCCGCACCTTTTGCGTCATCCCGACGTTTGTATTGCAAAGATACAAAATAAACAGCAAAGTGCCAAAAAACAGCCATCCGCAACTTGTAAAAAATCCGTTAAGAAACCACAATATAATTGTTAAATGTTTTTAATTCCCCTGTAACTCCCATGTTGTTAGAGAGTTAGCAAGAATCAGAGGATGAAGCACATTATTTAGTAAAACGTGCAATTCGGCAGAATGGCACACAATGTGTTGCAGTGTTGCAGTGTTACAGTTCCAAAAACAATAGTACGAAAATCTAAAGTAATACCTATATTTATATATATTATAATATATATAAATATAGAAGATATTTTTGGCTTGGAATACCCTTCTCGAGAACTGTAACACCGTAACAGCGTAACACTCCGCCTCGCAATTTTCACGAAACTACGATACATAATCGCGCAATGTGCTGGTATCGTGTGAGTTACCATAAATTTAATTTTTTTTAAGAGTTTA
This sequence comes from Prevotella sp. UBA4330, assembly GCA_002394385.1. Lineage (GTDB taxonomy): Bacteria > Bacteroidota > Bacteroidia > Bacteroidales > Bacteroidaceae > Prevotella. The sequence goes on from DGTS01000015.1 coordinate 43,282, forward strand.
AGGGCAGTTTCTTGGTGGATTTTCGCCAGTTTCAGCCATGCGAAATTTGGAGAAATGAAAATTATTTTGTAACTATGTAACAGCAAAATCTTCGGCCCACCACTCACCCTTCATCACTCCGCTCGGCTTTCCTGCGTCCCTTCGGTAGCAAGCGCCATCCTTCGGGATGTAGAGCGGCCGCTTCACCAAACGATGCAGATGAAAGAACGTTCCACGCTCAACCGCCCCCTCAAACATATACCATTCGCCGCCCAATGGTACACATACGGCACCATGAGAGGTGCATCAATCGCCCGACAGGCGAAGAAGCGTTCATTGACATGCGAGGAAATATACGATGCCGCTATTCGGCATTGTTTACAGTTTTCCATAAACTTTGCCGTCAAAATGGCGAACTTCCTGCTCTGAGCAAGCGAAACATGTTCGAATTCTGCGTCTCGGCAAAAAAAAGAAAGAATTTCTTTTGTTATGCTCTCGACTTTCCGTAACTTTGCACCCGATTTAAAAGAGAAAGAGAAGAATGCAAGACATTAGGAACATTGCGATTATCGCTCACGTTGACCACGGAAAGACAACACTCGTAGATAAAATGATGCTCGCCGGCCACCTGTTCCGCGAAGGACAGAACCTAAGCGACCAAGTGCTTGACAGCAACGACCTGGAACGCGAGCGAGGGATAACAATTCTGTCGAAAAACGTTTCAATAAACTACAAAGGCGTTAAGATTAACATCATCGACACTCCGGGACACTCAGACTTCGGAGGTGAGGTGGAGCGCGTGCTCAATATGGCCGACGGCTGCCTGCTGCTCGTAGATGCCTTCGAGGGTCCGATGCCGCAGACACGTTTCGTGCTGCAGAAGGCATTGCAGATAGGACTGAAACCGATAGTCGTTGTGAACAAGGTGGACAAGCCGAACTGCCGTCCTGAGGAGGTATATGAGATGGTGTTCGACCTGATGTTCTCGCTCGATGCCACCGAAGACCAACTCGACTTCCCCGTAGTTTATGGCTCGGCGAAGAACGGATGGATGGGCGAAGACTACTCGAAGCCTACCGAGGACATCACTTATCTGCTGGACAAAATCATCGAGGTGATACCAGGACCGGAGCGACTGGAGGGCACACCGCAGATGCTCATCACGAGTCTCGACTACTCGTCATATACAGGACGCATAGCCGTGGGACGCGTTCATCGCGGAACTCTGCGCAGCGGAATGAACATCAGCATTGCTCATCGCGACGGAACGATAGAGAAGACAAAGATAAAGGAACTGCACACCTTCGAGGGAATGGGACACGTGAAGACCGACGAGGTAAGTTCGGGCGACATATGTGCCGTGATAGGACTGGAGCACTTCGAGATTGGCGACACCATCTGCGACTTCGAGAACCCCGAGGCGCTGCCGCCAATAGCCATCGACGAGCCTACAATGTCGATGCTCTTTACCATCAACGACTCGCCGTTCTTCGGCAAGGAAGGCAAATACTGCACATCAAGACATATCAACGACCGTCTGCAGAAAGAACTGGAGAAGAACCTCGCACTGAGGGTTGAGCCGTTTGAAGACTCCACCGACTCGTGGATTGTCAGCGGTCGCGGTGTGCTGCACCTGTCTGTCCTCATCGAGACAATGCGCCGCGAGGGCTATGAACTGGAAGTGGGACAGCCACAAGTAATTTACAAAGAGATTGACGGCGTTCGCTGCGAGCCTATCGAGGAACTGACCATCAACGTGCCCGAGGAGTTCGCCTCGAAGATGATTGACATGGTGACAAAGCGCAAGGGCGAGATGACCTCGATGGAAAGTCAGGCCGAGCGCGTGAACATCGAGTTCGACATACCCTCACGAGGCATCATAGGTCTGCGCACCAACGTGCTCACCGCAAGTCAGGGAGAGGCGATAATGGCTCACCGATACAAGGAATACCAGCCATACAAGGGCGACATCACGCGCCGCATCAACGGCTCGATGATTGCTATGGAGACAGGAACGGCAGTGGCTTACTCGATAGACAAACTGCAAGACCGCGGCAAGTTCTTCATCGACCCAGGCGAGGAGGTGTATGCCGGACAGGTGGTTGGCGAGCATGTTCACGACAACGACCTCGTCATCAACGTAACAAAGACGAAGCAACTCACCAACGTGCGTGCCTCGGGAAGTGACGAGAAGGCGCGCGTGATACCAAAGACGGTGATGAGCCTTGAGGAATGTCTGGAGTACATCAAGGAAGACGAATATGTCGAGGTGACACCAAAGTCGATGCGCATGCGCAAGATTATCCTCGACCACGACCAGAGAAAGAAAGCGATGAAAGACGCTTAATCAAGATAAATGATAATCCCCGGGAGCCCTGAAGCACTCGGGGATTTTTGGAAGTGACATGAAGAAGACAGACAAACAGATTCTCGACATCGCCGTGCCCAGCATAGTGAGCAACATCACCGTGCCGCTGCTGGGGCTTGTCGATGTGGCCATCACCGGCCATCTGGGCGCTGCCTCATACATCGGGGCTATCGCCTTGGGCGGAATGCTGTTTAATATCATCTACTGGATTTTCGGTTTCATTCGCATGGGAACGAGCGGGCTCACCGCGCAGTCGTTAGGACGCGGCGACACAGAGAACGTCATTCGCATGCTGGCACGCAGCATAGCCATCGCCTTTGCCATCGCTCTCGCGCTGCTGGTGTTGCAAGTGCCGCTGCGCGAACTTGGTCTGCTGATAATGCAACCCACAGAAGAGGTAAGGCTGCTCACCACCACCTATTATAATATATGTATATGGGGAGCGCCCGCCACGCTCGGACTCTTCGCCCTGACGGGCTGGTTCATAGGCATGCAGAACTCGCGCATACCGATGGTTATTGCCATAACACAGAATGTTGTCAACATAATGGTGTCGCTGGTGCTGGTCTTCGGTGCCGGTATGCGCGTCGAGGGAGTTGCCTCGGGCACGCTCATAGCGCAGTGGTGCGGATTTCTCATGGGCGCATTCCTATGCTGGCGCAGATACTTCGGCAAGAAACCCATCACCAATGTCATTCAACCGCTAAGGTATTACCTGTCTCCGCGCAGCAACACCCGTCACCCGTCACCCATCACCTACAAGGCCTTCTTCAGCATCAACCGCGACATATTCCTGCGCACGTTGTGCATGGTGAGCGTCATGATGTTCTTCACCAGCGCCGGCTCATGGCAGGGCGAGGTGGTGCTTGCTGTGAACACGCTGCTCATGCAGTTGTATCTTCTGGTGAGTTACATTATGGATGGCTTTGCCAATGCTGGCGAGGCACTGAGCGGAAAGTTCTATGGCGCGGGCGATAGCGATGCTTTGAGAACAACGGTTCGCCGCATCTTTTTCTGGGGAATCATTACGGCGGCGGTGTTCACCGTGACATACGTTACAGGTGGAAAGCCTTTCTTGAGACTCCTTACCGACGAGCCGTCGGTGGTGGAAGCCTCCACAAGTTATGTGTGGTGGGCTTATCTGGTGCCTTTCTGCAGTGTTGCGGCTTTCATGTGGGACGGCATCTTCATCGGTCTCACCGCCTCTCGCCAGATGCTTCAGTCGATGTTCGTTGCCGCCGTCACGTTTTTCATAGTATATTTCATCGCCACTAAGTATCTTGGCAATCACGGTTTGTGGCTTGCCTTCTTGTGTTATATGTTCGTGCGCGGCGTTGTTCAGACGTTACTTTATCCCTCTATTATGAAGCAAAAAAAGAGGAGTTAATTCATAACTCCTCAAATCTCATATTCTCTCCAAGAATGCTTTCGTCACTCCGAACGAGCCATTCGCTATGCGCTCCCAGAAGTGGAAGTACATGGCTGCATCGACATCCTTCAGCGGAATGTCGCTGATGATGCGGAACGAGATGAACGGCACGCCATAGACATAACATGTCTGGGCTATGGAACAACTCTCCATATCCACCGCCATTGCGTCGGGGAAATGGTCGAGAATGCTGCGCATCTTCTCCTTTGAGTCAACAAACCACTCGCCACTCACCGTCAGTCCGGCATGGATGCGAGGCAATCCGCCCTCCAAGTCGTTCAGAGACAGCGCCTTGTCAACGAGTTCTGCGGGAGCGGCAAAACGCGCCGGCATGCCCAGCAGTTGCCCATACTCGCAGTCCTTACCGCAATACGCGTCGTGATAAACACACTCGCGAGCCACCACAACCTCGGTGATGTTAAGTTCGGTGGAAGCCCCTCCTGCCACACCTGTAGATATAACAAGTTCGGGACGGAACTTATCAATCATCTCGGCAGCGCCGATGGCGGAGTTCACCTTTCCAATGCCGCACTGCTCCAGGACAATTTCGTTGTCCCCGATGGTGCCAATATAGAAATCCTTGACACCCCGTTTCTCCACTTTCTCATCGTTGAGAAGACTGCGCAACTGCACCAGTTCCTTCTCCATTGCAACTATTACACCTACTCTCATATCATAATTCTTTGCTGCAAAGATAGTTATTTTTTCACTCATTGAGCCATTATCTCAGGAAAATTATTTAATTTTGCGGTCGAAAAGACATGTTTATTAAAAAGAGAAGTGATGAAAACTCTGAAAAAATATTTGCCCGACATCATCGTCGTCGTGCTGTTTGTGATTATCTCGTTTGCATATTTCTTCCCCGCAGACATCGAGGGAAAGATTCTCTACCGCCACGACTCGTCGGCAGGAAAGGGACTGGGACACGAACTGACAGAATACTACGAGCAGACGGGAGAGCACTCGCGATGGACGAACTCGGCGTTCAGCGGCATGCCGACATACCAAATTGCACCGTCGTACAACAGCACCGACGGACTGAATCAGGCCATCAACGCCTACCACCTGTGGCTGCCCGAGAACGTATGGCTAATTTTTGCCTACCTGTTGGGATTCTATATCCTGCTGCGTGCCTTCGACTTCCGTCAATGGATGGCGGCATTGGGAGCCGTGATTTGGGCGTTCAGCAGTTATTTCCTCATCATCATCGCCGCCGGTCACCTGTGGAAGGTGATGGCGCTGGCCTATCTGCCGCCAATGATTGCGGGCATCGTGCTCGCCTATCGCGGCAAGTTGCTCTGGGGATTCATCGTTACGGCGATATTCACTGCATTCGAGGTGAAGGCTAACCATGTGCAGATGACTTATTACTACCTGTTCATCATTGCCTTCCTCGTCATTGCCTTCCTTGTGGAAGCCATCCGCGAGAAGCAGATAAGCAGGTTCCTGAAAGCCACTGGGGTATGCCTTGTGGCTGCCGTCATAGGCATCTGTGTCAACATCTCTAACCTGTACCACACATGGCAGTACCAGAACGAGTCGATGCGCGGCAAGAGCGAACTGGTGAAAGAACAGTCGGCCGACCAGACAGACAGCGGACTTGGCCGCGAATATATAACGCAATGGAGTTACGGCATCGACGAGACGTGGACGCTGCTGATACCTAACACCAAGGGCGGTGCAAGCGTTCCGCTGGCTCTCAACGAAACAGCAATGAGCAAGGCAGACAGCGAGTTTTATGAACTTTACCAGCAGATACCGCAATACTGGGGCGAACAGCCAGGCACAAGCGGTCCTGTATATGTGGGCGCTTTCGTGCTGATGCTTTTCATCCTCGGGCTTTTCATCGTGAAAGGTCCTGTGAAATGGGCGTTGCTTGCAGCCACAATACTCTCGATATTGCTGTCGTGGGGACATAATTTCATGCCGTTCACCGACTTCTTCATCGACCATTTCCCGATGTACTCCAAGTTCCGCACTGTGGCATCAATACTCGTCATTGCCGAGTTCACCATCCCGCTGCTCGCAATGTTGGCACTGAAGAAACTCGTTGACGAGCCCGAGACACTGGGCAAGAAGATGAAGTGGGTCATCGTGAGTTTCGCATTGACGGCAGGAGTGTGCCTTCTGTTCGCTATAGCGCCAAACTTCTTCTTCAGCGACTTCATATCATCGGCGGAATACAAGGCACTGGCAAGTTTCCCGAAGGAGGCTCTCGACGCGCTGCTTCCTAACCTCCGCGAGATGCGCATGGCTATGTTCACCGCCGACTGCTGGCGCTCGTTCTTCATCATTGTTGTGGGAACGTTCATCCTCTTGCTGTTCAAGGCAAAGAAACTCAGCGCCACCGTGATGACCATCGCTCTGCTTGTGCTCTGCCTCTTCGACCTTTGGCAGGTTGACAAGCGCTATCTTAACAACGACATGTTTGTGAGCAAGTCGGAGCGCGAGGCACCAATAGAGAAGACACAGACCGACGAGCAGATTCTCAGCGACAAGACATCGCTGGGCAACTTCCGCGTTCTGAACTTCGCGACAAACACCTTCAACGAGAACAACACATCTTATTATCATAAGAGCATCGGTGGTTATCACGCCGCGAAACTGCGCCGTTACCAGGAACTTATAGAGAACTACATCGCCCCGCAGATGCAAGCCACAATGCCGGCGATAGCAGATGCCATGGGCGACATGACAAAACTGAATGGCGACAGTCTGTTCCCTGTGCTCAACATGCTGAACACACGCTACTTCATCATGCCTGTGCAGGGCGGCCAGACGGCACCAGTCAAGAATCCATACGGCTACGGAAACGGATGGTTTGTTGACAAAATAGCCTATGCCGACAATGCCAACGGCGAGATGGACGGCATCGGCAAGATGAACCTGCGCCACGAAGCAGTGGCCGACAAGAAGTTCGAGAAGGCTTTGGGACAGTCGAAGGAGCAAACGGGCGAGGCAACGGTGACGCTCACCTCGTACAAGCCAAACCGTCTGACATATGATGTGAAGTCGGAGACGGGCGGCATCGTGGTGTTCTCAGAGATTTACTATCCCGGCTGGACAGCAACCATCGACGGCAAGCCCGCCGAGGTGGGACGTGCCGACTACGTGCTGCGTGCCCTGCAGATGCCTGCTGGAAGCCATAAGGTGGAAATGACTTTCGAGCCAAAATCGGTAAACAACACCGAGACGATAGCATACATCGCCTATGCGGTGCTCTTCATCGTCATTGCCATTGGCATCTTCTTGGAGTATAGAAAACGTAAGTCAGCACCGCAAGAAACGAAGGCCTGACAAGCAATAGATATCTGATAATAATACGAGAGATGCCCTTTCACATTCTGAAAGGGCATCTCTCATTATCTAATTAGCCGTCTTTTACCGTGCGATTAGCCATATCTTGCAACTCAAACAAGCACCTTTCGCAAATTGAATAAAGGACTTTCGGGAAAATACACATCATACCTTCAGCCTGACGAAGGTACGCCATCCATAGATAGCGATGATTGCAAAGCAGATGAACGGCAGGATGAACGAGGCATTGGTGGCGGGGAATGAACCGAACACGGTGCCTTGGTCTATAATGGCAGCCTGGAACGGAGGCAACACGCTTCCGCCGAGGATGGCCATGATAAGTCCGGCAGCACCGAACTTGGCATCATCACCGAGTCCCTTCAGGGCTATGCCGTAGATGGTGGGGAACATGAGCGACATGCAACCGCTGGTGGCCACCAGGCAATACATGCCGAGACGATTCTGGAAGGCGATGACACCCATCGTGCAGATCATGCCGCCGATGGCAAAGGCTGCCAAAAGACGTGCGGGATTGACATATTTCATCAAGTAGGTGGCAACGAAGCGCGAGCAGATGAAAATCAGCATGGCGACAATGTTGAAGCGTTGAGAGAGTACTTCGGCGGCCTGTTCGCCCATGCCTTCGGCCATGAACACGCGGGTACCGTACTGGATGATGAAGGTCCAGCACATGATCTGGGCACCAACGTAGAAGAACTGGGCAATGACTCCCTCGCGATAGTATTTCAGCGAGAAGATGCGCTTCAGCGTAGGCAAGAAATGAATCTCCTTGTTCTGATCGCCATTCTTCGGCATCTTGGTGAGCAGGATGATGATGAATAAGGCCACGATAACCAGTCCGATGGCCAGATAGGGCGAGATGAGCACAGAGAGGTCGGCTTCCTTCATCGCATCAAACTGTTCACCAGAGAGATTGGCACGCTCGTCCGACGACATGGGATTAAGCCGCGCCTGGATGAAGTTCATGGCCACGTACATGCCGATGATGGAACCGCAGGGATTGAAGCACTGGGCCATGTTGAGGCGGCGCGTGGAGGTTTCCTCGCTTCCCATCGTAAGGATGTAGGGATTGCAAGAGGTCTCGAGGAACGAGAGTCCGCAGGTCATGATGAAATAGGCAATAAGGAAACAGCCATACACGCCAACCATCTTCGCGGGGAAGAAGAGCAACGCGCCCGTAGCATAGAGTCCGAGGCCCATCAGCACGCCCGACTTATAACTGAACTTGCGGATGAACATGGCGGCGGGGAAGGCCATGCAGAAATAGCCGCCGTAGAAGGCCACCTGCACCAGAGCGCCTTCGGTGACGCTCATGCGGAAAATCTTCGAGAAAGCCTTCACCATCGGGTTCGTGATATCGTTGGCAAAGCCCCACATGGCGAAACAAATGGTAATCATAGCGAATGGCAGCAAGAAACTTACCCCATTCAGCCTTAACATTCCGTCTTTTTTAGTAGTCATAGGTATTGATAGATGTAATTTAGTGCTGCAAAGGTAAGAATTTTCTGTGAATAATTTACAATATTGCGGAATAATTAGTACCTTTGCCGTTGCTTATTTTAAACTAACGGAGATGAAAAAACTACTATCTCTACCGCCAAATCTTACAAACTGCTTTCACGAAATCACAGGACTTAATCGCAAAGAGTGGTTCTGCACCAACGATCCCGTGGGCAAAAAACTGGGTTCGGGAGGCGGAACGACATGGCTGCTGAACGAGGCATACAAAAACGAAACAAGCGAGAACGGCAACGACACGACGTTCGACGAATGGCTGAGCCAGGAGAAACGTCTGCTGCTGCACGCCGGAGGACAGAGCCGACGACTGCCTGCGTACGCGCCATCGGGCAAGATTCTCACTCCTATTCCGGTGTTCAGATGGGAGCGCGGACAACGACTCGGACAGACGTTGCTCGACCTTCAAGTGCCGCTATACCAGCAGATAATGGACAAAACGCCCCAGAACATACACACAATGATAGTGAGTGGCGACGTGCTGATACGCTCCACACAGCCCCTGCAACCCATCCCCGAGGCCGATATAGTATGCTATGGGCTTTGGCTCGATGCCGACATTGCGAAAGACCACGGAGTGTTCGTATCCTCACACCATTCGCCAGACAAAATGGAGTGTATGTTGCAGAAGCCATCATTAGACACTCTGGCGAAACTGCAACAGACGCATTACTACCTCACCGATATAGGAATATGGCTACTGAGCGACCGTGCCGTGAAACTGCTGATGAAGAAAAGCATGACAAGCGACACCATTTCGGCAAACAACATCAAGAACTATGACATGTACACCGACTTCGGGCGTTGTCTGGGTACGAAGCCAACGATAGAAGACGAGGAAATAAGCCAACTGTCAGTGGCCATCCTGCCCCTGCCAGGAGGCGAGTTCTACCATTACGGAACGACACACGAAATACTGTCATCGACACTCGCCGTGCAGAACCTCGTGGCCGACCAGCGCCGCATTATGCACCGCTCGCGCAAGCCACATCCGGCCATGTTCGTTCAGAACTCGTTCACCGAGACCAACATTACAGAGAAAAACATCAACTTGTGGATTGAGAACAGTTGGGTAGGTCTGAAGTGGCAACTGTCCGAGAACAACTTCATCACCGGCGTGCCAGAGAACAACTGGGACATCACTCTCGGCGACGGACAATGCATAGACATTGTCCCGATAGGCGAAAACGGCTTTGCCGTGAGACCATACGGCTATAACGACCGTTTCCGCGGCAACATTTGCGACCATAGTGTGATGTTCATTGGCAAGCCATTTGCCGAGTGGGCAAGCGAGAGAGGCATTGAAACGAGCGATATCGAAGGAAAAGAAGACCTGCAGTCGGCACGCATCTTCCCTGTGGTTGACAATATTCACGACATGGGACTCGTGCTGCGGTGGATGCTCTCAGAGCCAAGTCTGACGGGCGGCAGGGCGATATGGCTGGACAGCAAACGACTCAGCGCAGACGAGATTTCCGCCTACGCAAACCTCAAACGGCTCACCTCTCAGCGCCAGAAGTTGCAAAGGGAAAACTGGGTGCAACTGGCTCGCAACCACGAACACAGTGTGTTCTACCAGTTAGACTTATCCGACGCAGCGCAACATTATGCCGACGAGAACATCATGATGCCTCTGCCACTGAAAGAGGACACACCACTGATGAAGCGAATCAGTGACAATATGTTCCGCTCAGAGGTTCTTCGCAAGCAGAACAAGGCATTTGACGAATTTGAGAAGAATGCTTTCCAACTGCTCCGTAACGGCATACTTGACAGCGTTTTGCAGAACAAACAACAGCCCAAAATGGCAGTCTGCCGCGACCAGATAGTATGGGGAAGGTCGCCAGTGCGCATAGACATCGCCGGCGGATGGACCGACACCCCACCCTACTGCCTGCTGGAAGGCGGCTCGGTGGTGAACCTCGCAATAGAACTGAACGGTCAGCCGCCGCTGCAGGCATACATACGCCCGTCGAAAGAGCCACGCATCATACTCAGGAGCATCGACCTCGGAGCATCCGAAACGGTGGAGACATACGAGCAACTGGCAATGTTCAACCGAGTGGGCAGTCCGTTCTCTATACCTAAGGCGGCTTTGGCACTGGCTGGATTCCTGCCCGAATACTCGCAAACACGATACGCATCGCTACGCCAGCAACTTGAAGACTTCGGCTGCGGAATAGAACTCACGATGTTCTCTGCCATCCCCGCGGGCAGCGGACTGGGCACAAGTTCAATCCTTGCCGCCACCGTTCTCGGTGCGCTCAACGACTTCTGCTCGCTGGCTTGGGACAAAAACGAGATAGGAACGCGCACTCTGGCACTGGAACAACTGCTCACCACAGGCGGCGGATGGCAAGACCAGTTCGGCGGATTGCTTCATGGTGTGAAACTCCTTCGCACCGAAAGCGGTTTCATGCAGTCGCCATCGATTAGTTGGCTGCCCGACACGCTTTACACTCAGCCCGAATATCATGCCTGCCACCTATTATATTATACTGGCATCACGCGCACCGCGAAAAGCATCTTGGCAGAGATTGTGCGCCGCATGTTCCTCAACCAGCACGAGCAACTGGCACTTCTGAGGCAGATGAGACAGCAGGCAGAGGACATGAGCGACGCCATTCTTCGCAACGACTTTTACGGGATGGGCACGCTGATACGCAAGACATGGTCACAAAACCAGGCTCTCGACAGCGGCACCAACCCTGCGGAGGTTGCCGCATTGACCTCGATGGTTGATGACCTGTGCCTCGGTTACAAACTGCCAGGTGCCGGTGGCGGCGGCTATCTGTACATGGTAGCCAAAGACCCAGAGGCGGCAGCGAGGATAAAGCAGACCATCACTGCCTGCCACAAGAGCGAGAATGCTCGCTTCGTGGATATGACTCTGAGCACCAAAGGATTGCAAACGAGCAGGAGTTGACGGCAAGAAAAGAGCCACAACATGAAGATTCCTGTAAAAATAGCGGGCAAAAGTTTGGCAGTTAGAATAAAAAGCAGTACCTTTGCACCCGATTTTCAAATTTTAGTTTAATTCATTCACATTATTAATCGCTATGTACTTAGACAAAGCAAAGAAAGAAGAGATCTTTGGACAGTACGGAAAGTCTAACACTGATACTGGTTCGGCTGAGAGCCAGATAGCATTGTTCTCATACCGTATTTCCCACCTGACGGAGCACCTGAAGCAGAACCGTAAAGATCATACTACCGCACGTTCACTGACAAAGTTGGTAGGTAAGCGTCGTGCATTGCTCGATTATCTGAAGGACCGCGACATCAATCGCTACCGTGCCATCGTTAAGGCACTCGGTCTTCGTCGATAATCTAAGGAATTCACGCCGAAAGGCTTCAAGAAAACCCCCGCCCTTCACACCGAAGAGCGGGGGTTTTTTATTGTTATACGCCACTTATTAATAAGCGACAAAGCACCTTTTCACTCCTCAAACTTCACGAACATATCCCGAAGGTTGATGGTTGTCTTGCGGAAACGGCGAATCAAGTCCATCCCCATGCGCCCGTCATGATGGTGCAAACGGTCGACCGATTTCGGTAGAAGGTATATCTCGTCGATGTTGACAGGTGTGGAACCCACCTTGAAAGACACTCCGTTAGGAAGGAACAGCGTCTCGATGGTGGATACATTGCCGTAACTGCCCTTGGTGATGCGGTCACGCACGGCGTCAGCCTCTACTTCTTTGCGGAACTTTTCATAATAAGCGGCGTACAATTCAGCCGTTGTGTCGCCCGTGTCGAGAGTGAACTGAAGCATGTGACCGTCCTTCGAAGCCTTCATCAACATGTCGTTTGTCAGATTCCTCCCCGTTGCGGGCATCGGTGTCTGCTTGTAAGGGAACTTCAACTGCCACTCGTCAAACAATATCTGCGTCTCACCGATGGCATTAATGAAATCCATTCCCAGCACGGCATCAATGCCGCTGACAACACCATCCAACGCATTGGGCAGACCGACATAGGCAATCATGTTACGAACGGTGACCTCACCCACCTGAAGGCTGTCGATGTAGGCCCTTAAGCCTTTCTGGTTGCCATTGAGAATAATGGTGTCGGGCAATATGCGGAGCCCTAAGTCTCTCGCCGTCTTCTCCATGATGAATGTGCTACTGGCTCCAGTATCGAAGATGAATGGCAACTGCCTGCCGTGAACCTTAACGGGAATGGTCATCAGATAACCTTGAAATCCCGTCCTGCCAGGCATCATCCACGACTCTCTGCTCGGTGCTCTGAATCCCTGAACCGTAAACGGGACGTATGCATCCCTATTTGGACGGCTAATAGACATCGGCGGGATGTCGCGCAAGGAATTATACTGAGCGTACATCGACCGCAATGTCTCCATACCGCCAGGACCAGCATCGCTCAACTGACTGAGCAACTTCTTGGCACCGTCTGCCGCCTCGGCATATCTTCCCAGTTCACCCAGCAGCCTTAGCCTCATCATTGCAAAGTTAGTCGCTGCCTGACTTCCAATCTCTGTTTGATGCTTGCTCAGCAACTTCTCCACGGCATCCAGGGCATCGTCCTTTCGATTGAACTTCCATCCAATCATAGCCTCTGCCACCAGTTTCATGAAGTCCGCATGGATAGAGTCTTTCAAAGCAGGATATTCCTGTTCAAGCGCAAACCATTGCTCAGAGTTGACAAGTTCTGCCACTCTTTTGTCTGCGTGCTGTGCCGGTTCCCCTCTTGAAACAAGGACAACTAGAACGAGAAGCGCCAAATTAAGATATTTCATCCTATAGAATTCTGTCTGAAAGTCATAAAATTCGGTGCAAAGATATGAATTTCATTTAGAAAAACAAACATGTGTCTTGAAAAAAGCACCCCCGTCCCTGTCTCTCCGCTACATGTGCAGGGATTGATAGGGATGGGGGCTGTATGTTATGTAACTCCCTTATGAAATGAAGTCTGTTATTTCTTCATGCGGTTGCGCCACAGTGCGGTCATATCCTCGAGAGTCTTGCCCTTTGTCTCAGGCACAAGGCGCCAAACGAAGATGGCTGCAATGACGCAGATGATGCCGTAGAGTCCGTATGTGAACCAGTGACCAAAGTCGTCGCCCTCAGTGAGGTGCATGTTGAACATCGGCACGAAGGTAGAACTTACGATGAAGTTGAATATCCACTGGAATGCCACAGCAATGGCAACGGCACCACCACGTATGGTGTTGGGGAATATCTCTGCGATGAGCACCCATGTGATTGGTCCCCAAGAGAACATGAACGATGCACTATAGATGAGCAGCGATGCTGCTGTGACAAGTGCCAGACTCTCGTTGCCGAAGGTCAAGGCCACGCCGAACGCGCCAAGCGCCATGCCGAGCGAGCCCCAAACGAGCAGCGGCTTGCGTCCCCACTTCTCTACTGTGAACACAGCCACAAGGGTGAACGAGATGTTGATGATACCCATAAACACGGTGAGCATCATCGGGTCGTCCATGCCCATGTCACCGAAGATGCGCGGAGCATAGTAGAGCACGGCATTGATACCCACAGCCTGCTGGAACACACTGAGCATGATGCCGATGAAGATGCACATGAAGCCGTAGGTCATCAGTTTCTCTGTCTTCACCACCATGGTGTCCTTGATGTCCTGCAGGATCTGCTGAGCCTTGCCCGAGCCGTTAATCTTCGAGAGAATGCCCAGAGCCTTCTGGTCTTGACCTACCGAAACAAGGTAACGCGGTGTCTCAGGAACGAAGCAGATGAGCAGGGCGAAGAGACCTGCAGGCACAGCCTCGGAACCGAACATATAGCGCCATCCTGTGGTGACGGTCCACTGTGCGGCAGGATTGATGGCGGCAATGCCCTTGCCCATCTCCTCCACCAGCGGCTGGATGTGGTCGCCAAGGATGAAGAAATTAACAAAATAAACCACGAGTTGGCCGAAGATAATGGCGAACTGGTTCCATGAAACGAGCATACCGCGAATGTTAGACGGGGCAACCTCGCCAATATACATCGGGCAGATGGCAGAGGCAAGTCCCACGCCGATACCGCCAATGACACGGTAGATGTTGAACATGATGAGCAGTGAGTATGTAGGCTCACCATACTGGAAGAACAAGAATTCGGGGTCCATAGATCCCAGAGCGGAGATGAAGAAAAGGATGCCCGCGATGATAAGCGACTTCTTGCGGCCAAGGTTTGTAGCCAGGAAACCTGACAATGCCGAACCGATAATACATCCAATCAATGCACTTGCAGATGTGAATCCATGCCAGCCGTCGGTATAAGCAAAATCCTTTGCTTCCATGAAGAACGCCTGCAGACCTTTTTCGGCACCAGAGATAACGGCGGTGTCGTAACCGAAGAGCAAACCGCCCAGCACTGCCACCATCACGATGGAAATGAGATAGGCTCTGCTACCTGATTCGTTTTGTTTCATTTTAGTAATTGAATTGTTTATTGTTAATAATACCTATTATATAATTTAGGCGATTAGGAAATGCTTTCCATTGGTGTTATAATTCCCGTATTGGTAATGCTGAAAAACAAGCACTTATGTAAATCGGGTGCAAAAGTACAAATAAAAATGACAATTCCACAACAAAAGAACATATTTTTTTACTATTCGGAACAAAAAAGTGTAAAAAAGCCCCAGATGATGAATGCTGACGAGACTGCAACTACAACCCAAACGCTACACGACAAATATGGGTGAGGAAAGTAAAATAGGCTATTTTGGTCAGTAATATAGCCTATTTTACTCAGTAATATAGCCTATTTTACTCAACATTCAGCAAATTGAAGGAGTTAAGGAGTTAGGGAGTTAAGGAGTTAAGACAAATGATGAAGAGTCGCCGAAGAAAGGATGGATTAGTAGGATGCAGTGCATGGAATGCCGGCGGCAATGACGCGGTCGCGTATGTCGTCGAGCACCTCGCGCGGAGCCTTCAGCAGTCCGTGGTCGGGTGTCTCGCGGTCGATGGTGTATATCATGACGCTCTGAGGCGCTATCTCCTTGACCTTCTCGAGCCACGGCCCTACATATTCCTCGTCTGTGTTGTCAACGCTCACTCCGCCGCTCTGTCCGCGCATGAACATTGTCTGAATAATGGCATGACCGTTGAAGCGTTTCATCCCCTCGATGACCTGCTCCACGTCGTACCACTCTCCGCTGGGACGGTCAACCCTATTGATATACTGGGCGTCAACGGTGTCGAGTTTCACGATGTTGTTATCCACACGCATCAGGGCGTCGTGCACCTTTTGTATGTGCAGCAGTGTGGCGTTGGTGAGCACGCTGACCTTCGCCTTGGGGAAATACTTGTCGCGCAGGCGCAGCGTGTCGTCTATAATCTCGGCAAAGTGAGGATGGCACGTCGGCTCGCCGTTGCCCGCGAAGGTGAGCACGTCGGGCGCCGGTCCGTTCTTCTGCATGTCGCGCAGCCGCTCTTCCAGAGCCTCAGCCACCTGCTCTCGCGAGGGATGGCGGTGCTTGGGGCGGTGGTCTTTGTTGAAGCCACACTCGCAGTAGATGCAGTCGAAGGTACACACTTTGCCGTCGTCGGGCAGCAGATTGATGCCCAGACTCACTCCGAGCCGGCGGCTATGAACAGGCCCGAAAATGGGGGAAGGATAGATTATTGTGCTCATGGGGGCAAAGTTACAGAATAAAAATGAAAAGCGGTGACGAATAAGAGAAAAAGAGATTTCTTGTGTTAAGAGTGGTTAAACATTTCCCTTTTCACGTTTTTTTCAGTAATTTTGCGCCAAATTAGGTGTATTATAGCCAAAAAGCAATGGGAAAAAGACGTAAAAAGTCCAGCAAACGCAGCAGTTTGCAGGTGGTGACCTTATGCATAAGCACTGCACTGGTGCTTATTTTGGTGGGGCTGGTTGTTCTTTCGGTGCTCTCTGCCCGCAACCTCTCGAAGGTGGTGAAGGAGAACCTCACCGTCACCCTGGTGCTCTCTGAGGACATCACCGAACCTGAGGTGTCACAGATGAAGAAAGCGCTGGAAAGCAAGAGATATGTTCAGCATGTGAAATATATCAGCAAGGAGCAGGTGCTGGCAGAAGAGACGAAGGCTCTGGGCTACGACCCAACAGAGTTTGCGGGTGTCAATTTCTACACCGCTTCGCTGGAACTGAACCTGAAGTCCGACTATGCCAACCGCGACTCGATGAAATGGATTGGCACCGAACTGAAGAAACACCAGAAGGTGAAGGAGGTGGACTTCCAGCAAGACCTGATGGACCAGGTGAACGACAACATCGGCAAGGCGAGCATCGTGCTCATCGTGCTGGCTGTGTTGCTCTCAATCATTTCTTTCTCGCTGATTAACAACCATGTGCGACTGGGTGTTTACGCCAGCCGTTTCAACATACACACGATGAAACTCGTCGGAGCGTCGTGGGGATTCATACGCCGCCCATTCATCTGGCGAGCCATCGGCATCGGCCTTGCGGCTGCCGTCATCGCCATTCTGGTGCTTGGCGGAGGTGTCTATGCATGGTACTCCAAGTTCCCCGACATCCTCGTTGTAATGACATGGGAGGTGTTAGCCATCACCGCCGGTGTAATACTGCTGTTCGGTGTCATCATAACCACTTTCTGCAGTTATGTCTCGGTGAACAAGTTCCTCCGCATGAAGGCGGGAGACCTGTATAAAGTGTAGTTTAATATTGATATTGACAATCGCGCCGCGCGCGGCAACTCATAATACAACATTCGTAATACAACATTCGTAATTAACATAATGGACAAAAGAAATCTTGCCTTTGGCAAAATGAATTTCATACTGCTCGCCATCGGCGTGGCAGTGATTATCCTCGGTTTCCTGCTCATGAGCGGGTCGGGCACAACAGAAGAGGCTTTCAATCCCGAGATTTTCAGCGCTATGAAGATAAAGGTGGCTCCCGTGGTGACATTCCTCGGCTTTGTGAGCATTATCGTGGCTATTATCTATAAGCCCAAAGACGGACAAAACAGTGAGGATGCAGGAAAATGACACTCCTTGAAACCATCATCATCGCTATCGTGGAAGGACTTACGGAATTCCTTCCCGTCTCTTCCACAGGACACATGATTATTGCCCAGAACCTTCTGGGTATTACCGAACGTATGCAGGACGATCCAACTATGGCCTCTTTTGTTCATGCGTTCACGTTCATTATCCAGTTTGGAGCCATTCTTTCTGTGGTATGTCTCTATTGGAATCGTTTCTTCCGCATAGACCATTCACCTGCTCCCAAAGGAGCCTCGGCGTTTGGACGACTGAAACACAAGTTCTATTTCTACTGGCTGCTTATAGTGGGTGTTATTCCAGCAGTGGTCATTGGTCTTGCTGCAAAGAAATCCGGATTGCTCGACTGGCTGCTCGACAGCGTTATCGTGGTGGCCATCATGCTTGTGTTGGGCGGTGTCTTCATGCTCTATTGCGACAAGATATTCAACAAACCCGACGAAAACCGGAAGCTGACGGAACGGAGTGCTTTCAATATTGGTCTATTCCAGTGTATTTCCGTCATTCCCGGAGTGTCTCGCTCAATGGCAACCATCGTCGGCGGTATGGCTCAGGGACTTACTCGCCGTCGTGCTGCTGAGTTTTCTTTCTTCCTAGCAGTTCCCACGATGGCTGGCGCTACCGTGCTCGACCTTTTCGACTTAATCAAAGAGGGAGGCGCATGGGCTACTGTAAATAACATCACCATGCTCATAGTGGGCTGTGTGGTGGCTTTCATCGTTGCCTTGCTTGCCATGAAGTGGTTTGTAAACTTTGTGTCAAAATACGGATTCAAGGCCTTCGGTATCTATCGTATCATCGTTGGTCTCATAATCCTCGTTCTCATCTTTATGGGACATTCACTTTCAATGGTTGACTGATGAATTTCAGAGAAGGAGAGATACTATACATCGACAAGCCATACCGCATGAGCAGTTTCGGAGCACTGGCTCATATCCGCTATGTGCTGACGAAGAGAATGGGATATAAGGTGAAGGTGGGTCATGCCGGTACGCTCGACCCGCTTGCTACCGGTGTGCTGATACTATGCACCGGGGGCGCCACAAAACGCATTGAGGAACTGCAACGCCACACCAAGGAATATGTGGCGACACTGCAACTCGGCGCAACCACCGCGAGTTTCGACATGGAACACCCCGTAGATGCCACCTACCCCACCGAGCACATCACACGCGAGAAACTGGAGGAAGTGCTGACTCGCTTTGTCGGCGACATCGAGCAGGTGCCGCCAGCCTACAGTGCGTGCAACGTTAACGGCAAACGCGCATACACGCTGATGAGGAAAGGACGCGAGGTGAAACTGGAGGCAAAGCCGATACACATCGACGAGATAGAACTGCAGGACTTCGACACCGAGAAGATGCAAGCCACCATACGCGTGGTGTGCGGCAAGGGCACATACATACGCTCGCTGGCACGCGACATCGGAGAGACTCTCGGCAGCGGTGCCTATCTCACATCGCTGCGCCGAACACGCGTCGGCGATGCCACGATAGACATGTGCCACACCTTCGACACCTTCGAGCCATGGCTCGACCAGCAAACACTTGAGGGCTGACGCCCCACAGGTCAACTATGTTGCGACACCGCCGCAACCCCAAACCGGAAAAAACCATAAAAATAAATATGAAACTATCGCAATTCAAATTCAAACTACCAGAAGAGCAAATAGCGCTCCAGCCGTCGTATCACCGCGACGAGTGCCGCCTTATGATTCTGCATCGTAAGTCGAACAAGATAGACATGTACAAGACCGACGAGAACGGCGAGCCCCTCAAAGACGAGGAAGGCAACCCCGTGTTCCTGGACTTCCGCAACGTGCTCGAGCACTTCGACGAGGGCGACACATTCGTGTTCAACGACACCAAAGTGTTCCCAGCACGGCTCTTCGGCACAAAGGAGAAGACTGACGCCAAAATCGAGGTGTTCCTCCTGCGCGAACTGAACGAGGAAATGCGACTGTGGGACGTGCTCGTGGAGCCTGCACGCAAAATAAGAATAGGCAACAAACTGTTCTTCGACGACAGCGGAACAATGGTGGCAGAGGTCATCGACAATACCACAAGCCGCGGACGCACGCTCCGATTCCTCTACGACTGCCCTCACGACGAGTTCAAGCGCGAGTTGTTCGCACTCGGCGAGGCTCCGCTGCCGCACTATATCGTTGACCATCGCGCCACAACACCCGAGGACATGGACAACTTCCAGTGCATATACGCCAAGAACGAGGGAGCCGTGACTGCACCGGCATCGGGCCTGCACTTCAGCCGCGAGATGATGAAACGCATGGAAATCATCGGCATCAACTTCGCATACATTACTTTGCATTGCGCACTGGGAAACTTCCACGAGATTGAAGTGGAAGACCTCACGAAGCACAAGATGGACTCGGAGCAGATGTTCATCAACGCAGAGGCTTGCCAGTTGGTGAACGAGACGAAGAAAGCCGGCCGACACATCTGCGCCGTTGGCACCAGCGTACTGAAGGCAACAGAGACTGCTGTGGGCACCGACGGACTGCTGAAAGAGTATGAGGGATGGACCAACAAGTTCATCTTCCCGCCATACGACGTGAACCTTGCCGACTCGATGATAGCAAACTTCTATCACCCCTACTCCACCCTGCTGATGTCAACGGCGGCGTTCGGAGGCTACGACCTCGTGATGGAAGCATACGACATGGCCGTAAAGAACGGCTATCGCTTCGGTTGCTACGGCGACGCAATGCTTATCCTGAACGATTAATGCATACCGTTTATTTCAGTCTTGGCAGCAACCTCGGCGACAAAGAGGAAAACCTGCGCAAGGCAATAGAAGAAATAGGAAAGTTGGTTGGCGATGTCACTCGCCAGTCAACTTTTCATGTCACCGAGCCATGGGGTTTCCAGTCGGACCATCAGTTTGTCAATGCCGCAATCTGTTGCGCCACAGAGCACACGCCAAGGGAAGTGCTCACGCTGACACAAAGGATAGAACGCAAGATGGGAAGAGGCAAAAAGTCGGTCGGCGGACACTATCACGACCGCATAATAGACATCGACATCCTGCTTTATGATGACATCACCGTTGACGAGCCCGACCTCAAGATTCCGCATCCGCTGATGCACGAGCGCGACTTCGTGATGATTCCGCTGCGCGAAATACTTCTCTCAGATAATGAGAAAAAATAAAATTTCGCCCAAATATTTGGTTATCTCGCCAAAAGTCTATACCTTTGCACTCGATTTAAGCCACACCCGTGGCTCATCAATAACGGATCGGGATTTAGCGCAGTTGGTAGCGCACACGTCTGGGGGGCGCGAGGTCGCTGGTTCGAGTCCAGTAATCCCGACCAAAAGAGGGTGAAAACGCTTTGAATGAAAGGGTTTCCGCCCTTTGTCGTCAGAAAATGGTCGGACGAAATTCGGACGAAGTAAGCCTGAAGTGCCCTAAAACAAAGCGTTTCCAAGTTTCAAACATATTTGAAACGAATGTCAGGTTTTCCAGTAATCCCAACGAAGAAGAAGGCTAATTACTTGTTTTCAAGTAGTTAGCCTTTTCTTATTTTGCAACAACATCTCTATATCCTGGAAAATTAACTTTATATAGAGTATATATCCTTGATTCCCAGATGCCATCGCACCTCTTATGCTAACCTTAAACGCGTACTACAATTAGTTCCGATGTTCACGAACAGAAGTTCGGAAGTGAGTATTATTTGAAAATTATTACCAAAATTGCTAAAGGTTTCAAATTTAATGTGTATATTTGCAACATCAAACAACTAAAAATCCATACAATGAGAAAACTTATTATTATGGCTGCCCTTTGCCTGACGGCTATGGCAGCACAAGCTCAGCAAAATCTGAACTGGGGACAAGGCCCTCAAGTGGCTTCTCCCGACGTACATGCAGGTAACAGCGTCACTTTCAATTTAATTGCTCCAGAAGCACAGAAGGTTCAAATTACCGGTGATTTTCTTCCTACCACGAAAGTGGAATATCAGGGCAACTCCTACGATGTCCCTGGAGTGGCCGACCTTGTGAAGGATGACAAGGGCGTGTGGAGTTTCACCACAACCCCTCTGAAACCCGAGCTTTATACTTATAATATGATTGTAGACGGTGTAAAGATTATCGACCCGTTGAACGTCTATAATATCCGCGACATCAACAACCTGTTCAGCGTATTGCTCATCGGCGGCGATGCACGCACCAATCTCTATAAAGTCAACAAGGTGGCTCACGGCACCGTCAGCAAGGTATGGTACGAAAGCCCAACGGCAGGACTCACACGCCGTCTTACGGTGTACACACCTGCTGGCTACGAAACAAGCGGCAAGGAATATCCCGTGCTTTACTTGCTTCACGGTATCGGCGGCGACGAGAATGCATGGAGTGAACTGGGACGTGCCGCCCAGATTCTCGACAACCTGATTGCTCAAGGAAAGGCAGAGCCAATGATTGTTGTGATGACCAACGGAAACATCTCACAAGAGGCTTGTCCCGGTGAGACATCTGAGGGATTCCGCGTTCCTACGATGATGCTCCCCAAGACAATGGAGGGAAGTTTCGAGACAGCCTTCCCCGATGTGGTGAAGTTCATAGAGAAAACCTATCGCGTGAAGAAGGACAAGGCTCACCGCGCTATTGCAGGATTGTCGATGGGTGGCTTCCATAGTCTCTTCATCAGCATCAACAACCCCGACCTTTTCGGTTACATAGGACTTTTCTCTGCTGCCGTTGACCAGCAACAGACCGACCCCAACGGTTTCCCCAACATTTATGCTGACCGCAACAAGAAAATCGATGGTCTCTTTGCTAAGAAACCGAAACTCTTCTGGATAGGAATCGGCAAGACCGACTTCCTCATCAAGAACAATAACGACCTACGTGCTTATCTCGATTCTAAAGGCCATAAGTACACCTATCTCGAGACTGATGGCGGTCATATATGGCGCAACTGGCGAATCTATCTTTCTGAGTTCACGCCATTACTGTTCAAATAATGTAATAATTATAAATATAAAAAGAAAAAAAATGAAGTTTATAAAACTATCAAACTGTTATATAGCAGCAATGCTGCTGTTAACTGGCTGTGCTACAGCCGACAAACAAGTTCCCATGAACACAATCAACCAAGAAGAAGTTATGGCAAAGATGTCTCTCGAAGACAAGGCCCACTTTGTCATCGGTACAGGCATGGCCGGTTTCTCCGGTGATAATGCTGTGATTGGCGCCACTCGCAATCTGGTACCTGGTGCTGCCGGCACCACCTATCCTCTCGACTCTCTCGGAATCCCTGCTATAGTCCTTGCCGACGGTCCTGCAGGACTGCGCATCGATGCTACCCGCGAGGGTGACAATGCCACATATTACTGCACTCACTTCCCCATCGGTACACTGCTGGCCTCCACATGGAACACCCAACTCATCGAAGAGGTTGGACAGGCCATCGGCGAGGAGGTGAAGGAATATGGTGTCGACGTGCTGCTGGCACCCGCACTTAACATCATGCGTAATCCTCTCTGCGGTCGTAACTTCGAGTATTATTCTGAAGACCCCGTAGTTGCAGGAAAAACTGCTGCTGCCTATATCACTGGCGTTCAGAAAAATGACGTAGGAACAAGCATCAAGCACTTTGCCGCCAATAACCAGGAGACAAACCGCATGAACAACGATGCTCGCATCTCCCAGCGTGCCCTGCGCGAAATCTACCTGAAGGGGTTCGAGATAGCCATCAAGGAAAGCAAGCCCTGGACGGTGATGACATCATATAACTACATCAATGGCATTTATTCGTCGGAAAGCAAGGACCTCGTAGAGACCATCCTCCGCGACGAGTGGGGCTATGAAGGAACGGTGATGACCGACTGGTTTGGAGGTAAGGACGGTGCCAAGCAGATGTGGGCAGGCAACGACATGTTGCAACCCGGCAAGGCTGAGCAATTCGATAGCATCGTAGCCGGTGTGAAGAGCGGCAAACTGGCAGAGGCCGACCTTGACCGCAATGTTCAGCGCATTCTGAACCTCATTGAGAAGAGTCCACGCTATCAGGGATACAAATACTCTAACAAGCCAGACCTAAAGGCTCACGCTGCCGTTACACGTCAGTCTGCTGCCGAGGGTATGGTGCTCATGAAGAATGAGAAGGCTCTCCCGTTCGCAAAGAGTATTAAGAACGTGGCACTCTATGGCAACACTTCTTACGACTTCATTGCCGGCGGTACAGGTTCTGGTAATGTGAATCATGCCTATGTCATATCTCTGCTCGACGGTATGAAGAACGGAGGATATACCATATCCGAAGACTTGAAGAATGCCTATGAGACTTACATCAACGACGCCAAGAAGAAGGCAGAGGCTGAACTCGAGGCCAAAGCCAAGAAAGACCCTAACACCGCTGCACTCGCCAAGTTCCTTCCTCAACCATTACCAGCAGAGAAACTCTTCTCTGCAACAGAACTCAACGCTCAGGCTCAGCAGGCTGATGTCGCTGTCATCACCTTGGGTCGCCTCTCAGGAGAGTTCCTCGACCGTAACGTGGCAAACTTCAACCTCAGCAGTTCCGAGCGTCAACTCGTCGAGCAAGTGTGCGATGTATATCACAAAGCCGGTAAGCAGGTGGTTGTGCTCCTGAATATCGGCGGTGTCATCGAAACAGCCTCATGGAAAGAACTTCCTGATGCCATTCTCTGTGCATGGCAGGCTGGCCAAGAAGGTGGCAACAGCGTTGTTGATGTGCTCAGTGGCAAGCAGTCGCCTTCTG
The DNA here is from genome assembly GCA_002394385.1 of Prevotella sp. UBA4330. Taxonomy (GTDB): domain Bacteria; phylum Bacteroidota; class Bacteroidia; order Bacteroidales; family Bacteroidaceae; genus Prevotella. The sequence continues at coordinate 67,633 of DGTS01000015.1, forward strand.
GAAAGTTCACTATGACATGGCCAGTCAAATTCACCGACGCCTACTCTTCAAAGAACTTCCCCATCGACCAAGACCCACGCATCGACATGATGAACCAAGGCAAGAAGGGTAATGTGAAGGATGTTGACTTTACCAACTACGAGGAGGACATCTATGTAGGTTACCGTTACTTTGACTCTTTCGAGGTGCCAGTTAGTTATCCCTTCGGTTTCGGTCTTAGCTACACCACCTTTGAGTATAGCGATGCTAAGATTGCCGATAAGGGCAACGCATACGAGATTAGCGTGACGGTTAAGAACACAGGTTCTCTGGAGGGCAAGGAGGTTGTAGAACTATATATTTCTGCTCCCGACAATAAGGCCGCAAACAAACCAGCAAAGGAACTAAAGGCCTTTGCCAAGACCAAGGTTCTGAAGGCTGGCGAGAGCGAGAAAGTCACTCTTACCGTCAATGCCGCCGACCTTGCTTCATTCGATGAAGCAGCCTCTGCGTGGGTGATTGCCGAGGGCGAGTATCAATTCCTCATCGGTGCATCTTCTCAGGACATCAAGGCCACCCTCAAGGCTAAGGCAAAAGCTCAGCAAACAAAGGTCAATAATGCCTTGAAGCCTGAGACACAGATGAATCTACTAAAGAGATAACTGTATAAGACACTTTCTATAGTTTTTTTATAACGATATCGACGTCTATACCTAATGGACCCCAGAAGTTTTGTCCGGCTTCTGGGGTTCACTTCATTTATGGCACACCATCTTTTGTGTCTATCTCATAACTATTATCATGTTGAAAGCATGACCGAAGTTACCATGTGGCACTACATCGAAAGAGAATGAAACAGAAAAAAAGGAGGATTTCAAAAAAAATGACTATATTTGCAACCAAATACTAACCATTATAATATTTTGTTTAGCATGTCAAGCAGATTTCAGGAGAAGAATGGAAGGGCAACCTTCTTGAAGTTATTTCTTACAACAGCGCTTATCGTTATGTTTACAACCGCACAAGGCCAGCCGCGCAACGTGTTCGTGGAACTGGGTTACGACAAGGCAGCCGTGGACGCTAAGTTGAACGAGGTGTTCAACGACGTGTTCTGCGGACCCAACAAAGTGTATTTTGAAGTGGGCGACTCAATGGGTTACGTCTCAGACATCAAGAACCACGATGTGCGCACCGAGGGAATGTCCTACGGACTCATGGTTGCAGTGCAACTGGACAAGAAGGACATCTTCGACCGCATCTGGCGATGGAGCCGCAAGTATATGCAGCACCAGAGCGGCGACCGCGAGGGATACTTCGCATGGAGTTGCAAGACCGACGGCACACACAATGCCGAGGGAGCGGCATCCGACGGAGAACTCTATTTCATCACTGCCCTGATTTTCGCGTCAAACCGCTGGGGCAACGACACAGGAATCAACTACAAGGCAGAGGCTCAGCGCATACTCAACTGCACCATGCCTCGCGAGTATGAGCCGAAGGGCGGTCCAGGTTTCGGCAATTTCGGACCGCGAGGACCTCAGAAGATGTTCCTCATCAACCCCGAAAACCATCTCATAACATTCACTCCAGACGGATTCGGCAACCGCTTCACCGACCCTTCCTACCACATCCCCGCCTTCTATGAGGTATGGGCAAAGTGGGCAGACGACGGCAGGGCTGAACTATGGAACGACTGCGCCGTGAAGGCTCGCGAGTATCTTCACAAGGCCACTCACCCCGTGACAGGACTAAACCCCGACATGAGCGACTACGACGGACAGGTGATGAAGATGCCCGGCGGACGACGCATGGGAACCGAGAACTTCCGCTACGACTCTTGGCGCGTGCCCATGAACATCACCCTCGACTATGAATGGAGCGGTGCCGATGCCGAGTGGCAACAGCAGTACGGCGAGCGCATACAGAACTTCTTCTACTCTCAGGGCATCAACGACTTCGTTGACCAGTACCGCATCGACGGCACCCTGCCATCAGAGGACGAGATACTGCCGGCCGGCGGCAGCGAGAAGAAACTCCGTCACAGCATCGGACTCGTGGCAACCACAGCCGCTGCATCAGTGCTCACCAAGCACGAGAAGCGCAAGGAGTTTGTCGATGCTCTGTGGAACGCCAAGCACGTGCCTTTCGAGGACGGTTACTTCGATGCTTACTACGACGGACTGCTCCGCCTCTTCGCATTCATGCACCTCAGCGGAAACTACAAAGAAATAGAACCGAAAACGGGGCGTTAGAAGTTAGAAATTAGTAATTTTGTAGGGGTGTACCCCGCGTGCGCCCGCAAAGAAGTTAGGAAACCACTAACCTTATATAATATGAAAAGAATACTTATCCTCTGCTTTCTCGCCATAACACTGGCGGCGCAAGGGCAACCATTGTTGAGAACACATGTAGAGACAGGCGATGTTGAGGGCATACTCGATGGTCAGGACCTGGCGGTATACAAGGCCATTCCATACGCCGCACCACCCGTGGGCGACCTCCGTTGGAAAGCGCCACAACCAGCAAAGCCTTGGAAGGGTGTGCTGAAGGCCAACGACTTTGCCAAGTGGCCGCCACAGCCCACACGTCCAGGACTCACCACCGACATGATGAGTGAAGACTGCCTGTACCTCGGTATAGCCACTCCCGCAACATCTGCCAGCGACCGTCTGCCCGTGATGGTATGGATTCACGGCGGCGGATTCCAGACAGAGCACTATGGCGGCGACCTATGGACACTCCTCGCACGTCGAGGTGTAGTCATTGTGAGCATCGAGTACCGCACGGGAGCACTGGGTTTTATGGCTCACCCCGAACTCGCAAAGGAGTCGAAAGACGGGCATAGCGGAAACTACGGACTGCTCGACCAAATCTTTGCCCTGCAATGGGTGCAGCGCAACATCAGCAACTTCGGCGGCGACCCTTCGAAGGTGACCATCTTCGGCGAGTCGGCAGGTGCCATAAGTTGCAGCATCCTTGCAGGCTCTCCTTTGGCAAAAGGACTCTTCCACGGCGTCATAAGCCAGAGCGGAGGCTCGTTCGGTCCGTGGTCAGACAACTTCCGAACCATTACCACCAATGCTTCACAGAAGGGAGCAGAACAACAAGGACTGGCATTCCAGAAGCATCTGAAGAAAAAGTCCATCAAGGAGATGCGCAAGATGAAGCCCGAAGAACTTTGCGGCAACAACGTAGGCTTCGGCGGATTCTGGCCTTGCGTTGATGGGTATGTCATCACCGACGACCTCTATCGCAACTACGAGCGCGGTCTTTACAACGACGTGCCGGCGATAATCATGACCAACTCCGACGAGGGTTCGCTATTCACACGCGATATGAAAGTGGAAGACTATCAGAAAGCTGCCAAGCAAACCTTTGGTGAGTTCTATGACGAGGCATCAAGAGTTTATCCAGCCAACACCGACGAGGAGGCTTATTTCGCCAATGGCGATGCCTTCCGCGACATGGGCTTCGCTTGGCCATCATACGCTTGGGCTAAACTCCAGGCACGCACGGGCAAGAGTCCTGTCTTCGCCGCCTTCCTCGCTCAGCCGTCAGAGATGTCTTTCGCAGGCGATAAGAAACGTCGCGGCGTCTCACATGCCGACGATATACTTTATCTGAACGGCACTTTCCTCAACCAGCCCGACAAGTATCCCGCAGAGGCTGCCGTTGCCGAGATGATGCAGCAATACTGGGTGAACTTCGCAAAGACCGGCAACCCCAACGCCAAGGGACTCCCCTACTGGCCGTCGTTCAACCCCGCCCTGCCCACAACGATGCAGTTCAGCAACGGAGCATCGCTCATCAACGTGCCTAACCGCGAGCAGATCGACTTCATCGACCGTTTCTTCGAGTGGCAACGTGAAAGGACCGAGGGCGAGAGAGCAACGAAATCTACCACCTGCAACCCCGACGGCACCGTAACCTTCCGCTACTGGAACGACAACGCCAAGGAGGTGCTCGTGGATGTTCAGTTCGCAGGCCGCCACCCTATGGCAAAGGACAGCAAGACCGGAGCATGGACCGTGACACTCGGTCCCGCCGCTCCCGACATGTACCCCTATTGCTTCATCGTTGACGGCGTGAGCATGATGGACCCCATGAACCCGCAGTATTTCCCCAACGAAGGCTTCAAGAACAGCCTGCTTGAGATAAAGAGTCAGAAGGCGCCGCTGCCTCACGACATACGCGACGTTGAGCACGGTCAGATAGACTATATCCACTACTACTCGGCAAGTCTGGGCGCCACTAACAATGCCGTGGTTTACCTGCCGCCAAGTTACAATAAAAAGCCCAACAAGAAGTACCCCGTGTTCTACCTCATCAGCGGAACCACCGACACCGAAGAGGTTTATTATAAGGTGGGGCGCGTCAACTATATCCTGGACAACCTGCTGGCAGAAGGCGCGGCAGAAGAGATGATTGTGGTGCTGCCATACGGCAACCCCTACAAACTGTTGCCCACCAACACCGAATACCAATCACCCGCCACCAACTTTGGCGGCGACGTGTTCAGCAACGACCTCGTGAACGACCTCATGCCATATGTAGAACAGCACTACCGCACCATCAACGACCGCGACCACCGCGCCATCGGAGGATTCTCGCGCGGAGGCAACCAGGGACTGTTCAACGGACTCTCAAACATCGACAAGTTCTCTTACCTCTGCTCTTACAGTTCGTTCACATCGACAAACATCCCCGGCGTATATGACAACGCCGCCGACACCAACAGCAAACTCCATCTGTTCTGGCTCGGAGTAGGCACCGACGACTTCCTCTTCGGCAACGCACGCGACTACATGGAGTTCCTCGACAAGAAGGGCATACGCTCCGTCAAGGAGTTCACCACCGACAAGTTCGGCCACACATGGATGAACGCCAAGTACTTCCTCGACCACACCCTGCGCCTGCTGTTCCGTCCCGAGGCGGCAGAACAAGCGATGAAGAACGGCAAGCCCGCGCCCGCTGCCACCGGCAAGGAGCAGCAGTTCACGCCAGGAGTGATGGCACGACTGTTCCCCAAACCCATCATCTCGCCCGAATTCAGCGGTCAGCAGGTGGTGTTCCGCTTCAAGGCACCCGAAGCCCGTGAAGTGCTGCTGGCAGGCGAGGCATTCCCAACACCATGCAAGATGCAGAAAGACGCTGATGGAGTATGGTCGGCAACATTCACCGAGCAGTTGCCCGACGTCTTCAAATACTACTTCATTGTTGACGGCACCGAGACAGCCGACCCTCAGAACATGTACCTCTCGCCCGACCGGGGCTTCAAGCAGAGCGTGTTCCAGCGTCCCACCGCGCCATACAGCCTCGCCATCATGGGCAAAGCCGTTGAGCACGGCACCGTTAGTTACGACCTCAACCGCAACGAGGCATGGTACCATCCCGCTTCAAAGGAGACTCCAACGGATATCATCATGCTCGTTCCAGGCAAGGACGACACCATGGAGAGTTGGTTCAAGACAGGCGGCGCCGATGCCATTGCCGACCTGCTGATAGCACAGGGCAAGGCACGTCCGTGCATACTCACCACCAGCACTACGGCAAAGGCCACCCGCACCCTACGCGCCGACGACTATCCCACATGGACAGCACGCCGTCAAGCACTTGAGAAGATGCTGAAGGGAGAGTAAATCTTTTCCAAGCAATTCAACCTATTATCAAGGCAAGATATCTTGATCCATCAACATGAACAAGTTATCTTGCCTTTTAGTTATCATCAGATGTAAACCGTTGGTGGGTATTAAGGTTTTTCCCTAAGCCCATCTAAATAATAGCGCCACCCATCGGCTTTGGCATAAGCGTTGCGTGAACCCTTCGGAACAATAATAATAGGAGTGTATTGGAAAAGAATGTTGGCGCCATTGTTGCTGTTGAATGTAGGGGGTACAGGCGACTCACAATAGATGGTGTCTATCTTACAGGCGAAAGCCCACTGACCGATGGCCTTTATCTGTTTAGGAATGACAATGGAGGGACGACTATAGCCTGTGAACGGCTCTTCCGACATTTTGTCAACGCTGCGGGGGAAGAATGCCGTGACGCTACCGCTCACCATTGTGTTGGTGGCCGTTTCTATGATGGCGTTACAATTTTCACGACTGTCATAGACAGGATTGTCTTTGCTGACCATCACCTTGCGTAACCTATTGTTATAATTGAACGTGCTAGGAGAGATAGAGACAACACTGGCAGGAATGAAAATCTCTTCCAGATCACAATAATGAAAGGCGTTACCCCCTAATTTCTCCAAATGGCTGGGTAAGATGATAGACTGCAGGCAAACACAGTAACTGAAAGCATAACTATCAATGACTTTTATGGATGAGGGGAACGATATCGACTTCAAGTTTATACAATCATCAAAGGCACTGATTCCTATTTCTTCGACACCAGTGAAAAATCTCAGTTCATTGAAAGAGGTAATCTTAGGATTTGCCGTGAATGCAGAACCCAGTGTCTGAACTGCCTCAGCTTCCTCGATAGACAACTGCCGGTCGCCATCGCGGTCCCACCATTCAACACAGATGTTTTGAACCTCCGAATCAGCAAAACTGATATGGTCGGTCATCAGCGGGAACACCGACCTCCACTCCAACCAAAGACGATAAGTATAACCATATTTGTTGTCTCCACCCAATTTCTTAACACCTGCAACTATGGCCGGATGCTCGGAGGGGCGGAAAGTATCGGCCGTTTCCAAATCTATCCCGCTATCTATTAAATACTTGCCCTGCAGTAATAGTTCGATGCAATAGTCGGGAACAAAAATGGTGGTCAGTTTCGGGCAGTTGACAAAAGGCACGCTCTCTTCTGTCATGTTGTTCTGAGGGAGACGCGACTCAAAGATAACGGTTTCCAGATTCGGGCAGTCCTCCATAAAATGGTCACCCATGCCAGCCACAGTGCCGGGAACCTTGAATCGTTCTATAGCCGTATGGCGAAAGGCGTTGCTGCGGATAAATCGTACAGAAATGGGGAGCCGCACCGACTGCAATGACTCGCAGTCGCGAAAAGCGTTGGCGTCGATGGCGGTCAACCCCGTGAAATTCTCCAATTCATCAAACGAAAGTATTTTCTTATTGCCAGTGAACACCTGTCCCAAACTGTCCACGGCAGCAGCCTCCTTGTAACTCAACTGACCATCGCCGTCAGTATCCCAATGTGCCACGCAGAGCCGTTGCACCTCTGGGTCATCAAAACCGATAATCTCATGATTAAGAATCTTTAGTTGCAGTTGTTGCTCTGCAGCCTCCTTCTCCATCTGTGCCGACCGTCGTTGTAGGCTGGAGACTTGCCACAGCAACAGCGTGACAACGGCCACCACTACAGCAGCCACACCGCCCCACATCAAGTATTGCCCACGACGGCTATGCAGGTCTTTGAGCAGGTCGTCCATCTGCTGGTAGCGCTGTTCCATCGGACGTAGGCACCGCTCCACCACTCTCCGGTATTTCCCTCCGCCGAGGTTCATCTCCTGAAGGATGACTCCTAACGAATAGATATCGTTGCGCACATCAGCCATAGATGTCTGCATCTGCTCTGGCGCCATATACCGCATGGTGCCTGCCGGCTGTTTCAGAATGGCATGACTGCTGGTGTCGGCGAGACCAAAGTCGATTACCTTCACATAGTTGCCATTGTTGGTAATCATTATATTAGAAGGCTTCAGGTCGCGATGCACCACCTGCTGCGAGTGGATATACGCCACAGCCTCAGCCAGTTCTTCAGCCACACGTCTCCGTTCATTGACTGAGGGCTCGGAACTGCCTGACGTACCTTTGAGGTACTCGGACAATGTGACACCATCTATCCATTCGGAGATGATGCACAGCGCAGTCCTCCCGTCGGGCAGTTTCACCGTCTCGAGACCTGTCACCTGCACTACAGATTGATGCTGCAACGCCACGGAAATCTCAAATTCCTTACGGAACATCTGCTGATAGACGGGATAAGTGGCCTCTTTCTCCTTTAGGCATTTCAGCAGATACCAACGGCCGTAGCGCTTTGCCTTGAAGAGGTCGCAATAGCCTTCACGCGAAGGCAACGGCTCCATTTCTATGAAGTCGGAACTGATGCCCTCGTAGTCGTCAACGAGAAATTTCGATGTGCTGCTGTCGTGGTCGTTCATGAGTGCTTTTGCAATTCGTAACGTATCCCTCCCTTCATCCCACATATATAATTTACTGGCGGGCGACCATCCTGAACCAAGTCCTTCAGGTAAAGTTGTTCACCATTGATGAACACATTGCAACTGAAAGTGTCACCAGGCTGCAGGCGTGTCTTCTCCGATTTCGTCACAACAAACTCGCAGTTGCCAGTATAGCGGATATGGCAAACCCTGTCGGGAGCCCAATAAAGCGTTATCTCATCATCCACGTCGATGTCCTTGTTCACGTCGAGATGCTCGCCAAGGACAGGATTGCTGGGAGGAGTGTCATCGTTCTGATTCTGACAGAAACTGTCGAAATCAGGATATCCCAAGAACTGCGCCAAGGCATTTACCGTACGGGCGCTGGGAGCGTAATCCGCCTGTATCTTGCCCCAAAAGCGTTTGAATGTCGTGGCACTTATCAGTTCGTGAGTGCGTGAGAACACCGCATTTGACAGAAATTCAAAATCCGCTTGTTCCACCATTTTACGATGTATAGACTTTTCCACAGCCGAGCATAACGACTCATGCCATTGCGGAGCGTTAGGATAAATATTTGATGTTTCTTTCTTCACCATGTGTCGCGTGTAATCTTATTGTCACTTCTAATTACAATGCAAAAATACAAAAAAAAATAGAATATACAAAAAACAGATTAAAGAAGTCGTTTGAAAGAAATAATTATATACAATTATACCCCATTGCTAACAACTCCCCGCCCCTGTATGGGAGCCAACGGTCACTGGCCGAAGGGAAAAGCAATTGAGGTGGGTGTTGAGCGGGTTTAGGGTTTAGGGATTAGAGACGGACGCTCAACTCCCCGCCCCTGAAGGGGAGGGGCTGAGGGTGGGGACTGTGTTAAAAGTGGACAAAAAAGGACAAGATTGCGCGTTCATAAATCAAGGGAATATTATTACTTTTGCATTGGATAATATCCAGCTCACAAAAAGCGGTCTTTGATATTTCATCACCTTTCTTTTTCGTAAGATTGGCGGCCTCTTGGGAATCAGAATGAAAAAATCTGTCTTTTTATTTTGTTTTCCACTCAATATTCATTATCTTTGCCCCTGTCTTCGGATAATGTCCGACGACAGACATTGAGAAGAGCTATTGAGCTTCACCGTCAGAGAATCTGCAAATTCAAAGTAACAAGGTGAAAGGCTGAAGGCTGCTTCTCCCATTAGCATATCGCGAATCCATCCCCCTTTTTCAAGCGGGATGTTTCACGAGCAGTCTATGGGTGTGAGCTGGTTTCATTCTTTTTGTTACGGGTATTGCAGAACCTTCTGACGAAGAACGAAGAAGGCTCACACCCTCGTCGTGTAAATATTACATCAAAACATAAACAGACATAACAAAAAAGCATTATGGCATTAATCAAAAAAAACACCAAACTCGTCATTCCTTTCCCAATTCGTGTCAAGGAATTTTATGGGAATAGTGGTCATCTTGAAGATGTTATCAACAAATGGCTTGAAGATAATTGTTTAGAAGAAGATGAAATAATAGACATAAAGATGTCAAGTTGCCAATATAGAGATAGTCTGACAAAGACGACAGTCCTTATTATATACAAAACAAGACAAATTAAATCATCAAAAAACATACAATTATGAAACAAAAATTACTAACTTTATTACTCATGGCTTTTCTCCCGCTAGCCATGATGGCGTATGACGTAGAAATAGACGGGATATATTATAATGTGGTTAAGGAAGCCAAAATTGCCACTGTGACCCAAGGAGATAATCCTTATACAGGTGACGTGGTCATACCCCCAACAATTGTGTTTGAAGGTGTGGAATGTACAGTGACGAGCATCGGCTCTTCTGCGTTCTCTGGCTGCTCTGGCCTGACGAGCGTGACCATCCCCGAGGGCGTGACGAGCATCGGCTCTGGTGCTTTCTCTGGCTGTTCTAGTCTGACGAGCGTGACCATCCCCGAGGGTGTGACGAGCATCGGCTATGGTGCGTTCCAGAACTGCACCGGCATAACGAGCGTGACCATCCCCTCTAGCGTTACGAGCATCGGCGATTATCCGTTCCATCGCTGCTCCGGCCTGACGAGCGTGACCATCAACAGCAACGCCATCATGTCACAAATTAATAATTATAACTGGTCTTATAATATCGGTTCATTATTTGGCAGCCAGGTTAAAGAATATATTATAGGCGAGGGCGTGACGAGCATCGGCCAATATGCGTTCTCTGGCTGCTCTGGCCTGACGAGCGTGACCATCCCCTCGAGCGTGACGAGCATCGGCTCTTCTGCGTTCTCTGGCTGCTCCGGCCTGACGAGCGT
>DGTS01000015.1:78177-205658 GCA_002394385.1 Prevotella sp. UBA4330
GCCTGACGAGCGTGACCATCCCCTCGAGCGTGACAAGCATCGGCGAAAAGGCGTTCCTGTCCTGTTCCGGCCTGACGAAAGTGATTGCACCAGACCTCGCGGCATGGTGTAGCATCAGTTTTGGAAATAATTCTGCAAACCCCTTGTCTAATGCTAAGCATCTCTATAGTGATGATAATACAGAGATAACAGATTTGGTTATCCCCGAGGGTGTGACAAGCATCGGCTCTTGGGCGTTCTATAGCTGCTCCAGCCTGATGAGAGTAACCATCCCCGAGGGCATGACGAGCATCGGCAATGATGCATTCAATGATTGTTCCAGTATTATGTGCGTGTCCATTCCATCGAGTATGATGAGCATCGGTAATGATGCGTTCTCAAACTGTTCGGATCTGACAAAAGTAATAGTACCGGACATCGCTGCATGGTGTGGCATCAGTTTTGGAAATGTAAATGCCAACCCCTTAAGTGGGAATACTGGCAAACACATCTATAGTGATGGGAAAACAGAGATAATCAATTTGGAAATCCCCGAGGGAGTGACGAGCATCGGCAATTATTCGTTTATTAACTGCTCCAGCCTGACGAGCGTGACCATCCCTGAGGGCGTGACGAGCATTGGCAATAATGCGTTCAAAGGGTGCACAGGTCTTCCTAATGTGACCATCCCCTCGAGTGTGACGAGCATCGGAGATGAGGCCTTCAACGGCTGCTTCGGCCTTCTGAGTGTGGACATCCCCGAAGGTGTGACGAACATCGGCCAATATGCGTTCCAAGACTGCTCCCGCCTGACGAGCGTGATCATCCCCTCGAGCGTGACCAGCATCGGCAATTATACGTTCCAAAAATGTCGCGTCTTAACTAGCGTAACCATCTCTGAGGGCGTGACTCGTCTAAGTGACGGAATGTTCTCTTGGTGCACCGATTTGACTGATGTGACTATTCCCTCGAGCGTTACGATAATTGGCATGGATGCATTCAGATACTGCCCCAACCTGAAAAGCGTGAAAGTTTCTGTTCCCGACCTTGCTGCATTCTGCAGCAATCAAGTTATCGGCATAATCAAATCTAAAATCGGCTTACCAGTGAATTTGATAGACAGTGATGGCAATGAGATTAAGGATTATGTCTTTCCTGATGGCGTGAAAAACATTGGAGCCTCTGTCTTCGTAGGCACCAACCTGACGAGCGTAACCATCCCATCGAGCGTAACGAGCATCGGCAATTCTGCTTTTGGCAGTTGTGGAAATCTTGAATTATTTAAATGCTATGCTTTAGACGTTCCATTAACTAATGCCAATGCTTTTGATGGAACCGATATAAGTAAGGCCACACTGGCTGTTCCTTACGCAGCCCTGTCAGATTATCAAACCACTTCTCCGTGGAGCAATTTTGGCACCATCACATGTCTGACCATCGTTGTGACCGCCAATAGTTATGAGCGCGAATATGGCGACCCGAAACCTGAGTTTGAATGGACTGTGGAGGGTATGCCGTTGGATGGCACGCCATCCGTCACTTGCACTGCTGATGAGTCTTCCGCTCCCGGTGTCTATGACATCGTGATTGAACAAGGAACTGTGACGAATGCCAATGTCACTTATGTCAACGGAACGCTAACCATCACCAAGGCTCCGCTCACCATCACCGCCAAGAGCTACACCATTAACGAAGGTGATGCCATGCCTACCTTCGAGGTTGAATACGATGGCTTCAAAAACGATGAGACTGCTGATGACCTTACCTCCCAACCGACCATCAGTTGTACTGCCACCGACACCAATACCGAGGGCACATACGACATCACCGTGAGCGGTGCCGCCTCCGACAACTACGACATCTCTTATGTGGCTGGCAAACTAACTGTGGCGCCTACTGACGCTCATATAACCATCACCTCTGCAGGCATGGGCACTTACTGCTCGCCTTACGACCTCGACTTCACTGGCGTGACAGCCCTGAAAGCGTACACCATCAATGGCTATGACAAGGCAAATTCAAGAGTCTATGCAATGCGCGTGTATGATGTGCCGGCGGGAACAGGACTCTATCTCGTCGGAAATCCAGGAGACTATGACGTGCCCATCTCCACCAGCAACTCTTACTACATCAACATGCTGGTAGGAACATTGGAACAGACATGGATAGACACGACCGACGGCGACCTCACTAATCTCCGACTGACGGGTACCAACCCAAGCAATGCCAGTTTTAAGATTCTGTCAGAGGGAAGGAACTTCAGCGCCAACAGGGCTTATCTGCAAATACCTACCTACATTCTCGGCAATACTGCAAATGCGCCTACAGCCTTTGGCATAGTCCTTGATGACGACACCAATGGCATAGAAGACATTATGCTGAACTCTGACGACACCGACAGCGAATGGTACACCCTCGACGGACGCAAACTTAACGGCAAGCCTACTGCAAGGGGAATTTATGTGGTCAAAGGACGGAAAATCGTTATCAAGTAAGGAATAAAGGCATTGAACATTGTTCAATGACAATAGAAAATAAAATAAAAAATGAAGACATACAAGAAACCTGAAACTAAGATAGTGTTGTTCCCTGCAGGAGAGTCAATAATGCAGATTATAGAGAACAGTGTCGGAACGGGTAACGTAGGAGGATATGACAATCCTGACGACCCAGACCTCGCTCCTGCCCATCACTTCGAGGTTGAAGAGGACATAATAATGGATACAAAATGGAATTCCGTGCCTAACGAGGGTGATAATGCTCTCGAGCGCAAAGTGCAACGGTAACTAATCATTTTGACTGCTATGGCATGACGGGCAAAAACAGTTGTATGCGTAGCCTATGATTCCATAGGCAGTCACAATGCTATCACTGCAACTGCATCCTGAGAGAAATCTTTGGATGCAGTTGTTATATCCCATGCTTTCTGCATACTCCTCTTATTTGGAGTGAGTTGAGGGGGCAACCCAAATGGACAAAAAAGCAAAGAGTGGTTATGAGATAACCACTCCCACCGCTGGGGTATTTCAAGACACGCCAGCCATAAGTGTACGAGAATCTGAAGAGGGCGTGTCAAAATGAATTGTTAGTCGCCCTTGGGACGAGAAATCATACAAAATCAAAACAAATCAAACAAAGTATTGAAACACAGGCTGATAGATTTTGTTAAGATTTGAAAGATTTCTGCGCGTAGCGCACTCCCTCAATTTTGACACACTCCATTCTTGTTTGCTTAACCTACCTTCTGCCAGAGGTTGGTGCCGATTTTCAGGATTTGGTTTTCTTTTACCCAGCGGTAGATGATGGTCTTCACCACAGGCGACTCGTTATTGGCCAGACGAAGGCCCACCAAATCTTCTTTCGTGAACTCCTTGGGCAGCGCATCCAAGTAGCGGACATTACCCTTTGAGGCCTGAGTGCTCAGCGCACTATTGTGTAGGGCGTCAATCTTGTCGCCATAGATCTGCAGTTGGTAGTGCAGACAACGCTCGGCAAACCACAGGGCGAACTTAACGGCACGTTCCGTTTCCTTACGACCCTCGAGCAGATAGGCGATGATGCCGGCACGGAAGCCATTGAGGGCGGCACGACGGCGCAACACATCGAGCGAGTAGCGCAGCGTCTGAAGATACTCCTGGCGCTTCCCCTCGTCCCATTTCTCGATGGCTTGGTTGATGAGAGGCAGACTGACCTCGCCCTCTTCGTCCATCAGACATAGACATTGGCGCTTCACACGTTCCACCTCATCCTTCGTCCATGTCTTGAACTGAGGCATACGGGCTCCCACCAAATCGGGCAGAACCACAGGTGTCACGCGGCTCACCAGTCCGCTCTCGGCATCGGCAAAGAAAGCGCGGCACTTGTTGGGTGTTCCGCACATCACCATATTATAATAGAGCGTTACCTTACCCGAGAACGAGTCCTTCGAGATGCGGTGCTGTCCCCATGGTTTGTTGTCGTAGGCCAGTCGGAAGAGGTCGTTCTTCTCAGTCCACGCGCCACCTCGGTTGTTCTTCTGCACCGTCTCTATCTCTGGAGCATAGGTGAAGAGATGCTTGCCTTTGGCATAGAGAGCACGCTCGAGGAAGGCCGACACACCGATATTAGGCTCGATGATGCGAATCTGCGAACAGGGATTCTTCACCTCTTCGCCATTCTTCTTGGCCAACGAGTAGGCCATCTCCTTCTGCCATTCCACCTCATCCTGCTTTATGATGGGGTCCATCAGCAGTTCGAACTCACTATCCACGAACGACTTTCCTGTGGCCTGTGGAGCCTCGATGTCAACGATGAAACTGGCTGAGTTCATCTTGCCGTCGCGATACCTTGCACGGATGCCTGTTGCCAACGTGCCCAGCATGGGCATCGCCGCCATCAGCGTAGCCTCGCGGAACTCCTCGGGAGCATGGTCGGACAAGTCTTGAAGGATTCCGGGCAACTTATCATCGACAGGCGCGACGGGCGGCTCTTCGGTTTTCTCCGTTTCCACCTCCATCGCCGCCCCCAATGACGTGAGTACATCCTGCATCTGCGAAGGGAGGCCGGAAGGACGAACGCTGCCAACAGCACTCTTGATTGTTGACATCACCTCGTGGTCGGCAAGTCCCCAATGAGGCATTATGGCAAAGAGTTTCTGCTCGTCAAAGTCGCAGATGAAGCGCAGGTAACGGCTCATGGTGTAGAGAGCCATGTTGCGCTCACCCTCGACAGGAGCATCGCCATAACCCAGTTTCCAGAGCAGGGCCTGCACAATCTTTTCGTAAGGAATGCCATGAAAAGCCCACCCAAGCCCTCCCAAAGGGAGGGATGTCTGATTGCCAGTTTTGGAATGGGACTCGTCTTCATGTGACTCAACATCCCCTCCTTCGGAGGGGCTTGGGGAGGCTTCGAATACGCTAGGGTCGAGCAACTTCACATACTGCTCGCTGACCATGAAGCAACAACGTGCCAAGTCTGTCACATGCGAGTCGTAGTTGACACCCAGGCGACTCGCCAGCCTTTGGATGTCCTCCTCGATAGAAAGTCCTGAAGTGCGCCAAGCCCAGATATGGGTTCCCCCACCTGCACTCTCGGCAAAGTAGACGATACGGAACTCGCCGATGAGGTTTTCCGCCTGCACCTTCTTCCAAAGAGTCTCCGTCAGACCCTTCTCGTCGATGTCGAGGAAGTAGAGTCCTGAGGGAACGGCATCTTCGGCCTTGCGCGTACCATTCTTAAAACACTCCGCAAGAGGAAGCCACACGGGTAGTTCTTTCTTACGATCCAAATTATGATTCTGCTTCACGTCTGCGAGGATTTCCTCTACGTGATTCTCCGCCAACAGTTGACGGTAAGCAGCCATGCTCGCCTTGCGAGGCTTGCCGCTAAATGATGTTGCGATATTAATCATATCTACGGCAAAGGTCGCAAGGGAGGTTGCACCTTCAAAGTGGAATTGTTTTGGCCTTAGTGCAACTACTACTTATGGCGTGCTAAGGCGTTGTATTTCAGGTATATAGCATTAAAAATATTTCTTGTCGTTTCTGTTTCTGCCCCCATGCCTTCTTGGATGTTCTTCCTGAAAGTGCCTACATAGCGCTTGCTTGTCAGTTTTTCAGCCAAATCGCCATCGGAATGGGCACCGAAGACTGCACTTTTCTTCATTTCTCCCACCAGATGGCAGAAGAAACGGGCGGTGAACAGGTTGTTGTGGGGACTCTTACGCGTCACTTTCAGACGGTCGAAGATTTCCTCGTTCGCTATCAGTTCCTGCCACATGGCATCGTAGTGAGGGAACCAGGCAGCAGTCACCAGGTCATGAAGTTTTTGGGCAGCAGTCATAACAGCCCCGCCCACACGTTGCTCATCGTTGAGCACCAACTGTTCCTCGCCGAACTTCGTCGTGGGCTCCAGTTCTCTTGCAATCTCTGAGAGGGCTGCCAGATGGAAGATAAAGCACCGCAAATCATCATCGCTCAGACCTGCTTCAAGGAACTCAGCATCGAAGGCATCGCGGTCGGTGGTCCATTTGGCAAAGAGACCTCCACGCACCTGTCCCAGCGCCTCACGCTCCTTGGAGCGCTCTGCCGTCATTATGTCTTTCCAAGAACTGCTGTCACTCACCACACGGAGCGTCTCACGTCGGTCCCTCCAATAGTTCCACCACTCGGTGCTCTCGCGCACGCGCAAGAGTACCTTATTGAAAAGGCGGGCCATCGCCTTGCTGTTGGTGCGGCTTTGCTGCATCATACTCACAATCATCCCAGGCAAAAGCGTGAGAACGACGAGCCATATCAGCATCATATGCAGACTCTCGCTCATCTTATTGTTGAGTTCGTCCATCGCCTGCCGCATATCCGTGATTTGCCTGACGGCATCTTCCTGGTTGTCGCTGACGCTATTCATGTTCTGAATGACAGACATCACCATCATCAGGTCCTCCGGCTTCAGGTGCTGGGCACAGACGGACAAGATGTGCTGCATGGGTGATGCCTTCTGGAGAATATCCTCTTGCTTTTCTGCCGGCAGGACAGCGTGTTGTGCCAGCGCCTTTATAATAATGTCGAAGAAAGAGCCCTTCTGCTTGCTCTGCTTCTCGCCCATCATCCGTTCTGTCAGCGCCATCACCGACTGGCGGATGCTGGTGTCTGACACGGTTCTGCCAATACGGTCGAGATACTCTGAAAACAGGTAGGCTGTAGGCATCTTGTTCAGTTCTATTAGCGCCGTCACACTACCCTGCATCCGCATCATAGCAGCATAGATTTCGGCCTCAACACAGGTGTCCATACCAGCGGACAACTCCCGTGCCAGCCCGCCCAATCTTTCAGCGGCCACCTCCCAGTGACGGCACAACTGTGCTGTGAGTTGCTCAGCCCGCCCATCGTCAACCATTCTCTTGATTTCTTCTGTTGTCATATCGTTTGCTTTTCATGTTATCGTTTTGCAAAAGTAATAAAAAGAACACTGAAAATCTTATTCGCTCGTGAAAAAATCAAAGCAAAAACGGTCACGGTCACAGTTGTGACCATGTGACCATTCAGTCGGCAGCACAATATTAAATTATATATAAGTAGTTGTATATCAATATATTATACAGTTATATACATATTCCTTTTCTCTGCGGTCACATGGTCACAACTGTGACCGTGTGACCAATACATCCCAATGAAATTTAACAAGTTTTTCTTGTAAATATCTGCATATCAACATGTTATGCGATTACACGTCTATTCCCCTCTCCTAGCGGTCACATGGTCACAACTGTGACCGTGTGACCATTTATCAACAGCAACATTATCTATATACCGTTATAAATGTTTGTATATCAATATGTTATATATTCCTTACTGCTATTCTTGCGCTCTGCGGTCACATGGTCACAGGTGTGACCATGTGACCGTGACTGTGTGACCGTTTCGCTATGACATAGAAAAATGCAGAACGCGCAAACGACTATTCGTCGCTCAAAAGTAAGGAATTACCTGCTCACTTGTGCCCTTTCACGTCATGAAACGCCATTTTTCGTATGGCGAAAGATGGTTATACACGGGCAAAAACGTTGGCAACCGTCTTTTATAATCCTAGAATATTCACCGTTCCAAAACTTTTTTAGGAAGTCCAGAACATAAATCAACTCTTGCTCACCAGATTTGCGAGTAATAGGGTCAAGCCCATCAGGTAGTTGGCAAGTCCGACATCAAAATAGTAGAAACGCGGAGCCTGAATTATCTTACGCTTGATTTCCTTTCGAAATGCAGGAATCTCGTACCCTATAAGTGTATCGTACAGGATTCGCGTACCCTTGAATGGCATCGTGCTACAACTCTCAATGCCATGAACCATCTTACCCTCATAGTTTGTTCTTCTACAATAATCAGGTGTGTCAATATGCCGCATAGCATTTTGACACACCTGATTATTTGATTTGTTTCTCTTGGGGTATGCGAGGCATGGAATAATCGCGACCTCGCATGCGTTCAAACTATAGGCTCACCTGAAGCATCACGAATGAATATGGCTCGAGGTCGATATCCATTGTTTTCTGCGCCTTTATGGTCTCGCTCTTCGGTGCTATAGGCTGCTTCTCGAAGTTGTTCTCATCCTCGGGCTGTCCGCTGAGCACCGTCTTGGTCATCACCTTCTTCAGTCCCTTGAAACGGCGAAGGTCGATGGTTGCCTTCTTGGCATCGGCACTGGCATTGCAGAGTTTCACGAACAACTGGCGCGTCTTGGTGTTCAGGACTACCGACTGCTCCTGCAAGTCTGTCTGTCCTTCAATCTTCACACAGTCGCCATAGTAATAGTTGCCACTCGACTGACCGAACATCTGCTGAATGTAGTAACTGCATGTCAGGTATGGGCGTTCGTTGTCGAAGTAAATCAGGTCGGGATTCCAGTTGGTGGCATTCTTGCGGGCGAAGAGCGGTGCGTAACTGGTCATCACCACCACGTCGGCATTACGCTCGACATGTAGCAGATAGAGACCTTCTGCCAGCGCATCAATCAGTTTCTTGTCCTTGGCAGCATACTCTCCCAGATAAACCTTAGTCTTGCGGTCGCGTGGGTAGTTGTCATACTGACGGCTCTTCAGGAAGTAGTCGCGCGGCTCATAGTAATGCTCGTCCATTATGGGCATACCCAGTTCGTCAGCCAGTTTCCATCCGTTCTCATAGTCGGGATTGCCGGGATGAGAGCCGGGACCTGCCGTTCCCACGATGATAATCTCGGGATGAGCCTTTGTCACCTTCTCATACATATACTTGAAGCGCTCTGTGAACTCAGGCGATATTCTCTCCTCGTTGCCGATGCCCAGATACTTCAGTCCGAAGGGCTTCGGGTGGCCAGCCTCGGCGCGAACCCTACCCCACTTGGTGGTAACGTCGCCGTTGGCCCACTCTATCAGGTCGAGAGCATCCTGCACCCACTCGTCCATCTCGCTCATCGGCACTACGTCCTGCGCTTGGTCTTTCATGCCCCAACCGCCATTGGTGCCCTGACAACTAACACCGCAAGGGAGAATGGGGAGCGGCTCCATGCCGATATCCTCACAAAGTTGGAAATACTCATAGTAGCCCAGTCCCATAGACTGATGGTAGCCCCAGGTGTTCTTCAACGCACGGCGCTGCTCCTTGGGTCCGACGGTGGTCTTCCAGCGATAGGTGTTCCAGAATCCGTCGCCACCGCCATGCACCACACATCCGCCAGGGAAGCGCAAGAACTTCGGGTTCAGGTCGGCAAGTGCCTGTGCCAAATCCTTGCGCAGGCCATGTCCCTTATAAGTGTCCTCGGGCATCACCGACACCATGTCAATGTCAACAGTTCCCTGATTGAGCACCAAGATTTGCAGCACTGCCTTCTGCGACTCTTCTGATGGAGTCAGCACGCAGGCATATTTCTTCCACGATGGGTCGCCCACCTCAACGGTAGCCTCTGCCAGCAGTTTCGGGTCCTTGCCCCATCCCTGTGGCTCCACCAATACCACGCGCACCTGCTTCTGGCCGCCCTCGCCATTGCGGAAGAATGCCGAGAAGTCGTATTTGGCACCAGCCTTCACCGAGAAGCCGTCGAAACCATCGTTCTGGAGTCCGAATCCCTTCCAGCCCTTATAGTCATAATACTCTTTCACGCGCTCAATGTGCAGACGCATGTATGTGGGATTGTTAGGATGTATGCCATTGTCCATGCGCGGCTCCATATAGCCGAGCGAATGACCGGGACGAGTCATGCGCCAAGCCGTGCCTGGTCCCCATCCGTCGCGCTCAACAGGACTGTACTCGAACGAGCCGTTCTGCACCAGTTCGGCATAAAGTCCACCATCGGCAGAACTACTGATATCCTCGAAGAAGATACCTATCAATTCGTCACTAATAGCCTTTCCACCAGCAGGCGGATTAATGGCTTTCTGGGCAGAGATGCCCAATGTGGCAGTCATCATGACACCCAAAAGTATTTGTCTTTTCAACATGTCTTTAAGTTGTATTATTATGTGATTATGCTACAAAGATAGTAAGAATTTTTTTAACCGCCACACATTTGTCTATAAATGAAACAAGAAACCAAGAATTTGCGACTTGCAATGAGAAAAAGCATAAAAAAACGGTAACCATTTACAATTAGGCTCTACAATGTTACAGCGTGCCGAAAGAAACGCATGCGATGTTCGCCCGCCCTTTAAAGTCCCCCCTCGCCCTTTGGAGGGGTATAGGGGAGGGGGCGGTGATATTGATGAACGAGACAGAAGGATATAAAAATACTGTGAATGTGAAAAATACTGACCCCACTCCTGCCCCAAGGCCTCACCCCTCGCTCGGCCGAAGGACGCTTGCAAGGCAAGAACCCCTCTCCAAGGGGCGAGGGGAACTTATAGGGGCGGGGAGTCATTGGCCATGAGGGCAAAGAGAATAAATCTACTATAATAATACACTTGAATCCGAGGTGGCGCTTTTTTTATCAGAAAAAGCATGACGTTCTTTTGCATCTCACATATTATTTCGTAATTTTGCAAGCACTAATGACTTTGTGCTAATAACATATCTGAAAATGAAACGAGTAATACTAACAACTGTAATCCTGCTAAGCGTATTTGCAAACGGGACATGGGCAAAATGGGAACAACGCTCTACGGAGGCGGTGGCACTGCTGACATATCTGGAGCAGAACGTGGGCGTGAAAATGCTGTCGGGCGCGATGGCGAACGTGAACTACAACACCAACGAGGCCGACTGGGTGTATAAGCACACGGGGAAATATCCTGCACTGAACTGCTTCGACTTTATCCACGCGCCATTCTCTTCGACGGGAGGCTGGATTGACTATGGCAATCCGGCAACTGCACTGCAATGGAGCGACAATGGGGGCATCGTGGCTGCCATGTGGCACTGGAACATGAAGGCCAACAACGGCACCGACTGGAGTTTCAACTGTGGCACTGACGCGACACAGACAAGTTTCAGTCCCTCTGCCATCTTCAACCCTTCGTCTCAGGGCTATCAGAAAATGATTAGCGACATCGACCAGGTGGCAGAATGGATGAAACCGCTGGCTGAGCAGCACATTCCGATACTGTGGCGCCCGTTGCACGAGGCGCAGGGCAACTGGTCGGAACAATACCCCAACGTGAGTTGGCACAAGGCATGGTTCTGGTGGGGCGCAGACGGTCCGGCGGCGTTTGTCCAACTATGGAAGGTGATGTACGACCGCATGGTGAACCATCACGGGCTCACCAACCTGATATGGGTGTTCACCACGGGCGACTCGAAGCAATGGTACCCGGGCGATGAATATGTTGACATCGTGGGTTATGATTTCTACAATCATGACATCAACAGCATGAAAAGCCTCTACCAGATGATGAAGTCGAACTATCCCGGCAAACTGCTCGCCGTGACCGAGTGCGGCAACATACCGAAGATTTCGGAGCAATGGGCGGCAGGACTCTACTGGAGTTATTTCATGCCGTGGTACGACTACAACCGAACGAACAACCCTTCGTCGCCGAACTTCAACAGCACCGAGCACCAGAATTGCAACATCGCTTTCTGGCAGGATGCGCTGGCATGCGATTTCATAGTAACACGCGACGAACTGCCCGACTTCACTTCAGGCATCACAATACCGTTCAGGGAAAGCGCAGGCAAGGAAGACAATACCATATACGACATACAGGGACGACCGGTAACAACCTATCCCGACATGCCTTCACAACGCGGCATCTATATCCGTAACGGGAAGAAGTTTGTGGTGAGATAAGTAATACAACTATTAATATACAAGAACATGAGAAAACTGACAAGGATGGTGCTGCTGTGCACAATGCTCGCAATGGCGGCAACACAGGCAACGGCACAGAAATGGGAGAATCTGGCGGATACGCCGCAGATGGGATGGAACTCATGGAACAAGTTCCAGGGCAACATCTCGGAAGAAGTGATTAAGGGCATTGCCGACGCTATGGTGGAGGAAGGACTGCTGGAGGCAGGCTACACCTACCTGAACATCGACGACACATGGCACGGCAAGCGCGATGCCGACGGATTCATTCAGCCCGACCCTAAGAAATTCCCAAGCGGGATGAAGGCTCTTGCCGACTATGTGCACAGCAAGGGACTGAAAATGGGCATCTATAGCGATGCCGGCACCGAGACATGCGGTGGTTATCCCGGCTCTCTGGGACACGAGTATCAGGACGCAATACAGTATGCCCGCTGGGGTATTGACTATCTGAAATACGACTGGTGCAACACGCCCAACATTAATCCGAAGGGAGCCTACACCCTGATTAGCGACGCACTGCGTGCCGCCGGTCGCCCGATACTGCTGAGCATGTGCGAATGGGGCAACAGCCATCCGTGGCGATGGGCACGCGACATTGGACACTCATGGCGCACCACACCCGACATCTGGTGCGACTTCGACTCGCTTAGAGTTTTTCCTGGCTACACCCAGTTTGGAGTGATGCAGTGCATTAACTTCAACGATTCGCTGCGACAGTATGCTGGGCCAGGCCACTGGAACGACCCCGACATGCTGGAGGTGGGCAACGGCATGAGCGAGAACGAAGACCGCGCACACTTCACCATGTGGTGCATGATGGCAAGTCCGCTCATTCTGGGCAACGACCTGCGCAACATGAGCGATGCCACGCGCCGCATCATACTGAACAAGGAGATGATAGCCATCGACCAAGACCCGCTGGGAGTTCAAGGCCTGCACTACTGCGACCTCGACGGACTGTCGTTCTGGTTCAAGCCACTGAAGAATGGCGACTGGGCTTTCACCATACTCAACCCCACGAGGAGTGACGTGACGGTGGAACTGAACTGGCAAGACTTCAACCTCACCGATACAGAAGTGAGCGGCAAGAGCACCTCGTTCGACACTATTATATATAATGTATATAATCTGTGGACTCACAAGATGGAAGGCAAGACATCAAAGAAGAACAAGGTTGACCGTAAACTGACAGTGAAAAGCCGCGACGTTGTGGCGTACAGACTGATTAAAAGTTAGGATATAGATTATAGGTTATGGGTTATAGGTTATTGGTTATAGGTTATTGGTTATAGGTTATTGGTTCTTTCAGTCGCTTCGCTTTCTTAAGACTCACTTCGCTCATATAAGCGGCAGAGCCGAGCAATAAAAGTGACCCTCGGGGCGAGCGATGAGTATAGGTTATGGAGAGCCTTAACGCTCGACACACGCTCAACCATAGGTCGCTTACTACCAGGGGGACGCAAAAATGGGCGTTTTCATAGTTTAGCGGAGAAAGAACCTGAGAGCGGAGTGACCTTAAACCTTACGACCTAACGAAAACGCCTTTCTGTCTTCTTATAAAGAATCCTCGTCCATTTCTGAAAGAGGATTCTTTGTTTTATCGTGCGCACTCTATATATACCGCATCGTTCAGAGTTACATTGCTTGCAGATATCACAAACTGCTGTATCACTTCATTTCCTTCATAAAGGACTGCGGGATACACACAGAAACCAAATCCGGTACATGAACTATTTGCATATCCAGTTGACGGAGAAGGATAGATAAAGGCTAACTTATAGTCGTGGACTGACTCCCCGACAGTAACGTTCTTAAACTCTATATTCTCTGGGTAAACCATAAAGTCAATACCGTTGGCTACACTGTAAATGAGGAAACGGGCGGTAAGCACTGGATTCGACTGCGCCAAAAGTGCAGTCTTTAGGTCTTCGTTATCGAGTTTCTTGATGATTCCCTCCATTGGCAATCCAGTTACCTTGATAGTGGAATCGGCAGTGATAACCGTGGTCACCTCTTTCTCTTGAACATTTGTCTCTTCGCCAACTGTGAGGTAATACTTCGCTGAACCAGTGAAATTGCCACTTATCTGTTTATAATAGATAGGATTGATCTTCTGAGGATCTTTATCCTCATCGTAATAGCATGAGGCCATAGTCAATGATAATATCCCTGCAAAAAGGAACATTGAAAAATGTTTGATACTTTTCATTGTAGTTTATAGTTTTATAAGTTTTACGTTTAATTTCTATATAAATGCGCCACCTTGCAATTTATTGCATCGGTAGCGCAGATAATTCATACTATTTAACATTGGGAGCCTAAATATGCTTGCCCTCGCTATGCAGCAGGTTCATAAACTCCTCGCGCGTCTTTGCCTGATTGAAGGCACCGCTGAAGTCGCTGGTGGTGGTGATGGCTGTCTGCTTCTCCACGCCACGCATCTGCATGCACATGTGTTTTGCCTCAACCACGACCATTACGCCAAGCGGATGGAGCGTGTTCTGGATGCAGTCCTTTATCTGCTGTGTCAGTCGTTCCTGCACCTGCAAACGATGGCTGTAGATGTCCACCACCCGTGCAATCTTCGACAGTCCTGTGATGTATCCGTTAGGGATATACGCCACATGCACCTTTCCGTAGAACGGCAGCATGTGATGCTCGCACATCGAGAAGAAGTCGATGTCCTTCACTATCACCATCTGGTTGTATTTCTCCTCGAAGAGCGCATCGGTGAGCACCTTGTGGGCGTCCTGTGTATATCCTCGTGTGAGAATCTGCATGGCCTTAGCCACGCGCATCGGGGTTTTCAGCAGTCCGTCCCTCTCAGTGTCCTCGCCGATAAGTTCGAGCACTCTCTTATAGTGTTCTGCGAGTTCCTCGAGTCCCTCGCGATATTCTGTTTCTGGATTCATGTCTTATTGTGATACTGTTATTGGTCCTCTCACCAGTGTTGCCGAGCCGAACCCAGCCTTCTTCACTTGCCTCAACATCTTCACCGCTTCTTCCTGAGTCTTGAAGTTGCCCATGCGCACGGTCCAGTTGGGCGAATAGAAATGCGTATAAACCGGCTGTCCTGGGAACTTGTTCTTCAACTGATTGCCCACCGACTGAGCCTTTTGCTTTGCATCGCGCGTGCCACCACCTCTGTACACCTGTATTCTGAAGCCATTGACATGGCGTCCGCGCTTCATCACCTTCTTGCGGGTGTCCACGGGAGCGTTCTCGTCAACCTCCGGCTTATGATGCTCCACTCTCACCCGCTCGCCTTCAGCCTTTGCAGAGTCAGGCTTTGCGGTCTGTTCGCTTTTTGTGGAGTCGGTCTTAGCCTTGTCGTCTTTCTTTTCCTTATTATCCTTCTCCTTGTCTTTGTCCTTCTTGCCGGCATTATCTTGTTTTTTTACTGGCGCAGGTGGCTGGATGTTGTTCACCAGGCTGTCTATCGCCGACTTCTCATGTACGGTGACTACTCCCTGTCCCTGCTGCGATTGCTGCAAATTCTTCAAGAAATTCTGTGCATCGGCAACAGTCATTCCTGCTATAGCCAAAGCAAATGTCAGTAAAAGATGTTTCATTAGTCGGGTGTTAGGTGATGGATTTTGGGTTATAGGTGATGGGTAATGGATGAGAGGTGTTGGATGGCTGGTGGTCAACTGTCATGACTGCGCCAAGCATCCCAACACCCATCATCCAAGGAGATTATTTCCAAGCGTCGATAATACCCTTGAAGTCAGCAGCCTTCAGAGAAGCACCGCCGATGAGTCCGCCGTCGATGTCGGGCTTAGCGAACAGTTCAGGAGCATTGCTTGCCTTGCAAGAGCCACCGTAGAGGATAGTGGTGTCGTCGGCAACAGCCTCGCCATACTTCTCTGCGATGATTGAGCGGATGTAAGCATGTATCTCCTCTGCCTGGTCTGATGTTGCAGTCTTGCCGGTACCGATAGCCCAGATTGGCTCGTAAGCGATGACAATCTTGCGGAAGTCCTCTTCAGAGAGATTGAACACCGAACCCTCGAGTTCTGCCTTCACAACCTCGTTCTGCTTGTTTGCCTCGCGCTCCTCAAGGCTCTCGCCGATGCAGAAGATAACCTTCAGGTCGTTCTTCAGTGCGAGCAGCACCTTCTCCTTGAGAATCTCCGGTGTCTCGTTATAGTATCCGCGACGCTCTGAGTGGCCGAGTATTACATACTGTGCGCCAGTGCTCTTTACCATCTCTGCGCTTACCTCGCCTGTGTAAGCACCCTTCTCCTTGTCAGCACAGTTCTCTGCACCGAGTGCCAGAACGTCCTGATTGATAACGTTAGCCACCGATGCAAGGTGGATGAAGGGAGTGCAGATGATGACTCCGCAATTTGGCTTCTCTGCTGTGAGAGCATCGTTAAGTTCTTTTGCCAGAGCCACACCTTCTTGCAGGTTAAGGTTCATCTTCCAGTTGCCTGCTACAATTTTCTTTCTCATTTTCTTCTTTTTTATTTAAGAGTTTATATAATTTGTTTGACTTTTCCTTTTTCCTCACCCAGCGAGTCCATGCCCACAGGCGGTCGGCAAGTGTCAGCAACAGCAGTGGTATGACAAACCACAGCGTTACCTTGAGCAGTTTCTTCGCTGTCTGTGCCGTGCCCTCTGAAGAGCCGTTGGCAATCAGACTCTTGAAGTCGTCCGACATGGGGTCGGGCAGGTCGTTATGACTCCACTTCCCCACCACTCTGCCTTCTTTTACAAGCACCAGTCCGGGGTTGCTTCTGATTATTGTCTTCAGCGTAGTGCCGTCGGTGATGCAGAAGTCATACTCTGCTCCGGTCATCTCCCGCCATCTGCTTATGGCATCGTCGCTGCTTGCCGTGAGTCCTATAAACCGCATGCCGTTGTCGGCAGCATATTCGTGAATTCTGTCGATGTCGCCGAAGTTTGAGTCGTCGGCATTCTCCAGTTGCGGTGCCACGAGCAGGAAAGTATATCCCTTGTCTGCAAGCACCTCCTCGGTGATGTCTTCTCCCCCGCCCTGCGTGGTTATAGAGAAGTCGTGAATGGGCGGGACATATCCCTCACTTGTCTGTACCGTCTTGCTGTCGATGAATGTCCATGTGGAGTCGGGATAGTTCTCAAGCGCGAACTCTTTTCTCACGCCGTCCTTCTCCATTATGAACGTTGTCTCGAACTCTGGTCCCTTCACTCCCTCGGGCATCTCCATGCCCTGCTTGATGTTGGTGCCCACACTGTAGGGACGGAAGTCGAACAGCGGCAGGTGGTAGAGACAATAGATGCTGACCAGAACGATGAACAGCACGGTGTAGTTTATCACTATCCACTGATTGGTGCGGCTGATGAACCTCACCATGTCGAGCGGCCGCCATACCACCACCGCGGCACATGCCAGCAGCAGGATGTTCTTCAGCAGCGTCTGACTGTTGCTCAGGTGTATCGCGTCGCCGAAGCACCCGCAGTCTTTCACCGGGTCGCCAATCCAGAGCCATAGCGTTATGAGCGTCATCACCGCCATGAACACCACCGTTATGCGCGATGCCACGCGCCGGTGTATGGCAAACAGGAGGAACACGCCCAGACAGAACTCCAGTGCCGAGAGAGCCACCGAGAGTCCCAGAGTGGCCCAGGGGTGAGCGAGGCTCAGCAGTCCTGCCGCCTCGGCATAGTCCTCAATCTTATATTGCGTGCCCAGCGGGTCTATAGCCTTGACAAATCCCGAGAAGATGAACGTCACGGCAACCACCAGCCGGCAGATATTCACGAGCAGTTTTACCATTCGCTCAACTTTATCACGCCGAACGCAGCATAGTTGATGATGTCCATATAGTTGGCGTCAATGCCCTCGCTCACGAGAGTGTTGCCCGCAAGGTCCTCAATCTCCTTTATGCGCTGCAGTTTGGTCAGTATGAAGTCTGTGTAACTGCTCACGCGCATCGAGCGCCACGCCTCGTCGTAGTCGTGATTCTTGCGCAGCATCAGTTGCAGTGCCTCGTCGGCATGGGCGTCGTAGAGGGCCATCGCCTCCTCGGGCGACAGGTCAACACTGTCAACATACCCTTTCTCCAACTGTATGAGTCCCACGATGCCGTAGTTTATCAGCGCGATGAACTCAGGCCGTATGCCCTCGCCCACCAGCGACTCCTTCTTTATCTCAAGCGAGCGTATGCGCTTCGCCTTGATGAAGAGTTGGTCGGTGAGCGACGACGGTCGCAGTATGCGCCACGAGGCACCATAGTCGTGGAGTTTCTTCGAGAACAGTTCGCGGCACTCTTTCATCACCGCCCTGAACTGCTGCTCGGTGTTGCAAGCCTTGTTACACATTATAAATTTATAATTTGGGTGCAAAATTAATTAATTATTCCGATATAGCGAAGAGTTTCACGTTAAAAAACACAATTCGCCATGTTGCCGCCGCCATAACAGGCAGTCGTCATCCCTCTTTCTGCTTCTGCCTGATCAGTCTCACCTTGGCACACTCGGTGTCAAAACGCGTCTGCAGAGAGTCGCGTTTCAGCCTCAACATATTTACGCGCATCAGTTCTTCCTCAGTGGCAGTGCCCTCAGAATGGTGCATCTCGGCCATCTTCTTCTGCGTGTTGTAGTCGGCCTTCAGTTCCTGCAATTCGGCATCCATGCGCTCCACGTTCTGCTGAGCCTGCTTCAGGCACACATCCTGATAGAGCGTAAGGGCGCGCTGTCTCACCTCGATGGCATTGGGATACACATGCCGCAGCGAGTCGATGGTCAGCAGCGCCGCGTCATACTGTCCGCCTTCATACTGCTGCTGCGCCTGCCGGAGCAGTCCCATCGCCTTCTCCTGCGCGTCCGTCTGCTCGCACGATGCCAGGGCAACCACCGCAAGCATCATCAGTATCATTACTTTTTTCATTGTTCGGTTCTGTTTGTTCATAAGCGTAATAACGATGCAAAGTTATTAAATAAATCTGAAACAAGCAAAAACCAAGAGAGTTTTTAGAGACTGGCGCAAAAGTAAAATAGGCTATTTTACCGACCAATATAGGCTATTTTACTCACCAATATAGCCTATTTTACTTTCCAATATCATTCCAAATTCTTATGTCTTTATGTCCAAATCATTATGTCTTTATGTCTAAACCAATATGTCTTTATGTCCAAATCTTTATGTCTTTATGTCCAAATTCTTATGTCTTTATGTCTAAAAATTTTGCGGAACGCCCTTTTTGCAGTATCTTTGCATGCAAATTGAGCGATTTATGATAATGTATAGCGACGCCGAACTGGCGCAAATTCTCGATAAGGACATATTCCATAGGATTTCTGAGGTTGCCGACTCGATGGGAGTGGAATGCTACGTGGTGGGTGGCTACGTTCGCGACATCTTCCTCGAGCGTCCGTCCAACGACATCGACGTGGTGGTTGTGGGCAGCGGCATCGCTGTTGCCACCGAACTGAAAAAACGTCTGGGCAGATGCGCCCACCTCTCCGTGTTCCGCAACTTCGGCACGGCGCAGGTCAAGGTGACGGGTGGCGGAAGCCACGTTATGGAAGTGGAATTCGTGGGAGCGCGCCGCGAGAGTTACAGCCACGACTCACGAAAGCCCATTGTAGAGGACGGCACGCTGGAGGACGACCAGAACCGCCGCGACTTCACCATCAATGCCCTCGCCATTTGTCTCAACAAGGAGCGTTTCGGCGAACTTGTTGACCCTTTCGACGGCATCTACGACCTTGAGGACGGCATAATACGCACCCCGCTCGACCCCGACATCACATTCTCCGACGACCCGCTGCGCATGCTGCGATGCGTGAGGTTCTCGGCACAACTGAAGTTCAACATCGACGATGAGACCTTCGACGCACTGCAGCGCAACGCTCAACGGCTGAAGATTATCAGCGGAGAGCGCATCCAGGAAGAACTGAACAAGATAATGATGACCGAAAAGCCCAGCCGCGGCATCTACGACCTCTACCGCGCCGGACTGCTGCAACAGATTCTGCCCGAACTGTGCCTGCTCGACATCGTGGAGACACGCAACGGAAGGGCGCATAAGAACAACTTCTACCACACTCTCGAAGTGCTCGACAACGTGGCGCAGACAGCGCCCGACGACTCGCTATGGCTGCGCTGGGCTGCACTGCTGCACGACATCGGGAAACCTAAGTCGAAACGCTGGGACAACGCTGCTGGATGGACGTTCCACAACCATAACTTCATCGGGGCGAAAATGGTGCCGCAGATATTCAGACGGCTGAAACTGCCTCTGGATGCCAAGATGAAATACGTGCAGAAACTTGTTGACCTGCACATGCGCCCCATCGTCATCGCCGACGAGGAGGTTACCGACAGCGCCGTGAGGCGACTGCTGAACGACGCGGGCGACGACATCGACGACCTGATGACACTGTGCGAGGCCGACATCACGTCGAAGAACGAGGTGCGCAAGGCTCGCTTCCGCGACAACTTCCGCATGGTGCGCGAGAAACTCGTGGAACTGCAGGAGAAAGACTACAAGCGGCTGCTGCAGCCTGTGATAGACGGCAACGAGATAATGCAGATGTTCGGACTGAAGCCGTCGCGCGAAGTGGGCGAACTGAAGAAATGTCTCAAAGAGGCAGTGCTCGACAACCGCGTGGCCAACGAGCGCGAGCCGCTGATGCAACTGCTTGTGAAGAAGGCAAAGAGCATGGGTCTCGACATTGTTAATTCTATTTAATAATTAGCAGGTAATCATTGACGATAACGATAAATTTTATATCTTTGCACTTCGAAAACTCATTTGGTCGTACAAGTTTTCAGCAAGAAATGTAACAGAAAGGAATATCAAACAGACAAAATAATCAAAATAGGTATGAAGAAAAAGAAATTCTTACTAATCGCTGCTGTTGCCGCCATGCTCGTTTCGTGTGGCGGAAAAAATGGTGGCATGAATTTCGGCGACAACGAGTATCCCGTCGAGACAGTTCAAAACCAAAGCACAACGATGCAGACATCCTATCCTGCTTCGCTGAAGGGTATCCAGGATGTGGAGATACGTCCAAAGGTGGCAGGCTTCATCACGAAAGTGTATGTTAAGGAAGGTCAGACCGTTGGCGCTGGGCAACTGCTCTTCGTCATCGACAACGCCACTTATCAGGCTGCCGTACGCCAGGCACAGGCTTCGGTGAACACCGCTACAGCACAGTGCAACACCATGAAACTGGCATACGAGAACAGCCAGCAACTGCACCAGAACAAGGTGATAGGTGACTTCGAACTGCAGAGTTCTAAGAACAACTACGAGAGCGCCAAGGCTCAGTTGGCACAGGCTCAGGCAGCGCTTGCATCGGCAAGAGAGACGCTGAGTTTCTGCTACGTGAAAAGTCCTACTTCCGGAGTTATCGGCAATCTGCCATACAAGGAAGGCGCAATGGTTAGCGCTTCGAGCACGCCGGCACTGACTACCGTGTCGAACATCAGCACCATAGAGGCCTATTTCTCAATGGCCGAGAGAGACATTCTTAACATGACGAAGAATGCGGGCAGCATACAAGCCGCAATAGAGAGTTACCCTGACCTCAGGCTTCAACTTGCCGATGGCACCACATACGTGGAGACAGGTCGTCTGGCAAAGGTAAGCGGTGTGGTTGACCCCGCCACTGGCAGTATTCAGATGATAGCACGCTTCCCCAACCCACAGCGTTTGCTGAAATCGGGAAGTTCAGGTTCTATCATTATCCCACGCTCTGAGAGCGGCGCAATCATTATCCCACAGAGCGCTACAGTAGAGGTTCAAGACAAGATATTCGTTTATACAGTAGGTAAAGACAATAAGGTTAAGTACACCGAAATCACCGTTGACCCACAGAACGACGGCAAGAACTTCGTTGTTACAAATGGCTTGAGCATTGGTGACAAGTATGTTACAAACGGAGTAACGAAGTTGAGCGACGGTATGGAGATTGTCCCAATAACCCAAGAGCGCTACAAACAGAAGATTAAAGAACAGGCAAAGGCGATGACGGCTGGCGACATCGTGAATGGCTTGAAGAAGTAAATAGCATATTGTAAATCGTCAAATTGTTAATAGCATGACTTTTACACACTTTATAAAACGTCCGGTGCTCTCGACGGTGATTTCTATCCTCATCGTTATCCTGGGAGTCATCGGATTGGTATCGCTGCCTATTGAGCAGTACCCCAATATCGCTCCCGCCACGGTGAGCGTATGGACATCATACCCCGGTGCTGATGCCGAGACGGTGAAGAACTCCGTCATCACGCCGCTCGAAGAGAGCATCAACGGTGTGGAGGGTATGGACTATATCACTTCTACCGCCGGTTCTGGATCGGCACAGATTACCATCACCTTCCGTCAGGGTTACAACCCCGACATGTGTGCCGTCAATGTGCAGAACCGTGTGCAGCAGGCACAGTCGCTGCTGCCTTCCGAGGTGACGCAGATCGGTGTGCAGGTGCAGAAGCGCCAGAACTCTCAGGTGCTTATGTACGCGCTGGTGTCGCCCGACGGTCGCTACGACGACGAGTTCATCACCAACTATGCCAATATCAATGTCATACCGGCATTGAAGCGTGTTGAAGGTGTAGGCGACGTGCAGTCTCCTGGTATGAAGACCTACTCCATGCGCGTGTGGCTGAAGCCCGACGTGATGAAGCAGCACGGCCTGATGCCTACCGATATTACCGGTGTGCTGGCCGAGCAGAACATCGAGGCCGCTCCTGGTAAGTTCGGCGAGCAGAGCGATGTCGCCTTCGAATACGACATGCGCTATACCGGCCGACTGAAGACGGCTGAGGAGTTTGGAAACATCATCATCTCAAGTGATGCCAGCGGCCAGACGCTGAAACTGAAAGACGTTGCCGACATCAAACTTGGTGCACTGACCTACAGCGTGGCCATGCGCGACAACGGTATGCCTTCGGTCATGGGAATGGTGCAGCAGGTGGCTGGCTCTAACGCCACCCAGATTGCCCGCGACTGTAAGAAAGTGCTTGAGGAACAGGCCAAGTCGTTCCCACCGGGACTGGAATACCGCATCAACATGGACGTCACGGAGTTCCTCTTCGCCTCTATCGAGGAGGTGGTCTTCACCCTTATCCTCACGCTCATTCTGGTGTTCCTCGTGGTTTACGTCTTCTTGCAGGACTGGCGCTCTACGCTGATCCCGCTGATTGCCGTTCCCGTATCGCTCATCGGTACGTTCTTCTTCCTCAACCTGATGGGATTCTCCATCAACCTGCTCGTGCTGTCGGCATTGCTGCTGGCCATTGCTATTGTGGTGGACGACGCCATTGTGGTGGTCGAGGCAGTACATGCGAAACTCGACCTCGGCTACAAGAGTGCCCTGACGGCAAGTATCGACGCCATGAACGAGATTTCGGGCGCCATTATCTCCATCACGCTGGTGATGGCCTCGGTGTTCATCCCCGTGTCGTTCATGGGCGGCGTGACCGGTACCTTCTATAAGCAGTTCGGTCTTACGATGGCCATCTCTATCGTTATCTCGGCTGCCAACGCCTTGACGCTTTCGCCGGCTCTCTGTGCCATCTTCCTGAAACCCCACGATAAGGATGGCCACGAGAAGAAGATGTCGATGCTCGACCGTATGCATACGTCGTTCAATGCGTCTTTCAACGCCATGAACGAAAAATATAAGAATGCCGTGCAGAAGTTGGTGCACAAGCCCATCGTCGTTATCTCGACAATCATTCTGGGTATCGCCGTGCTAGGCATTACCATGTTTACCACAAAGACTGGTCTTGTGCCTGATGAGGACCAGGGTGTGATGTTCTGTACAATCACCATGCCGCCGGCAACCTCTGTGGCCCGCACCCAGCAGATAATCAATGAGGTGGATTCTATTATTGCCGCCTTCCCCGCCGTGCAGAGCCGTGAGCAGTTGCAGGGCTACAACTTCATCGCCGGTTCGGGTAGCGACCAGGCCACGTTTATCATCAAGTTGAAACCCTTCGAGGAGCGCCAGCACGGACTGTGGTGGAAGATCAGTGGATTGTGGAATGGCGATGGCATCTACCGTTTCTTCCTCGACCCCGATGCCGTGACGGGCATTCAGGCTCAACTGTTCATGAAGACCGCCCACATCAAGGATGCCAGCATTCTGGCCTTCGCACCGCCTATGGTGCAGGGTTACTCGGCATCTAACGGTCTTTCCATTGTCATGCAGGACCGCACCGGCGGCGACCTCAACAAGTTCTACGGTGTCGTCCAGGACTTCCTGAAAGCCTACAACGAACGCCCAGAGGTGA
This sequence comes from Prevotella sp. UBA4330, assembly GCA_002394385.1. GTDB lineage: Bacteria > Bacteroidota > Bacteroidia > Bacteroidales > Bacteroidaceae > Prevotella. Next base: position 102,140 of record DGTS01000015.1, read on the forward strand.
GCCGTGCCCAGACCAGTTACAACCCCAACTATCCGCAATACATGATTCATGTGGATGTGGCCAAGTGTAAGCAGGCCGGCATTTCGCCACGTGTGGTACTCTCTACGCTGCAGGGTTACTATGGCGGACTCTACGCCTCCAACTTCAACAGTTACGGTAAACTCTACCGCGTCATGGTGCAGGGAGCACCCGAGACACGCATGAACGAGCAGTCGCTCAATAATATATATGTACGCACGGGAGCAGGCATGGCACCCGTAAATGAGTTCTGCCATCTGGAGCGTGTCTATGGTCCGTCCAACATCAACCGCTTCAACCTCTTCACCTCTATCAACATACAGGCAACCGTGGCCGACGGTGTATCTACCGGTGAAGCCATCAAAGCCCTCGAAGAGGTGGCTGCCCAGACGCTGCCAGCAGGTTATTCATATGAGTTCAGCGGCCTGACCCGTGAGGAAGCCAAGGCTTCTAACTCTACGTGGATGATCTTCCTGCTCTGCTTCATGTTCATTTACCTCATCCTCTCGGCACAGTATGAGTCGTACATCCTGCCGCTGGCCGTGGTGCTCTCCGTACCCTTCGGTCTTGCTGGCTGTTTCCTCTTTACGATGCTCTTCGGCCATGCCAACGACATCTACATGCAGATTTCGCTTATCATGCTGATCGGTCTGTTGGCTAAGAACGCCATTCTGATTGTGCAGTTCGCCCTTGAACGCCGTCAGACGGGTATGGCCATCACGTGGTCGGCCATTCTAGGTGCCGCAGCCCGTCTGCGTCCTATCCTGATGACCTCACTGGCCATGGTAATCGGACTGTTGCCTATGATGTTTGCATCGGGTGTGGGCAAGAACGGTAACCAGACGCTCGGTGCTGCTGCCGTGGGCGGTATGTTGATCGGTACACTCTTCCAGATTATCGTCGTACCAGGCCTGTTCGTCATCTTCCAGTCGCTGCAGGAGAAGATTAAGCCTATCAAGTTTGAGGACGACAACGCCAAGGTTGACACCGAACTGCTGCAATACAGCCGTCCGCTCGACATTCAGAATAAAGACTACGTTAAATAAATAACGACAATGAAAAAATACACTATATTACTAATGTTCGCAACAGCCCTGCTCATGGGCAGTTGCGGACTCTACAGCAAGTACGAGCGACCAGAGGTAGAGACAACAGGACTGGTGCGCGACTGGGTGTCGGCTACCGACACGCTGGCGGTCAACGACACCACATCCTTCGGCAACCTGCCTTGGCGACAGGTGTTCACCGACCCACTGCTGCAGGCGCTCATACAGCAGGGACTCGACCACAACGTCAACATGCTCAACGCAGCACTCAACGTGAAGATGGTGGAGGAGCAACTCAAGGTGGCTAAACTCGCATTCGTGCCGCAGTTCACCTTCACGCCGCAGGCAGCCATCTCGTCGTGGGACTTCGGCAAGGCTACACAGACCTATTCACTGCCCATCAACGCATCGTGGACTGTTGACCTCTTCGGCAACCTGCTCAACCAGAAGCGCTCGGCACAGATGGCACTGCTCGCCACAAAAGACTATCAGGTAATGGTCAAGACACAAGTGGTGTGCGGTATAGCAAACCTCTACTACACGCTGCTCATGCTCGACCAGCAACTGGAAATCATCAACGACATGGCTGCCCTAACAAAGGACACATGGGACATGATGAAACTGCAGATGGAACTGGGACGCTACCGCTCGACCAGCGTGCAGAGTTCGGAGGCAGCATACTATAAAGTTCTGGCACAGGCAGAAGACATGAAGCGCCAGATACGCGAGGCAGAGAACGCACTCTCGATACTCATCGGACAACCGGCACAGCAGATAACACGAGGCAACCTGCAAGACCAGTCGCTGCCAGAGGAGTTCTCAACAGGAGTGGGACTGCAACTGCTCGCCAACCGTGCCGACATACACTATGCCGAGATGAACCTCGCACAGTGCTTCTACGACATCAACACCGCGCGCTCACGCTTCTACCCAAGCATAAGCATCAGCGGAAACGGTGCATACACCAACAACCACGGCATAATAGTGAACCCTGGAAAGATACTGGCATCGGCAGTGGCTTCGCTCGTGCAGCCTATCTTCATGAACGGACAACTCACCGCAGGACTACGCGTGGCAGAGGCAAAATACCAGCAGGCATACAACAACTGGCAGAACTCCATACTGCAGGCTGGCAGCGAGGTGAGCAACGCTCTCGTGGCATACAACTCTAACAAGACCAAGGGCGAACTCGACGCACATCAAGTGGAAGTGCTCAAACTCAACGTCGAGCACACCAAGATGCTCGTCTCGCAGTCGTCAAGCACATACCTTGAGGTGATTCAGGCACAGAACTCACTCCTCAACGCGCAAATATCACTAGTCACTGACGACTTCAACAAGATGCAAGCCGTGGTGAGCCTCTACCAGGCACTAGGAGGAGGAGGGAAATAATGATGAATGACAAATGTTGAATGACGAATTATCGCCTGCGGCGATTACGAATTACGAATTTGGAATTAAAAATGTTGAGTTATCGTCTTCGGCGATTATCACTTACAAATTAATAATTCTTCATCGCAGCGAAGCGAGAACAACTCGTAACTAAACATTCAACATTCGTAATTAAACATTCATAATTCTCAATTCCCAATCGCCGTAGGCGACCACTCAACATTCGTAATTAAACATTCGTAATTAAAAAAGAATATGATAAGCGACAAAGCAGTAATCAGCCCCAATGCGAAGATAGGCAACGGAGTAACAATCTATCCCTTCGCATATATCGAAGACGACGTGGAAATCGGCGACGATTGCGTCATCTATCCATTCGTGAGCATCATGCGAGGCTCTACGCTCGGCAAGGGCAACAAGATACACCAGGGCACCGTGATAGGAGCCATCCCGCAAGACTTCAACTACAAAGGCGACATGACACGCGTGGTTATCGGAGAGAACAACATCATACGCGAAAACGTCGTCATCAACCGCGCAACATACAAGGAAGGCATTACGCGCATTGGCAACCGCAACTTCATCATGGAGGGTGTGCACATCTCGCACGACTGCACCGTTGGTGATGGCTGTGTCTTCGGCTACGGAACCAAGATTGCAGGTGACACTGAGTTCCAAAACGGAGTGATACTCTCATCCAATGTTATTGTGAACCCTGGTGTGCGCGTCGGCATTGCAGCCATGATAAGCAGCGGATGCCGCATCAGCAAGGACGTGCCGCCGTACATCGTGGCAGACGGCAGCCCCGTGAAGTACAGCGGACTAAACGCACAAGTGCTCTCGAACCACGGCGTTGACCAGAAGACACTGAACCACATCGCCAATGCCTACCGACTCATCTTCCACGGACAAACGAGTGTCTTCGATGCCGTGATGCAGGTGAAAGAGCAGGTACCAGACGGCGAAGAGGTGCGCAACATCGTGTCGTTCATCCAAAACACCAACCTTGGAATAATAAGCAAGATATAATTTCATACCTATTTACTAAAGTAAAAGCATCACAACGGGGGACAAGTCGGGAGACTCGCCCCCGCTTTTTCTTAACATCCTAAATATCAACACAAAAGAAGAGCGCTAGAGACACACATGCAATGGAGAAACACTATATGGTTCCCGCGTTTTGGAAAATTCTGAAAAGTATTTGAGATGTACGGCAAAGAAAAAGATAACGTTTTCCCTTTGCCATAATCTCTGCTTTTTGTACCTTTGCAGCCGAACTACTAATTATCTCAAGACATGAACAGATTTTTTACTTTATTACTTTTATGTGTTGCCGCTATCGGCAGTTATGCTGATGACAAACATGGTGCTCCACCAACAATTAAGTTGGTAGTGACCGATCAACGTTGCCAGAAAATTACAGGATTCGGCGCAGCCTGCTGCGACGGAGCGATGAAACCGTTTGGCACCGACACCCAACCTACAAGCAGGCTCTTCGGTCCAAAGACGAAAATCGGACTCAACATCATGCGTATGGAGATTTCGCCAAGTTTCACTGGCGACAACTGGGGCGACTACGACTGGAACGGCTCTCTGCCCTCAGCCAAAATCGTTAAGAATCGTGGCGGTATCGTATTCGGCACGCCATGGTCGCCTCCAGGAGAATACAAGACCAACGGTGTTGCACAAGGCGGCAACTCTGAAGAGCAGGGCTACCAGAAGGGAAAACTTCGCGAAGACTGCTACGACAAGTTCTTCCCTTGGCTCAACTCATATCTTCAATGGATGAAAGACCACGGCGTTAACGTTGATGCCGTTTCCATTCAGAACGAACCCGACTGGTGGGTAAACTATTCCGGCTGTCTCTATGACCCACAAGACCTGGTGAAACTTGTCAAGAACCACGCACACATGCTCGACAGGGAGACCTTCAACGGCGTAAGACTCATCAGCGGCGAGAGCCTTGGCTTCACGCAGAACTATACCGACCCGCTGATGCAGGATGCCACATGCCGCGAACAGATAGACATCGTGGCAGGACACCTCTACGGCCACGCACCACTCCAATACATGAAGAACTCTGCCATTCTTCCAACGCAATATGGCAAGGAGGTGTGGATGACCGAGCACTCTTCTACCGACAACATCGGCGACCGTCTTCCCAACTGGCACGAGCAGTTGCTCTTTGCAGAGGAACTCAACGAGTGCATGCTGGCAGGATGCACAGGATATATTTACTGGTACATGCGTGCCCACTGGGCATTCATCGGCACTGGCGAGGAAAAATATGGTCCTGAAAACGTGAAAAACGCACTGTTGCCACGCGCCTATGTGCTGTCCCACTTCTCAAAGAACGTCACAGGCTCTACACGCCTCGCAACAGAACAGGACATGACCTCTGGCGCAGAGGCTCCACGAGAGTTCTCGGCATACATCAAGGGTGACTCGCTTATCGTGATGTGTATCGATACCACAGCCAACGAACTCAACCTGAAAGTGGAACTGCCCTACCCCGTGAAGAGCGGCACCCACCTGCTGTCAACAGGCAACGAAACAAGCCAACTGTGCCAGAAGTCGGAAATCGTCATTGACAATCCTACCAACAAACTGACTCTCCCGAAGCCTGCACGCAGCCTTAACACATACATCTTCATCATCGACAGGCCCACAACTGCCATTCAGGACATCAAGTCGGCTGACGAGTTCGATGACAATGATGATGAGGCGAAGACCTATTACGACCTGCAGGGACGAAGGCTCGACCATCCGCAAGGACTGTGCATCGAGAAGAGTGCCAGCGGCAAGACCCGGAAGATCATGATGGAGCGTTAATCCATACTTGACAATACATAACAATAAATCCCGCCATCGAGTGTCGATGACGGGATTTCTTATTTCTGTACAGTCGGATTCTGATGTTATTCCGACAGAGTCTTTCGTGTGCGACTTACGCCGTTAGCATCGGTGTAACGCTCAATAACGATGCCACGGTGCTGCTGAGCCTCTGGCAAGCGGCGTCCCCACAGGTCATAGCGCATGACATTGTCGCGAGTGCCGTTCTCTATCTCAAAGATGCCCGTAGCACCATCCTCGACAAACTGCCATCCATCCACATAGAAGTCGGTGGCTTCGGTGACTGCCACAAAGAAGTTGTTTTTCTCGCCCTTGAACTTGCTGGCATTCACCTCGAAGGTCTGATCCTCCATCTCTGTCGATGAGAACTCTATTGTTTCCACCGGACGCCCTGCCCTGCTGAAGCGCAACTCTATCTTAGCGGTTCCCTTGGCGCGAATAGTGAATTTACCTGCACCGGTGGCACCGAAGTCAACTTTGCGCTGAGATATCCATGCGCCACCCTTCATGTTCACCTGCATGTTTGCCGAAGCGTCGTTGCCAAGCCTGCTGATGCGTGTGTTCTTAGTGATATTGGTGAAGTCCTCATACTCCACACCACCGCAACTTGCCATGGTCTCTGCCTCCTGCCACTGGAAAGGATTCAGATTCTTGATTGCCGTCACGCCCTCAATGTTTGGCGTTACCTGAGAAATGTTCTGAGTGCTCTCGTTCACCGAGACTTTGTTCACACAGATCGAGCGGAATATGCCACAGTCATTGTCAATGACACCTGCCTCTCTCCATTTCTGCATCAGCGGAGCAGCGTGATATATGTGGTAATATTCGCCCTGGAACTTCTGCAGGTGCGAGTGGTTGTTGTTGGTTCCCATGCCGGGATGCGGTCCATAGACTCCCTTGTAAACCCATGAGTTAGGGTCGGTGGGGTTGTCTGAAACCATATAGCACATGGTGCAAACGCCTGGCTTTGGTGCGCTGATGCCATGTTCCGCCTTGTAGGCGTTCCAATCGGCATCGACACGGTCGGCCCAGTTAGAGCAGTAGGTATAGACATACTTTCCGCCAATAACATTCAGTTCGTTCGCCTCGAAGTGATACGGTGCATGTATCTTTACGGCAGCGCCATCGACCTCTGTCATCGAGGGCTTCAACTTCACGATGCGTGCAGCCTCGGGCATAATCGTGCTTGGACCGAGTCCGCCGAAAGAAAGCCAGCCCACGCCGTTATCGTCAATTACTACGCCCGGGTCGAAGTTGGCATTGGTTCCCTGCGGGTTGGCACCTTGTGTGTCGTAATGCACCAGCAACCTGTTGTTAGGCGATTTCCACGGTCCCAAGGGCGACTCGGCCTTCAGCACGCCAACGCCGTGACTGCTGTTGCAGAAGTAGAGGAAGAACTCGTCCTTGCCGTCATCAGTGGTGCGCCATGTCACCGACGGAGCCCACGATACGCCGAAGCCCTGATACCATGGGCGGGTGACCCACGAAGAGCATAATCTTGCCACGTCGATGGTGCCGTGGAAAGTCCAGTTCACCATGTCGTCGGTCGAGAACACCACAATCGACTTGATACTCCCGTACGTGTTTTCGCCCTTCTTGCCGTTGGCAACAAACTGCTGATGGTCGTTGCTGCCATATACATACAGTCGGCCATTGTACTCCAGGGCTGTGGGGTCTGCGCAGAACACGCAGGCGCTAATTGGGTTGTTACTACTTGTTCCCTTGTAGTCAGGGGCTAGTGTTTGTGCATTCGGTTGCAGGCATGCCGCCACGGCAACCGCTGTCATGAGTAATTTTTTGTACATAATAAATATAGGTAAGTCATTCAATGTGCAAAGATACTATTATTTTTTGAAACGAACGTATTTTTTACACTTTTTTCATTCACGATGTCGCGCGCTTCGCCGTGCAGCCATCAGTCAGCCTGCGATGAATCTTGTGCGACATGTCGCCGTCGGCGTTGCCGAAACGCTGTCCGAAGGGGGTGTAGATGCAGCGGAATCCCGTGATGTTGCGGTCGGTGTGGAAGTCCTCGGGCGTGTCTGCGGGCATGCTTTTCACGCCGATATACATCTTCCCCATCTCGCCCATGTTCACCACATGCCCGTCGAGCATTGCCCTCCGTATAGTGTCGAAGAGTTCGGTCATCACCAGCCTCACGTCAGAGACCTTCGCCGAGCAGTTCTCCTGAATCTCCCGCTCTATCTCCTCCATTGTCACCTCGGTGTTCTTCACCGTGCGTGCATAATACTTACCGTAGTTCTTGTCATTCGTGAATTTACACTGTTCAAGTCTGTACCTTATTGCCATATCTGTTCTCTCCTGTTTTGTTAGTTTTAATTATTCTGCCGCAAAGGTACAACACAGGAGCGCCGAAAGCAAACATGCGATATATACCAACGTGATATACGGAAGTAAAATAGGCTATTTTACTGAGCAATATAGGCTATTTTACTGAACAATATAGCCTATTTTACTTTTCAAAAGGGCTGCAGTTGTTAAGCATAAAAGCAAGAGTAACTGCCGCAACGGGCATTACTTTCGGTTTGTTGCTGTATGTATTTTTGTGTTACTTGAAGTCGTCCATTGGCGAGTAGCAGCGGTGTTGCGCGTCTATTAGTTCCACGAGTCGTTTCAGGCGCAGGTCGGTTATGGGCACGTTATGGTAGAGAGCCTGCTGCGCGTTATATCTCATCCTGCTGCCCCGCCCTATCAGTTCTTCCACGTTTCGGGGCACGAGGAACGACGCTCTCTCGCCAATGCGTGAGTAGATGTCGTGCTGGAAGGTGTAGATGGATGTGAAGTCGAAGTCGGCAAAATGGATATACTGGTTGCCGACAGTCTTCAGCCATCGTGCCAGTTCGCCACCGCCTGGATGCCGGTGCACGAAGAGTATTTTCTTCTGCGGGAAGAGGTTGAGGAAACTGCGTATGCGGTGGAACACCTCAGCGTTCTCCACTCCCACGACGAGCACGTCGCGCGGCACGCTGAACATCTTGTATTCATAGATGTAAAGATAGGTTCCCTGCGGCGGCTCAATGGTGAAGTGCCTGCCGCCCACCTGTGCCTTGATGGGCTCTACTGACGTGACGAGGAAACCGTCCATCGGACTGGGCTTGACGTTGCGCTGCTCTGTCAGCGTCTCTGGGTTTTCGGGTGCTTGCTGCTTGTCCGACTCTGAGAAAATGTAGTCGTGGAAACTCTGCAGGTCTTGTATGCTGAGTTCTTCAGAGAGATACTGCTTCAGTCGTTCCAGGCCCACTGCCTTGAATGTTGTTCTCGAGCCATGCTGCGATGCAGGCACGATGACTCCCTCGCGCTTCATTTTGTCAAACAGCCGAGTCTGTGTCTCGCTTAGTGTCAACTCTTCCCCGTTGTACAAAGCGAGCAGGCGCTTCAGTGCGCCCTGTGTGGGCTTCTGTTTTTTCATAATAAGACTTAATTAGATTTTGAACGCAAGCAGTTTTACTCCGCAAATATATGAAAAAAAATGATAAGTATCATTATTTTTGTGATAAAATGTTATAATTGATAATAAAATTTAACACTTCCCAGTCTTAGAGGTGGTTTTATGCGTATTGCGGAAATGCTCTGCCAGATATGCGAAAAAGCATTAAAGTGGAAGAAGAGCACAATAATATTGGACAAAAGATGTTTGTATTAGAAATATTATTTGTATTTTTGCATGGCAAAAGGAAACAATAAACGAATATAGAATAACTATTGAAATGACATACAAGATTACGGCGCCAAGCCGTATTGAGACAAGCATAAAACTGCCGGCAAGCAAGAGCATCAGCAACCGCGCACTGGTAATAAGCGCGCTGGCGGGGGCGAAGAAGATGCCCGACAACCTTAGCAACTGCGACGACACCGACGTTATCGTGAAGGCGCTGCGCGACAATCCCTACGAGATAGACATCAAGGGGGCAGGCACTGCTATGCGGTTCATGACGGCATACCTCTCGGTGACGCCTGGCGAGCATATCCTGACGGGCACCGAGCGCATGAAGCACCGCCCGATAAAGGTGCTGGTTGACGCGCTGAGGTATCTCGGAGCAGATATAGAATACTTAGGCGAGGAGGGATTCCCGCCGCTGAAAATCAAGGGAAAGGCTCTTCACGGCGGCAGAGTGCAGATTCCAGGCAATGTCAGTTCGCAGTATATCTCGGCTCTGCTCATGATAGGTCCAGTGCTGAAAGGCGGTCTGGAACTGCAACTAACGGGCGACATCATATCAAGACCATACATCGACCTCACGCTGCATACAATGCACGACTACGGCGCAAAGGCTGAGTGGAGCGACGTGAGAACCGTAGTGGCAGAGCCCACGGGCTACCGCGAGCGGCAGTTTGTCATCGAGAACGACTGGAGTGCAGCCTCCTATTGGTACGAGATGATGGCCATCATGGGCGACTTCACAAGCAACGTAAAACTGTCGGGACTCATCGATGCCTCGCGGCAAGGCGACTCTGGTCTGCGCTACCTGTTCTCGATGCTCGGCGTGAAGACATCGTTCAAGGACAATATCAAGACCGAGCCTACCGAGGCAACGCTGAAAGTGACGCTCTCTATGCTGTCGAAACTTGACTTCGACTTCTCTGGCCAGCCCGACCTTACGCAGACCTTCGTCGTGGCTTGCGCCATGATGAACATTCCGTTCCACTTCACCGGACTCTCCACGCTGCGCATCAAGGAGACCGACCGCATCGAGGCTCTGGAGAAGGAGATGCGCAAACTGGGCTTTGTGGTCAAGGACGCCAACGACTCCGAACTGATATGGGACGGCGAGCATTGCGAACCGACAATGGAGCCCATCGACACCTACGAGGACCATCGCATGGCAATGGCATTCGCCGCCGCGTCTATAAGATTCCCGGGACTGATGATTAACAACCCAGAGGTGGTGACAAAGAGTTACCCCGACTTCTGGGAACACCTGAAGCAGGCTGGATTCACGATTGAGGAAATAGATAATTGACAACCGGCAACCGATAGTTGGCGTTTGCCCGACAAAAAAGATATGCTCTATCTCGTAATTGCATTAGTAGTGCTGGGCGCTATCGCCGCCATGCTGGGACTGCTGTCACACAATAAAGACGGCAGTCCAGACGTTATTAATAATAACACAGCAACCTGCGCAACATGCAACGGCAGCGACCCGCGCTGCGAACAGGAGTGCATGATGGAGGCAGCAACGAAACCCATAGAGTATTTCGACGACGAGGAACTGGACAAGTTCGCGGAACGACGCTCTGACAGTTACACCGACGACGAGGCCGAGATGTTCAGAGAAGTGCTTTACACCATGAAGCCAGAAGAGGTGAAAGACTGGTGCCGAAGCCTCACACTGCGCCGCGTCAGCCTGCCCGACCAGGTCAAGGACGAGGTGATGGTGATAATAGACAGTTGATGTGATTACGCTGAAAAGAAGATAATGAAGGTAAGAGAGCAATATATTGCCGTTGCCATCATGGCGGCACTCGTTTTCACGGCATGTTCCACTCAGAAGAACACGTCGGCAAGCCGTTGGTGGCATTCTTTCAACGCACGATATAATACTTATTATAACGGCGCGATGGCATATATTGACGGCTCGCTCGAGAAAGAACAGGGCAACAAGGACAACTTCACCGAGCGAATACCACTGTACACCGTAAGCAACAAAAACAGCCGAGAAATAGGCAAAGGAAACTTTGACCGCGCCATAGAGAAAGCACAAAAAGCAATAAAACAGCACAGCATAAAGCGAAAGCCTGAATGGAACAAGAGCCGCAAGAAGACCGACAAGGACAAGGAATGGCTCGCACGACGAGAGTATAACCCTTTCCTCTGGAAAGCATGGATGCTCATGGGACGCGCGCAGTTCCATAAGGGCGACTTCGACGAGGCAGCCTCCACATTCTCATACATGAGCCGACTCTACGCCACTCAGCCCGCTATCTACGGCAAGGCTCGTGCATGGTTGGCAAAATGCTACATCGAGTCAGACTTCATGTACGATGCCGAGGACGTGATAACAAAGATGAGACGCGACTCGCTCGACTGGCGAGCCGTAAAGGAATGGGACTACACCTACGCCGACTATTACATCCACACCAACCAGATAGAACAGGCTATACCCTACTTGCGCAAGGTGATAAAGCACGAAATGCGACGCAAGCAGAAGGCACGCGAGTGGTATCTCATGGGACAACTGGAGGCAGAACTGGGACATAACGACCTTGCATACAAGGCATTCAAGCGCGTACTGAGACTGAACCCTCCATACGAACTCGACTTCAACGCACGCATAGCAATGACCGAGGTAATGGCAAGGGGAAAGTCGAAGCAGATGATAAGCAAACTGAAACGCATGGCGGCCTCGGACAACAACAAGGACTATCTCGACCAGGTTTATTACGCCATGGGCAACATCTACCTGCTGGACAACGACACAACAAAAGCCATAGAGGCTTACGAGAAAGGCAACACTAAAGCCACAAGAGCAGGAATAGAGAAGGGAGTGCTGCTGCTCAAACTAGGCGACCTGTACTGGGCACGCGAGAAGTTCAGCGATGCCAAGCGATGCTACGGCGAGGCTATTGGTCTGCTCGACAAGGAACGCAAGGACTACGAGGCTCTGTCCTACCGCTCAAAGGTGCTCGACGAACTGGTGCCTTACACCGATGCCATTCATCTGCAAGACTCACTGCAGGCACTGGCAAAGATGTCTGAGACCGACCGCAATGCCGCCATCGACCGCGTCATTGAGGCTCTGAAAAAGAAAGAGAAAGAGGAACGCAGGGCACAACAGGAGCAACAGGCTCAACAACAGCAGGCTCAGAACCAGGGAAACACTGGCAGAGACCAGCAGCAACAGCAGACATCACAATCGCAAAACGGGCAATGGTACTTCTACAACCAGATGGCCGTAAACCAGGGAAAGGCGGCTTTCCAAAAGCAATGGGGACGACGTGAGAATGTTGACGACTGGCAACGTGTGAACCGCACGGTGGTGGCACAAGACGACCTCGCCCAACTGACCGACGAACAGCGCGACTCGCTGATGGCGGCAGAGGCTGCTGCCGACTCGATTGCAGAGAGTAAGGTGGACAGTGCGCAGAACGATCCGCACAAGCGTGAGTACTATCTTGCACAGATTCCGTTCACAGAAGAACAAGTGCAGGCAAGCAACCTCATCATCATGGACGGACTCTATCATGCTGGCGTTATCTTCAAGGACAAACTCGACTTCCTGAAGTTGAGTGAGAAACATCTCGTCAGACTCGACAACCATTACCCCGAATACGAGCACATGGACGATGCATACTATCATCTCTATCTGCTCTACCAGCGCATGGGAATGCCTGGAGTGGCACAGTCGTATCTCGCGAAACTACAGAACAAATACCCCGAAAGTCAGTGGACGACACTTCTCTCCGACCCCAAATACGAGGAGAACGCACGCTTCGGAACCATGATTGAAGACTCTCTCTATGCCGCAACATACGAGGCATTCAAAGCCGACCGTCTGGGCGAGGTGAGAAGGAACACCGAAACATCGGAATCGCGGTTCCCGCTGGGTGCAAACCGCGACAAGTTCATCTTCATTGGAGGACTGAGCAAACTGAATAGCGGCGATGCCGAGGGATGTCTCAAGGACATGAACGAGGTGGTGAAGAACTATCCCAACAGCCGCATCAGCGAACTCGCGGGAATGATTATCAACGGAGTGAAGGCAGGACGACAACTCAGAGGCGGCAAGTTCGACATCGGCGACGTATGGGAGCGACGCAGCATAGTGCTCAACGACAGCGACTCAATACAGGCACGCAAGTTCGTTGCCGACCGGCTGACACCCCATCTCTTCATGCTCGTTTACAGTCCCGACTCTCTTCAGGAGAACCAGTTGCTCTTCGAGATGGCGCGCTACAACTTCACCAACTTCATGGTGCGCAACTTCGACATGACCATCGACGACTTCGAGGGGCTGCACCGCATGCAGATTACAGGGTTTCGCACATACGACGAGGCTCTGCAATATGCACGCATGCTATACAAGTACGAGCCTGTGACGAGACTCATAAAGAAGGCTCGTGGAATAATTATCAGCGAGGCGAACCTGCCGTTGCTCGGCACTAACTTCAGTTACAAAGACTATGACAAGTTCTTCGACAAGAACTACAGTCCGCTGAAGCCTTCAACGCAGCAACTGCTCACCGAACCCGCCGAGATAGAATATGAGCCTCCTGTGGAACAGCCCGCACTGCCAGAGGACGAAGACGGCATCTACGGCAACGGCGAAGACAACAGCGCCATCATCGACGAGGGCACCGAAGTGGCAATGCCCGAGAATGAACAGCCTGCAACTGAAGGCACTATAATAGAGAACACCGAGCCAGTACAGCCCACAACCGAAGGCACCGTAATCGAGAATGTGGAGCCAACTCAGCCCGCAACCGAAGAAACTGTTGTGCCAGAGACCAACGTTCCCGTTATCGACGAAACCGAGACCGTGATTGAAGAGACCGGAACCGTTATCGAGGAAACAGGAACCGTAATCGAGGAAACTGCAGAACCGGCACCGGCAGAAACCGAAACCGTTATTGAAGAGGTGCAGCCAACAGTAGTTGAGACGCCACAACAGCAGCAGCCCGCAACAACAGCACAGCCGCAGCAAGTGCCTCAGCAAGCAGAAAAACCGCAACAGCAGGAAGAACCTCAGCAGCAGGAGGAGCCGCAACAGACAGAAGAGCCTCAGCAGACAGAGACTGATGAGGATGTCTTCTACTTCGACGATTTCGGCGATACACCAGCAACTCCTCAGAACAACAATAACAACAAGAACAACGACATCAACCTTGAGGACGAATACTACGACCTCGACGGTTTCTAATAATTAATGAGCATGAGCAACGGACTACTACTTTGGGTTGACGACGAGATAGAACTTCTTCGTGCACACATCATTTTCCTCGAGAAAAAAGGATATGAAGTGGTGACGGTGACCAACGGCACCGATGCCATCGACCAGTGCAACCAGCGCACATTCGACCTCGTTTTGCTCGACGAGATGATGCCTGGCATCAGCGGACTTGAGACGCTGCAGAAACTGAAGGAGATTCAGCCTGCAACGCCAGTGGTGATGGTCACGAAGAGCGAAGAGGAGAACATTATGGACCAAGCCATAGGCTCGAAGATTGCCGACTATCTCATAAAACCCGTCAACCCCGTGCAGATTCTGCTCACGCTGAAGAAAAACATACACCAAAGGCAGATTGTGGCGGAGGTCACACAGAGCGGTTACCAGCAGAACTTCCAGAACATTGCATTGCAAATTGCCAACTGCAGCACCGCTGACGACTGGACAAACATTTACAAACTGCTGGTGCGCTGGGAACTGGAACTTACCAGCGCCGAGAGCAACATGAACGAGATGTTGCAAATGCAAAAGGAGGAAGCCAACAACGGATTTGTGAAATTCATCAAAAACAACTATCTCGAATGGGTGAACCCCAAGACGATGCAGACGGCAGACCGCCCTACAATGAGTCCCGACATCTTCAAGAAGAAGATTTTCCCCCTGCTCTCTGCCGACGAGAAGGTGTTCTTCATCGTCATAGACAACTTCCGCTACGACCAGTGGCGCGTGCTGGCACAGGAGATTGGCGACATGTTCGACATCGAGGAAGACACTTATTTCAGCATCCTGCCTACGGCAACACAATATGCACGCAACGCCATCTTCAGCGGCCTCATGCCCACACAGATAGCAGAGATGTTCCCCGAACTGTGGGTAGATGAGGACGAGGAGGAAGGCAAGAACCTCAACGAGGAGCCGCTGGTGCGCACTCAGATAGAGCGATTCCGCCGCCGCGACACATTCTCATACCATAAAATCAACGACTCTACGGGAGCCGAGCGATTCCTCGCACAGTTCAACCAGATTAAGCAGAACGACCTCAACGTAGTGGTGATAAACTTCATCGACATGCTCTCACACGCCCGAACAGAGTCGAAGATGGTGCGCGAACTGGCAAACAACGAGTCGGCTTACCGCTCGATAACGCTCAGTTGGTTCCGCCACTCGGTGATGTCAGAACTGCTGAAGGCACTGGCACAGACCGACTTCACCGTTGTCATCACCACCGACCACGGCAGCATACGCGCCAGCAAGCCCGTGAAGATAATAGGCGACCGCAACACAAACACCAACCTCAGGTATAAACTGGGCAAAAACCTCAGTTACAACCCCAAGGAGGTATTCACCGTAAAGAACCCCGCAGCAGCACAACTGCCTGCGCCTAACCTCAGCACGTCATACGTCTTCGCCACAGGCAACTCTTTCCTCGCCTACCCCAACAACTACAACTACTACGTTTCTTACTATAAGGACACATTCCAGCACGGCGGAATATCAATGGAGGAGATGATTGTGCCGCTCGTAACGCTGCGCGGAAGAAAGAGGAAATAAGAGCGCGACCACCCTATCACTATAAGGACAAGAACAAAAAACATCAGCATACCAGCAAACAATAATGGAAATAAGAATTAAAGACATCAACCAGATAAGGAGCGCGGCACGCCAGTTCATAGACGGCATGCCCGCTGGCAAAGTGTTCGCATTCTACGGCAAGATGGGAGCCGGCAAGACAACATTCATCAAGGCGATATGCGAGGAGATGGGCGTTGACGACGTCATCACATCCCCAACCTTCGCCATCGTCAACGAGTACGAAACCGCAGAGGCCGAAACCATCTATCACTTCGACTTCTACCGCATCAAGAAACTCGACGAAGTGTACGACATGGGCTACGAAGAATATTTCTATAGCGGCAACCTATGCTTCATCGAATGGCCCGAACTGATTGAGGACCTGCTGCCCGACGATGCCACAAAAGTAACCATCGAGGAGGCAGAAGACGGCTCAAGAGTAATCACTTTCTGATTAACGGGAAAGCGACACGACGCATGCCGAAAAGTAAAATAGCCTAAATTGCAAAGTAAAATAGCCTATTTTGGTGACCAAAATAGGCTATTTTACTTTTAGGAATGTTATGAACCGATGTCCGGTTATGCCATTACTGTTCTTTAAATCAGTGCCTCGAACTTCTGGCGGAGCACGTTTGCGGGAGCAGAGCCCACGTGGCGGTCAACCTCAACACCATTCTTGAAGAAGATGATTGTAGGAATGTTGCGGATGCCCAGTTCGGCTGCCACATCGTCATTCTCCTCAACATCGCACTTGCCCACAACGAGTTTGCCGTCAAACTCTTCTGCCAGTTGCGACACGATTGGTCCCACCATGCGGCATGGTCCGCACCATGTGGCCCAGAAATCAACTACCAATGGCAGTGAGCCATTCTTGTAACTCTCAAAGTTCTCTTGTGTGATATTTACTTCCATTTTGCTTGTATGTTTATTTGTTCAACAATAATTTCCTGCTCATTTCTATTGCAAAGAGTGTGCCATCAGCGCTTTTGCCATTCGTTCACGTGAGGCATGTCAATTTGTCTCAACGTCGAATAAGAATTTGTCGTTGTTTTCGAGGTAACTCACCAACTCATGCGTCAGTTTCACATTCTTCGTTTTCGACCGCAGCGTCACGTAAGTATTGGTCATAGCATCGGCAATCTTGAAATAGACGCCCACATTTCCCGGATTCTCTTCCAACACGCTGCACAACTCCTCAACGCCCTGCTCGTCGAGGTCTGTAGAACGCATGGAGATGGTGATATGGTCAATGTGTTTCTCCTTCACTGTGTCCAGAAACTGTATGCTGCCAATAACGAAATTCACATAAGGACTGTTAGGGAAACGCTGAACACACTTGGCCGTGACATACACCGGGTTGCCTTCTTTCAGCATTCCGCTCCATTTGCCCCACTCCTCACGGAACAAGGCAATCTCTCCAGAGCCTTCATAGTCTTCGATAGTGACAAATCCGCACGGCATTCCATTCTTGTCATAACGGGTTCTGACAGTGGTAACTATGCCACCGAGTGTCAGTTGCTGACGTTTCACCAACTCCTCTTTGTTTTCAAGTTCTGCACAATGGGTGTTGCACATTTTCTTCAAGACCACCGAATAGTCGTCGAGCGGATGGGCAGAGAGATAGATGCCCACCAGTTCGCGCTCCTTGCTCAGTCGCTCTATGGTGCTCCATGACTCTGCTTCGGGAATCTTGGGATGCACAATCTCCACGTCGTCGAAGCCGCCGAAGAGCGAGTGCTCCATCTGTTTCTTCGCGTTCATGTAGTTCTGGCCGTAGTTCGCCAGCGACTCAATGAACAACTCGCCCTTACTGCCGGGGGCGAAGAACTGCTCACGCTTTATTCCGAAACTGTCGAAGCCGCCGCTCAGCGCCAGCACCTCGTATGCCTTGCGGTTGACGTTGTAGCCCATTCGCTCGGCAAAGTTGAATATCGACGAGAACGGGCCGTTCTTCTCGCGCTCCTCGATGATGGCGTTTGCCGCCGCCTCTCCCATGCCTTTCACTCCTCCGAGTCCGAAGCGTATCTCGCCCTTCTTGTTGACGCCGAACTTGATGAAACTCTCGTTGACGTCGGGTCCCATAGTATGTATGCCCAGTGCCTTGCACTCGTCCATCAACTTCGTTATTTCCTTGATGTCGTCCTTGCGGCGACTCATGATGGCAGCCATGAACTCTGCCGGGTAGTTTGCCTTGAGATACGCCGTCTGGTAAGCCACCCACGAGTAGCAGGCGGCATGCGACTTGTTGAACGCGTAGGATGCGAACTTCTCCCAGTCGCTCCAGATGGACTCCAGAATCTTCGGGTCGTGGCCGTTCTTCTTGCCGCCCTCGATGAACTTAGGCTTCATGGCGTCGACGATGTCTTTCTTCTTCTTACCCATCGCCTTACGCAGAGCGTCGCTCTCGCCGCGGGTAAAGTCGGCCAGTTGTCTGGACAAGAGCATCACCTGCTCCTGATAGACGGTGATGCCGTAGGTGTCCTTCAGATACTTCTCCATGCAGGGGATGGGATACGTGATGGGCTCCTCGCCGCGCTTACGTCGGATAAACGAAGGGATATAGTCCATTGGTCCCGGGCGGTAGAGCGCGTTCATGGCTATGAGGTCCTCGAACACCGTTGGCTGCAGTTGCCTGAGATACTTCTGCATTCCCGTTGACTCAAACTGGAATGTGCCTATGGTGCGCCCGTCCTGATATAGTTTATATGTCTTTGGGTCGTCAATGGGTATGTTGTCAAGGTCGATGTCTATGCCTCTTGTCAACTTGATGTTGGCGCACGCCTCCTTCAACTCCGACAGCGTTTTCAGTCCGAGGAAGTCCATCTTGATGAGTCCTGTTGACTCGATGACGTGGCCGTCATACTGTGTGCAATTGGTTTTCGTGCCCTTGAAGTCGGGGTCGTCGGCGGTGGAAAGCGGCACATGGTCGCTAATGGGGTCGCGGCAGATGATGAATCCGCAGGCATGTATGCCAGTGCCTCGCACCGTACCCTCCAGCATCTTGGCATATTTTATGGTGTTCGCCAGTGCCTGGTCGTCGCTTGTCTCAGCATCTTGCAGTTCCCTAGTGCACTTTATGGCGTTGGGCAGATTCATCTTCATACCGTCGGGCAGGCGGTCGGGTATGGCCTTGCACAGGGCATTAGACACCGCTATTGGCACCTTCTCCACTCGCGCCACGTCCTTAATAGAGTTCTTTGTCGCCATTGTGGCGTATGTTATAATGTGCGCGCAGTTCTCGTGCCCATACTTGTCCTCAACCCATTTCAGCACCTTTCCGCGCCCGTCGTCATCGAAGTCGGTGTCGATATCGGGAAGAGAGATACGGTCGGGGTTGAGGAAACGCTCGAACAGGAGGTCATACTTCAGAGGGTCTATCTTGGTGATTCCGAGGCAATAGGCCACCACACTTCCGGCAGCGGAGCCACGTCCAGGCCCCACCATCACGCCCAGTTCGTCGCGGGCAGAGTTGATGAAGTCCTGCACTATGAGGAAGTAGCCTGGGAATCCCATGGTCTTCATGATGTGCAACTCAAACTTTATGCGGTCGAGTATTTCGTCGGTAAGTTCAGGATAACGTTTCTTCGCGCCCTCGTATGCGAGTTTCGCCAGATAGTCTGCCTCGAACTTTATGCGGTAAATCTTGTCATATCCGCCCAGTTTCTTTATCTTCTTCTCGCCTTCCTCTGGCGACAACTGGTTCTCGCCGTTCTCGTCGGATGTAAACTCGTCGTAGAGTTGCTGCTCCGAGAATTTCTTTCGCCACTCCTCCTCCGTTCCAAACGATTCGGGAATGGGGAAGAAGGGCATGATGGGGTCGCTGTCCAGGCTGTAGGTCTCCACCTTGTCCAGAATCTCGATGGTGTTCGCCATCGCCTCCGGAACATCGCTGAACACCTCCCACATCTCCTCCTTGGTCTTAAACCACTCCTGTTTCGAGTAGAGCATTCGTGTGGGGTCGTCGATGTCCTTGCCTGTAGAGAGGCACAGCAAGTGGTCGTGAGCCTCGGCGTTCTCCTGGTCAGCGAAGTGGGCATCGTTGGTGCAGACGAGTTTGATGCCGTACTCATGTGCCAGTTCTATGAGCACCTTGTTGGCTTTCTGCTGCAAGGGGAATGTCTCGCGGTTGGCCCTTATCGTGGGGTCTTTCACCTCATGGCGCTGCAACTCCAGATAATAGTCGTCGCCGAAGACGCGCTTGTGCCATTCTATTGCCTCCCGGGCACCCGCTATGTCGCCTTGAAGTATCTTGTGGGGCACCTCTCCCGCGATGCACGCCGAGCACACAATGAGTCCCTCGTGGTGACGCTCAAGGTCGGCACGGTCGGTTCGCGGACGCATGTAGAAACCGTCAACCCATGCGTTGCTCACTATCTTTATCAGGTTTTTGTATCCCGTCTCGTTCTTGGCAAGCACAATGAGGTGGTAGCCGCTCTGGTCTTGCTTGCCCTCCTTCTGCTCCTTCGGACCGTGCTTAGCCACATACATCTCGCAACCGAAGATGGGCTTGAAGGGTTCCAGTCCTTCCTTCTTGCGTTTCTTGTTCACCCCGCCGACATAGTCGTGAAACTCCTTTATGCCGAACATGTCGCCATGGTCGGTAATGGCCATGCCGCGCTGACCGTCGGCTATAGCCTTGTCAACCAGACTCTTAATCTTCGACTGGCCGTCAAGAATAGAATAGTAGGTGTGAACGTGCAGGTGTATGAAGTCTTCCATTTGGTGCTGTTTCTTTTCCGTTTTGAGCGTCAAAGTTACTGCTTTTTATCCACAACGCCAAACAAAAAGCGTCGAAAAATTACTCTTTGTCAATAATATTTCGTACCTTTGCACACGAATTGTGTACATACATACAATTATGGGAAAAAGAATAAAGAAACTTAAGAACGTCAGACTACACCGAGAAGGCACCGATACACTTCTGTATGGAGGTTTCGCAATCATCGCTGTCGCTGTCATCCTGTGGAGAGCGTTCGACACCAAGATACCATTCTGGATTTTCACCGCCATCTTCGGGGCGCTCTATCTCGTCGTGGTGAATTTCTACCGATGCCCGAAGAGATTCTACGACGGCGACACCGCAGGGCTAGTAGTGGCTCCCGCCGACGGAAAAGTGGTGGTGATAGAAGAGGTGGAGGAACAAACCTACTTCCACGACCACCGCATGATGATAAGCATCTTCATGAGTCCGCTGAACGTTCACGCCAACTGGTTCCCCGTTGACGGAAGAGTGAAGTTTGTGAAGCACTTCAACGGCAACTACCATAAGGCGTGGCTGCCCAAGGCAAGCGAGGAAAACGAGCATGCAGATACCCTGATTGAACTGGAAGACGGGCGCGAGGTGCTGGTAAGACAGATAGCAGGGGCCATAGCGCGCCGCATCGTGACATACGCCAAGGAGGACGAGGACTGCTACATCGACGAGCATCTGGGATTCATTAAACTGGGCTCCCGCGTTGATGTCTTTCTGCCCGCCGACTGCGAGGTGTGCGTCAAGATGAACCAGCCTACGACAGGCGACCAGACCGTAATAGCACGCATATAACACAAATGGCAAACATAATAACACGCAACATACCCAACTCGATAACATGCTGCAACCTCATCAGCGGTTGCATCGCCACCACATACGCCTTCGCCGGCAACCAGACGATGGCACTGCTCTTTATAATCATCGGCGCGGTGTTCGACTTTTTCGACGGCATGTCGGCGCGTCTGCTCGGCGTTAGTTCGCCCATCGGCAAGGAACTCGACTCTCTCGCCGACGACGTAACTTTCGGCGTGGCACCATCGACAATGGTTTTCACGTTGTTCTCCACGCTCAACTACCCTGCCCTGCTCGAGCCCCTGCGCCCCGTATTGCCCTATGTGGCATTCCTGATGGCGGCATTCTCGGCGCTCCGATTGGCTAAGTTCAACCTCGACGAGCGGCAGGCAATGGGATTCATCGGACTGCCGACACCTGCCAACGCTCTTTTCTGGGGCGCGCTAATCGTTGGTCTCGGAGCCTATCTTGAGCGTCACGACTGGACCATCTACGTCCTTCTGCCCATGCTCCTGTTCTCGTGCTACATGCTGATAGCCGAGATTCCGATGTTCGCACTCAAGTTCAAGCACTGGAGTTGGCAGGGCAACGAAGTGAAGTACATATTCATCATGACATGCATCCCGCTGCTCGGTTTCTTCGGACTCGTGGGTTTAGCCATAATCATTGCATGGTATGTCACGCTCTCCATCATCGTTTGGAAACTCAACAGTAAAAAACAAGAAAACTAAAAGATATGACGGCTTTCCTGAAACTTATACTCATAACGATAATAATCATCATCGTTGCGGTGGCAATAGTTTTCTTCTGGCTCTACCGCAAGGTGAATAGTTTCACCCGTACATTCACGGGCGGAAACAAGAGTGGCCGTTCACAACGACGCAGTGGCGGCGGACGCACTTATGGCAACCAGGAAGGTGTCATCGATGCCCGTTCTCCCGAGCAGGCAAACCGCAAAATCTTCAAGGATAACGAAGGCGAATACGTCGATTTCACTGAGGTTGACGAATAGGCAAGTCATTATATCTCATCAGGTAAAATAGGCTGTTTTGGAAAGTAAAATAGGCTGTTTTGGAAAGTAAAATAGCCTATATTACTGAGTAAAATAGCCTATTTTACTTTTCGAAACATGATATACGGGAAAATGAAAGGGCATGAATCGGGTTGCGATTCATGCCCTTTTGCTATGCGATAAGGCATCTTTCATTGTGCGAAAGATCATCTTTCGGGATGCGAAACGGCATCAATGGTGAACCAAGGTGCCTATTTCCTCGCCGTCGATGACCTTCTTGAGATTGCCCACAACGTCCATATTGAAGACGTAGATGGGCAGGTTGTTGTCGTTGCACATGCAGATGGCACTGAGGTCCATGACCTTCAGTCCGCGTGCCAGCACCTCGTCGTAGGTGATGTCGGTGAACTTCGTTGCCGTAGGGTCTTTCTCTGGGTCGGCGGTATAGATGCCATCGACGCGTGTTCCCTTGAGCATCACGTCGGCCTCTATCTCCAGACCGCGCAGCGAAGAGCCAGTATCGGTGGTGAAATAAGGTGCTCCCGTTCCTGCCGAGAAGATGCACACGAATCCCTGTTCCAGTGCGTCGATGGCGCGCCACTTGCTGTAGAACTCGCCTATCGGCTCCATGCGAATTGCTGTGAGCACCTTGTTCTTGCAGCCGATTGCCGAGAGCGCACTGCTCAAAGCGAGCGAGTTGATTACTGTGGCGAGCATTCCCATCTGGTCACCCTTCACACGGTCGAAGCCTTTCTGCGCACCACTGAGTCCGCGGAAGATGTTTCCACCGCCGATGACAATACCTATCTGCACTCCCATCTCGCTGATTTCCTTAATCTGACGCGCATAGTCGCCCAGTCGTTCGGGGTCGATGCCGTGCCCCTGTTTACCCATCAGGCTCTCGCCCGAGAGTTTCAATAGAATTCTTTTGAATCGTGCCATAGTCTATTCTTATTTAGTTAATTCGTTATTTCGGTATTACGTTATTACGGAATTACGTTATTTCGACATTATTATTATATCACAAACTGCACTTCCTTGAATGCATAACTGCGCAGATTGCCAGCCTTGTCGCGCAAAACGAGGTGACCGTCGTCCTCAACGGTAACAAGTTCCGCCTCGAAGTCGCCATCGGCATCGCGATAGTCAAAGAAGCCCTCGCGGCGATACAGATGACGGCGGTACTTCTCGCGTATCTTGTCGCGGCGGAAATGCTCCAGTTGCCAAACAAAAAGGTCGATGATGCCATGCAGCACCTCCTCGCGATTCCATTCCTTCCCCTCCAACTGCGCCATAGACACAGGGTTGGGAGCGTCGCTTCGGAACTCCGTTTGGTTGACATTCAGCCCTATCCCAATGACGCAATCCCTGATATGATTGCCCGCCAGGCGGTTCTCTATCAGTATGCCGCCTATCTTCTGGTCGCCCACATAGATGTCGTTCGGCCACTTGATATACACTTCCTCGCTGAGCACCTGCGCCAGATACTTGCGTATGGTGGCTGCGATGGCCATCGAAAGGACATACTGCTCGTGCGCAAGCACATGCTCGGGATGCAGCAGAATGCTGAACGTCAGGTTCTTGCCGCACTCACTCTCCCAGTGGTTGGTGCCCTGTCCCCGTCCGGCATGCTGGAAGTCGGTCCATGCCACCACCATCTCCTCGTCGCCCTCATACTGGCGCAGGAAATCGTTGGTGGATCCCACCTCTTCCAAATAGATGTACCTCGGTTGTATCATAATATCGACTACAAAGTTACAAAAAATATCCTGATTAACCATTCTCTTTGAAAGAAAAACTAATGAATGAAAAAAGGTGTTGCCCTGAAATCATCAAAAAGTTGGGCAATTATATGCAAATATGGTCGCAAAGCATGAATTTCTGCAACTCTGAGACGAACGAAAAACTTAAGGGAAAACACCAAAACTAGCGTCTCAAGCATGTATTTTGAGGCCTTTTAGAGAAGAAAAATGCACTTGTTTGAGACTGTGGAAGACTTGTGATTGCGTTCTACTTTTTGTAACACATTGATTTGTAGCACTTTATAACTATTGGCAGTCTCAGTCTCAGAGTCTCAGTTGTTTTAAAAGGTACCCTCCAACTTGTCTTCTTTACTATATATATTATATATATTATTGATTATTAAGTAGTTACAAGTAAAAAAAGGAGGTGTCAACGATGTGCATAGTGCCTTTTATTTTGGATTGAGATTGATACTGAGACTGCAACATGTCATTTCTCTACGAGGCCTTTGAACGCAAGGCTATGTAATTACAAATGTTTTCCATTCATTTTGAATGAAACAACATAAGTACAATAATCGAACAAAGAGCATGACTTAACTTTATTTATCCCCATAGATTTGCTTGGATTGAGATTTTTATCTACTTTTGCAAATATAGACAGATAATCGGTATTTAGCTAACAGTTTAATCATATGGTGTACAATAATCACATTTTTACTGTAGAGGACGGTAGACTCAAGGTAAAAGGAATATACGTTGGTCTCCCTATAGAGGAATTAACGCAGGTGTTATTGGAACAAGGGTTTACTGTTGCTGACAACGACTCCACCGCGACAGTATACGGAGGAAGCATTGAGGGACTGGGAATCTGCTGTTTGAGCATAAGGGAAGCCAACAACAAGGTAGCATCAATCATCATTCGTACAGTACGTAAATGCACCGAAGATGAAGCACTAGCAGTTTTTGAGCAAGTGAAAAGCGACCTACATAAGGAACCCGGCTTCGACTACAATGGTTATGGCATAACCCCTAAACCTCATGAGATTGACCATTTCTGGGACCTCAACGAGGGTTTACTAAAAATACAATGGGATGGCTTTAATGCCCATGGATTCTCTTTCAGGGATAATGATGGGCTAGATTACATTTCGTTTGGGTTGCAGGGACCTGTTGTTAAGGACGAAGCATACTGGAGATCTGAAGTTGATTAAGAGTATGCCTTTTTCCTAATAAGGCTCGCATGATTTAAGATTTTTATCTACTTTTGCAAATAAACAGACAAATCGAATATTATGAATATTGAATGGGAAGACGGATTTACTATCAAAGTCAAAGTTGAAGAAAACACAGTAGTTATTTCTGCCAACAAAGAGGGTTTGCTCTCTTTGGCCAGACAGTTGACGGACTTAGCAGATGCGGAAGTTGGAAGCCATATCCATTATGATGAGTATAATTCACTTGAAGAAGACTCCTCTGAAATGATAATTGAAAGGATTGTGTAGTCAGCAAATTCCAAAATAATCCACATATATTATATCAGATTTCACCAAGAATATTTGTATTTCACATAAAATTTGTATTTTTGCAAAAGCAATTCACTAATAATATACTACATATTCATTTTAACAATCTAGCATTAAATTTCAGTTAATTATGAGAAATGTATTTATTATCCTTTTTGTCTCATTTACTGCCATCATACAGGCACAGACTTTAATAAAGGAAGAAAACGACACCACCATAACAACAGAATACAACGATGGACGCCTATGGGCTTTCAAGAAACAAAGTGATATTGTTGTGGGGGTAACAAACTATATTTACAAAGATGAGTATGGTAAGAATTACCAAATTCAAATTATGATTCATAATACAAGTAATGAGGCTTTTGTGTTTTTTCCGGACTACATCTATGCAACACTATTAGGAAAAGATGCAATGAAAAAGGACATGAAAGTATATACTTACGAATTGTATATGAAAAAAATAAAACGCCAACAAGACTGGGCAATGGCACTTACCAGTTTTTCTGCAGGTTTTAATGCAGGTTCTGCAGGTTATCAAACCACTTATTCTACCAGTTACGCACCAGGAAAAGTTCCATACACTCAAGTAAACACCACTTATAACTATGCTGCTGCATCTGCAGCGAACATGGCAGCCCAGACCCAAATAATGACATTAGGAGAAATAATGAAGAAAAACAAGCAAATCATATCTCAGGGATATTTGAAAAGAACAACTATACGCCCAAATGAAACAATTGTGGGATACATAAATATAAAACATTCAAAAGGACAACAAATGACAGTAAATATCCCTGTAAGAGGCAAAGTGTTTTCTTTTGATTGGAACATCTCAAAAAAGAAACAATAATAGTGTTCCATTAATATTATACCTTTGCACTATGACAAACGAGGAAATACAGAAAGACGAGCAATATATGCGGCGTGCGCTTGACGAGGCACGGCAGGCATTGGAGGAGGGAGAAATTCCTATCGGGGCAGTTGTCGTTGCCAAGGGAAGGATTATCTCACGGGCACATAACCAGACTGAGACGCTTAACGACGTGACGGCTCATGCCGAGATGCTTGCAATAACAGCGGCATCGAATGCGCTGGGCGGAAAGTATCTCACCGACTGCACCTTGTATGTAACTGTGGAGCCCTGTCCTATGTGTGCCGGTGCAATAGGATGGGCGCAGGTGCCTCGCATTGTCTATGGCGCTGCCGACGAGAAGCGCGGGTATCACCGCTTTGCCCCTAACGTGCTGCATCCCCGTGCAAACGCAGTTGGCGGCATCCTCGAAGAAGAATGCCGCCAACTGATGCTTGACTTCTTTAAAAGTAGAAGGTGAGTATTTTATTTTAGGAGTTCCTAAGTTTAGGAGTTCCTAAGTTTAGAAGTTCAGGAGTTTAGAAGTTCCTAAGTTTAGAAGTTCCTAAGTTTAGAAGTTTAGGAGTTTGGGAGTTTGGGAGTTCAGGAGTTCAGAATTCCGAAACTCCTGTAAAACTACTTCACTTCGATAACGAGATACTTGCTGGTGCTCCAGAATGTCTGCGGGTCGGTGATGCGCAGCACATACTGTCCCTTTGCATCCTTATCGAGCACATAACTGCTTGATGGGTGAGAAGTTCTCATCTCTGCCTTCTTAGAGTAGAGTTTTATCTCCTTCTGCACACGGATGTCAATCTTCGTGAAGTAACTCTTGTTGAAGTTGCCCTGCAGCACACGTCCGCCGTCGAGGATGCCCTCTTCCTTCAGTTCCTTCTTTGTTCCGAACACATACCATGCGGTGTTCAGTTGCTGGTCTTGGTTAGAAATGGTGGCACTCTTCTGCTCGCTCTCTGTCTTCAGATTGCTGACGTCGGTGTTGAGGTTAGAGATGGTCTCGTCGAGTTCAGTGATATGGATGTCTTTCTTGTCAAGTTCCTCGCGCAGGTTCTGCAGTTCGATGTCCTTCTGCTCGAGTTGCTTAGTAAGGTTCTCAACGGTGCGCTTCAGTTGGTCGCCCTTGAAAGTGCTCTCGCGCAACTGCTTGCGCAGTTTGTCGAGCAGTTCACGGTTCTGGTCCATGCGCTCCTGAATGAACTTTACGTCCTCCATGATTTTCTGCTTCTGGTTTGCTCCCTCGCCAGCACGTGCGAGAGTGACGCGTCCTTCTGCCTCGCTGATTTCACGCAATCCCTCATTGATGTCGTTGAGAGTTCCCATGATATCGTTGATTTCGTTCTCCTTCTGCTCAACAATTCTCTGCAGCGAGTCGCTCATCGTAGCACCCGGAGCATTAGACACTTTGTTACCTGTACATGCAGCCAGCGTCAATACAGCGACTGCAAAAAACAACAATTTCTTCATTTCTTATTTGTTTAAAACCTATATGATTTGATTAATCTAATCGTTTCTGGATATTACTCATTCTTCCCAGCCACCACAACGACGAACTCGCCGCGCGGTTCATGCTCCTTGAAATGGGCTATCACCTCCGCCAGCGTGCCTCGTACACTCTCCTCGTGCACCTTTGATATCTCGCGGCAAGCACTGACATGCCGCTCATTGCCAAACGCCTCGGCGAGTTGCTCCAGCAACTTCACCACCCGATAGGGCGACTCATAGAACACCATGGTGCGCTGTTCGTCGGCGAGAGCCTTGATGCGCGACTGGCGTCCTTTCTTCTGCGGAAGGAACCCTTCGAAGCAGAAACGGTCGCAGGGCAAGCCGCTCGACACCAGCGCAGGAATCATTGCCGTGGCACCAGGCAGGCACTGCACCTCGACTCCTGCATTGACCGCCTCGCGTACGAGGTAGAAGCCAGGGTCGCTGATGCCTGGAGTGCCCGCATCGCTGATAAGGGCTATCGTGGCTCCTGCCCGCAGTCGTTCAACGATGCCGGCACTGGTGCCGTGCTCATTGAACTTATGGTGAGACATCAACTGGTTCTTTATCTCGAAATGCTTCAGCAAGATGCCCGACGTGCGGGTGTCTTCGGCAAGCACGAGGTCGGCCTCCTTGAGAATCCGGATGGCCCGAAGCGTCATGTCCTCCATATTACCCACTGGCGTGGGAACAACGTATAATATGCCCATAACAGGGGGCAAAGTTAGTACAAACATATTAAACTGCCAAACAAATTACATTTTTTAAACAAACACCGCGCCTCTCACCAAACATCATTACCTATAAATTTTCATAAAAACTTGCTCCTTTGAATTGCAATTTGTATTTTTGCAGAAAAATAAAAAGGAAAGAGCAATGACAGACAACATAACCGGCGAGTTTCGCCGTCACGGGAGAATAGAAGTGATTTGCGGGTCGATGTTCTCGGGCAAGACCGAGGAACTGATACGCCGCCTGAAGCGCGCGAAGTTCGCCAAGCAACAGGTGGAGATATTCAAGCCGTCGATAGACACACGCTATTCGGATGTTGATGTGGTGAGCCATGACCAGAACACCATTCAGAGCACACCGATAGACTCGTCAAGTTCGATACTGCTGCTGGCAGGAGACAACGAGGTGATAGGCATCGACGAGGCACAGTTTCTCGACAGCGGACTCGTGGATGTGTGCAACCAACTGGCCAACCGTGGCATAAGGGTAATCATTGCCGGACTCGACATGGACTTCAAGGGCAAACCCTTCGGCCCGATGCCCGCGCTGTGCGCCATTGCCGACGACGTGACAAAGGTGCATGCCATCTGCGTCAAGTGCGGCTCACAGGCATACGTCAGCCACCGTCTTGTGGCAAGCGACAAGCGCGTGTTGCTCGGCGAGACACAGGAGTACGAGCCTCTGTGCCGCGAGTGTTACCAGAAAGCAGAGAACGATAAGTCGTAACCGTTCTTCGTAATTAAGTATTCTCATCTCAAAACCCATAATATGTTTGAGCAGAAAATAACCTTCGACCGACTGATAAGATGGATTATCACCACGCTAATCATAATAGCAGTGATATTCGTCATCGACTATCTCAGCAATGTGCTGCTGCCATTCTTCGTCGCATGGCTGCTGGCATATCTCATACATCCGCTTGTGAAGTTCACACAGTATAAACTGCACGTGCCAACGCGTGCACTGAGCATCGTGGTGTCGCTGATATTCATCATCGCTGTGATTTTCGGAGTGTGCTACCTCATCTTCCCGCCGATGATAGAACAGTTTGAGAAACTGGGAGTGCTCATCACACGCTATGTCCAGGACAAGACAGACACCAACAACATATCACAGGCCATACAGGAATGGCTGCGCGAAAACAACCAGCAAATTCAGGACTTGCTGAAGCAGAAGGACGTTACAGACGCCATAAAGAGTGTGGTGCCGGGAGTGTTCAACATGCTCGGGCAGACCGCCAACATCATAATAAGCATCGTGGCTTCGCTCATCACCTTATTATATATGTTCTTCATACTGCTCGACTACGAATACCTCACCACCAACTGGATACGCATTTTCCCGAAGAAAAGCCGCCCCTTCTGGCAAGGACTGGCTGGCGACGTTGAGCGAGAACTGAACAACTACATCCGCGGGCAAGGTCTTGTGGCACTCACCATGGGAATACTCTTCTGCATCGGATTCACCATCATCGACTTCCCTATGGCCATAGGTCTGGGAATACTCATCGGAATAATGGACCTCGTGCCCTATCTGCACACCTTCGCACTCATTCCAACGGCATTCCTGGCACTGCTCAAGGCGGTTGACACTGGGCAAAACTTCTGGATGATTCTCGGTGCTGCCGTCGCCGTGTTCTGCATCGTGCAAGTGATAATCGACCTCATCGTGACACCGAAGATAATGGGCAAGGCAATGCGTCTGAACCCAGCCATACTGCTGCTTTCCCTGTCTGTATGGGGCGCGTTGCTCGGATTCATCGGACTCATCATAGCTCTGCCTCTCACCACTATCATCATGGCCTACTATAAGCGCTACATCACGAAAGAGGAAGACGAAGAAGAGGAGGAAGAGAAACTAAATGAACCTCGGAAAAGCATTTTCAGCAGAATATTAAAGCGTAAGGAAACTTTGAAAGAGATGAGCGCCAAAGCAGCAGAAACGACAAATGCCGATGCCACAGCAACCACTACCGCAACAGAAGATAATAAAAAAAGCACCGAATAATTTTGCAGTTTCAAAAAAACATCGTACCTTTGCACCCGCTTTCATAAGCAACCATTTAAGGTCGATCCGTTAGCTCAGTTGGTAGAGCACAACACTTTTAATGTTGGGGTCTTGGGTTCGAGCCCCAAACGGATCACAAAAGCATCCTAAAAAGGATGCTTTTCTTGTTTATGCGGGCACTAAACAACGAACTAACTAAGAAAAATATGAGAAGAGTAAAAGCAATAATCGAGCGAGCCGGTGGCGGTAACTATAGCGTCTATATGGACGATGACGATATGAGTTATCTTGTTACTGGTACAGGGAAAACCGCTGAAGAAGCAATCGAATGCTTCAAGAATGGTTACGAAGACATGAAAAAGCACTATGCAGAAGAGGGAAAAGAATTTGAAGAAGCAGAGTTCGACTATGAGTATGACATGGCGTCATTCCTTTCTTATTACTCTAAAGCCTTCTCGCTCGCAGGTCTGTCACGAATCACGGGCATCAATCAAGGACAGTTGAGCCACTACGTAACAGGGCGCCGCGTGCCGTCCGCTAGGACGAAAGAAAAAATGCAGCACTCCATTCATCAATTTGCTGAAGAATTGAAAGAAGTAAAATTCGTATAAGAGAAAGCCGAGACAAACACCTCGGCTTTCTTGTTACTATTAATTTCCATGAAAAACCTCAAACTGTGCAGAAATTGCACATTGCTATGACAAGTTTATCAGGGAAATGACCTGACGACCATTCTACGGAAAGGAACAAATCCTCCAGTTCTTCTTTGCTGAACTCGTGAATATCTTTATACGCTATTTCCATAAACACGTCTCTTATCTAAACAGTTTCTGAGCAAAGTCATGGAGCGATTTCCGCCATACCTGCCACTCATGGTCGCCTGGGAACGTGTTGAAGGTAATTGCGAGTCCCGACTGCTGCATAGCAGAGACTGCTTTCTGGGTTGGTGACAATCGTGGGTCGTCTGTTCCCACGGAAATATAAAACAACCTAAGTGATTGATTATACGTCTCATGTTGCGATATAAGGCCGGGCATTGATTCCTCTGCATCGAAAGACTTTGTCTCACGGATGCCTCCGAAGACTCCTGTGCTGAACACTCCGATATGACTGAAGAGTTCAGTATGCTGAAGTCCTACGAAAAACGACTGTCCGCCGCCCATAGAAAGACCTGCAAGCGCACGGCCTTGCTTATCGGGAACTGTTCTGAAACTTTTGTCAACAAAGGGAATAATTACCTCGGTGAGTTCTTCCTCAAAGCCTTTCATTCCCTGAATGGAATAGCCGAAACCCGCTCCCGGAACCGTGATATTGCCGTTCGACATCACAACAATCATCTCCTTTGCCTTACCTTCGGCAATCAGGTTGTCAAGGATGTTGTTTGTCTTGCCTTGAAGTGTCCAACCCGACTCATCCTCGCCTCCGCCATGTTGGAGATACAACACAGGATAGTGTTTGCTTCCTTCCGAATAGCTAGCGGGAGTATATACATACATCGTGGCGTAAGACTTCCTCACTTTCGAGTAATATGTAACAATACTGACCTTGCCGTGCGGCACATCCTTTATGTAATAGAAATCACAACCATCTTCAGGTATGTCAATGGCACTTGTCATCCTTCCACAACCGAAATAACTCTTGCTGGCAGGGTCGGAGACATCCATTCCACCTATGTTAAACCAGTAATAGTGGAATCCAGGCACAAGAGGCTTGGTACGTGCCATCCAAGAACCATCAGGCTGTTTCTCAAAGCGGCATGTAGGGTCTAGCGAGACTTTCATCTGGCTTAGGTCTTCACTAGAGCGGATTCTGAACTCCACACTATTGTCTGGTAAGACATGAGGATATCCCTGAGTGTTGATGTTCGTCTGCGGAACAATAAACTCCTGTGCTCCAACACTCTTGCAACAACAGAGTGCCAACAACAGAAAGGCGACTTTTTGTAACCTCATTAGGTATTGATTAATAATTTCCACATCCTACGCTTATAAACCTGCTTCCAACAACTGGTCGCAAATGCTCTTCATGCCGTTTATTGACGGATGACCGTTCTGCTTCTCTATATCGTGGAGTTCAACGAGTTTCACATTGTAGTGTTTGCATACCTCACGCATCGACTCGTTGACAGGCTCTCTCAGTTCCGAGTTCAAGATGAAACAGATTTCTGCCTGGGCATAACGCTTCTGAAGCATATCGGTCAGACATGCAAGCGCAGGACGGAAATACTTGCAATCGTCCTTAGTCCAATCCGAATACTGATACTCGCCCATTGGAGAGTTAGCCCACGCATCGTTGGTGCCGCCGAAAACAAAGATGATGTCAGGATTGCCAAGACTGTCAACGCGTGAGATGAAGTTGCTGCGCGACGAGTCCATTCCGCCGTATCCTGTGCCGCAAATGGTTGTGCCGCCCCACGAATCATTCTTTTCCAACGCGTAACCTTTTGCTTTGACATAGAGACTCCACCACGTCTGCTCTATCTTCGTTACGTCGTTTCGGTCGTTGGGATAGAACGACGAGTAATTGGAAGGAATAACGCCAACAAATGTAGAGTACGAATCACCCAGAACCGATACTTTCTTAGTCTGCGCTGATGCATAGGTAAACATAACCGCCATCAGCATAAGTAAAAACAACTTTTTCATCATGTAGTTTGACATTAAATTATTAAAGTGTAATCATTTTCTTTGCTTTTCTCCTCACATTTCACTCTGCAAAATAACAATATTTCCATGAAATCTCCAAAGAAACAAGACTTTATTAACTACTTTGCATCAGATTTAAACATAATCCGACTATTTACCCTCTATCATTTTTGAATGATTAAGAATGATAATTCAAAATTTATTCTTATATTTGCAATCTCAAAGCAATTATTATGAGCAAGAAGTTTCCATACGGTTATGATATAAATGTCTATATTGACAAGGCATTTGAAAAAGCGAAAGAACTTTATCCTTGGGCAGAGAAAAGTATGCTCAGGAAAAATTTGAGTTATGCCATTGAGAAAAAAGAGAATGGCAGATATACTTTCGTCAGATATTTCAAATGGTCTAAAACGGACATTGAACGTAAGGTCCTGGATTGCGACAGCGAAGGGTTTATCAAACGTTTCATAGACGATCATGGAAGTTGGATAGAAATGGTGAATCCCATTAAGGAAACCTTGAATGTAATCGATCTGATTCCACGCGGAACGATGATTCGTGGCTGGTATATGGAGTGCTACGAATTCCATTCTCATGTCAAGGGCGGTTATTCCGTTTTTCTACAGGCAGGTGACCGTTCAGGTGGAGCCTCAAGAACTATCTTTATCCCACCTGCTTATTTCAAACTATCATGGGACGAGTTCCTTGACAAATACGTGGAGTTGGTTCCCCCCGGAGCTTTCTATCTCGACAAAGAAGAACTCAAAGACGCTCCAGGCCTCAAAGCATTCCTCGGCTTCTAAGGCTATGTTCTTACCGACACTTTGTATTCTATTCCCGCTTTAGGGTTCTCTTGCACATATACCACAATGCAGGAATTGTAGAACCAATCATCGCTAAAGCCATATCTTTCTGGGCGTCCCATATATCGCCCTGCTGCCCGTTATAACAGTCCGCTTCTTCAGGTGACACTAATATAGTGAGCAACCATTCGAACAACTCATACACCATGCTGCCTGTCTGGATGGCAAACCAAGAGAACAGAATGGCGACCATGTAATTCAAATTAAGACACTTTCGACAGAGGTACATAAGATAAGGGAACAATAAGAAACCGAACATGAAATGTACAAACCTGTCATAATGATTACGCGTGCTGCCAAAGAAATCTGCATCTACTATTCCTGTAGATATTATCCATTCTTTATATGGAACGTAGGAATAGATATAACGGGCTCCAACAACATGCAAAATCGCAAAAACGACTATTCCCAAGAAAGCGGGATATGGCATCCTGTCTTTCAACAGGTCATGTACAATAGGTATCATCAAGAGCAGCGTTCCCGCATGCTGTAATAGTTGATTATGAGGATATACAGGATTGATAAAAGTGACGATTAGCACAATTATGAATAGCAAACAAGTATAGAGTTTTATCCTATTCATTTTCATAATATCTGATTTATCTTATTATCTTTGCATCCCCTACAACATGTTTTTCTGCAGGTAGGCATCGAAAGCCTCACGGAAGGCGTCGGTGACGTGGATGATTTCCTTGCCGATATAAACGCAGTTGTTGCGGTCGACACTACGTATTTTCTTCAAGGCCACGATGTATGAGCGGTGGATACGAAGGAAGTCAGACGTTGGCAGCATGTCCTCAACAGCCTTCATGGTGAGGTGGGTTACGAGTTTCGACCCGTCGTCAAGATAGAAGACGACATAATCTTTCATACCGCTGACGTACATTATGTCTGAAACATTCAGTTGGCGCAGTTCACCATCAACACGAATGAAGACACTATCGCGCTCGGAAGGAGCAGGTGCGGATTCTGTTTCGTGTGAAAACCATTTGCGCGCCTTCTCAACAGCAGCGATGAACTTGTTATAGCGTATTGGTTTCAAGAGGAAGTCGAGTGCACTCACCTCGTAACTCTCGAAAGCATATTCCTTGAATGCTGTGGTGAATATCACACGAGTCTTCTCAGGAATAAGCCGTGCCAGTTCCATCCCGTTGATGTCTGGCATCTGGATGTCGAGAAACAAGAGATCCGCAGGATTCTCCTTTATCGCTGTTATTGCCTCTACCGAGTCGGTGTAAGAACCCAAGAGTTTGAGGTCGGGTGTCTTTGCTACATACGACTCAATGAGTTTTACTGCCAGAGGTTCATCATCTACTATAATGCAAGTCATATTTGTATTACGAATTACTATTATTCAATTATCTTCACGCAGACGTGATAGATGTCGTTTTCAAGCGACTGCTCCCATTCATACTTGCCAGCATAGAGCAGTTCGAGGCGGCGGCGTGTGTTCTCAAGCCCTATTCCGCTGCCGCTGCGGTCGCTATCGCTCTTAGGATAGTTGGTGTTATCGCAACAGAACGTGATTGTGCCGTCGCTCTCTGTCATGCTGACATTGATGCTCGACGGTTTGTTGCTGCTCACTCCATGCTTGAAAGCATTCTCTACAAGCGATATGAACAGTAGCGGAGCCACCTTTGCATCGTTGTTTTCGATGCTGAACTCAGAATTAACCGAGGTACGCTCATTACAACGAAGGCGCATCAGTTCGATGTAGTTGCGCATGAACTCCACCTCTCCATTTACTGCCACCATAGGTTTGTTGGTCTCGTACATGGCATAACGTAGCAGGTCGCTCAGCTGTGCTATTGCATCCTGCGCCTTGTCGGCGTCTATCTGCGTGAGACTCGAAATGTTGTTCAGAGTGTTGAAGAGGAAGTGAGGGTTTATCTGACTCTTCAGCCAAGCCAGTTCCGCCTCGGTACTCTTCTGTTTTTCCTCCTCCAATAGTTGCTTTATCCTACGAGCCTTTATGAGATGGCGCTGCACGATGGCAACCACTATTACCGCCACGATAAGCAGGAAATAGATAAAGATGCCAAGTCCCCAGTAAACCCAAGCGTCGACAGGCAAATCTATTCCATTGCTTGCAGCATACTGTCTATAAAAGAACACACCCATGTTGGTTATTCCTATCAAGACAATATTGGCAAAGACAAATGTCACATAATGATGCTTATCGAAGAGCCAACGCCAAAGGATGTAATAATTCACGAAGTATAATATCAGCGGCGACCTCAACATACCGTTAAGCATCTTGAATGTGGTCATCGCGGTGTCCACATGCCATGTGCTCAGATATGCTGTTAGTGCAGGCAATATGAAAATTAATGCCCACACCAGTATCTGCATCATCAGCGTCAAAAGGTCGTTCTTCTTAACTTTGTTCATCGGTGCAAAGATAGTAATTTTTGTTATTTGTTGCTTGATTATTATTGTTTATTTTTCAGATTTCTCGCAATATGACAGAAATTACATACCCCACCACTTGCCCAAGGGCTGAGGTGAGGTATGTAACTTATTGGTTACTGCTGTTGTTGCTGCTGCATTCCACCATTGCCCATGTTGTTGAGCATTTCGCCCTGCGACTGCTGCTCGATGTAGTCGTTCTCGACGCGCGAGCGGTGCTGCTGCTTCATCTGCTGGTTCTTCTTTCCGAAGGTGTATGACACTGTGAGACTGATGCTCTTTATAGGCACGCGGATGTGCTGCATCACCTCCATGTCGTTACCCTTGATGTAGGTGTCCATCTTGATGTTTCCGCCACTCGAGAGTCCTGTCAGGGCTTGCAGTCCCACGCTGAGTTTGTCGTTGAAGAAAGTCTTCGACAGGCTCATTGTCACGATGTTGAAGCCCGTGCTCCATCCCTGCATGGTGTATGTCTTCGACGAGTTGATGAGATATGCTCCCAGTTTCAGGTCCCAAGGCAGTGTCTGCTGCAGTCCCGCCATAGTGTTGAAGTGCCATCCGCTATTGCTCAGTCCCAGCATGTCGCTGCGCATGTCGGTATAGTCAACTCCGCCGTTGAGGAACAGTCGAGTGTTCTTCGCCATGAGCCAGTTGGCATACACGTTCAGTCCTATCTGGTTGCGCTTTACGATGTTGCCGTATGTGGTGTTCAGTATGTTGCCGTCGTAGAAACTATACTGGTCGATGCCGTTTCCTGAATATGAGTAACGCAGTGTTGCGTTGAGCATGAGTTTCTGCGAGAAGGTGTTGAACACCAGCGACACGTTGTGCGACTTCTCCACGTCAAGGTCTGAGTTACCATAACTTATGCTTGTGGGGTTGGCGCGGTTCACGTACGGGTTCAGATAGGTGATGCCTGGACGCGAGATGCGCATGTTGTAGGTCAGGCCGATGTTCGTTGTAGGAGCGAGCGAGTAAGAAACCGATGCCGTTGGCACGATGTTGCCATAGTGGGTGCTGAAGTCCTGGCCTGTGCCCAGACGGTATTCCACGTTCTGCCATGTCTGTTCGTAGCGCATTCCCGCCTTTGCGCCGAACTTGTTCCATTTTCCGCTATACTCGGCATAGCCTGCCAACACGGTGTTCTTGTATGAATAGTCCATGCTGAGAGCCTCGTTGTAAATGTCGTTGAGATAGTATTTCGACTCTGACGTGGCGTTGTGCAGAAGCAGTTTCGAGCCGAGGTCGAGGCTGTGTCCCAGTCCCAGTGGCAGGGAGTAGTCCACCTGGAAGATGTGGTCGGTGGTGTTGTCGCGGCCGTCGGAATAGCGGTCGGTAAGGTCGATGAACGATGTCGATGTCCCGTCGAACGTGTTGCGCAGCGAGTTTTTCAGCGGGCTGTTGCTTATCTGGTATGTGAACACTATCGAGTGGGTGCGCTCCTTGTTGAAGAACTGCTGATAGTCAACGCTTCCGCTCATAGATGTGCGGCGGTTAATCAGAATGTTGTCATAACCGTATGTGAATCCTTCCTCGCCATACATCGAGCCGAGCATGGTTGAAGTGGGATGTCCGGTGTTCTTCATCCTCATACTGTTGATGCTGAAGGTGGCGTTGATTGAACTCATCGGTGTGAGGTCGTAGCCAAGACTGATGTTGCCCATGAGGAACGGGAAACTGGTCTTCGAGTCCGACTGCGTCAGAATGGTTCCGGCATTGGTGGTCTGGCTACCATCAACCTTGGTCTCCATCGGGAACGACTGCTGATAGAAGGTGTTGGCACTGTACGACAGTTTGCCCTGCTGTCCGCTGAGGAACACTCCGCCGCCCACATTCTTGTTGCCAACAGTCGCCCTTACGGTGCCCGTCATTCCGTCGAGACTCTGCATTGCAACGGGGTCCATGCGGTTCATGATGATGTTGAGCACGCCGCCAACACCCTCTGCCTCATACTTGGCTCCGGGGTTTGTTATCACCTCGATGTTTTTCACCGCCGATGCCGGCATGCTCTTGAACACCATCGAGGGGTTCGACTGGAACATCACGTTGGGCTTGCCGTCAACATAAATCTTGAACGACGACGAGCCGTTCACGGTGATGTTGTCCTGTCCATCGACAGTCACCATGGGCACCTTGCGCAACATGTCGAGCACCGTTGAAGACTTGGAGTCGGCATCCTCGGCAACATTGTAACTCATCCTGTCAACCTCCATCTTCACCAGAGGTTTCTGCGCCACAATCTCAACGCCCTGAAGCGCGGTGGCATTCTCGCGTATGAGCACCGTGCCGAGGTCAACAACAGACTGAGAACCCAGTTCCACGGAGATGCTCTTGTCTTCCTTTCCCACACCGCTGAACACAACAGTGAACACGCCCTTGCCAGAAACCGCCTGGCTGAACGAGCCATCGTCCTTGGTGAGGAACATCGCCTTGGGGTTGCTCTTGTTACCTTTTGAAAACACTCTTACCGTGGCGAACGGCTCCGGCTCGTTCAGAGTGGAGTCCTTCAACACGCCTTTCAATGTAGTTGTCTGTCCACTTACCGACATCACAACCACAGACATAACTGCTAAAACCAAAAATCTAATACCTTTCATAATACTTGTGTTTTTATTGTTTTTTAATTTCTGATGCAAAAGTAACATCGAAGATGTGAAAATCAAAATTACTTTCGACGATTTCATGTGTTTCTTTCGACCACTTTACTGAATTCTGCCATTTCCTCATGTTTATACAAAAGCACATGCAGAAAAACAACACTTAGATTGCGAAAAAACACAACAGAAATCGCAACTTGTAACTATCTGGCTTTCAAGTAGATATAAATGGGGTAACAAAGTTAATAAGATTGTTCAACAAAGTTAATAGGATTGTTCGACAAAGTTAATAACTTTGTTCTGCGGTTTGATATCAATCGGAATCCGAGTGAATATGAGCGCCCGTCCAAGCGTATAATTATTATCGCACACATTATATAATATATGCGCGCGCGAGGGACAATCTGTCGGGACGGGGCGAATCTTTTTCGCGCGGCATTTGGCATTTACAGAAATTTGGTTTATATTTGCAAGAAAAATCGGAAGACCTATGGAAAAGAGCGTATTACTGAATAATGGCGTGAGAATGCCGCAGCCCGGATTCGGAACTTTTATGGCAAAAGACGGTGAAGAGGCTGTGCAGGCCGTGAAATGGGCGGTGGAAACGGGTTACAGACACATAGACACCGCAGCCGTGTACGACAATGAGAAAGGCATCGGCGAGGGCATCAGGCAGTGCGGAGTGCCACGAGAGGAACTGTTTGTGACGAGCAAGGTGTGGAACACCGAGCGCGGATACGACACCACGATGCGGGCATTCGAGAAGACTATGAGCGACCTCGGACTGGAATATCTTGACCTCTATCTCATCCACTGGCCAGCAAACGAGAAACAGTTTGGCAAGAAGGCCGCCAAACTGAACCAGGAGACGTGGCGCGCAATGGAAGAACTCTATAAGGAAGGGCGCATAAAAGCCATCGGACTGAGCAACTTCATGCCCCACCACATAGAACGACTCATGGAGAAGGCTACCGTGAAACCTGCCGTTGACCAGATAGAGTTTCACCCCGGACTGCTGCAAAAGGAGTGCGTGGACTACTGCAAGGCGCACGACATCACCGTGGAGGCATGGAGCCCGCTGGGACGTGGCGAACTGATTTTCGACGAGTTGCTCATGGGACTGGCAGAGAAGTACGGCAGCACGGTGGCACAACTCATAATCCGCTGGGTGATGCAGCACGATATCGTTCCGCTGGTGAAATCGACAAAGCAGACACGCATCGAAGAGAACTTCCACGTGTTTGACTTTGAAATAAACAGCGAAGACATGCAAAGGATTGACGGATTCGACTTCATTCGCATTGGTCCTGACCCTGATGATGCTACGTTTTAGACATAAAGACATGTTTTTTTAGACATAAAGACATAAAAATTTAGACATAAAGACATAAAAATTTAAAACATAAAGACATAAAGATTGGGACAGAAAGACATAAAGGGTATATAATGCTTATGTCTTTGTGTCCTCAAAAATATGTCTTTGTGTCTATAAATTTTATGTCTTTATGTCCAAGAAAATATGTCTTTATGTCTTAACCCTCATGTCTTTATGTCGAGCCAAGTCTTGACTTGCGACAAATAAGCAGTCATTTTTTTGATTTTTTCTTTCTTTTATATGGTGAAGTTGCGAAATTTTCGTAATTTTGCAAACTCATTTATAAATAAGTACAAACGAATGGCTGGAACAAAACAGATTAAGACAGCATTGGTATCAGTTTTCCACAAAGATGGTCTGGACGAACTGCTTGCCAAGTTGAATGCAGAAGGAGTTAAGTTTTTATCGACCGGTGGAACACAGAAATTCATCGAGTCGCTGGGTTATGAATGCCAGACCGTGGAGAGCGTCACCACGTATCCGTCGATTCTCGGCGGCAGAGTGAAGACACTGCACCCCAAAATATTCGGCGGAATACTGGCACGTCGCGACAATGAGGGCGACAAGGAGCAGATGAAGGAGTATGAAATCCCCGAAATCGACCTCGTCATCGTTGACCTCTATCCATTCGAGCAGACCGTAGCCGACGCTGCAAGCAGCGAGCAGGACATCATTGAGAAGATAGACATCGGCGGCATCTCGCTCATCCGCGCTGCCGCAAAGAACTTTGCCGACGTGGTCATCGTTCCGAGCAAGGCACAGTATGGCGAACTTCTCGACATTCTGAACAAGCAGGGAGCGGAGACGACACGCGAGCAGCGCCGCGACTTCGCATGCAAGGCATTCGGCGTGAGCAGCCACTACGACACTGCCATCAACGGCTGGTTCCTTAAGAGTTAACAGTCAGAATATTCAAGTTGAAGGGTTGTATGGGCGCGCCCTGTGAGCGTCCGTACAAAAGTAAAGATAATAAATATTGTTTTTCAAGATATGGGATTTTTTTCATTCATCCAGGAAATAGCAATGGACCTCGGCACCGCCAACACCATCATTATCAGTGATGACAAGATTGTGGTTGACGAGCCGTCAGTGGTCGCATTGGACCGCCGCACCGACAAGATGATCGCTGTGGGCGAGAGAGCAAAGATGATGTACGAGAAGACGCACGAGAACATCCGCACCATACGCCCGCTTCGCGACGGTGTGATTGCCGACTTCTCTGCCTGCGAGCAGATGATGCGCGGACTGATAAAGATGGTTCACTCGGGGCGCCGCTTCTTCGGTTCTCCTTCATTGCGCATGGTCATCGGTGTGCCTTCTGGCTCTACCGAGGTTGAACTGCGCGCTGTGCGCGACTCTGCAGAGCATGCAGACGGCCGCGACGTTTACCTCATCTTCGAGCCGATGGCTGCCGCAATAGGCATTGGCATCGACGTCGAGGCTCCCGAAGGCAACATGATTGTGGACATCGGCGGCGGCAGCACCGAGATTGCTGTAATCTCGCTGGGCGGCATCGTGAGCAACAACTCTATCCGCGTGGCTGGCGACGAACTGACAAGCGACATCCAGGAATACATGAGCCGCCAGCATAACGTGAAGGTCAGCGAGCGTATGGCTGAGCGCATCAAGATAAACGTGGGCTCTGCCCTCACCGACCTTGGCGACGAGGCACCCGAGGACTATGTTGTTCACGGCCCGAACCGCATCACAGCACTGCCTATGGAGGTGCCTGTATGCTATCAGGAGATTGCCCACTGCATCGACAAGACCGTTGCAAAGATAGAGAACGCCGTGCTTTCGGCACTCGAGGCCACACCGCCAGAGTTGTATGCCGACATCGTGAAGAACGGCATTTTCCTCACCGGTGGCGGCGCATTGCTGCGCGGTCTCGACAAGCGACTCACCGACAAGATCAACATCCAGTTCCACATCGCCGAAGACCCATTGCACAGTGTGGCAAAGGGCGCGGGCATTGCACTGAAGAATGTTGACCGCTTCTCATTCCTCATGAGATAATCATAGAGTCAGGAGTTATAGGGGCGCTCCCCGTGAGCGCCCCAAAAATGAGATATTAGATGAATAACCTGTGGGCATTTCTGGTTAAGTATAACCATTGGCTACTGTTTGTTGTGCTGGAAGTGGTGAGTTTCGTGCTGCTCTTCCAGTTCAACAGTTATCATGGTAGCGTTTGGTTTACGTCGGCGAATGTCGTGACAGGCAAACTGAACGAGGCAAATGCCTCGGTGGAGTCGTTCCTAAGCATGGGCAAGATGAACGAGCAGTTGACGCTGCGCAACGTCTATCTAGAACGTCAGGTGGCGCAACTCTCAGAGATGCTGACACGCGAGAACGACGACTCCACATTGCTGCAAAGCACACAGGTGCAACTGCTCGACCAGTACCGCCTAATCCCTGCCAAAGTGGTTAGCAACTCGGTGAACAAGGCAGACAACCTGATAACCATCGACAAGGGCAGCCTCGACGGCATCCATCCAGACATGGGAGTGGTGAGCGGCACCGGCATCGTGGGCGTGGTTTACCTTGTATCGCCACACTACAGCGTTGTCATCCCCGTGCTGAACACCCATTCCAACATCAGTGTGATGATAGAGAAACGCGGCTATTTCGGCGTACTTCGATGGGAGGGCGGCAACAGCAAGATGGCATTTG
Source organism: Prevotella sp. UBA4330 (assembly GCA_002394385.1). Classification (GTDB taxonomy): domain Bacteria; phylum Bacteroidota; class Bacteroidia; order Bacteroidales; family Bacteroidaceae; genus Prevotella. The sequence goes on from DGTS01000015.1 coordinate 145,406, forward strand.
TTGATGACATTCCTCGCCACGCGCGCTTCAACGGCGGCGACGACATCGTGACCAGCGGCTACTCGGCACTGTTCCCGCCGGGTGTTCATGTGGGAAAGGTTCACCGCACGTACAACTCTCCCGACGGCATGTCATACCGTCTGAGCATCAATCTCGCCACCGATTTCGGCAATCTGCGCGACGTGTGCGTGATAAACGATGCCAAACTGCAGGAACGCGTGAAACTGATGCGCGCCGCACAAGACTCTATCCAGCCAGCGAGCAGGAATTAACAAGAACCCATGGCAACAGATATTCTAAGACGTATCATACTGTTCATCGTGCTGTGTCTGGTGCAGGGACTGGTGCTCAACCATATCAATCTGCTGGGTTGTGCCACTCCCCTGCTCTATGTTTATATGGCACTGACTTTCCCGCGCGGCTATCCGCGATGGGCAGAGTTGCTGTGGTGCTTCTTCCTCGGCTTGAGTGTTGACACTTTTACCAACACTCCCGGCGTGGCAGCCGCATCAATGACACTCGTTGGACTTGTGCAGCCATACATTCTTGAGATGTTCATGCAGCGCGACAGCGAGGAAGACTTCAAGCCCACACTTCTCAACATGGGCTACATGTCGTACATCTACTACATGCTGCTTTTGCTGCTCATCTACTGTCTCACCTACTATTCGCTTGAGATGTTCACGTTCTTCAACTGGCTTGAATGGGTGAAGTGCGTGGTTGGAAGCATGCTTATCACTGCCGTTCTGGTGTTTGTCATCGAGCACCTGAGACGCTAAAGGTTTTTGTTTTTCGGGTTGCCGCGGCAAGCCACGGCACAAATGACTGTCAACAGGATGAAAGAATTCGGACTGGAATACCGCAAATACATCATCGGCGGGGTGGCAATACTTATTGTTGTCATCTATCTCATCCGTTTGTTCTCTCTCCAGATAATGAGCGACGACTACAAGAAAAACGCCGACAGCAACGCCTTCCTCAAGAAAATAGACTATCCCGCACGAGGCAGCATCACCGACCGCACTGGAAAACTGCTCGTATATAACCAGCCTGCCTACGACATCATGGTCATTATGAACGAGGAGGCGGGACGCGTGGACACAGCCGACTTCTGCAATGCTCTCGGCATCACAGAGGAGTACTACGCCAAGAGAATGGCGGAGATAAAGGACCGCAACAAGAACCCGGGCTACAGCAGGTTCACACAGCAGATATTCATGTCGCAACTCTCGGAGGAGGAGTTCAGCGTATTCCGCGAGAAACTCTACCGTTTCCCGGGATTCTACATCCAGAAAAGAAGCATCAGACAATACCAATATCCTTACGCGGCACATGTCTTGGGCGATGTGGCCGAGGTGTCGCCAAGCGACATCGAGGAGGACGAATACTACCAGAGCGGCGACTACATCGGCAAACTGGGAGTGGAACGCTCGTACGAGAAAGAACTACGCGGCGAGAAAGGTGTGCAGATATTGCTGCGCGACGCTCACGGAAGAATTAAAGGCCGTTATCAGAATGGCAAGTTCGACCGCAAACCCGTGGCAGGAAAGGACATCACGCTGAGCATCGACGTGGAACTGCAGGCTCTCGGCGAACGTCTCATGGAGGGAAAGATAGGCAGCATCGTGGCTATAGAACCAAGCACAGGCGAGATTCTGTGCATGGTGTCGTCGCCAACATACGACCCGCGACTGATGGTGGGCCGACAGCGAGGAAAGATGCACCGCGCAATGCAGAAAGACCCTTGGAAGCCGTTGCTCAACCGTGCCATCATGGGACAATACCCGCCAGGCTCCACATTCAAGACATCGCAGGGACTGACATTCCTCACCGAAGGGATAATCACTCCAGAGACAACATACCCATGTCATCGCGGATTCCTCTATAAAGGACTGCGCGTGGGATGTCACGGCCACGGCTCGCCGCTGCCGCTGATTCCTGCCATAAGCACCTCCTGCAACGGATACTTCTGTTGGGGACTGTACCACATGATGTCGAACCGAACCAAGTACAAGACCGTGCAGGACGCCATGAACACATGGCGCGACTACATGGTGAGCATGGGATTCGGATATAAACTGGGCGTTGACCTGCCTGGAGAGAAGCGCGGACTGATACCTAATGCCGACTTCTACGACAACGCTTACAAGAAAGACTGGAACGGACTGACCATCATCAGTATCTCTATCGGACAGGGAGAGGTGAACCTCACACCGTTGCAGATAGCCAATCTCGGCGCTACAATTGCCAACCGTGGATACTACATAACGCCGCATGTGGTGAAGGCAGTGAAGGGACAGCCGCTTGACGAGAAATACAAAGAGAAACATGTCACCAAGGCTGCACGCTCGGCATACGACTACATCGTGAAAGGCATGCGCAGTTCGGTGATGGGCGGAACGTGCCATGCCGCCAACCGCAGCGACTACGAGGTGTGCGGAAAGACAGGAACGGCACAGAACCGCGGCCACGACCACTCGGTGTTCATGGGCTTCGCACCAATGAACAATCCCAAAATTGCGATTGCCGTATATGTTGAGAACGGCGGTTTCGGTGCCACATTCGGCGTTCCTATCGGTGCATTGATGATGGAGAAATATATTAACGGAAAACTTTCTGAAGGCTCGGAGGCAAGAGCACGAGCCATGCAGAGCAGACACGTAGCATATGGTTCAACAGACAGATAATCAGCCTGGCGTTCTTCGCTCTATAGACTGGATAACAATTGTTATCTATCTGGCACTGCTCGTCTTCGGATGGGTGAGCGTCTGCGGTGCGAGTTATACCTATGGCGACACCGACATCTTCAACCTCGGCTCGCGTTCCGGCATGCAGATTGTCTGGATAGGCACCTCGATATTCATCGGACTGGTGCTGCTGTTGCTCGACGACCGCTTCTATGACACCTTTTCCTACGTCATCTATGCCGCGCTGTTGCTGCTGCTCTTTGCCACGATATTCAATCCCCACGAGATAAAAGGCTCGCGTTCGTGGCTCGTTTTGGGTCCACTGCGCCTGCAACCTGCCGAGTTCGCGAAGTTTGCCACTGCGCTGGCAGTGGCGAAACTGATGTCCACCTACGGCTTCGACATACACAAATGGAAGCATTTCCTCACCGCATGCGCCATTGTGTTCACGCCGATGCTGTTCATCGTGGCACAGAAGGAGACGGGTTCGGCACTTGTCTATCTGTCGTTCTTCCTCATGTTCTATCGTGAGGGAATGTCGGGAAGCATCCTCTTCACTGCCGTGGCGATGGTGTTCTACTTCGTCGCTGGCATAAAGTTCGAGGAAGTCTTGCTATGGGAGGGGCACACCTCTGCAGGTAAATTCGTCGTGCTGCTTGCGGTGCAGATATTCACTTCGGTGATGATTTACTCCAGCACTGGCAACCTGAAACAGATGAAGACGGCACTCTACTACTGTCTTGGCGGCACCGTTTTGGCACTGCTTTTCTCCACTTTTGTCATTCCATTCGATATAGTATGGGTGCAATTGGTGCTCTGCGGACTGCTTATAGGGTATGTTCTTTTCCTGTGGTTGAGCAGCAGAATGATGACGTACGGATATATCCTTGCCTTCGCCATCGGCTCGATAGCATTCTTCTATTCTGCCGACTACGTGCTCGACAATGTGCTTCAGGAGCACCAGCGCAAGCGTATCGAGGTGCTGCTCGGACTGAAAGAAGACCTTGCCGGTGCAGGGTATAACGTTCACCAGAGCGAGATTGCCATCGGTTCGGGCGGACTTTTAGGCAAAGGCTTCCTTAATGGAACGCAAACAAAGTTGAAATATGTGCCAGAACAAGACACCGACTTCATCTTCTGCACCGTTGGTGAGGAAGAGGGATTCATCGGTTCTGCCGCTGTGTTACTGCTGTTCTTGGCGTTGATATTAAGACTAATAAAACTATCGGAACGACAACCGTTCCGCTTCGGGCGAGTCTATGGCTATTGTGTGCTTAGCATCTTCCTGTTCCACATGTTCATAAACGTGGGTATGGTGTTAGGACTGACGCCTGTCATCGGCATCCCGCTACCCTTCTTCAGTTACGGCGGCTCGTCGCTGTGGGGCTTTACGTTCCTTCTCTTCATCTTCCTGCGCATTGATGCTGGAAGAAACCTGATAAGAGAATAGGCTGCAAACTAATTTCTCGTAACCTTAATACCCACATCCGCTACTCCGGGAAGTATTTCGCGCTTCATATTGTGGCGGACGTTTATCTGCAATGAGTCGCCGGCATTAAGTTTAAGATGCGTCAGCGGATAGTCATACTCATAGAAACCTATACCACGCCCCTTAACGTTTCCTTCCTGGTCAACAACCTTACAGTTGACAGTGTCGCTGACATGTCTCTGGCCAGGGAACACCGTCTGGTCAACAATAAGTGTGAGTCCCATAAATGGATAATCGCTGTTGAGTCGCAAACTGAGGTCCTCACGATAGCCGCCACTCTCTTTCAACGCGGGCACAGAGAACTTCAGCGTGTCATTTCGTTCCCAGCCAGAAATAGGCGTAGGCTCAAAATGATAATACACCGTTGACGACTCGCACGCCATGAACACGAGCGAGAGCAGGACAATAAAAAACAAAGAGAAGTTTCTCTGCATGCCGTTACTGTAAGGCTTTACGATTCTGAGTTTGGCTTTGGCTCGCCACCGCGACGCTGCTGGCGTTGCTGTCCGTCACGGTTCTGCTGCCCGTCACGGTTCTCACGGTTGCCACCTTTCTGTTTTCGCTCACCACCGCCCTGACCATGTTGTGCACGCGCCTGCTGGCGTTGTCCTTTGTTCTTTTTCTTCTTACGACTCTTGTCAAAACGTGTCACGTCGCCCTCAAACATATCAACAGGCTTGCCGTTGTCCTGCTGGTTGCCGTCCTCCGATAGCGTCAGCGGTTTCTCGCCGCGCTTGTTCATCTCCACAATCTGCAGCGCACGATGTCCGGTTATCGTTTCAAGGTTTGCTGCAAGACGCTTGTCGGTGGAGTAAGTCACCATTCCGGCAAGTATATCGCTCTTGAAGAAATAGTAGTCGGAATCCTGAGTCTGAAGCATAATCTCACGGCTGGGCAACTTGCGGCTTGCCTCGATATAGTCGTCAACCTCATAGTTGAGACAGCACTTCAACTTGGCACACATGCCCGCAAGTTTCTGCGGGTTGAGCGAGATGTCCTGGAAGCGTGCCGCATTGGTGCTCACGCTGCTGAAGTTCTTCATCCATGTGGCGCAGCACAGTTCGCGGCCGCAAGGTCCGGTGCCGCCGATGCGTCCAGCCTCCTGTCGCGCACCTATCTGCTTCATCTCTATCCTGACATGGAACGTGGCGGCAAGGTCCTTAATCAACTGGCGGAAATCCACACGCTCGTCTGCAATATAGAAGAATATTGCCTTGTTTCCGTCGCCCTGATACTCCACGTCGCCAATCTTCATGTCCAGTCCGAGGTTCTTCGCTATCTGGCGACTGCGTATCATGGTGTCGTGCTCGCGGCTCTTTGCCTCGTAATATTTCTCCATGTCCACCTGCTTAGCCAGTCGGTAGATGCGCTTAATGTCATCGGCAGACTTCAAGTTAGCCTTCTTCACCTGCAACTTAACGAGTCTGCCTGTGAGTGTCACCACACCGATGTCGTGCCCTGGACTTGCCTCCACTGCCACGATGTCGCCCTTCTTCAGGTCGAGGTTGTATATGTTATGGTAATAACCTTTTCGAGTGTTTTTGAATTGTACCTCCACGAGGTCGGTGTCTTCGTCAATTCCCGGCACGTCGGCAAGCCAGTCGTAGGTGTTCAACTGGTGGTCTTGCCGTCCGCAACCTCTTCTGCAGAGTCCGCGGTCGGTGTCGGTAGATATTTTGAATTGCATGTTCTTGAAGTCCATATCTTATATTTTTATTTTCTCAATATCGCCACTATCATTTTCAATGCCACGTCGTAGAACACCATCTTGGGGTTTCCGTTCTGTCCTATGTCGCGCAATGCTGTGGCGAAAATGTCGTTTATCTCTATCACATTAGCCTCGTTGATGAAACGGGCGAAGTTCTTGGCAAAGTCAGCCTCTGCCGTGTTCATATATATTAGTTCCGGATTGCGGAAGTTATACATGAAGTTCTCGCGCACCAGATGCTGGAAATAGGTGAGCATGCGTTTCTGCCGCTCACGCCCGAGTGCCGCCACACTCTCGCTCCATGCCTTCAGTTCCTTCACGTCGCGCACGTAAGCCTGTCGCATCAGCAGGATGAAGAGGTCGAGAAACTGGTAGTTCTCGCTCGACACGTCGAGTTCTTCAAGAGCCTTCAGCCAGTTGCCGTTGACAGCCCTTGCTATCTGGTGGGCCATTGTCTCGTCGATGGCGCGGCGCTCCACCAGCGCCTTCTCTATCGACGGAGTGTCAATGCGTTTTATGTCGATGCGCTGCACGCGGCTGCGTATTGTCTCCAACAGTCGGTCGGGCTCCTCGCAAACCATGATGAACACCGTCTGCTGTGGCGGTTCCTCTATTATCTTCAGCATCTTGTTGGCACAGTCCTCGCGCATTCGCTCTGGCAGCCAGATGATATTCACCTTATATCCTCCCTGGCTCGACTTCATGCTCAACTTCCGTATGAGCACCTCACTCTCGGCCACATAGATGAGTGCCTGCTGGTTGCCGGCGTTCATCTTCTCCAGCCACTGGTCCATGCTGAAATAAGGTCCTTCGCTGAGCAACTCGCGCCACTCTCGTGCATAGTCGTCGCTGATGGTTTTGTGGTCAGCGCTACTCCCCGTTGGCTTTATCACAGGATAAGTAAAGAGCAGGTCGGGATGCGACCATGAGCGGAGCATGGCGCATTGCTGGCATGTGCCGCACGAGTCGTCAGCCCCCTCACTGTTCTTGCAGAGAAGGTAAGACGCGAAGGCCAGCGCAAGTGCCATCTTGCCACAGCCCGACGGACCGCAGAACATCATGGCGTGGGGCACGCGCCCCTCACTCACCATCTGTATCAGGCGCTGCTGCGCCTCCTCTTGCCCTATTACCTCCTTGAATTTCATATTACTTTACTCTCCTTATCACCTGTCACCCATTTCCCTCCGCTCAAGGAGGGTTAGGACAGGGGACTTTAGAGTCGCTCCATCACCTCCTTCACCGAGTCAACAGCCGACATCGTGTAGAAGTGAATGTTGTTAACGCCATGAGCATAAAGGTCGCGGCACTGGCTCAGTGTCCACTCTATTCCCAACCGTTTGGCATCCTCGTCAGTCTTGCATTTCATTGCCTCCTGCGCCAGTTCGTTGGGTATGTCGCAATGGAAAGAGCGTGGCACCACGGTCAGTTGCGACAGTTTAGCCATCGGCTTCAGACCCGGTATGATAGGTATCGTGACACCTATCTTGCGCGCCTTCTCCACAAAGTCGTAATACTTCTGGTTGTCATAGAACAACTGCGTCACGGCATACGAGGCACCCAGTTGCTGCTTTATGAGCAGATACTGCATGTCGATGTCAATGTTCGGCGCCTCCTCGTGTTTCTCGGGATAGCATGCCACACCGTAACTGAACTTCTCACCGGGCGACTTGATAGGACTGCCGTCGGCAAAGAAGCCCTCGTTGAAGCGGTTCACCTGCTGTATGAGGTCTGTCGTATGAGCGTGTCCGCCCGCAGTGGGAACAAACACACGGTCGTCCTTTGCCTTGTCACCGCGCAGCAGCAGTATGTTGCTGATGCCTAGGAACTGCAAGTCTATGAGTTCATATTCTATATCCTCTATCGTGGCACCGCTGCATATCACATGTGGCACCACGGGGATGTTGAACTTCTGCTGAATAGCCGCTGCAATGGCAATGGTGCCTGGACGGCGGCGCAGCCTCAGTCGCTCGAACTGTCCGGTGGGCAGTTCGCGGTAAACATATTCAGAATGATGAGTAGTGATGTTAATAAACACCGGCTCGAAGCCTTTCAACTTATCAATAGTGCGGAACAAGCCCTCAGTGCCTGAACCCTTCAGCGGTGGCAGCACCTCGAAAGAGAAATGCCTGCCGCTCGCAAATATCTTGTCAAAATCTACTCTATTCATTCTAAAATGCACATTTGCCTGCAAAGTTACGAAAAAACGAGAGAACTGCAAAAGGAAAGTATGCTTTTCTTTTGCAGTTCCGAGTGCCAGTAACTTCGGCGAAGCCAAGGTTACGAAAAAACGAGTGCAGAACAACGCTGCCCCCCACCCCTGCCCCTCCCCTACAGGGGCGGGGAGTCAATAGGAATGTATTCTAACAGAATAGAATAATACTTATTGTCAATCAATATTGAGTTACTCGCCTACATCTTTATTTCCTGAAAATCTTTATCCTTCGCCTATTGTTTCATTTTCCTGTACTCTGCTCGCAGTTTATCTGCCAGTTTGTTCTTTTCCTTTAGTTTAAGGAAATTCTCGAACACGTCCACTTCACCGCTTAACTCCTTGTTTTGCTCATAAAACTCAAGCAATGCGTCGAACACCTTCAGATAGGCATCTTCATCCACAGACTTCACTTGATTTCTAAGGCAGAAATACGAAGTGGCAGCCATGTAAGCAATCATATAGTTCATATTACCCTGCTTTGCGGTAACTTCTCCTATTGTCTCGCCTACATCAATGCTAACATCTGCCGAAGAAACAGACCACTTGAAAATATACTGGGCAACATCATTCATGTGCGGAGCATTGAGGCGGTGAGTAAGGAAATAGACACAGCACCGAAGCACGTCGTTGTTGTGCTCATGACATATTTCAGCCGTCGTGAATTCCACGGGCTTCGGCATGTCGAAGTATCCCTCTTCGCGCTCCTTTGTCAGTTGTTCTATGCGTTTCTTTGTGCGCTCTGCTTTTTCCTGATTTCCAGCCGCTGTATAATATTTCTCAAGATAAGGGAGTTCATCAATATAATTATCAGAGTGTTCACCGTACAGTTCCTTGAGGACACTCAGTCCTAGCAACTCATAAGTGAGGCTTTCCTGAGGTTTACCGTTCTCATTGCATATCTCAGCCAGGCGAATGGCAATAACAGAAAAGTCGAAGTCTTGTCTTCTTAGATTATTATACACTTCAAACGCACGTCTTGAAGTGGCCTCGGCCTCATCCAGCCTTCGCGCCGATTCCAGATATAACGACAAGTTGTCAAGATAGATAGCATAGTTATAGTCGGCATCGCTGTATTTGGCAGCATAAAGTTTCAAGGCACTCTTCAGCGTGTCAACAGCCTCATCCACCTGATTGTTACGGCTTAGATAGCGTCCCAGATAAACCATTTGGTCTATATAAGCACTGTCTATATCGGGTTTCGTTTGTCTCAGCGTTTCGAGAAGTCTCTTCTGCAACGTCACGGCTTCATTATATTGCTTCTGGTCTGCCAACTTTGCCGCGAGCGACCGAAGCCTGTCCACATCTGTTTGCTGTGGCTGCTCCTGTGCCACAACATACATGTTGGTCAGCAGGAAAAGTGAAATGAGAATAAAGAGTTGTTTCATAATATTGATGTTTGAGTTAGTAACTATCGTTAGAGCAAAATGCTTTTCTTGATAAAATTTGGTCTATAGGTCGTTATTTGTCTGTTTTGAGTAGGAGGTGACGTGTCCCACGTCACAAGGCATGATTACATGACGCGGGACACGTCACCACCTACACAGACACTGCAAAGTTACGAAAAAACGAGTGCAGAACAAAAGAAACTTGTTTATTTTTTATGCCGAGTGCTGAGTAAGTTCGATGTAAAACATCAAAGTTACGAAAAGTCGAGTGCAGAACAAAAGAATTTATTCATTATTTTGCCAAGACCGAGTAACTAAATCAAAACGAAACGGGGACCAAGACGATATGTTTCGCCAACCAATATAGCCTATTTTACTCACCAATATAGGCTATTTTACTTTCCAATATAGCCTATATTGGTTTAGAGAAGATAATTATGCTGTTCGCTAATGAAAAAGAGGCACGCCGCGGGGCGTGCCTCTTGATTCAGTATAAACTTAGTTTAGACCTTGTGGATTGCTTTACTTAATCCAGCGTGGGTCACCAGCATTGCCCTTAGCAGCCTTGCTGTCAGCATTGAGCGTGAAGTCGCCATTGGCAGGATCAGCGAACTTAGGATCGTCGATAGTACCGTTAGTGTCGAACCAACTGATTGTAGGATCAGCGCCATTACCTGCAGATGTCAAGTTCTGACAGTTGAAGTAATAGTTGTTGCTGAGCGTAGGACTCTGGTCAGACTTAGCCTGGTTGGTGAATCCACGTTTGTTGTTGAAGTTAACAACGAGGTTGTTGGTGAATGTCAGTTTGTTTTCTACGAAACGTACATAGAGGAGACGGTAGTTAGCCTCGCCATTGCCTACGTTGTAGAGCGTACAGTTGTTCACAACAACATTTGTCGTAAGACTTGGATACGAACTAGAAGAGTCATCGTAACGGATGAAGTCGCGTGACTTAGCCGACTCATAAACAGTAGACTTCTCAATAGTGAGATTTCCGATGTATCCAGCGCGGCTGTCGAACAAGTCGCCACCATCACATGTGATATGGTGAATCAAGCAGTTGCTTATTGTGAAGTTAGGAATACTGCCTTTCACATTAAGATAGAAGAATCCCTTTACAAAGTTTCTCACCTCTGTATTGCTGATGTTAATATCACCATAGTCGCCCGTGCCCTTGAAGTTGATGAACTGGTCGCCCGTGTTATTCTTTGAACCATCCCATACAGTCTGGCTTAGTGTGAGCGAAACAGGAGCATCAAGTTGCAGACGTCCATAGATAACTGGACGGCTTGTAGAGTAGATACCCTTTATCACTACGCTCTTAGAAATCTTTGCAGAAATCACTTCGCCCTCTTCATTGTTGAATGCATATTCACCTGGTTTCAGTGCGAACACCTGACCATCCTCAGCATTCTCGAGCAGAGAGCGGAGGTTGTCTTCCGGCGTCACCACTGTAGCACCTTCGAGGTCGGCAATGGTAGTGAATTTGCAAGTACCGCAGTCCTGATAGTCATTGAGCAACTGCACGTTATACTCTGTCTCGGGGGTCAGTCCCTCGATGACAGCCTGGCCTGCTGCCTTCTCCTCTTCGGTAATCTGATGTGTGATGTCGCCCACGATGAGTGTTGTCACATCATAGCCCTCTTCCTGTTTCCACGAAATGGTAACGCTGCGGTCAAGGATGTCTGCCTCGACAGGATTCTTAAGCAGTTTGTGAGCATTGGTGAGGAAATAAACCCCGCTCCACTTCGACGTGCGACTGTCGTTACCATCGGTGACAGCCTGCACGCGAGCAGAATACTTTGTACCGTACTGCAGATTGTCAACATACACGGAAGGACTCTCCACGGTTAACGTTTTCTGTGGCGCGCCTTCGAAAGAGAGGCTGTCGTTAGCATAGATTTCCACTATGTATGCGGTGGCACCACTTGAGGGAGTCCATGTCAGCGTGGTTGATGTCTCGGTGACATTCTTTGCATCCACGTCGAGCGGTGAGAGATTTCGGTTGAATATCATCTCGGTAATCTCTTCCGATGCGTCACCGCAAGATGCGAGGCCCAATGTGAGAAGCCCCAACATTATTGTGATTTTATTTAACTTTTTCATATCGTTTTAGTCGTTTAATTATTCTGACAACTGTCCGTAATTACCATCATTGTTGAGCATGCCATTGCTCTTGTCAATGAATGTCTTCCAGATAGGCCACAGGCAGTTAAGACTTGGCTGCGCTACATAAAGACCGTTGATGTAGTCATCATTGATTCTGTTGGTTCCAGTCTTAGTGTCAACAAACCAGTTGGTGCTTGAGATCTTCAGTTCGGCATTAGGATCAGCCTTCTTAACCACTTCATCATACTTAGCCTTCATCTCTTCCTTCCAGGCATCTGCGCCCTCTTCGGTCTGGCCGTGCTCGAAGCCGTAGGTGATGATAGTCTCGTTGTCTGTTGGGTCAACAAAGTAGTAAACCTTCTCCATCAGGTCGCTGTAAGCGCCGCTGCGGTTTGAGAGGTCTGTAAGTTTCTGCTTTGCCTCTGCCATCTTCTCGTCAATGATACCCCAGCGCACGAGGTCCTGCTTACGCAACTGCTCGCCGGCGAACTCGAAAGCGCGCTGCTCTACGATACCGTTGAAGAACGCTGTCTTGCTTGCAGTGTATTTAGACATGAGGGCACTCACCTTGGCAGCAGGAAGAGCGCGCTGAAGCACAGGACGCATGTAGTTGGCTGCTGCCGACGGACCGTCGAGTTCGTTGATGGCCTCGGCTGCCATGAGATAAACGTCAGCCAGACGCATGTACTGGAAGTTTATACCATCGTCATTGTCAGACGTTACGGTGCGTGTCATCCACTCATAGCGCAGTTTACCAAAGTTCCACTTGTTGATGGCGCGGAGTTGCTGATGTGCCTTGCCGTCGATGAAGTCGTCTTCCTTGCACCAGTCGTATGGAATACATGTGATGTCACGACGTATATCCTCTGGATCGTAATCATAGAAGAGGAAAGGTATCGGGCCGTTCACACCACCCTGAGCCTGCCTTGTGTACTGGTCTTTTGCGTTGTGCTTGATGCCCCATGTATAGAGCACGCGTCCACGACCTGCAGAGAACGGAATCTCCCAAAGGCTCTCGCCACCTGCAGTAACGACGTCCTTAGAAAGGTTCATGAAGTTGGTCTGAAAGTCGCCAAGAGTGTTGCGTCCGCTGTTAATAATGTCGAGGCACTCCTGCTTGGCAATCTGGTACATCTTCTCAGGAGCGAGTTCGGGGTCGTTGCTGCGACGATAGCCGTCACCACGCAGTGCATATCCGCCTGCATAGAGAGCGATGCGTGCACGAAGACCCTTAACGAACGACTTGTTTATACGCTCTGTAGAGGTTGTAATCTTGTTCTCGTTTGGCCAGTAGCAATAGTCTTCTGCCTCAAGGAGGTCGGCAAGCAGTTGCTTGTAGATAACATCCTTGTTCTCACGTGGCAGATAGATGTTGTCATTGTTGTTTGGCGTGAAACGTGCTGGAACGTCACCCCAAGCCTTCACGAGGTCGTTATAGATGACGGCACGCAGAGTGAGTGCCTCGCCGAGCAACTGAGCCATGTCAGGATTGTTCTCGATATTGCCATACTTGCGGATTCCCTCAATGGCAAGGTTAGCACGCTCAATGCCCTGATAGAACATGGCATAGGCGTTGTTGTCTGTGTTCATCTGTCCGTTGTCGGCCAGCGTGTTATAGTTGCCCAGACTTTGCTTTTCGCCTGTCTTGTCGGCAAATGACGGATAAGAGCCGCTCGGCACCTCCACATCGGTATTGATACCATAGTATGGAAGGAAACGTCCACGATAAGAGTTTGTCTCGCCGAAGGAAACGTTTATCGACATAACCTCTGACTCTGCCAAAGCATAAGTAGAGTACATCGTTGATTCGTCAAGCGTTGACAGTGTTGGCGCATCCATGTCGCAAGATGCCAAAGCAACAAGCGAGAGCGACAATATTGATAATTTTGCTATATTTTTCATTTTGTATTTCCTCCTTGTTTTAGAAATTCAAGTTCATACCGATTACTAACTGACGGCTACGTGGATAACCTGAGTAATCACAGTTAGGTGTCAAGTTGGTTCTGCGCACACAGTCTGCCTCGGGGTCATAACCAGAGTAACCTGTGATGGTCAGCAGGTTGTAACCTGTAACATAGAAGCGGAGACTGTTGATGCCTGCACGCTTGGTCAGCGTTGTTGGCAATGTGTAACCCAGTGTCAGAGTGTTCAGACGCAGGAACGAAGCCTTCTCAATAGCCCAGTCAGTAAGAACCATCTTGCTCATGTATGGCGACCACATTGTGGTGTTGGCATTGAGTTCTGCCAGACGTGCCGGGTCGTTAGAGAGCAGACCAGTCTCTGGGTCGAGGTTGGTCCAACGAGTACCCATAGCCATGTCGGTAATCATATTGCGATACTGATACTTGCCGGTTGAAGTGTACTCAATCTTGTTTGCATTGTAAACCTCGTTTCCGATGCTATAGTTGAAGTTTGCACTGAGGTCGAAGCCATAAGCACGACCAGAGATTGTGAATCCTCCAAATGCAGTCGGGTTGACATCACCAATCTTCACGACGTCCTCGTTTCCGATGGTGCCATTACCGTCAACATCAACAATTTTGAGAGAACCTGGACGTACTGTACCGATGAGTGCAGTTGCGTCAGCAACACCATCCTTAAGAATCCATCCTGTTGCAGGGTCGTAGCCAGAGAAGTCAGAAACCTCATAACGTCCAGCGTTCTTGTAACCGATGATTTCACCTACAGCGTTGCCAACAGCAACCCTGTAGTCGTTTCCGATTTCGGTTGAAGCCCAACGTGTCTCCCAGCCAAAGTCTTCCATGCCGCCGAGCGACTTGATTTCGGTCTTGTTGAAGCCGATGTTGCCGCTGATGTCAAGTCCGTAGTCCTTCTTGTTTATCACATGATATGTGAACGAGAACTCGAAACCGCTGTTCTGAGTCTTACCCATGTTGCGGTACTGATATTCATATCCTGTTCCAGAAACTGGGAATGCAATAAGAAGGTCCTTTGTGGTGTTGATGTAGCCTTCGATGCTTCCGCTCAACTTGCCGCCGAACATTGTGAAGTCGAGACCGAGGTTACGTGTGATTGTTGTCTCCCACTTCAGGTCTGGGTTGGCCATGTATGTTGATGGGCGCAGAGGATTGGTGAATCCGTTCACCCATGTACGCTGGTTTGCGGTAGCGCTGTATGGCTCATATTCCTGAATCAACTGTCCCGAAGGAATGTTGTTGTTACCTGCTGTACCGTAACTGAGGCGCAGTTTCAAGTCGTCGAGCCAAGAGTGTGTGCCCTCCATGAATTTCTCTGAAGAGATACGCCATGCAAGTGCTGCTGATGGGAAGTATCCCCAGCGGTTGCCCTCTGCAAACTTAGAGGAAGCATCGGCACGGAATGTAGCGCTCAGGAGGTACTTGTCCTGGAAGTTATAGTTCAGACGTCCGAAGAAAGACAAGAGTTTGTCATTAGGACTGTAGATGTCGCTGGTTGCAGCAGCCACGCCCTGTGACGACAGTCTCCAAGCCTTTTCTGAAGTATAGTCAGTAGGGAATCCAACAATCATGTTGGTGTTGTCATGTCTCTTTGTGATAACATACTCATGACCTACCAATACGTTCAGTGAATGGTCATCATTATTGATAATCTTCTTGAAGTCGTAGTTGATGGTATTGGTGTTGCGGAAACGCTCACGGTTGGTGTTTACGAAACTTACCTGTGGTTTGTTAACATAGTTCTGGTCTGCATAGTTGCGGACATTGTATGCTGTCAAGCCCCAGAAACGCTTGTCGTACTGGGTGTAAAGATCATATCCGAACTCTGTCTTCACCTTGAACTTGTCGAAGATTTCCCAACCGAAAGAACCTGCCATGTTGAGATTCTTGCGCTCGCGAGAGCGGTCGTTGTCATACTGCGACTGCAGAGGATTGTAAAGGTTGCCCAAGTCATCGTCCTCAGCACCTGCTGTCGGGTCGAGGTTAGCCAATGGTATAGGAGTGTAGATAACGGCATACTTCAATCGTTTGTCGGTATCGTAAGCACCATCAGCCTCGTTGGCACCAGAACCATTGATGTCTGTCATAGAATAACGTGCCTGCAAGTCGAGTGTTGTGCGCTTTGTCGGCTTGGTATTCAGTTTCAGAGAGAAGTTGTCGCGCTTGTAGTTAGAGCCAACCATGATGGCCTTGTCGTTCATGTGAGCGTAACTGAAAGCGTACTTGATGTTCTCAGAACCACCGTTGATGTTTATATTGTGGTTGAAGGTGTGACCAGTGCGGCCATACATGATGTCCTGCCAGTCGTTCTCTGCAACACTCTTGTACAAATCAACATCCTGATAGTTTCCGAAGAGAGAAGTATAAGAAGAAATCTTTGAAGGATCGTTGTTGTTCTTCAGCAATGCCAACTCATACTGCCAGTTAGCGTAATCGTATGCTGAAAGCACGTCCATCGTCTTGGCGATTTTCTTCCAACTGTAGTAAGCATTGTAACTTACCTTAACCTTTCCTTCCTGTCCGCTCTTTGTGGTAACGAGGATTACACCGTTAGCACCACGCGAACCGTAGATGGCTGTTGAAGATGCATCCTTCAGCACTGTGATATCCTCGATATCATTGGCAGGAATATCGCTGATACCATCAACGGGGAATCCGTCAACGATATAAAGCGGGTCGTTGCTCTGTGTGATAGAACCACCACCACGCACGCGAATCTTCACCTCAGCGTCAGGAGAACCTTCGGTTGTTGTTACCTGCACACCCACCATTTTACCGGTGAGTGCCTCAGAAGCGTTTGCCACAGGCACTGCCTGCAGTGTTTCGCTGTTCACTGTAGCCACAGAACCGGTCAAGTCCTTCTTGCGAACAGAACCGTAACCGATAACCACCACGTCCTCGAGAGTGGTGTTGTCGTCCTGCAGAACTACGTTTACATTACTCTTACCTGCAACATCGATGGTCTGAGTCTTCATTCCCACATAGGAAACGTTAATCTGATGCTTGTTGCCTGTAAGTTTCAATGTGAAGTTACCCTCGAAGTCGGTCACCGTACCATTGCTGGTGCCTGCTTCCATAACTGTAGCGCCGATGACATCCTCACCGGTGGCGTCCTTCACATTTCCCGAGATTGTCTGCGCCTGCAACGTACCCACAAACATGGTGAGTAGCATCAGCAGCGCAAATCGAAAAGTCTTCAATTTACCAGACATAGTTACTTTATTAAAAATTAAACAATTGTTATTATCGATTTGTCTTAGTGGAGTGTTCGTTTGTTTTTTTAGAAAGTCGTAGTTTTGTTTATTAGTCTTTCCATAGCATTGGCGAAGCCTCGATGAAACCATTATTCATGTTTGTATCCGCCTGTTTTCTCCGTAGTTTGGTGCAAATATAATGTTTTTTATCAAATCTCGCAAACTTTTATTAAAAAAAAGCAAAATTAAGGGCGCCTGCCTGCTGTTTTGTTGTGGGCAGGCACCCTTTCGTATAGTCTTTACCTTACAATCTTTGTTGTAACGGTCTTTCCGTTCTCCAGTTTTTCAACCTTGATGAGCACGCCTTTTGCAGAGTCGCTTACGCGCGCGCCTGCCACATTATAATAATGTGTAGAAACCACGTTGCCCTTCTCGGTGATTACACCTTCGATGCCAGTAGCGACGCTGATGGTCTTTGCCTCACCGAAACCGCCATGAGCATTGGCAGCACGGATGGTGTAAACATCATCGCCCTCTGCCTTGCGTGGAGCGCCATGTGCCCCGTTGCCTGCACCAGTGTCGAAAGAAGCCTCAGTGGTGATGCCCATCAGTTCGTCGTTCTTGAACAGGGCATAGGCAATAGCGTCATCGGCAGGAGTCCATGTTATGACATTCTCTGCTATCTCAGCGTCTGGAGCATCCACCTGAACGGTGAATTCTGCCGGTGTCCAGCCTGTGAACACCTTGTCGAGTGCGAACTCGGCAGCCTGCGTAGCGGTGAGAATGGTCTCGAAGTCAGGATTTGTCTGACTGCTCTTAGATGCTGTGAAGGTCACGACATGCGAAGATGGTGAAACCACATTGCCCTCGGCATCCATAGTGTTGTACTCAACGAACGCCGTTGCCGGATTCTCGTTCATACCCTTCAGTGTCCATCGGCTTGCCACGAGTTTGTCATCGTTCACTGTGGTGTTGATGTAAGCACAGCGTGGAGCATTGTTCCAAGCACGTCCGTAGTTGTACTTCTGTGCATTGTTCTCAATCTCACAGTTGCTGAACACATAGCCATAGGCATTGCCTACCTT
Source organism: Prevotella sp. UBA4330 (assembly GCA_002394385.1). Lineage (GTDB taxonomy): Bacteria > Bacteroidota > Bacteroidia > Bacteroidales > Bacteroidaceae > Prevotella. The sequence goes on from DGTS01000015.1 coordinate 163,212, forward strand.
GGTAGAAGGAGCGGTGATGGTGCATTCGCCAGAGCCATCAGCATTGCGTTTCTCAACCACGAGTTTCGATTTCTTCATGAAGAGCGTGCCCTCGCCGCAGATGAAGTCAACCGTTCCGTGAACCTCTGAGTCTTCCCAGTAATAGTTACCGTTCTGGTTGTTTGTATAATATGTATCCTGGTGAGAGAGCAGACGCACATTCTTGCAAACAGTGTTGCTACCCTTGTCTTGCAAGCAAACGGCGCGGCCGTCGCCAGCAATGCCATAGTAGTCCCAATCGTTCTTCAGCGTCAGGTCTTGCATGTAGAGGTTCTCACTGGTGTTGAGCAATGTTGCCGTTTCAGCGATTCCTTCTTTTGTAGGCTTGTTCTGAATGATTGTTCCCTCTGTGCTCTGGCCGATGATAGAAATGTTCTTGCGTCCAATTTGTGTCAGACATGTCTGACCGAGGTCGTAAGTGCCATTTGGAAGGAAGATATAAACACGCTCATCTCCTGAAATACCGTTGGCAGCGTCGATTGCATCGATGAGACTGCTTGCGTCGCCAGCCTTCACAGTAATCCACTGTCCTGCCTGTTCGTAGTTGGTAGTAGTGGTGTTCACAATCTTCACATTGTGGATATACATCTCGCCAGAGGCAACGAACTTCAATGAAATCTTGCCTTCAGGACCTTCGTAAGCGTATGTCTGCAACTCGCCGTCGGTTTCCGATTTGCCATTGAGTGTTGCCAGAGTCTCGCCGTTAGCATCGAGCACGAGTACATTGGTGCCCTTGCCATACTGGCAGAGTGTGACGTATATTGTAGCCTTCGGGCCAACGAGCAGGTCAACCTGGTCGCCATCATAGAACGACCATCCGTGTGTGGTGTCGTGGAACTTGCACTTGCTGCCCTCTGTCGGTGTGAACGCCTCATGGTCTTCTGCATAGAAGAACGGATCGGCAAGGTTGAACGAGTACTTACGGCTGTCGCTTGCAACCTCAATCTCCGTCTCTATTGCATAGAGGCTAATGTCAGAGGTGATAACGTCAGCGGTCTTGTACTTCTCGCCCACATAGTCGTTCTTGAACCATCCACGAGCCTTATAGCCTTCCTTGGCACCTTCCACAGAAGCGATGTCAACAGCGAACTCGCCGATTGCAGCGTCTTCCTCCACTGTCTGTGTGCCTATTGTTGAACCGTCAAGACCGATATAAGTCAGTGTGTAGTCAGGCTTCTGAACAACATTCAGAATGTAGTTGATGCTCTCCTTGCCTGCTGTCATTGGAATGGTAACGGTGCAAGCGGTCTCGCTGCCCTCGTAAGTCACTGTTCCAATCTCGCCACTTGCTGCGGTGATGTCTGTCAGAGGATTCTCTGCGCTTACCATTGTTGCGCTCTTCGAGAGTTTCACCTCACCCACATAGTCGCTGCCGTCAATCTCGAACACCTCGTCGGCAGCATATTCAGTGCCGTTCAGTTTGAACGATGCCAGGATAGGCATTTCCTTCTCTGTTCCGCTGAGTGTTCCATTGATTATGATGTCAGAGAAACCTATCTGTTTGGTGTTAGCCAGACCGTAGAGATTAACCTTCAGTCCGCACTGTCCCTCTGCTGCTGTTGCACCGGTGATTTCGTATGTGAAGGTGGTGAACTTGGCATTGGTGTCAGAGTCATGTTTCTTTGATCCATCGTGGCGGTTTGGTCGCTGACCTGTTGCCAGAGTAACGGTAGTGTTATCTGGGTTGAGCCAACTGAAGTCGAGCAAACCATCGTCTGTTCCGAAGCGTGTTGCCGTGATGCTTACGCTGCTCGGAGTGAATGTGAAGCCAGGCTTCGGAATGATGATGAACTGTATTGCGTTCTCGTCAGTAGCACTGTTATCCTTTGCTACCGGCTGGAAGATGGTCTCAACAGGAGAGGTGAGATCCTTCGGTGTTCCCTTGCCGGTAATGGTCAGTCCGCTGCCGTGAGCGACCTTGCTTGAGAGGAAATAGTCGGCATCGTCACCGAATTCTGCTGTCTGCTTCTCTGTTCCTTCATGGAACGGGAACGTTGCTGTTACCGCCTCGTTATCAAGTGTTGTAGGCTCTTTCTTCGCCTTCAGGTCAACCTTAATATAATAGTAGTAGTTGTTGTTATTCGTAGAGGTAATTGCAACAAAGCCTTGCTCCACGTCTGCCAACTTTGCCTTATAAGTAGTCTCTGGGTTGTCGTTAGTGTTCTGGTATTCTTCACTATTGCCGATGGTGTAGTATGAGTAGCCCGGATATCCCTTAACAGTAACCACATCCTCCGTGCTTTGTACAGGAACCTTGAAAACAGCACCCTGCTGCACCTGAATGTTATTGCCATTATTGCGGAACGAAGCGCCATTGGCCTCAACAGTCATCTTAATGCCATCCTTGGCAACATCGTCAACCTTGCCTGAGCCCTGCGACAGTGCCACAGTTGCAGCCATAACGTCAGCATCGCTGTAATCCCATGTGGCAGTGATGTCCTCGGTTACAGGGAATGGATATTCCTCTTCCTCGCTAACTGCTGGCAGCGTGATGCTGAGATTGCTCCAATATCCATTGGCAGTCTGCTCTATCACGAGTGTCTCGTCGTCGGTTGTCGCCTCATAAGAAGCGGGGTCAGCATTAACTTCTGCTGCCGTTTCACCGAACTTCAGCGCATTCTCGTTCTTATAAGTCTTGACAGTGATTGCTGCACCCTTGCAAGAAGGAACAGTAACCTTTGCGCCTGCATTTACCTGATGCCAGCCACTGCCGTTGGCAGAGAACTTGCTGCTTGTAGCGTCCACTCTAACTGCCACATCAATGTCTGTTCCATTAACAGTGGCCTGAGTAACCATGATGCCATTGCCTGTGCTGCTGCCCTGGAACTTATGCTGCGGATTGTCGTTATATCCGTCGAGAGCATAAACGATGCTTACAGCACTCTCACGGTCGGCAAGTGCAACGGTGTTCTCGGTGAACACTGGAGTGAGAGCAACGTCGGCAGTAGGAGTAATCTCGGTGCCTGGTGCGTATGTCTCGGTGCCGTCGCTCCATCCTGTCAGTGTGCTACCTTCTTTATATAAGGTATAGTTCTTTGGCAGTTTCACAGCACTGCCATCCTCAACCTCGACAGCAGCAGGAGCCACACCCTCTGCATCGCCTGTGCCGAATGTCACGTTATGTGTAGTAACCTCTGCGGGGATATCCTCTGGTGCGATAGCCTCAACAGCGAAGTAGGGGTTATAGTTGGCATTGCTGAAGTGCAGTGTGGTTGGCTCGTTCACGCGGTAGTATGTAGAAACCACGTTGTCGTGATTGCTGCTCCACTTGGCACCCACGGTGTTCAGTTTTGCCACCTCTGTACCATCAGCATCGGTCACCGTGATGTCGTTGCCGTAGTCGTGAGTAGCATAAGTGATCTTCACTGTTCCTTCAACAGGAACACTTGCAGTAAAGTTGCTCCAGCCGTAAGAAGTGCCGTGCCATGTGCCTTTCAGTGTGGCTGCCGCCGCCTCTGCATTGTCTGTCTGACTTATTGTGCCGTCTTCTGCAACCGAGATATAAACATTGCTTCCTGTTGCCAGAGCCTGCAATTGTGTCAGGTCTGCCTTGATGTCGCGGAATCCCACTTCTTCAGCGGTCTCCACCTCTTCGGGAACTACCGTAGGTGCTAATTCACTCACAATGTTTCCGCCACTGCTGAAGGTAATAATCATACCAGTAATGTTGTATTTCTTCTCCACATCGAGAGTGTAATCAACATTATACTTATTATATATCTGCAGTGTTTTGGTGTCATCAGTATAGAACTTCGTGCCGTCGGCCACTGGCGTTACATCGTTGATGGTTACGAGTTGGCAATAAGCACTTGCCGCTGTCGCCTCTGCCGTAGTCATTACCACTGGAACTGCTTCACCAGATGTCACTGACACATTGTCAAGATTGGTATGTCCAGCAACAGGCTTTATCTCATAGATTCCGTTATAAGGAGAGTTGGTGGCAACGATTGTGCCGTTAAGAATCTGTCCTGCTGTGAACTCCAAACCAGACTTGAAGAAGTCCATAGCGCCTGACGCATCTTTGATATACGCATCATTAGTACCATTGACATACAGCACCTGTGCGTCAGTAAGTGTGAGAACTACATCTTCCCCTGATGCCACATTTGCAAGACCGGCAATATTTGCCACTGCCGTCGGGAAAGTATATGTAGCAGACGCCACATCACTTGTGTTGTCACCACTTACGGCAATTGCCTTAACCGTGGTGGTCTCGCTGATGTTTATTGCTGATGTGTATGCCGTAGAAGCAGATGACGGTTCTGTTCCATCAAGAGTATAATAGATGCTTGCACCTTCTGTAGAGCATGAGAGAGAGAGTTCGATAGGTGCATAGTACTTTCCTCCACTGACAGAGAATGACGGACTTGCAACTGCTACTGTCTCACCTCCGCCAGTTTCATCTGACCTTATTACAATATCGTCAACATAAACACGTGGAGAGCCCGACAGTTTCAGTTGGGTATCTGCTGTCGCGCCAGTGATATTGACTGTATATTCTGCGAAATCAGCGCCAAGGTTTGTTATGTTCACATCGCCTGATATCTCTCCGCCTCCAAGTATTTCAACATTAATTGTGGTTGTCGAGGAGTTGTAACGTTTAGCCTTGTACGTCAGCACCGCATTACTTGTAAATGCATCAGACTTTGGTGTGGTGACAGAACCGTTAGCACTCGAACTACCCAACTTAACGAAACCAACTTCTCTTGACATCTTCTCACCTACCCATGTGCCATAATCATTTTCGTAGTTGAAAGAAGAACTGCTTGCTTCAGTTAAATCATCAAAATCAGCAGCGACTATAACATCCGAAATATCATTCTTTGTTATTGTTGCCGTTGCAGTAGAACTGTTATCCATGCCATCCTTCGTAGCATAAGCCGCGATGGTAGTGGTCTCTGTAATGTCGAAAGGTGCCGTATAGGTTTGCTCGGCACCACCATTCAACGTGTATATTATAGTAGCACCTTCGGTTTCTGTCGTAATAGTAACCTCCTGGCTCTCAGCAGTGAACTTGGTTCCGTCAGCAGGAGTAATTACTGGTGTCTTCACCTTTTCCACACCGCTGGTAGAATATGCAACTTCCAACTGCTTCACATAGAAAGCGCCCTTCGTGCTACCTGTGTGCTCATACTTTACAACAATGCTTCCACTTCCAGAACCGGTAAACTCATACTCGGTAGCAGAGGATGCTACTTCAGCGTAATCTGCGTCACCATATTTGAAAGTGGTGCCTCCCACAGTCACAGTAAGATGAGGCAACGCCTTAGATCTTGCTTTCGCTGTTACCTTTACTGATGTTATTGTTCCCGGAAAACCGTCAGCACTCGACGTGAGCGTCATGCTCTCTGGTGCCTTGCTGTTGGAACCGATCTTCATTCCATCTGTGGCATCTTTGTTGTAATCGGAACTGCTTGTGCCCCAATCTACAGCCAAAGTCCATTCCACTCCACTCAGATTTACCGTGCCATCCTCTGTGAACGTTTTATCGGTTGTAGAGAAAACGTGTACCCAAGGATTAGACAAATCTTCTGCGAAGCCGCTTGCACTAAAGGCGAACATAGCCAATAAGCAAAGCGAAACGTACTTCATTAGTTGTTTTGCCATAATTGTTTAGTTTTAAGTTTTTAGTTATATTTTTTTGATTTCTTTGTCTTTAGTAGTCTTAATAGCCTCGTCTCGAGTAATCGTAAAAACGTAATAATACGGTTGCAAAAGTAGTAAAAAATTAACAACATCGGGGAGAAACACGTTAAAAATTGGCGCAATTCAACGAAAACGTTTGCGGATTTTAAACGTATTTTTTTCACTGGAATCGTGCGCGTTACATATTTTATTCTTATTTTTGCATCAGAAAAAACTAAAACAATTATTATTAATCTACAAAACAAGACAATTATGAAGAAAATCTTTACTCTTATCGCCATCGCAATGATGGCAGTTGGTGCACAGGCACAGACAATCTCATTTACCGAAGCAATATCCGCTAAAGATGCTGACGGAAATAGCAACATGAACGGTAGGACTTTTGGCAGTGATGGTTTCATTCTTACATGCACAGACACATCTGTAAATGACGACAACACTCCCAATCCCAAACTGTCCGTGGATGGAAATACCGCACGCTTCGGGACAACTGAAAGTTACGATACCTACACATTCCGTCTGAAGACGGGAGGAAAATCATCAAGCAAAAACTGTCTGTCTCTCGCTATCCCTTCTGCTGGAACATTGAAGATTGCCGTTCGTTCAGGAAAAAACACTGATACAGACCGCAACCTCGTATTGAAACAGGGAGGCACCGAACTCTTCAATCAAGTCATCAAGGAGAACGAAGAAACCGACTACGTAACAGTAACAGAAGGAGATGGAGACGAAGCCAAAACACAAAAGGTATACCCATACGTTAGTGTTGAAGTGACAGCAGGCACTGTTGACATCACTTATCCTAAGAACTCCCTCAATTTCTATGCTTTCATCCTCGAGACCAGCAGCCCAACTGGCATCGAGAGCGTAAAGGCAGTCGAGAATGAGAACGCACCAATGTACAACCTCGCAGGCCAGCAAGTTGACAAGAACTTCAAAGGCGTTGTTATTCAGAACGGCAAGAAATTCATCAACAAATAATACGAAAGACTAACTACAAATAACGGCTAACAAGCGATCCTTATTATATATTAATAAGGTATAAAAGAGACCCATTGACGCGCGATGCGACAATGGGTCTTTATTCGTTTATACACTAAAATTGGACAATCGGACAACACATGCAAGAACCTCATTTGTAACCATCTGATTATCAGACAGCACCAAACCCCATAACAATGTTATTAACTTTGTTCAACAATCTTATTAACTTTGTTAGACAATCTTATTAACTTTGTTCAACAAAGTTATTAACATTGTTCGGCGGTTTGACATCAATCGCAATCCACCTCATGTCTAACGGGGGACAAAAGGCATAGGAGAAGCCACCCAAGCCCTCAAAATAGGAAAAAACAAGCCTACCAGAAATAGGAAAAGCCCACCCAAAGGGAGGGATGTCGATTGGGAGTTTAGGAGTTCAGACATCACCGACCACACCCTTAGCCCCTCCCCTGCGGGGGAGAGACATTTAGGAATGTTTTCGTCGAACTAACGTTAATACATCCCTCCCTTTGGGAGGGCCAGAGTGGGCTTTCACTCTCCCCCACCCTCTGCACTGGTTGACGGTTGTGGTGCAGGTGCTGCAGGCTGTGCCGGTTCAGGTGCGGCTGCAGGCTGAGGTGCCGGTGTTTCCGCTTTTGTCTCTGTCTGTGCTGCGGGCTTCGATGTTGAAGAGGCACTGCCGCTGTTGTCGTAAAGCCAACTCGACGCACTCTGCTCTTCCTGCGCGCGTGCCGCTGTCTTCGTTGGTTTTACGGTCGGCAACGCCGTTGCGGGCTTCACCACACTGTCCGCTGGCTGTGCTGCTTCTGTTGTTGCTGCCTGCTTCTGCGCTGCGTTTACCGTGCTGTCGGGCACTGCTGTCTCTGTCCTTGGCTCGGGACTTGCCGGTCTGTTAGAGAAATAGTCGTAGCCAAGGTAAAACACTGCCACGGCGAGAACTGCTGCAAGCAGGTATTTCAACACAGCCCCGTAGTTGCGCTTCTTCTTGCTGCTGCCATAACGCCCGTACGAGATGGTTTCGCCAACGCCGCTCGAAGAATAGTCATCGTCGCCTGCCTCTGCCATCACGTTCTCTATGTGCAGGATATAAGCCGAGTGGTTATGGTTGTTGTCTATTGTCGTTGCCACGAGTTGCTTGCGCTTCTTCTCGTCGCTGCCTTTTTCTGAGAGCAGTTGCACGATGTCCTCGTCAGCCAGTCCTTCGAGCATTCCCTTGGTGCAGACCACAAAATAGTCGCCCTGACGCACGTCGCTGATATGCTGTATGGTCACTCGCGGCTTTGTAGTTGCGTTGGCAAGTATAAGTTGCGGAGTGCCTGACTGCGGTGCTCCACCCTCGGCGCTCGTCGCCGTGCCGCTTGCATCGCGCGACGCGAACTGGAGTCCTTTCTTAGGACTGCCGTTTGCCTCTGTCACCATAGACGGGCGGATGTGCATGATGCGTGTGTCGCCGAGATATGCCGCCGTGACACCGCCGCGGTGGAAATAGAGGAAGGCGAAGGTGGTGCCGAGGTCTTCGGCGGCGTCGCCTTTCTTCTTCAGTTCCTGGCACGCATGGTCGATGGCATCGGAGAGCATGTCGTCAGAGAAGTTTCTGTCGTATGTCGTGTTGCGTCGCAGATAAGATGCGACACTGTTGCAGATGGTCTTGCTCGCTATGTTGCCATTGGTGCGCGAGCCGTTGCCATCGCACACTATGAACAGGCGGTCGTCGGCTGATGCCGTGCCGTATGCTGGGTAAATGCTGTCTTCCTGATTGCCGCTTCTTCCGGTCTCGAAGATGGCCTGCGGCGAATACATTCTGTATTTCATATCTGGTTAGTTTATTATTCTTTCTCCGTTATTGTTCCTAAAGTTTTCTCTTTGATGATGCAAAGTTAGTAAAAATTATTATATAAACCACTTTTTAACGAAAAAATGAATTGAAATAACAACAAATGTAAATATAGGAAACAAAAAAAGAGTCATGTAAACCATGACTCCTGTGCGTTGAAAGTAGCGAGAGTGGGTCACGATCCCACGACCTCCGGATTATGAATCCGACGCTCTAACCAGCTGAGCTATCTCGCCATCTCCTTAATTGCGGGTGCAAAGGTAACATAAAAAATCAAATACGCAAAATTATTTCTGATTTTATTTTGTTTCTCGCCATTTTTTATTATATTTGCATCGTGATTCTTTACAAATATGACTAAACTATTGACCGTATGGATAAGAAAAAGGTGATTTACGAGCGAGAACTCCACTCACGTTCAGCCAAGATAATATGGCCTTTGATAAGCAAGCCAGAAGGTCTGGCAAAATGGATCGCTGACGATGTGGACAGGACAGACGACGTGCTGGAATTCACATGGGGAGTGCCCTGGAGACATCACGAGAAACGCACTGCCAAGATTATTGAAGAATCGCCCATGAGCCATTTCCGCTGGGCTTGGGAGGACGACAGCAGTTACTATGTGGAACTGAGGATGGAACGCAGCGACATCACCAACGACTACATCCTGACAATCACCGACTTCACCGAGAGCGACGACGAGGAATGGCTCAATGCCGTATGGGACAACAACTTCGAGCGGCTGCACCACGCCACAGGATTGTGATGTCCAAGTGACAGACAAACAGGAAGAAAAACATCTTTTCACTCTTTTTCTTTCTTCTTTTTTCTACTTATTCTGATTTCTTTCAGAGATAATTAGTACCTTTGCAGGCGAAATGCTAAGGATTAAGAAACTTGACATCTTTATGGCCCGGCAATTCATGATGCTCTTTGTCGGGACTTTTTTCATTTGCCAGTTTGTGCTGATGATGCAGTTCTTATGGAGATACATAGACCAACTCATCGGCAAGGGACTGACTATGGATGTGCTGGCGCAGTTCTTCTGGTACATGAGTCTGATGCTCGTGCCGCAGGCGCTGCCCTTGGCAATTCTGCTCTCGTCGCTGATAGCGTTCGGAAACCTTGGAGAGAGTTCGGAACTCACTGCGATAAAGGCAGCAGGAATATCACTGTTGCAGTCGATGCGCTCACTGATATTCATCGTGGTGCTCATTGCCGGTGCCTCGTTCTACTTCCAGAACGTGGTGGCGCCGAGCGCAAACATGTCGTTCGCGCAACTGCTGCTCTCGATGAAACAGAAGAGTCCCGAACTGGAAATACCCGAAGGAGTGTTCTACGACGGCATTCCCGGCGCCAACATATATGTGCAGAAGAAGAACGTGGAGACGGGAAAACTCTACGGCATCATGATATACCAGATGACCAGCAGTTTCGAGGACGCTGCCATAATACTTGCAGACTCGGGCATGCTGCAATCCACCGCCGACAAGAAACACCTGCTGCTGAGCCTGTGGAGCGGCGAGTGGTTCGAGAACATGAAAAACTCGGAGATGGCGGGAAACGCCGCAGTGCCCTACCGCCGCGAGACATTCACAAGCAAAAGGATTGTGAAAGACTTCGACGCTGACTTCAACCTTGCAGACGCAAGCATCCTGGCAAACAACGCAAGAGGAAAGAGCCTCAGCCAGATAAGGCACGACCTCGACTCGCTGAACCAGACATACGACAGCATAGGAAGATTCTACTATAACACCTCGATGATAGCCATGACCCCCGCTGTGAAAGCCCGAAGAATATCGGAGAATGACATGAAAAGGGCGCAGGAAATGGTTTCCACAAAATCATTCAACATCGACTCGGTGTTCTCACGGATGACAACAGACCAGAAACTGGGAGCAGTGAACAGCGCTATGATGCAGGTGCAGTCGGCAATATCAGAGGTGGGATTCAGAGCAATGACCACTGCCGACGGTGACACCATAATAAGAATGCACAAGATAGAGGCAATAAACAAATTCACGCAGGCTCTGGCATGCCTCATCTTCTTCTTCATCGGCGCACCGTTAGGCGCAATCATCCGCAAGGGAGGACTGGGCGTACCTGTGATTATATCTGTGTTGGTGTTCATCGTCTATTACATCTTTGACAACACCGGCTATCGTATGGCACGCGGCGGAATGTGGGCGATATGGTTCGGAAAGTCCATCTCGACGATGGTGCTTGCCCCGCTCGCCATTTTCTTCACATACAAGGCAAACAACGACTCTGTGGTGTTCAACATGGATGCTTACCGCGAGTTCTTCATGCGACTGCTCGGCATGCGCATCAAGCGAAACATCGTGAGGAAAGAGGTAATCATCAACGACCCGAAATATGCTGAAGACAGCCGCATACTGGCGGGCATCACCGAGGAGATAACGACATACGCACACAAGCATCACCTCATGCTGTTGCCTAATCCGATTAAGGTGTTCTTCAAGTACCAGCCCGACAACGCCATCGCAAACATCAGCGAGAGACTGGACGAGACCATAGAAGACCTCTCGAACACAAGGGACAAGGTAATCCTTACGGAACTGAACAACTATCCTATAATGTCGCTAACAGCACACACAAGACCATTCGAGCGCAAATGGCTGAACATCATGGCAGCCATAATCTTCCCCCTGGGCATCGTGCTGTACATAAGGATGTGGCGCTTCCGACTGCGACTCTATCGAGACCTGCGCACAATAAAGCGCACCAACGAGAATATCATCAACAGAATTGAGGAAATCTCATAAATCCCCAAAAAACTAACGAACTAAGATACTCACAAACTCATAAACTCACAAACTCACAAACTCACAAACTCATAAACTCACAAACTCATAAACCCTATATATAATATAAATAAGGTATATGGAAAACTTCAAACTGAGCAGCATCGACGACGCTGTAAAAGACTTCAAAGAAGGAAAATTCATCATCGTTGTTGACGATGAAGACCGTGAGAACGAGGGCGACCTCATCTGCGCGGCAGAAAAGATAACTCCAGAAATGGTGAACTTCATGCTGAAATATGCACGAGGCGTGCTCTGCGTGCCGATAACAATGTCAAGATGCCAGGAACTGGACCTGCCGCATCAGGTGACGGACAACACCTCTATGCTCGGAACGCCATTCACCATCACCGTTGACAAACTGGAGGGATGCACCACCGGAGTGTCGGCACACGACAGATGTGCCACGATAAGAGCGCTTGCCGACCCCACAAGCACACCGCAAACTTTCGGCAGGCCAGGACACATCAACCCGCTATACGCGCAAGAGAACGGAGTGCTGAAACGCAGCGGACACACCGAGGCGGCAATAGACCTGTGCAAAATGGCAGGCCTCTACCCCGCCGGAGCGCTGATGGAGATAATGAATGAAGACGGCTCGATGGCAAGGATGCCGCAACTCATAGAGTTCGCCAAAGAGCATCAACTGAAGATAATCACAATAAAGGACCTCATTGCATACCGACTGAAGAAAGACTCGCTCGTGGAAATGGGCGAGACGGTTGACATGCCGACACAGTACGGACATTTCAAGATGATTCCGTTCAGGCAGGTAAGCAACGGACTGGAGCATTTCGCACTGGTGAAAGGCGAATGGGACGAGGGCGAGCCAGTGATGGTGCGCGTCCACTCGTCGTGCGCCACCGGCGACATCCTCGGCAGCATGCGATGCGACTGCGGCGAACAACTGCACAAGTCGCTGCAGATGATAGAGAAAGAAGGCAAGGGCGTGCTCGTTTACATGCAGCAGGAAGGGCGCGGCATAGGTCTGATGAACAAGATAGCGGCATACAAACTGCAGGAAGAAGGACTCGACACCGTGGAGGCCAACGTGCATCTGGGATTCAAGCCCGACGAGCGCGACTACGGCTGCGGTGCGCAAATACTGCGCAAACTCGGCGTGCAGAACATGCGACTGCTCACCAACAACCCCGTGAAACGCGTGGGACTGGAGGCTTACGGACTGCACATTGTGGAGAACGTGTCCATTGAAGTGACACCGAACAAATACAACATCAGATACCTTCAGACTAAGAAATACCGCATGGGACACAACCTTCATGTGTGATTTTTTAATGACATTGATGAAATAATAAGCGTTTTTTTTCGTTTTAACGAATAAAATGAGTACTTTTGCATGCAACTAAAACCTTATAAACAGTATGGCACAATTATCTGAACGCCTTAACCGACTCGCTCCCTCGGCAACATTGGCAATGTCGCAGAAGAGCAGCGAGATGAAAGCACAAGGAATAGATGTAATCAACATGAGTGTCGGCGAACCCGACTTCAACACTCCCGACCACATCAAAGAGGCAGGAAAGAAAGCAATAGACCAGAACTTCTCAAGATATTCGCCAGTGCCGGGCTACCCCGACCTGCGCAATGCCATCGTGGCAAAACTGAAGAACGAGAACGGACTCGACTATACAGCCTCTGAAATTCTTGTCAGCAACGGTGCCAAGCAATGCGTATGCAACGCCATCATGGCACTGGTGAACGACGGCGACGAGGTGATTATACCCGCACCATACTGGGTGAGTTATCCGCAGATGGTGAAACTTGCCGGCGGAGAGCCTGTGTTCATTGAGGCAGGATTCGAACAGGAGTTCAAAATCACCGCCGACCAACTGGAGGCTGCCATAACGCCAAAGACCAAGATGCTCATCCTCTGCTCGCCAAGCAACCCTACCGGCAGCGTGTACAGCAAGGAAGAACTGGCATCGCTGGCAGAAGTGATAAAGAGACACGACGACCTGTACGTCCTTGCCGACGAGATATACGAGCACATCAATTACGTGGGCAAGCACGAAAGCATAGCACAATTCCCTGGAATGAAGGAACGCTCGATAATCATCAACGGCGTTTCAAAGGCCTACGCAATGACAGGATGGCGCATAGGATTCATGGCTGCACCCGAGTGGATAACAAAAGGATGCAACAAACTGCAGGGACAATACACCAGCGGTCCTTCATCAATAAGCCAGAAAGCAGCACTGGAAGCCTACGTGGCATCGCAGGAGTGCGTGGAAGTGATGCGCCAGGCTTTCGAGAAGCGCCGCGACCTCATCGTGTCACTCGCAAAAGACATACCGGGACTCGAGGTTAACGTGCCACAGGGAGCATTCTACCTGTTCCCGAAATGCAGCAGTTTCTTCGGCAAATCAGACGGCGAGAGGACAATAAACAGTTCCACCGACCTTGCTATGTATTTGCTGGAGAAAGGCCATGTGGCAACAGTGGGCGGTGATGCCTTCGGCGACCCAGACTGCTTCCGCATGAGCTATGCCACTAGCGACGACAATATACGCGAGGCTATGAAGCGAATAAAAGAAGCACTTGCAAAACTCAAGTAGCAGAAAATCGCTACAATATGCCGCGAAAACATCTGCAGAACTTTAAAAATGGGAATATTTGTTGTTAAAACTTATTAAAAACCGCGATAGTTTTCCATTATTTGTTATCTTTGCGGAAATAAATTGAAAGCACATATTATGTGCTCTCGATAAAGAGTGTTAACAAGTCAAACTGAAAATTTACTCACAACTTAAATTTATTTATAACTAAAATTAAACATTTAAATTATGGCAACTACACAAAAGACCGCAAGCCCTAAAAAATCTCAGGGCTTCACAGGAGTAAGAGGCGCTTTCTGGATTATCGTCGTTTGCGCTATCATCGCTTTCACATTGTTCTTCACATGGTTCGCAAATGGAATGCACTTCCAGGATGGCGACTCAGCTAACAGTCCTCTGGACGTTTGGGGAACAATCTACAAGGGTGGTGTCATCGTGCCTGTAATCCACACACTGTTGCTTACTGTGATCGCTATGTCTATCGAGCGCTGGCTCGCTTTGAAGACCGCATTCGGCAAGGGCGCTCTGCCTAAGTTCGTTGCAAACATCAAGGCTGCCCTCAACGCTAACGACTTCGCTAAGGCTCAGCAACTCTGCGACGCACAGAAGGGTTCTGTAGCAAACGTTGTTGGTGCTTCTCTCCGCGCATACAAGGAGATGGAGGCTACATCAGGCTTGAAGAAGTCACAGAAGATTGCTAAGATTCAGCAGGCTCACGAGGAAGCTACTCAGCTTGAGATGCCTACTCTGACAATGAATCTCCCAATCATCGCTACCCTCGTAACCCTCGGTACACTTACCGGACTTCTCGGTACTGTGGTCGGTATGATCAAGTCATTCTCTGCTCTGTCTGCAGGTGGTGGTGCTGACTCTGCTGCTCTGTCAGAAGGTATCTCTGAGGCTCTTATCAACACCGCATTCGGTATCGGTACATCATGGTGCGCCGTTGTATCTTACAACTACTTCACAAACAAGGTTGACAAGCTGACATTTGCGCTCGACGAGGTTGGTTACTCTATCGCTCAGACATACGAAGCAAATCACACAGACGAGGCTTAATTTTTGCTAACCCTTTAATAATTTATCGCTATGGGTAAAGTAAAAGTTAAGAAAAGTGACGTCTGGATAGACATGACACCTATGTCCGACGTGATGACCCTGCTGCTCACCTTCTTCATGCTGACTTCTACGTTCGTTAAGAACGAGCCAGTGAAGGTGATGACTCCAGGCTCTATCTCGGAAATCAAGGTGCCAGAAAACGGCGTCCTTACTATTCTCATTAGTCCTGAAAAGGATGCTACTGGCAAGCCTACGGGCGAAGGCCAGGTGTTTATGAGCATTGACAATACTGAACAACTCGGAAACACTCTTTCTGATATGGCTGGACGTTTCAACGTACAGTTGACTCCAAAGCAGGTTGAGACATTCAAGACAGAGTCTATGTTCGGTGTGCCAATGACGAAATTGAGCGCATATCTGCAGCAGCCAAGCGCTAACCGTACGAAGATGATTGTGACAGAGGGTATTCCTCTCGACTCTATCGACGGCGGCATGAGCGAGTTCCAGAACTGGGTTGATGCAGCACGTACTGTGAATGACGAAATCAAAATTGCCCTGAAGGCAGACGCGAAGACACCTTACAAGACTATCAAGAAGGTGATGAACGAACTTCAGGACATGGATGAGAGTCACTACTACATGATTTCTCAGCTCGACGCAGGAAAGTCGGCAGAGGCTAACACTTACGTAAGGGGAGGCAACTAATATGGGAAAGAAAAAAGAAAGCAAACAGAAGAAGATGACAGTCCGCGTGGACTTCACTCCTATGGTGGATATGCTTATGCTTCTCATCACGTTCTTCATGCTTTGTACCACTCTTAGCAAACCGAGCACTATGGAGCTCATGATGCCAAGTAACGACGAGAACACTCTCGAGGAGCAGAAGAACGAAGCCAAGGCATCCCAGACCGTTACCGTTTATCTCGCTGCTAATAACAAGATTTATTACACCGAGTACGACGACGACGGAACAGCGAAAGGCCTCCAGGAGACCACTTGGAGCAACAAGGGTATTCGTGACGTATTGCGCTATCACGCTATAGGCGACGGCACAAAACCAACAAACCGAATCATCCTTGCTGTAGAGGAACTGAAGCAGAAACGCCATCAGAACCCAAAGCAGTGGCCTGACAGCATTTATCAGAAGGAACTCAACAAAATCAAGAGAGGTGAGTTGGGCAACGAAAAGATACCTACTATGACCGTTGTCATCAAACCTACTGATAACTCTACGTTCGACAACATGATCGACGCTCTCGATGAAATGCAGATTCTCAGCATCGGTACTTATGTCATCGACAAACTCAATGACAAAGACCTTGAAATGCTAAAAGAGAAGAATGTTGAATTGTAACGATAATTAAAAAAGAAAAAAGAAATGGCAAAAATTGATCTTTACGATCCGAAATGGATCGAGATGGTGTTCGCCGACAAGAACAAGGAATACGGTGCATACGTGCTTCGTAAGGGAACTTCTAGTCGTAACATCAAGGCCCTTCTGATACTGGTTATCGTTGCAGCATTAGTCGGTGGAGGTCTGGCATACAAGATTCACCAGAACAAAGTTGACGCAGAACATCAGGCTTATCTTGAGCAACTCGAATTGCAGAAACTGCAAGAGGCAGCAAAGAAAGAGAAGAAGGAAGAAATCAAAGTTCAGCCTAAGGTTGAGCAGAAGAAGGAAATTCCTGAGGTGCGCGAGTCACAGAAGTTCACCGCTCCTGTCATCAAGAAGGACGACCTCGTAAAAGAGGAAAACCAGGTGAAGGCAATGGACGATCTGGAGAAGAACGTGGCAGTCAGCAACGTTGACCAGGAAGGTACCAAGGACCGTACTATGGAAGCAATCCGTAACGATATCAAGGTAGATCCGGAACCAAAGGAAGAAGTGAAGCAAGAAGTCGCAACCAAGGTGTTCGACGTTGTTGAGCAGATGCCTTCGTTCCCAGGCGGACAAGCAGCACTTATGCAGTACCTTGCAAGCAACATCAAGTACCCAGTTGTGGCTGAGGAAAACGGTGTGCAGGGACGTGTAATCGTGCAGTTCGTCGTTGGAAAAGACGGTTCTATCTCTAATGTTAAGGTTGTGAAGTCAGTTGACCCATCACTAGACAAGGAGGCTGCCCGCGTGGTAAGCAGCATGCCGAAGTGGGTTCCTGGTAAGCAGAACGGTCAGGCTGTGAACGTTAAGTACACCGTGCCTGTAACATTCAAACTTCAGTAATCACAAATGAAAAAATCCAAATTCTACGTTATAGTAGGATTAATCTTACCCTCATTGTTCTTCTTCTCGTCATGTGGCGAGAAGAAGGACAAGAGCGGAAGGACAGACACACGTTCATCGGGGACAATATCTTTTGTCGCCGATGAAAGTTTTAGTCCTATTATAGAAGAACTGAGGGAACAGTTCGAATACAAATTCCCAAAAGCCACACTCAACGCTCAGTACACCAACGAAGTGGAAGGAATGAAGCAGATTACAGACATGAAGTCTAACCTGCTCTTCACTTCACGCGCTCTGAAGCCTAACGAGGAGGCATACATCAAGAAAAACGGCCGCATCCCAGAGGTATTCCCTATCGGTTATGACGGACTGGCGTTCATTGTTAATCGTGCAAACAACGACACATGTATCACGGTGAACGACCTCAAGAAAATACTTCGCGGAGAGGCAACCGACTGGAACCAGATATATCCAGGTTCTAAGCGCGGGAAGATAGAGTTAGTGTTCGATAACAAGGAATCTGCAACAGTAAGATATGTTGTTGACTCTATTCTCGACGGCAAAACAATTGAAGGCGAGAACATGTTTGCTGCAAAGAACAGCAAGGAGGTTATCGACTACGTTGACAAGACACCTAACTCCATTGGCGTTATCGGGTCGAACTGGCTTAACGACCGACGCGACTCCACTAACACCACATTCAAGAAGAACATTCATGTAATGTCGATATCGGTTCAAGACAAAGCAACACCAATGAACAGTTGGAAACCGTATCAGGCATACTTGCTGGACGGACGCTATCCGTTCGTAAGAACAATATACGCCATCGTGGTTGACCCACGCAAGGCACTCCCTTGGAGTTTCGCCAATTACATCACTGGTCCGCAGGGACAACTCATCGTCTTCAAGTCAGGACTGCTGCCCTACAGAGGCGACATAGTGATAAAAACTGTTAACGTGAAAAGACAGTAAATAAACTTTTCAAACCGAGAACAGTCACACAATTACAAAAAAAAGAAAACAAGGTTATTATAGAGAGTGTTAACAAGAAGTTGAATTTACTAACAAACAGAATATGAAAGCAATCAAATATCTCGTAAGCGGCCTGCTCATGCTCAGCATGTCAGTGGCTGCAAATGCTCAAGAGGCTGACTATAACACCATGCTTGAGCCGATTATGAAAGAACTGAAGGCTAACCCTACTGACAAGAATGCCGCTAAGGATCTGCTGAAAGCCTACAACAAGACTTTCAAGAAGGACCCCGAGGCCCTGACAGCACTTGGAAATGCCTATCTCACAGTGAAGAACTACGAAATGGCTAACCACTATGCCGACCTCGCCATTGCCCGCAACAAGACCTACGGACATGCTTACATCCTCAAGGGTGACATCCAGGCAATGCAGGACGACGGCGGCGGCGCTGCCATGTGGTATCGTCAGTCAGTGGAACTCGACCCAAAGAATCCTCAGGGATACATGAGTTATGCTAACGTTTATCGTAAGATAGACCCAGCAGAGTCTGAGCGTATGCTCAACGAACTGAAGAAGAACGTGCCCGACTTCCCTATCGAGGCAGAGGCAGCACACTCTTTCTATTCTACAGGCAACTACGAGAAGGCAATGGACTACTTCCTGAAGGCTGACATCTCAAAACTTGAGGAGTCTCATCTTACAGAGTATTCTGTGGCTGCCACATCTGTAGGCAACCGCGAGAAGGCTCTTGAGGTGGCTAAGGCAGGTATCTCTAAGTATCCTGAGAACGTTTCTTTCATACGCTTGGCACTCATCAACACCATCGGTCTCGAGCAGTATGCAGACGCCTTGAACTATGCTGAGAAACTGGTGAACAAGGAAGGCGAAAACAACTCTGGCGACCTCTGCTACTATGGTCAGGCTCTTGCTGGCAACCAGCGCCATGCCGAGGCCATCAGCAAGTACGAGAAGGCTCTGAGCGTTGACGCTACTAACATCATGCCTTACAAGTACATCTCTGATGCTTACAACGACATGGGTCAGGAAGACAAGGCTCTGGAGTACAGCGCAATGTATCTTGACAAGAACCCGAACGCTAAACTCTCAGACTATCGCGACATCGCCGACATCTATGCCAACAAGATTAAGAAGGCTAAGGAGGCTGGCAACACCGCTGAGATAGATGCTAACTTCGCAAAGGTTGTAGGCGTTTACGACCAGGTAATCGCTAAGTATCCGCAGGCTAAGGTATGGGGAACCTACCAGAAGGCAAACACCGCTTTCTCTGCAGAACTTGACGACAAGGCTGCTCCTTACTTCAAGGAGGTAGTTGGTCTGTTGGAAAACCAGGCTGAGCGCTCAGAAAACGAGAACTACTATCTCGGTCGTTCTTACAGTCTCATCGGTTACTACTACTGGACAAAGAACGAACTTGACACCGCTGGTCAGTACTTCGATAAGTGCGTCAAGGTTACTCCAGACGACAACATCGCCAAGACTTGGTTCCAGAAGAAGGCTGAGGCAGAGGCTGCTCCTGCAGAAGAAGCAACAGAATAACAACGTTGAACGATAAAGTATAAAGGAGCGTTAAGACTTCCTACTACGAATTTCACGAATTTCACGAATTTTCAAGAGAGTCAATTTGAAATAATTCGTATGATTCGTGAAATTCGTTTTTTTATGGTATTTGTAAGCCACATACCCCGCGTAACGCTAAAGGATAGTGTGGCGAAAAAGGTCATAGCCACAAAGTCCCCCTCGCCCCTTGGAGAGGGGATAGGGGTGAGGCTTCGGGGAAAGGGGTGGGGTCAGTGATATAAAGGAAGAAAATAGGGGGACATCAAAGATATTGTGTGCGAGCAAAAAAACTGACCCCACCCCTGCCCCTCCCCTACAGGGGCGGGGAGCAAACAACAAATGTGATAAAATATCAAAACAAGTCACACGCAACGATTCCCCGCCCATGTAGGGGAGGGGATAGGGGTGGGGTCAGTTATATTAAGAAGAAGAGAGAAGAAGATAAAGAGATTGAAGAAGTTGTGTGGGAAAAACACTGACCCCACCCCTGCCCCTCCCCTACAGGGGCGGGGAGGCATTAGAAAGGATTCAAAATTAAAACATATTTAAAAGATTTCCGATGTTCCAGAACACACCAGTGCAGAGCCTGCAGCAGCAACGACTGCTGTTGCAGATAGAATACAACGAGGAGCGTCAGTCCTTCCAGAAGCAGGCAGAAGCCACAGGCTTGGGAAGAAGACTGAAGCGCGGCGACGCATGGTATCCGCTGCGCATTGGCAAGTCTTATTACAACAGCCTCAACCAACGCTGCGTTGAGGTGTTCCGCACTGGCGACCAAGATATCGAGCATAACTTCGAGCCTGGTCGCCCGGTAGTGTTCTTCTCACTCATCGAAGAAGAAGGAAAAAAGAAACAACGACTCAAGTTCTTCGGCTTTACAGGCAACGTGAGTTATATCGACGGCGACCGTATGGTGGTCTCTGTGCCCGACAGCGCTCAGATAGCCGATGTCGAGGGTACACCGAACGTGGGAATACAACTGTCGTTCGACGAAACAAGTTACCGCACAATGTTCGATGCTCTCGAACGGACAATCAAGGCGAAGGGCAACCGACTGGCATATCTGCGCGACCTTTTCTACACCCCGCAGATGAAGACAGAGCGATTCTCGTTCTCGTCAATGCGATTCCCATACCTCAACAACACTCAGGAAGAGGCGGTCAACCAGGTGCTGCGCACCAAGGACGTGATGATAGTGCACGGACCGCCTGGCACCGGCAAGACAACAACACTCGTAGAAGCCATCTACGAGACGCTGATGCGCGAGAGTCAGGTGCTCGTCTGCGCACAGAGCAACATGGCTGTTGACTGGATATCCGAAAAACTCGTTGACCGTGGAGTGAATGTCCTGCGCATAGGAAACCCCAGTCGCGTCAACGACAAAATGCTCAGTTTCACCTACGAGCGACGTTTCGAGGCACATCCCGACTACCCCGACCTGTGGCAGTTGCGCAAGACGATACGCGAAATGCGCAACCGTCGCCATCGCGGCGACGACAGTTTCCACCAGAAGATAGAACGGCTGAAGAGCCGTGCTGCCGAGATAGAGATACGCATCAATGCCGAACTCTTCGGCGAGGCACGTGTCATAGCATCCACACTCGTGGGCAGCGCCAACCGCCTGCTTCACGGCATGCACTTCACGTCGCTCTTCATCGACGAGGCAGCACAGGCACTCGAGGCTGCATGCTGGATTCCCATGCGCCGCGTATCGCGTGTTATCCTTGCCGGCGACCACTGTCAGTTGCCACCGACGATAAAGAGTCTTGCGGCGATGCACGGCGGACTCGACAAGACGCTGATGCAGCGCATCGCCGAAAACCACCCCGAGGTGGTGACCCTGCTGCGCATGCAATACCGCATGAACGAGCAGATAATGCGTTTCTCCTCAGACTGGTTCTACGGCGGCAAGGTGGAGAGTGCGCCGTCGGTGCGCCATCGCGGCATCCTCGACTACGACAACCCCATAGTGTGGATAGACTCGAAGGACGCACTGCCCTGCCCCACCGACGACGACACCGGCAACGAGACAACAGCAAACCGTTACCATGAGGAGTTCGTTGGCGAGACCTTCGGCCGCATCAACAAGCCCGAGGCAGAACTCACTCTCTCCACGCTACAGGAACTTTTCGACAAGATAGGTCGCTCACGCATCCTTGAGGAACGCATCGACGTGGGCATCATATCGCCCTACCGCGCACAGGTGCAGTATCTGCGCCAACTCATCCGCCGGCGCGAATACTACAAGCCATACCGCAGTCTTATCTCCGTGAACACCGTTGACGGGTTCCAGGGACAGGAACGCGACATCATCATCATCTCGCTCGTGCGTTCCAACGAGGAGGGACAGATAGGTTTCCTGCGCGACCTGCGCCGCATGAACGTCGCCATCACCCGTGCCCGCATGAAACTCATCATCATCGGCGATGTGGAAACCCTCACCAAACATAAGTTTTACAAGCATCTGCACGAGTATATCGAGGAAATATAACACCGCAAAATACCATAAACATAAACGACCATGGAGCAATTTAGAAAAATGAGACGTATAAGACAGAAAGACATACTTTAGACAGAAAGACATATCTTGGACAAAAAGACATATTATTGGACAGAAAGACATAAAGGACACGATATTTCTTCATGCCGCCATTTCAAACTGTAGGGGCGCACCTCCGTGTGCGCCCGCCTACATCCACAGCAAATGGGACGGTGTTTCAAAAGAAGTCACACGCAACGACTCCCCGCAAGGAGATATAAGATGTTTGTGGGGATTAAAATGTCTCTACGGACTCAATGGACTAACGGTTTTTAGACAGAAAGACATAATTTAGACAGAAAGACATATCTTGGACAGAAAGACATACCTTGGACAGAAAGACATACTTTAGACAGAAAGACATATTATTGGACAGAAAGACATACTTTAGACAGAAAGACATATTATTGGACAGAAAGACATAAAGGACACGATATTTCTTCATGCCGCCATTTCAAACTGTAGGGGCGCACCTCTGTGTGCGCCCGCCTGCATCCACAGCAAATGGGACGGTGTTGTTTGTGGGGATCAAAATGTCTCTACGGACTCAATGGACTAACGGTTTTTAGACAGGAAGACATACTTTGGACAGAAAGACATATCTTGGACAAAAAGACATATTATTGGACAGAAAGACATAAAGGACACGATATTGCTGCATGCAGTCATTTCAAACTGTAGGGGCGCACCTCCGTGTGCGCCCGCCTGCATCCACAGCAAATGGGATGGTGTTGTTTGTGGGGATTAAAATGTCTCTACGGACTCAATGGACTAACGGTTTTTAGACAGAAAGACATAATTTAGACAGAAAGACATAATTTAGACAGAAAGACATAATTTAGACAGAAAGACATAAAGGACACGATATTTCTTCATGCCGCCATTTCAAACTGTAGGGGCGCACCTCCGTGTGCGCCCGCCTGCATCCACAGCAAATGGGACGGTGTTTCAAAAGAAGAAAGGCAAAAAAGGCACGATATCGCTGCGCAGTCGCCGAGCACTTAAGTACTTTAGTTCAGTTCATAACTCGCACTTCGTCCTCCGGCATCAGTCTTCTTCAGCACACCCTTCTTTATAAGGTCGTTAATATCACGCAATGCGGTGTCCGTAGAGCACTTCGCTATTTTCGCCCATTTCCCCGATGTCAGTTTGCCGACAAATCCGTCCAAGAGGCGGTTTATCAGTTTCCGTTGCCTGTCGTTCATCTCCACATTCCTATGCTCATCCCAGAATTTCAACTTCTCTATCGCAGCCATCACTTTCACGTCAGCCATTTCAACAGCCCTCTCCACCGTATCCAGGAACCACATTATCCAGTCTGTTATGTCCATGTTTCCGTTTTGAGTCATCTCAAGAACATCATAATACTGGCTTCTTATTTGCAATATTTCAGCAGAGATACTATAGAAACGGTGAGGCAGTTCATCGGCACGCGCCATAAGCATGTCTGTTATCGTACGAGCCATACGTCCATTACCGTCCTCAAAAGGATGTATCGTGACAAACCACAGGTGCGCTATCGCTGCCTTCACGACAGGGTCTAAAGTTTGCTGACCATTCACCCATTCAAGGAAGATGTCTATCTGTCCTGGCACATCAGAAGAGTCAGGAGCCTGAAAATGAACTTTTTCCTTACCCATAGGACCAGAAACCACCTGCATGGGTTCCTCCGACTTTCTCCAGTCAGCCACGACAATAGTCCACGCACCACTCCTTCCAGTAGGAAAAAGTGCGGCGTGCCACCCGAAAAGCCGCTCTGCTGTAAGAGCGGCATCAGCGTTCGTGACGGCATCCATCATCACCTCAACGACTCCCTCAACATAATGACTCGCACAAGGCAGACCCTCGGTCTCAAGACCCAGATGTCTTGCCACCGAAGAACGCACCTCTTCCCTGTCAAGACTCACACCCTCAATCTCTGAGGAAGACACTATATCCTCAGAAAGAGCATCCAACATGGCGGCGCTGTTAATGTCAAAACCTAACGCACTCAGTCTGCCAGCCAAAATGCCCTGCGCATAACGCACACTCAACAGTCGGGCATTCACCCTGTCCGTGTCCCACCGAAACAACGGCCAGTCATCTCGTTGCCATATATACATAACCATTCAGAAATTTGCGGCAAATATACAAACAAAAATCAAACAAAACAAGGGATGCGGTAAAAAAACAACTTATTCACCGCAAATTTGCGGTAAATAAGCATAACAATCACCGCAAAATGTCTCTACGGACTCTATGGACTAACGGTTTTTAGACAGAAAGACATACTTTAGACAGAAAGACATATCTTGGACAAAAAGACATATTATTGGACAGAAAGACATAAAGGACACGATATTTCTTCATGCAGTCATTCAAACTGTAGGGGCGCACCTCCGTGTGCGCCCGCCTGCATCCACAGCAAATGGGACGGTGTTTCAAAAGAAGTCACACGCAACGACTCCCCGCCCCTGAAGTCCCCCTCGCCCCTTGGAGAGGGGATAGGGCTGAGGCTTCGGGGTAAGGGGTGGGGTCGGTAATATTAAGAAAGGAGATATAAGATGTTTGTGGGGATTAAAATGTCTCTACGGACTCAATGGACTAACGGTTTTTAGACAGAAAGACATACTTTAGACAGAAAGACATATTATAGGACAGAAAGACATAAAGGACACGATATTGCTGCATGCCGCCATTTCAAACTGTAGGGGCGCACCTCTGTGTGCGCCCGCCTGCATCCACTACATTGTTGTCATTTATAATAAAAACACGACGACACATACCGCTTGATGGCGGTTCGGGCGCACACGGAGGAACGCCCCTACATGTGGCTGACTTATAGTTTGCAATAAACCATATAATTTAACTTTCGCACGCTTCGCATTCTTAAGGAGTGCAGGAGTTCAGTAGTTTAGGAGTATAGACGACACTTTTGCAGGTCGTCCGCCATCGATACATTTTAACGCATAAAACTGATGTCTGCACTCCAGCCGCTAAAGCCGCGAAAACTCCTAAACTCCTATACTCCTTCTACATGCGAAAGTTGAGCCATATAACACTTGGAGACTTTGTCAGGAGACATTCCTGAGGATGTCAGGAGACATTCCTGAGGTGGTCAAATGTATATAAGTGAGGTGGTCAGGAGGCACAAGTGAGGGAGTGATTAGGGTCTAATCACTCAGCCGTAAGGCGCAAGTGGGAGGGCAGAGAGGCAGCACAAACACCAAAGGGAGAAATGATGACGGGAATACAACACGTTTTTACATAATATAAAAATCCCCGACGCAATGAAGCATCGGGGATTTGAAATAGAATATTACTGTTTTTGTTACTACATTTTCTTATAGCACTGATTAACGGCTCCAGATTTCATCGTTAGCATCTTCACCAAACTCAGCAACGTCGAAACCGCCTATCTTTTCACTCTTGTCCAGATAGCCTTCGTTTTTCCACTCTGCAGGGGCATACTCACCTTCAGTACCCCACTGCGTTCCTCTGTTGAGAGTATATGTTTTGCTGGCGCAAATCATTTCAGAAGCCTCGGCATCTATTACAAAGAGTCTCGGGCTTATATATGTCTTTTTCATCGTTTATGTCCTCCTATTCTTTATTTAACCATATATTTCTTACCGTTCACAATATAAAGTCCCTTAGGAAGACCTTCTACTGATGAAGAGTCGGCACGTACAACCTGTCCCTTGATGTTATACACCACGTTCATGTGTGTTATCTGTGCAGGCTTGCCTGTCTCCTCTGCCTCTGCCTGTGCGTTCTCGATGGCTGTGACAACGGTGGCCTCGTCAACAACTTCCCACTCGCCGAACACTACGTCGTAGCCTTTGGCTGGTGCTACACTGCTGCTTCCTGCCGACATACCGTCGAGACCCTCAACGTTTGCAACTGCATCAGCATCTGGAACGATGATTGCGCTGTACTGGCTCCACTTGCCGGCACCCTTGCCCTGTGGTTTCTTGAAGAACTGTGGATAAACAGTACCTGGCTTCACTCCGAGGAAGTAAACAGGACCATTCTGTGTAGGCATATCCTGAGCACCCTCGTGACCCTCTACATCTGTTTCTGCAGCGTCGTTGATGTTACCAATGAAGGTGTACTTGCCACCAGCACCAGTCACAGGGTTCTTCCATACCTCTGCTTCTGCAGTGCTGTCAGCCTCCTTAGAAGTAACAGTACGCTCAACCTTCTGCGCGTTTGCAAGATCTGCCAGGGTGCTATAAGTTTTTCCTTCATATTCTTCACCAGGAGTATATTTCTTCACACCTGCTATAGTACAATCTTTAGGCTGACCAGCCTTAGCACCGATAGCCGGGTGAATCATATAGGGATGACCGGCGAATACCATCATGTGCATAATGTCATTATATTTTTTTTGCATCTCCTTCTCTGCATCAGATGCACTAGATCCAGTATGATATGGCCAGTAAACTAAGTCGCCAGTTTTGATATCTTCGTAAGTGTAATAGTTCTTTGTAGTTTTCGTACCATTAATAGTGAGTTCCACCGTGCGGGTGTGCTCAGATACAATACGCCTATACTCTGCAGAATGATCTTCAGGCATATAACGTGTCTTGGCAACTTCATCAAAGTGGAACACAAGATTATAGTTATACTCATCTTTTGGATCCTTGAACACCTCAGCACCCTTGAACTCCACAATCTCACACTTCTGATTGAATGTGCTGAACAGCGTATTGTCGTCCATATCCCAAGGGAATGCCATGGTGTACCAAGTGTCGTCATACTTCTTGGTATAGATAATCTCCTCGGCATCGGTTATTCCTTGAAGAGGAATCTGACGCCAAGCCTCGGCTGTAGGCTCGCCTGTAGAACTGTAACCAGCGGCAAGACGGATATAATAATCCTGCTGGTTAGGCCAGTAGAGGCCACCTTCCGTAGGACCGATTATTGGGGAGGAACCTCCTTTGTTAGTTCCATTTTCCTCATCATACTCATATGAGCCGTATGCATAGACAGTGGAAAGCCATCCTGACTGTTCTGCTTTAGCAACTTCCCATGCAGCAAGTTCACTGTCTGCTAGAGAGTTGAGGTTGTCAAGCCATCCCTCGGGAAGGTTTGCGGTTCCGTTATAGAATGAAGCCATGTTCTCAGGATAGTGGAGTTGAATCATACAGTTGTTTCCACCAATACCTATATTCATGTCTGAAAATTCTTCCTGATACCACGACAGAGCAGTCTCCATTGGAGTATTCTCGTCATAGTCGGTACCCTTCGTCTTAATAGGAGAGGTGTTGTTGCCGAGAATATTCTTTACAGTAAATGTACCGACAATAGTGTTATCAAACGGATTCGTTCCAAGGCAATAAATTTTTGGAACTTTTGCTTCTGATGTTGCCATCACATAGATGTCAGTAAGGCCGGCACCGTTGAATACACTCTGCTCAAGCAGGTCTACCCCCTCGGGGATTACCAGCTTGTGAAGGCTGACACACCCTGCAAAAGCAGCTGTCTTTATAGTCTTGGCAGTTGTAGGAATACGTACCGATTCAAGAGAAGCACAAACATCGAACATATGGGCACTGATTGCATCAACACCCTCAGAAAGGGTCACGTGCTTAACAGCACTGCTGGCAAACACAAACTCACCAAACGTACACGAACCAGTGAGTGCCTCCATTTCAACGATCTCAAGTTTCTTACAGGTATAGAAAGCATAGTCACCAACGCTCTGGATAGTACCAGGAAGTACGAGTTCTTCAAGAGCTGTATCGCAGAACGCACGAACTCCAATACTCTTCAGATTCTCTGGGAATGTCACGTTCTTCAGGTTAGGAAGACCTGAGTCACCGTTGGCGTAACAGCAATAATTAGGAATTTTCTCCAAGTTCCTCGGGAATACTATGGTCTCTAACTGATTGCCATAACTATCCAGCACGCGCAGATGCTTGTAGTCTTCGATAACGGCATCGCTCATATCTATAGACACAAACTGGCACTGCTTATGGTTAACATAGAAAGCAGGTGTTGCACCTGTGGTTGTAAACGCGTCAGCATCCGTTGACGGCGAGGGGTCGGTAGCATTAGCATGTACCGAAATGTCAGCGTTATTGATGTTACCAGAAATTATCAGACTATCAGCCACTTCTACATCATAATTATCGAGGCTTGTAGCCTGATAGAGCGTTCCAGGAGTGTTAACGTATGCCACGACTGTGGTATTTCCACCCTCCTTGGGAACATTGACTGTCTGTGTGGTTGATTCCAGGTCAACATCTTTATTATAAGGAATATCAATAGTTTCATGAGGACCGTCGTTGTAACTTGCAGGTTTCACAGAACAAGGATTCTCTGTATCTGTGGGATCTGTATAAGTATAATTGTAAGTTGATGTAACGTCGAACTGATAACCTTCATTTTGGCTATATACATTTTCGATCATCGCATAGTAACCGTTCGTTTCATCGCCTTGAGCATCTTCATGATAGAATGGCTGTTCCCAACCACCTTTCTTAAATGTATAAGAATATTCATAAGTCACTGCTGTAGCCGTTTTGCCAACAAGACCCTGAGTATTACTACCAATCTCCGCGCAATAAAAATCTTGTGTTATTTCCAAGGTGTTTTTGTCAATTGCATGGTCTTCAACAGTGATGAGTTGTCCGTTATATTCAACCTTATATTTAGTTATTGGCGTTGCCAGTTTTGTCAACTGTACTTTCAGTGGGTTAGGTACAATCTTACCGTCCACAACGTCACTTTCAGCGCATGGAGTCACTTCACCTCCTCCGAACTTTGTGTTTGTATAAGTGAATGAAGAACTTGTAAGGGTAAGCGGATAAGTAAGGTTGTCAATATGACCTTTGCCATTAGTTACAGTCCCCGTATATACCACATCCTCTGAAGTACAGGGATCGGTAAAGGTATAAGTGGTTACCTCCTTCTCTTCCATCTCGGCGTCAAGGCTCATGCAAGAACCGAAGTTGGCGTTGCAAGCCTTCAACGAAGCACCGGCGGCATTCACCTGTTTCTTGGTCAACTGATTGGGCAGAGTAACAGCCTCAATGTTAGAGCCAGCCTTGATGTTTGAAATGTCGGCACCCTCGGCAAGCACACTTCCGTCAATGTCCAAAAACTTAGCGCCACTTAGAATCTCGAGAGCCTCAAGGTCATCGTTGTTCAGTATGTTAGGCGTTGAAGTGCTACCAACTTTAACATACTCGGCGCTCTTCAATTGGTCTAAAGTAGCACCATTCCATTGTACGGTAACTGAGTTGTCTCCACTCAGCAGTAGAGCAAGCTCACCAGCCTTTGCGCCATAGATACCATAACCCGAAGTCGCTGTAGTGCTAGAACCAATATAAACGCTTTCGGTTTTAATGGTAATGGCTGCCCTCATCCCTATGGATATGAAGGCAATCAACATGAAAAACGTAATAATTCTTTTCATTTTAAGTTATTTTGTTAGTATTGTAATTATTCGTAAGAGCGTAGCAACTTCGGCGAGAGCCTTGTAGTAACGTAAGAGGGTTGCGGCACGGAGGTGAGACATAGGGTTGCATGCTCGCGCGTACCTTATATTATTATATAGAGCAGGGATGCCGTGTGAGTTATTCTTATCAGTTAAGTTATTTATATAGCAGTTATCACTTTCGATATGTCCGCTGCCCTTATATTCATCTGGTTGTAGTTTATCCTAATCGAGGAATTATCAAGTCCTCATTATGGAATTCATACAAATCGGCTGCAAATTTACAAAGTTTAATTATAATATGAAAGAAATCGGAGACAAAAATATCGGAAACCCTCATTTTTAACATTTGTTTTGTCGCCGCAAACGTTTACATGTAAAAACTTTTAACTGTTACGCTGGACAGAAAGACATGGTTAAGACATAAAGACATATTTTGGACAAAAAGACAAAAAACAAATTATACAAATTATTTCCAATCGCTCTACGGACTTCAAGGACTATTAGGACTACGAATTAAACTAATTATACTAATTTCTTTCCATTTGCTCTACGGACTTCAGGGACTTCGGGGACTACGCGCTCGGCTTTGCCGCTTTTACAAAGGCGATAGCCGACTAAAAGAATTATACTAATTATTCTAATTTCTTTCCAATTGCTCCACGGACTTCAAGGATTTTAGGGACTACGCCCCAAAGTCCCCCTCGCACCTTGGAGAGGGGATAGGGGTGAGGCTTCGGGGCCTGTGTGGGGTCGGTGATATCAAGAAGAAGAGAGAAGAAGATAAAGAGATCGAAGAAGTTGTGTGGGAAAAACACTGACCCCACCCCTGCCCCTCCCCTACAGGGGCGGGGAGTCCACAGCAAATGGGATAGTGTTTCAAAAGAAGTCATACGCAACGTTTCCTAGCCCCCAAAGTCTCACTCGCATCTTGGAGAGGGGATAGGGGTGAGGCTTCGGGGCCTGAGTGGGGTCGGTGATATCAAGAAGAAGATAAAGAGATGGAAGAATTTGTGTGGAAAAAAAACGCTGACCCCACCCCTGCCCCTCCCCTACAGGGGCGGGGAGTCCACAGCAAATGGGATGGTGTTTCAAAAGAAGTCATACGCAACATTTCCCCGCCCCCAAAGTCCCCCTCGCCACTTGGAGAGGGGATAGGGGTGAGGCTGTTGGGGATAGATATTTTATAATTACAAAAGAAATGGGTGCTTGTTCCGAGGAACAGCACCCAAAAGTCATGTCTAACAATTAATCTTTTCCCGTAAAGGGATAGGATCCTTAAGGAAGGGAGATTGCCTCAGATGGGCAAACACCTGCACAAGTACCACATTCTGTGCACTCGTCTGGGTTGATTGAATAACGCTCGCCCTCAGAGATTGCTCCTACTGGGCACTCATCGATACATGTACCGCATGCGATACAGTCTTCACCAATTACGTAAGCCATAATTAATTTAAATTTATTTGTTAATAATGTTATTTACAGTTTCATCGTTGCAAAGATAGAAAAATATCCATTACGTACCTAATATTAGGTATTAGTTTTTACATAAATTAACAGAAAACTCATTCGAGCAATACCAAGAAATGATGAACGACACGGAGAATTGCGTCTCAAGGCAATGCAATAATAAAAGGAAAGTGCCGTTATATATAATGATGAAAAGGATAATAACATATTCAATTATAACGGTGATGTGCGCCGTGAGCGCCATCGCACAGGAGCGGACCGTGGAGAACCGCCCCTATACCGACCTGCGCCCGTTCCACTTCGGTGTGCTTGTGGGCACTCATTTGCAGGACATCGAGTTTACAAATGTCGGTCCGCAGGTGATAACAACAGAGGACGGGAGCGTGGATGCTCTGGTGACCTGCGACCAGGACCGCTGGGATGCTGGCTTCAACGTCGGTGTGCTGGGCGAGTTCCGTCTGGGCACCTACTTCGCCATGCGCGTGGCACCGGCGATGTACTTCGGAACGAAGCACTTCACCTTCCGCAACCACAAGGAGACTCTGGAGGACGGCAGACCCATTGAGCAGCGGCAGGAACTGAAGACGGCATACGTATCATGCGCTTTCGACCTTATCTTCAGCGCGAAACGCTTCAACAACCATCGTCCATACATGATGCTGGGACTGAACCCCATGCTCAATCTCTCGAACAAGGACGACGACTATCTGAAGATGAAGAAATATGATGTCTTTCTGGAAGCGGGACTGGGATGCGACTTCTACCTTCCCTTCTTTAAGTTGCGCCCCGAACTGAAGTTCGCATACGGTCTTACCAACTGTCTCGACACCGACCACGGCAACCACCTGAAAGACAAGAACATGCTGAAATACACCAACTCGGTGAACAAAGGACGCAGCAAGATGATTGTCCTCACATTCTACTTTGAATAGTTCTCATATAGCGGAGAACTGAGAATGGAGAATGTAGAGTTATGATTACCTTTCAAGGACTGGCCATAAGGTATGGCTTATAGTGATAATCATAATTCTACATTCTACATTTTCCTTTCTACATTAGTTATTATGTGTTATCCTTCCCAATTATTTGCATAATTGGAAGAAATTTATTACTTTTGCGGCATGAATGACAGAATTAGAACAGCAACATATACTAAGGAGTTTGACGAATACTATCAGAACTTGCCTCAAAAGATAAGAGACAAATATGACTACGTGTTCGAAATCATGCTTACAAAATATGTTGTTAGTACGAAATTTGTGAAGCGTCTTGAGAAAACTGAGTTTTATGAGATGCGCGTGTCTGTCGGTAACAATGAGCATCGCACTGTGCTATTTGCCATTGACTCAGACAATTTTATGGAATGTCATCGTATGGTGATGCTCAACTCTTTTGTTGAAAAGGGTTCTAAGCAGTATCATGCAGAGATTAAGAAAGCAGAACGATTATTAAAAGAATGGGAGGACAGTTTATGATAAAGATTAGTGATGAAAAGTGGGCAAAATTGCCACAGATTGATGACCGATTGACGGAGAAATATGGTCCTGTGGGTTCACCACAGCGTAAGGAGTTCCAGGCAAAGGCTGAAGCGTGGTACTATGCCGAGTTGTTGCGTGATGAGCGCAAACGGCAGAAACTGACGCAACAAGAACTGGGTGAGCGTATCGGAAAAAAACGCGAGTATATCTCTTCTCTGGAGCAAGGCAAGACGGACATGCAACTCTCAACCTTCATGCTTATTGCCAATGCATTAGGTCTGAAATTCTCATTAGTAGTCGGATAGAATTTTAAGTGGAGAACTGAGAATGTAGAATGTAGAATTATGATTACCTTACAAGAACAAGCCTTGGTGCATGGCTCATAGTGGTAATCATAATTCTACATTCTACATTCTCCATTACCAATTCTACACTCTACACTCTCAGTTCTACACTATTATCATTTCTTATCAAGGTTAAGTGTCAGTTTTCCGACGAAGATGGCATGCTTGCCGTTCTGGTCAACGGGGACTTTTTTGCCATCGAGGTCGGTGACATACTCAAGACTGTTGAAATAGGTGTGCGAGTGACCGCCGAGCACGAGGTCGATGCCGCGTGTGTTTGCAATGGCGCGGTTATCGTCGGTGGAAGCCTTCTTGCTCATATCCCATCCGAGATGCGAGATGCAAATCACGAGGTCGCACTTCTTGACGTTCCTCAGATAGTCGGTCCAGCGCTGAGCCTCAACAGCAGGATCGAGATACTTCACCCCCTCGCAGTTATGGTCGAAGACAAGTCCTTTGAGCGGCGGGCACAGTCCGAAGAGTCCTATCTTCACCCCGTCGCGCTTGATGATGGTATATGGTTTCACGATACCTTCGAGCACTGTGCCGGTGAAGTCGTAGTTTGAACACACGATGGGGAAATCGGCCATCTTGAATATCCTTGCCATGTTCTCCATGCCAAAGTCGAACTCATGGTTGCCTATTGTCGCCGCGTCATACTTCATCATGTTCATCAGTTTCACCTCCACCTCGCCTTGGTATATACTATAATAA
Source organism: Prevotella sp. UBA4330 (assembly GCA_002394385.1). GTDB lineage: Bacteria > Bacteroidota > Bacteroidia > Bacteroidales > Bacteroidaceae > Prevotella. The sequence continues at coordinate 196,939 of DGTS01000015.1, forward strand.
GGAGAGCCTTGCGAGAAGTCGCCGCTGTCGATGAGCAGCAGTCGCGGTGCCTTGGCACGCTCTTCCTCAATCATCTTGAGGCGACGCAGATAGCCACCACGTCCCGCCACGAGCGTGTCGGCAAGTGTTGAATTCAGCGGATATACCGTACTGTGAGTATCATTGGTATGCAATATCACGAGTTGTTTGTCCTGTGCCAGCGCTGTTGTGCATGATACGATGCACATCATGGCGGCGATTATTGTTTTTCTTATCATGGCGCTATCACTGTTTTATGGTTATACGTCCCTCCAGTTCAGAGTCGATTATCTTCCCCTTTGCTGTCATTTTCTTGAAATATCTCTCCATGACATAGCGCGAGTTATCCTCGTCTTTGCCAGGAGCATTGAGATTGGTGCCGCTCTTAAAGGCAGTCATGCCGTCGTTGCCCTGCTGCACATAGTCGATGGTGGTGATGCGGTATTCGCGTTCGGGATTTACCGGCTGACCTCCGATGGTAGCGGTGAGCAGTTTGTAATCCTTATCTGCCTCGATGTGCACCTCATGACTGAGGCACTCCCCTCCCCTTTTGAGCATCTGCTGGAACAGTTCGAGCACCTTGTCGCCCTTCAGCGTCACGAAGACGACCTTGTTCTCGAAGGGTGCCACATCGTTGACATCGCCCTTAGTCACCTTGCCGGCAGGCAGTGCCGCGCGTATTCCTCCATAGTTATAGCATGCGAAGTCGGGCTTCTCGCCATACTCCTCTGCCATCTCCATCAGTATGTCGGGCAACAGGTTAGACAGCAGCCCCTCGGGTCTTCCGCGCTCAAGATAGCGTGCCGTGGTGCCGAGGACAGGACTCATTATAGAATCCACCGCCTTCTTGTAAGGCGCTATGAAAGTCTCCGCCCTGTTGTCGGGGTTGGCATCGTAGCGACTGTCTATAAGCACCCGTGTTCTCTCTACCGAACTCAGTTTGTAGTGAGTGCGGCATGCCGTCAGCAAGAGTGCCGCCAGCAAAACTAAAAATAAAGATTTGTTTCTCATAATGGTAAAGTATCTACTTGCAAAGATAGTTTTTTTTCTTGGAAAGTAACGACTTTTTACCTACAAAAGTATAAAAAAAGCATTAATTAGAAAAAAAGAAGGCCGCAATGTGCTGTAATTCAGAAAAAAGTAGTACCTTTGCACCGCTTTTTCGACGTAACCTATGGCAGGAAGAAGAGTTGCCTCGCTATGTTGCGCGAAACTATTACAAATTCTAATCATAAAAGAAACAATGGATTTAATAAAAGTTGCTGAAGAAGCATTTGCAACCGGTAAGAAATTCCCTTCATTCAAGAGTGGTGACACCATTACCGTTGCTTACAAAATCATCGAGGGTTCAAAGGAGCGTATCCAGTTGTATCGCGGTGTTGTTATCAAGATTTGCGGTCACGGCGAGAAGAAGCGTTTCACCGTTCGCAAGATGTCTGGTACTGTAGGTGTAGAGCGTATCTTCCCTATCGAGAGTCCTAACATCGACAGCATCGAGGTGAACAAGGTTGGTAAGGTACGTCGCGCTAAGTTGTACTACCTGCGCAAACTCACTGGTAAGAAGGCTCGTATCGCAGAGAAGCGTTCTGCAGTTGTTGCAGCAGAGAAATAATTGTTTCTCACACAGCACTCGAAGAAATAAGAAAGGCTTGTTCCACTCAGGAACAAGCCTTTTTTATTGGGATTTGTGTACTTATATATCATTTACTAATGTATCCCCGCCCCTGTAGGGGAGGGGAAAGGTCACATTCTGCATTTTCCGGAACAATATACCATTATGGGTGTTAAATGAATATCGTTCCCGTTTTTATATATGGGCGATGGATTGTGTTATTTCCTGCTGATGTTTCCTTCGCCATCGACCGTTGCCTGACTCTGCGGAACATCGGCACGCGAGAGGTCGGCCATGTTGCGTGCCACGCTGTTTGTTGCATCGCGGCGCGGACCCACGCCACGCTGTTGCGTGAACGAATGAATCTTTCCAGAGAGGAACTTGCCGTCGGACGTTATCTTTATCTCAACCACAGGAGCATGACCGAGCACCCCACCGAGGCTCATGCCGTAAGGAGTACAGAAATTGCCGAGACTATAGGCGATGAACCTGTCCTTGTAAACCTCAACGCAACGGGTGACATGAGGACCATGACCATAGACAACATCAACACCATTGTCTATGCAGAAATGGGCAAAGTCGCGCAGTGCACCACGGTTCTCGCCGAGGAATGTCTCGGTGCCCTGAGGCAGATGACCTTTGTCCCTACCCTCTGCACCGCCGTGGAACGACACGATGACGATGTCCGCCTGCTGCTTCAGTTGCTCTATGACGCTCTTCACCAGACCGAGGTCGGCATGCTTCATGGTGTAACGGTTATGTCCGAAGGCGCAGATGCCATATTTCACGCCGTTGCGCTCCACCACCGCATATTGCGTCCTGCCGGCGATGCCCGAGAACTTTATGCCCTGCTCTTTCAGGCAGCGCTCTGTCGATTCGATGCCTGTCTGTCCGAAGTCGTTGGCGTGGTTGTTCGCCATGCTCAGGAAGTCGTAACCCGCATCGGTGAGCAGCGGTGCGTAACTGGTGGGAGTTCGGAATGCGAAACTATGAGGACCTGTACCCTTGGTGCTTGTACCGCCATCGCAGAGAGTACCCTCAAGATTTCCGACAGCGAGGTCGGCACGTTTCAGTATATGCTTCGTGTCGTCGAAGAGATTGGCACCGTTGTTGGCAGGCAACTGACGCGACGGGAACGTGGTGCCCATCATTATGTCGCCGGTCATCGCTATTGTCAGCGTGTCGGGTTTCTTGCTTGGCGCATTATTCTGTGCCGTTGTCTCTTGGCTTTCGGCAGGCAGCATCTCCAGGCTGCCGTTGTTCTTTGAGTTGCATGCCATGCACATGCCGGCAAGCAGAAGAGTTACGAGTATGGATTTCATTTGAGTTTGGAGTTTTTTAGTCGCTCCGCTTTGTAAAAGCGCCCCTTCGGGTCGAGCGAGAAGTTAGAAGTTGGAAAATCTTTCTACGCTTTGTGTTCGATTGTCTATAATCCTTATACCTTATATATAATAATGAGCGTTGAGCCGAAAGTAATGCCGAAGCAATAACTAAACTCGCCCAACGCTCACCACTCAACGTTCAACGTAGATATCTTACATCACTCTCTTTGCAAAGAGGTAACGACGTGCGTAATAACTCTCGCGTGAGTTGCTCACCTTCACACCGCGCAGCGATGCGTGGATGAAGTTGAAACTGCCCGTTGCAGGGTCAACATCAACGACGATGCCCACATGTCCCACGTTACCGCCACTGCGTGGACTAGTGAAGAACACGAGGTCGCCGCTCTGCAGGTCGCTATTGCTGATGCGATAGCCCTGAGTTGACTGCTGGCGAGAGGAACGGCTGAGCGAGATGCCCATCTTGCCGAATACATAACTGGTGAAACCAGAGCAGTCGAACACGTATGGTCCAGCACTACCATGACTATAACGCGCACCCATGTGTGCGAAAGCCTCGTCGAGGATATTGTTCACCATCGTGTTGTTGTTATAACCGTAGTCAACTCCCTCGTCAAGATAGAGGAAGTCGTAATTATCAATTTCTTCTACGCGTTGTTCCTGTCTGGGCTGAGCCTTTGCTCTTGTTCTGTGCTTCTTCTTTCCTGCGAATGCTGGAGTGAGCGACGAGAACAATAAAAACAAAGCGGTCAGTGCAACAATTTTCTTCATAAAGATTAGGTATTTTATACTTTCTCAAAAAATTACGAGTGCGAAGTTACAAAAAAAAAGAGAGCCCTCAAAGCGTGTTTACATCTTTTTCGATATGGCGAAAAAGCCGCTTTCAGGGTTCCCGTTTTTGTCTTTCGTACACTATAACAACACTTTACGCAATGTCACTCCGACAAAGGTTTAGCGAATATGTTTACATCTTTTAAGATTATATTTATTGGATTTCCAAAATAATTTAGCACTCTGTGCACGCAAACATTGCATAACACGTTAATAAAGTTTCAGTTATAAGGAGTTTATGAGTTTAGGAGTTTATGAGTTTATGAGTTTATAAGTTTTGAAGTTTATGAGTTTATAAGTTTATGAGTTTTGAAGTTTATAAGTGTAGGAGTTGTAGGGGTGCTACATCACTCTAAATCATACTTATCTGTGGTACCGCTGGCAGAGATGGCGATGGTGCGTCCGCCGTTGAGCACCACGACATGAGCCTGCATCGACTCGTCCTTGGTATAGAACAGCCTGTAGGCACTGTGCCCGAAACTGGTCACACGGTAAGTATTGACGGTGCCGAAACTATACTTCTGCGTCGCCGTGCCGCTGATGGTGCCGTTCTGCGCCACATCCATATCGAACGTCCATGTCACCGAGCCGTCGCCATACGGTCTTTCTGAAGGCATGGTGTTCTCAGAGATAGGCCTCTTGCTCTGGTCCCAGAGTCCGTCAGCACCGGCATAGAAACCATCGTGGGCGTAGTTGTTTCTTATCTTGCATCCGCTGGCATCCACGTAATATAGTTTTCCACCGTCGTTCACCCACACGCTGCGCGCATACTCGCCGCTTATCGTGTACTCATATACTGTCTCTCCCGACTGCAGAGTGTTCCACTTGCCGCCATCCTCGCCTGCCTTGATGGCATAGCGGGCAGGAGTGTAATCAGGGTCGTTAGGGTCGCGATTGTCTGCCGTGCCGACTTCCTCGCCGTCTGCCGTCACCGAATTGTCGCCGGCATCGCTCTCCACCCATTCGTCTGTGGGTTTATACCACTCCTCGTCATCGCTGGAACCGCGGTTATAGAATATCAGCAGGAACACCAATGCCGCCACTGCCACGAAAAAGACAAGCGTGCAGCACCCGCACCCCAGGAGCATCGGCGTGGAGGAACCGCCCTTCTTGGCAATCATGACAATTATGAGTATTATGCCGATGACCAGCGCCAATGCAATGATAACACCGCAGACCACCGAAACAACCGTCTTGAGCATCGACGACTGCCGACTGTCCTGCTCGTCGGCTACCGTCTCGCCGTCATAGGCAGCATCGCCGGTGCTCCACTCGCTGTCATTCTCATCGTTGAACACTTGCGCCAGCAGTTCCTGACCGTTCTCCGACGTGTTATAAACTACGTTGCCTACTGCAACAATGCGTTGCGGCAGTAGCAGCACTATCGTCAACATTAAAGCGGCAAATGCCCAGCGGTGAGTTCTCATCTTGTCTCTCGTTTTACAGGTTATAAACAATGTAAGTAATTACAATATGCAAAGATAGCATAATTATCTTTACATCAGCAGTTTTTTCAGACAAATTGTTGTTAAAAATTTACAATCTGGAGATCTTTCAGTGGTTATGTCATAAAATGACGCAATTATAAACTATTTGCCCCACATCGCTAATGATTCCCCGCCACGAAAACTACAGAACTCCTTCAACATGCTAAACTTGAGTAAAGGAATCACTACTGTCCCGTTAAGATTTGAAATCACGAGTGTCCACTAAAACGGACGAGTTTAAAAATCATATAAATCAGGTTCATCTGAGCCGCTTCGGTCTTTGTCATTTTTGAATATAGTTTTGTCGAAGATATCTCTCAGAAGCGTTGTGTCTGTGAGTGACATACTGAGGATTTGCAGTACTTCGTAGGTACTTCTCTCCAACCGCATATCATGCTGCACGATGGCAACGAGACAGTAGGCGCAGATGGCAGAATAAATCTGTATTCTGACAGCATTCTCGGTAGTACCCCAGAATTTCTTGATTCTGAGATGCAGATTGGGCCACTTGAAGAAAAGCTATATCTGCCAGCGTTTCTTATAGAGGTCTGCGACCTAATGGGCTGTCAGTTCCACAGCGTTGGTCAGGAACATAAACTTACGGTCTTTCTCCTCATCATAGAATCGCACAAGTCTGAGATGATCCGGATAGCCTTTCTGACTGCCATAAACGGTCAGTTCTATCTCAGCGTCGGTCAGGATGTTCTTGGGCAACCTCTGTTTCCATTTGACACACTTGTACTGCAAGTTGGTCTTGGCTCTTACAACAAAGAAAGACTCCACACGATGTATACGATAGAGTTCATTGTAGTTGTGTATCATGGTCAAAGTTGTAGTTAGCACCTGTCTCAATGGGGATTTATCTCATCGCCTTGGAATCATGAACTGATGTTGTGGTGATGTGGAAGAAAACTGGAATCTGGGGTTCCATATCATACAAGGTATGTATCTTGATACCGCCCTTATGCTTGCCAGAACACATCAAGGCATAGCGAGATGGTTGTGGAATTAAAAGCACAGACGTTGCTGTCAAGCTTGAAGATGTCAGTTGCCCTTTTCGCCTGTCCTCACTTACAAGGTAGTAGGCATGCTCCTCGAAAATGAGATAGTCACGGTTGATATTGACCTTGCTCAGATTTCTTCTGGTCACATGCTTGCCAAGTCCGAGATGATAGCACTCCTGTGGCGTGCCTTTGTGGCGACAATCAAGTCTCGCATGCTCTCGCGATAACCAAATTGTCCAAACATCAACGTCAGTAACTGGCTCCAGCAAGTGAAGCGCTTCACGTAGAGGTTCCCTTTATACTTGTCAACAATGCGACAGAACTTGTCAAAGTTCAATAACTCCACTAATTGCGAGAAGACGTATTTTGATTTGTTCATATGCAGTCAGTATTTTGACTGCAAAGATACGAAATCGGCGCACCCGAAAAATCTCTGCAACTAACTTTTTTTCAATTAATTCAAAGACCGATTGGCGATTTTTAGTGGACAGAATGATATAGTTTAATAAAAAAGACAAAGATTTACCAACTCCTCATATTCCTTAATCTGCTTTTCGTTAGTTCATCTTGACCTCTACTGAACCCTCGCCTATACCCATCTAAAAATTGTTCAGTATAATATGGGTTTGTGCTATATTTATACGACATAATATTATTGACATTCCCCAAGCCGTCATTATATCCTATTGAATATCCTTCGGAAACAGATCCGACACCATACTTTCGTCTTTTTTCAGCGAGTTCACGATCTGCTTTTTGCTGATTTCTATAGCGTTGCAAATCCTCTGGCGATTGAACATATTTCACCTCTGTCCAATCAAATTTAACATCTCTATTAAATTGTTTCTTTAGCCATTCATTTTCTTCCCAATACAATTGACCGCTAATTACCAATGTATCGGCATATCTTTTCATTTCATCGGTCAAACATTCTTTTATTTGTCCGGGAGCAGAAGTCTTTATAACAAACTTGTTATTATGAGACGTTTCCCATTCTTCTAATACTTTCAAGTTCTTCTGAACTACAGAACTAAAGTTTCCAAATGCTCCATTGGGAACAACTATAACATGCCAGTCATTATTACCAAAAGCATTATCATCCATCAACGGAGGAGTCATTCCTTCAAATTTAATTGTATCAACAGATCCTTCAAATGCACATTTCTTAATTTTTTCAATACTAACAGGAATATCTATCCGGTTTGATTTAAGCTTGCACCAAGAAAATGCAGACCTTCCAATATATTTTACTTTGGGAATAGAGATTTCTTCTAACCCTTTTACGGCTTCAAATGCACTTTTGCCGATGGATTGTACATTAGGTAGATAAACTTTTTTTATAGTACATCCCCCAAATGCGTCAGGAGAAATTGTTGTTGCAGAATCCATCGAGATTAATTCAATATTTGCATTTCTGAAAATACTGTGATGAAAATCTGGTACTGTATCTAAACTTGACAGAATTAAACTAATGCTTTTGCCGATTTTTTTCCATTCATAAGAATGATTGCGTTCTGTATCAAAACCAAATGCAAACTTATCAATCCGCCTAACATTTGGGAGGTAAATAGTATCTATTAAGTTAACGATTGGAAACAATGCTTTTTCATCTAAGGCGTGAAATTTTAATGTAGTTGCTTTCTTTAAATAATCAAGCCAGTATTTATAACCTCCCTGAGGAATATCCCTCTGATGGTGACCATTCCAATCCTCGTAGTCTGACCTAGCGATAATACACTCATTTATATTATGGATGTTTAAAATTGCACCATCAACCTCCATCTTTTCTAAATCTGAAAGACGAGGAACTTCTAATATGTCAAACAATTGTTTTGTTTCAAAAGATGCTGCCACTTTCTCATCGTCATACACAATTCCTTTTGTAACAGTTTTAGATACATAACATTCAGAAATACTCATGTTTTTGCTGAAATAACAGGTCAGAAGGGATATATCTTCCCTATTCGAACCATAAATTTCAATATTTACAGGAACAACTTCTCCTTTATATGTTGCATTCTTAAATAGTTTCAACAGATTAAGATTCTTACCGATTCCTATATACAAATGATTCCTCTCAGAGCTTCTACTCCGAGTAAATTGCCCATATTCAGAAGATGTAAGAATATATGTTGCTTCGGATAGGTCAAGAGATACTAGGTTATCCCTAAAACCGCCGGAAAAGTCTTTCTTTGCCACATCACCAATAACTTTGATTTTGGTAATATTAGTGTATTTCTTGCTTTTGAGAACTTTAGCTAGAGTCCCCTTCTTGCCTTGAATTATTAGTGAATCCCCAATAACAGTTTGCCCAAAGGAAAAATTAAACGTCAGTCCCAAGACCAACAGTAACAATGATAAACGCTTTGACATAGTTCGTCCTTTCTTTTACTACCAGCAAAGCCGGCTCAGCGGATTTACCCGGTTG
>DGTS01000011.1:0-141748 GCA_002394385.1 Prevotella sp. UBA4330
AACCGGGTAAATCCGCTGAGCCAAACTTCTGGGGTTCACTTTATATTATTGGTTCACTTTATATTATTGATGACCTCAAGTGACTTTGACGAATTGACTTACGTCCAGTCCCAACAAGAATAGGCTCAATTTCACAAAAAAAAGAAGGACAAAACACAAATTAATTTGGTCTTGTCCTTCTTCTTATGTGACTCCGGCGGGATTCAAACCCACAACCTTCTGATCCGTAGTCAGATGCTCTATTCAGTTGAGCTACGGAGCCTCATTTCTGAATTGCGAGTGCAAAGGTACACAGTTTTTTGTTAACAACAAAATATTTCGCATGTTTTTTTGTAAAAAAGTGGCAAAAAGCGGTTGTACAGGCTTATTTCTCTATGTCTTCAGCCTTTAAATGAGGCAAACTGATGTGATATTTCACAGCAAGCAGACGCATGGCAACAACACTAAGGAAGCACACTACGGCACAAACAGCATCGCCAACATTCAGCCATGATAGAATCTGGAATATCAGGCCACCGATAATACTTGCCAGCGCATAAATCTCCTTGCGGAATATCAGGGGTTCCTCGTTTATCAAAACGTCACGCACCACTCCACCTGCCGCTCCTGTGATGCAACCCATTATTATGGCAACCCAAAAGGGGAAACCAAACATGAGGGACTTCTGTATTCCAGCAACGGTGAAGAAAGCAAGACCAAGAGTGTCGAATATGAACCATGTGTTGTTAAGCCGCACAAGATATCGCTTGAAGATGATGACTACCACAAGCGCTATTCCCGTACATATTATATATATACTCTTTGTCATCCAGAATGGAGTGGCGTCAATCATTAGGTCGCGGAGCGTTCCACCGCCGATGGCTGTAGCAAGACCGACGACATAGCCGCCGAACCAGTCGAACTGCTTGGCGGCTGCAAGTCTGATGCCAGAAATGGCGGCGGCGAATGTTCCCAGGAACTCTATGATGAAAATGAATGTTTCCATGATTTCAAGACGTGTAAACTATTTCTTGAAGCGATCTCCCCAGCACTGGAGCATCCGCTGATATAGTTTTTCCTCAGAAGGTGAGTGCTGAGCATGCCAAAAACGCTCGTTTTGCAACTCATCTGGCAGGAACTGCTGAACTACGAAGTTGCCAGGATAATCATGGGCATACTTATAACCATCGCTATAGCCAAGGTCTGCCATAAGTTTTGTGGGGGCATTGCGTAGATGCAGAGGCACTGGCTGGTTGCCCGTTTGCTTCACCACCTCAAGTGCCTTGCCAATACCCATATATGCAGAGTTGCTCTTTGGCGACGTTGCAAGATATACCGCACATTCGGCAAGAGGAATCCTACCCTCTGGCCACCCTATCTTCATTACAGCATCGAAAGTGGCATTGGCGAGCAGGAGAGCGTTAGGATTGGCAAGTCCGATGTCCTCAGAAGCACTGATAACCATGCGACGGGCTATGAACTGCGGGTCTTCGCCACCCTCAATCATGCGTGCCATCCAGTAGAGGGCCGCATCGGGGTCACTCCCTCGAATGCTTTTTATGAAGGCAGAAATAATGTCATAGTGCATCTCTCCGTCCTTGTCGTACGCCAAAGGGTTCTGTTGCAGGCGGTTCACCACGACATCATCGGTAACCACGACATCCTCTTTCGCTGGCGTTGCCTCAACAACAAGTTCGAGAATGTTGAGTAACTTGCGCGCGTCTCCCCCGCTATAGCGCAGCATTGCCGATGTTTCGCGTAGTTCGATGTGCCGTTTCTTCAGTTCCACATCATTCTCTATGGCCCGTCGAAGCAGTTGCAAGAGGTCCTCCTTGTCTAGGGGCTTGAGCACATATAGTTGACATCGCGAAAGCAACGGACGAATCACCTCAAACGAGGGGTTCTCCGTGGTGGCTCCGATAAGCGTCACTATGCCTCGCTCCACTGCCCCCAGAAGCGAGTCTTGCTGGCTTTTGCTGAAACGATGAATTTCGTCAATGAAGAGTATTGGACTTGCAGAATTAAAGAAACGCCCATTCTTTGCCCTGTCAATCACCTCGCGTACATCCTTCACTCCGCTCGTCACAGCACTCAAAGTGTAAAAAGGAGTCTCCAGTTTGTTCGCTATAATCTGCGCCAACGTTGTCTTTCCCACACCTGGCGGTCCCCATAATATAAAAGAGGAGATACGCCCTGCATCAATCATTCCACGCAAGACGGCACCCTCGCCCACCAAATGCTTCTGCCCGATGTAATCATCAAGCGTACGAGGTCTCATTCTTTCTGCTAAAGGCTCGGCCATATTATGTTGCAAAGTTATATATTTAAAATGTAAAAACGCAAGATGACAGAGTTTTTTTTCGTTGTTAGTATTTTTTTTCAAATAAAAACTTGGAAATAAGATTTTATATAGTATTTTTGCAACCGAATAAAGCAATATAATTAATATGAAAGATACGGCAAACAAAAATTTGACGCTTAAGACACTGAACAAGAGCAACGTATGGGACATTCAGGAGAACGATATTTTCCGTATGGTGGAATCGGCACAAAAGGATGCGGACCTGAAAGACAACATGCGCCATTACTTAGATATCATCAAAAGCGCTTTCGACATTGAAGAAGTGAAGATTGACAAGCCAGAAGTCATCAAAAAATACGAGGCAAGAGGTTTCAAGGTTGCACAGATAAAGAGCGATGACAACGAGAAGGTGAAATGGGCAATAAAGAAACACCCTATCACCCGTGTAACCGACCTTACATACGAGAACATAGGCCATATATCGGCTGCAAAACTCATTGAAGTACTTGACCGAAACTTCGGTGGAGGATGGGACTCTCTGTCGCAGAGCATCCAAGACATCATTCAGCACGGCTTCGACATCAGCACCACCACCCTGCCAGCCGACCGTCTTCACAAGAAGGGAGGCATGTACGAGAAGAAGGTAGCCGATGGATATGAGGTTCTCGAGATTCAGAAAGGCAGTTGGACTGAGGCTATCTTTGCCAAGGAAAAACCGAAGGTGGAACGTCAGCGCACCAAGTTCGATGTCAACGACGATGAGGAAGAGCGTTACGATGACGACAACTACGATGAGGACGAAGAAATCATCGACAACTACAACAACGAGGACGATGAGGATGACTTCGACGACGACAAACTCACGGAGGAAAGTTATCGAACGACAATAGAGGAAGACCCCGACTCACTGTCACTCGAGGCGGCCGACATTGTTGAGGAAGATGACTATTAGAATCACGAAGATTTCTCAAAAATTATAATTTACGAATGTTGAACAGGCATAGCCAATTCAACATTCGTAATTATTTATCGTGTAGTTATGTGAAAGCAACTCTGCTTCACTTCATATTTCACGTAGCAACGCTCGCTTACACGCATATCACGCAACACCTCGCTCAGTATCCATTTCAACTGGTCATCACGCGTAGGTGTGGAAACAGGGTTATAGCGTGTGTATGAAATGTCGAAAGTGGTGCCATACATGTGACAACTGTTTTCTGTCGCGTTCTTATTGTGACGGCGCAGAATAGCAACGTCCTCACGCGTCCTGGTGGCACTGGTAACAATAAAGCGGTTCAGCGGAAGCCCCTTCACTTGAAGGCTGTCGAAAAAAGCCCTGCCTATGTCGTTAAGCAGCGTTGCCGCACGCGGCACAAGATAAGGAATGCTTCGCGTCATCGGGTCGATGTCGTAATAAGGATTGGCACCGATATAGACGAGAGATGTCTTGCTACTCTCGGCATCGGCACGGTGTTCCACAGGACTTACACCATACTTCTGTGCCGCAAGCATCTGAAGATCGTTAGAGTCGGGAAAAGCCTCCTTATAGTTGTTCACACTCAAAATCTTGTTTTTCAATATGTTGCCAGCCGAATCAAAGAATTTTGACGGTTTTATATTCAATGGTTTAGAGTCAGGTTCTTGCCTTTGAGGAACATCGCTTTCAGTCTTTGTCTCTGCTATAACGGTGCTGTCTGTCACTACGTCACCCTGCATGGCAATCCTTTTATCTGCCACCGAGGGGAAGAAGCAACGCACCAGAGCCAGCAGGACAACAACGATGCCAAACCCTTCCAAGTATCTATTTTTTGTTATCTTAAACTTCATAAAAGTCGTATTCGAGTGGCAAAGTTAATAGTTTTTTCCGACATTTGCCCTATTTTCAATCAAAAGATGTAAGTTTAAGTATAAAATAAAAAAAAAGGAAGTGGATTATCGAATTATTTTTGTAATTTTGCACGTGATTTTTATATATAAGAAATAAACATTCTTAGCAAGAAAAAGTAAAGAAGACATCGTGACAGAGAAGCATATAGTACTCGAAGACATAGATCCCGTAGTGTTCTATGGTGTTGGAAACAACCACCTCCAGATGATTAAGGCGCTCTTTCCGAAATTGCGCATCGTGGCACGTGACAACGTGCTGCGCGTTATTGGCGACAACGAGCAGATTGGACATTTCGAGGAGAGCATTGAGACTATGCGCCGTCACGTCCTGAAATACAACTCCATCAGCGAGGAAGACATCCTTGACATCGCAAACGGCAGAAAGACAAAAGACGACGCCGTAAAAGACGTGGTGGTTTACAGCATCTCTGGCCGTCCTATAAAGGCAAGAAGCGAGAACCAACAGAAACTTATCGATGCCTTCGAGAGTGACGACATGATTTTCGCCGTGGGACCTGCCGGGACGGGAAAGACCTATCTCAGCATTGCACTTGCCGTGAAAGCGATGAAGGAGAAGCAGGCAAAGAAAATCATCCTGTCAAGACCTGCCGTAGAGGCTGGTGAGAAACTGGGGTTCCTGCCAGGCGACATGAAGGACAAGATAGACCCCTATCTGCAACCGCTCTACGATGCTCTGGAGGACATGATACCCGCAGTGAAACTACAAGACATGATGGACAAGCACATCATACAGATAGCACCGCTTGCCTTCATGCGAGGACGAACACTCAGCGATGCCGTGGTTATTCTCGACGAGGCTCAGAACACGACATCGGCTCAACTAAGGATGTTCCTCACACGCATGGGCTGGAATACCAAAATGATTATTACCGGCGACATGACACAGATAGACCTGCCCAACGACACGCGAAGTGGACTTCGCGAGGCAATGAAAATTCTGAAAGGTGTGGAGGGTATCTCGTTTATCGAACTGAACAAGAAAGACATTGTGCGCCACAAACTGGTAACGCGAATCGTAAACGCATATGAGGCGTACGACAAGGATAAAGCCCAAAGCAAAGCGGGCGACAACAACCAGAAAGAGAACAAATAGATTAAAATATAATAAGATGAAAGCATTAACGAAGACTGATTTTCATTTCGAAGGACAGAAGAGTGTTTATCATGGTAAGGTGCGCGATGTCTATGACATCAACGACGACCTTCTGGTTATGGTGGCTACCGACCGAATCTCGGCATTCGACGTGGTTCTGCCAAAGGGAATCCCATTTAAGGGGCAAGTGCTTAACCAGATTGCAGCCAAGTTCCTTGACACCACCACCGACATCTGCCCTAACTGGAAACTTGCCACTCCCGACCCAATGGTAACAGTAGGACTGAAATGTGAGGGATTCCGTGTTGAGATGATTATCCGTTCTATTCTCACTGGCTCGGCCTGGCGCGAATACAAGAATGGCTGCCGCGAACTGTGCGGAGTGAAACTGCCCGAAGGTATGCGTGAGAACGAGCGCTTCCCAGAACCTATCATCACGCCTACGACAAAGGCTGACGAAGGACACGACATGAACATCTCTAAGGAAGAGATTATTGCACAAGGCATCGTGTCGAAGGAAGACTACGAGGTGATGGAAAACTATACCCGCAAGATATTCGCTCGCGGACAGGAAATTGCTGCCAAGCAGGGACTCATTCTCGTTGATACAAAATACGAGTTCGGCAAACGCGACGGAAAGGTATATCTCATAGACGAGATTCACACGCCCGACTCCAGCCGCTATTTCTATGCTGACGGTTATGAGGAGAAACTGGCTAAAGGCGAACCTCAGAGGCAACTATCAAAGGAGTTTGTCCGCCAGTGGCTCATCGAGCACAACTTCATGAACGAGCCAGGACAAGTGATGCCTGAGATTACGGACGAATATGCTGAAAGCGTGAGCGACCGCTACATCGAACTCTATGAGCACATCACAGGCGAGAAGTTCGACAAGGCAACCGAAGAAGGCGACATCGCCGCACGCATAGAGAAGAATGTCAAGGACTATCTGGCATCTCTCTAACAGCAGTTGGCAATCACCCGCTCTTATAATAAGATGTATAAGCAGGAAACGATAAAACCTTACGAAGAGGGCAAGGAGAAGGCGAAACAGGTGGAGGAGATGTTCGACAACATCGCCCCCAACTACGACACACTGAACCATCGCCTCTCATGGGACATCGACAAGGGCTGGCGGCGAAAGGCGATAAAACAACTCATGACGTTCAAGCCAAAGAAGATGCTCGACATAGCAACTGGCACGGGCGACTTTGCCATACTTGCCGCACAGATGCTTTCGCCTGAAGAACTCATAGGTGCCGACATCTCTGAAGGGATGATGGAGATAGGACGAAAAAAGGTGAAACAGGCTTCGCTCGACAACATCATATCGTTCAAGAAAGAAGACTGCCTTAGCCTAACCTTTGCCGACAACACTTTCGATGCCGTGACGGCTGCCTTCGGAATAAGAAACTTCCAAGACCTCGATAAAGGCCTCAGCGAGATGTGCCGAGTGCTGAAACCGGGAGGGCATCTAAGCATAGTGGAACTTACCCAACCCGTGAGTTTTCCCATGAAGCAACTGTTCTGGATATACAGTCACACCTTCCTGCCGCTTTACGGAAAGATCGTCTCTAAAGACAAGAGCGCATACCGTTACCTCACGGCCACCATCGAGGCTTTCCCGCAGGGAGAGACAATGATGGACATACTCAAGAAAGCGGGGTTCAGCAATGCGCAGTTCCGCCGCCTCACCTTCGGCATCTGCACTCTCTATCTGGCATCTAAGTAAAAGAATGAGGACATAAAAGTACTAATATAAACACAAACATTATGGACAAGTACGGTTTGATAGGCTTCCCCTTGGGACATTCCTTCTCTATCAGTTACTTCAACGAGAAGTTTGCCAACGAGAATATCAATGCGCGCTACATCAACTTTGAGATTCCTTCAATTGATGAACTGCCCGAAGTATTGGCGAGAAACCCCGAACTTCGCGGGCTCAACGTCACCATTCCCTACAAGGAGAAAGTGATGGAGTTTCTCGACTATATAAGTCCTGAAGCGAGAGCCATCGGAGCCGTAAATGTCATCAGTGTTGAGCATAAAGGGACCAAGACCACGCTGAAAGGCTTCAACAGTGATGTTATAGGATTCACACGAAGCATCGAGCCAATGCTGGAGAGTTGCCACAAGAAAGCACTCATTCTGGGCACAGGCGGCGCATCGAAAGCCATCAACTATGGGCTTCGGTCACTCGGACTCGAAACAGTGTTCGTAAGCAGATATGAGCGGCCAGGCACTATACAGTATGACAAGATAACACCCGATGTGGTGAAGGAGTATAACGTTATTGTCAACTGCACGCCATGCGGCATGTATCCTCACACCAACGAGTGCCCCAACTTACCATACGATGCCATGGACGAGCATAATATACTTTATGACCTCATTTATAATCCTGATGAGACATTGTTCCTCGAGAAAGGCGCGGCACGCGGAGCCACGGTGAAGAACGGTCTTGAAATGCTTCTACTGCAGGCATTTGCCTCATGGGAGTTCTGGCATGGTAAATAATTGATAATTGACAACCGATAGTTATGAATAACCGTTATATGATGCGCGGAGTGAGCGCAGCGAAAGAAGACGTTCACAACGCAATAAAGAACATCGACAAGGGAATATTCCCGCAGGCTTTTTGTAAGATAATTCCCGACATTCTGGGCGGCGACCCCGAGTATTGCAACATAATGCATGCCGACGGCGCAGGTACAAAGTCGAGCCTCGCTTATATGTACTGGCGAGAGACTGGCGACTTGAGCGTGTGGAAAGGTATTGCGCAAGATGCCATAGTGATGAACACCGACGACCTGCTGTGCGTGGGAGCAGTTGACAACATCCTCGTGAGCAGCACCATTGGCCGCAACAAGATGCTCGTGCCTGGCGAAGTAATCTCTGCAATCATTAACGGTACCGATGAACTGCTTGCAGAACTGCGTAATATGGGCATCGGAATCTACCCTACTGGCGGCGAGACAGCCGATGTGGGCGATCTTGTGCGCACCATCATTGTAGACTCTACCGTCACATGTCGCATGCGCCGAAGCGATGTCATAGACAACGCGAACATTCGCCCTGGCGATGTCATCGTAGGACTCTCCTCAACAGGACAGGCAACATACGAGAAACGATACAACGGCGGAATGGGCTCTAACGGACTCACCTCGGCTCGTCATGATGTATTCGCTAAATATTTGGCAGAGAAATATCCAGAGAGTTACGACCATGCCGTGCCCGAAGAACTCGTGTATAGCGGCAAATATAAACTCACCGACGATGTAGATGGTTCTCCAATAGATGCCGGTCAGTTGGTTCTGTCGCCGACAAGGACATACGCGCCTGTTATCAAGAAAATCTTAGACAATCATCGCAAAGATATTCACGGCATGGTGCATTGCACGGGCGGCGCACAGACAAAGGTTCTACACTTCGTTAACGACAACTGCCGCGTGGTGAAGGACAACATGTTCCCCGTTCCACCACTCTTCCGAGCCATTCACGACTGTAGCGGCACCGACTGGAAAGAGATGTACCAGGTGTTCAATATGGGACACCGCATGGAAATCTACGTTCCAGCCGAAGTGGCAGAGCAGATTATCGCCATCTCGAAGTCGTTCAACATCGACGCACAAGTCATCGGACATATTGAGGAAGGCAAACGCTCACTGACAATCAAGAGCGAATTCGGAACATTCGAGTATTAAATATTAACTCAGAGCATGAGATTTTAAAAATGTAAAGACGTCACTCAAGTGGCGTCTTTATTGTATCTGCACCGCCAGGCACAAGTAACACGCAGTTACTATTGCAAAACGAATGTCCCGTTAATGCTTAGTTGGCGGCCAACTCATCATCTTTCGCCTCTCAAAAGAGCACTACTCACCACCCCACTTATATACAATTGAACTCCTAAAAGATATATAAATGTGCCAGCCTAATAAAAGAACAGCATCTATAGCGTAATGTCGGAAAAATTATGTATCTTTGCAGCCGAATATGGAAAATAACAGCATACTACAGAAACTTGACGGGCTGGAAGCCCGATACGAGGAAGTGACAACGCTGATCACCGACCCCAGCGTGATTGCCGACCAGCAGCGATTTGTGAAACTGACGAAGGAGTACAAAGACCTGGGCGACATCATGAACGCAAGGAAGCGGTACATAGCATGTCTTGAAGGCATCAAGGAGGCTAAGGACATACTCGCCAACGAGAGCGACCCCGAGATGAGAGAGATGGCTCGCGAGGAACTGGCTACAAATGAGGAACTACAGCCACGCTTGGAGGAGGAGATTAAAATTGCGCTGATACCTAAAGACCCCGAGGATGCCAAGAACGTGCAAATGGAGATTCGCGCCGGAACGGGTGGCGACGAGGCGTGCCTCTTCGCTGGCGACCTGTTCCAGATGTACAAGCGCTTCTGCGAGTCAAAGGGATGGCAACTGAGCATCACCGACTTCAACGAAGGCGCTGTTGGAGGATATAAAGAAATTGACTTTGCCGTGAGCGGTGCCGATGTTTACGGCACATTGAAATACGAAAGCGGCGTCCACCGCGTTCAGCGAGTGCCTGTTACAGAGTCGAACGGCCGCATGCAGACATCAGCAGCCACAGTAGCCGTGTTACCAGAGGCAGACAAGTTTGAGGTACATGTCAACGAAGGCGAGATAAAATGGGACACCTTCCGCTCATCTGGTGCTGGCGGCCAGAATGTGAACAAAGTGGAGTCTGGCGTTCGTCTGCGCTATATGTGGAAAAATCCCAACACAGGTGAGACCGAGGAAATCCTGATAGAATGTACCGAGACTCGCGACCAGCCGAAGAACAAGGAGCGCGCCCTTAGTCGTCTCTATACCTTCATTTACGACAAGGAACATCAGAAGTATGTCGATGACATTGCTAACCGCCGCAAGAGTCTTGTATCAACAGGCGACCGCTCGGCAAAGATCCGTACATACAACTTCCCGCAAGGACGAGTTACCGACCACCGCATCGGCTACACCACCCACGACCTGCAGGGATTCCTTGGCGGCGACATACAACCAATGATTGACGCTCTCACCGTGGCTGAGAATGCAGAAAGAATGAAAGAGGCAGAATTGTAACCCACAAGAAATATGACACGCAAAGAACTTATACAACAAATCAACGAGAAGAAATCGTTCCTGTGCGTAGGACTTGACACAGACATCAAGAAAATACCACAGCACCTGCTGAACGAAGAAGACCCCATTTTCGCATTCAACAAGGCGATAATAGATGCCACGGCACCCTACTGTGTCTCATATAAGCCCAATCTCGCCTTCTACGAGGCCTTCGGCGTGAAGGGAATCATGGCTTTCGAGAAGACTGTAAAATACCTCAAGGAGAATTACCCAAAACACTTCATAATCGCTGACGCAAAGCGTGGAGATATCGGCAACACCAGCGCCATGTATGCACGCACGTTCTTCGAGGAATATGACGTTGACGCGCTGACCGTGGCACCTTATATGGGTGACGACAGCGTGATGCCTTTCCTCGGATACGATGGCAAATGGGTGGTACTGCTGGCTCTGACGAGCAACAAGGGCAGTTACGACTTCCAACTCACCGAAGACAAGAACGGCGAGAAACTGTTCGAGAAAGTGCTGCGCAAATCGCAGAAATGGGGCGATGAGGACAATCTGATGTTCGTGGTTGGCGCCACACAGGGCCGCATGTTCGAGGATGTCCGCCGCATAGCACCGCGCAGTTTCCTCCTCGTGCCTGGCGTGGGAGCACAAGGCGGCTCGCTCGAAGAGGTGTGCCGTTTCGGTCTTATCGACGACTGCGGACTTCTCGTCAACTCTTCTCGCGGAATCATCTACGCCTCTCAAGGCGAAGACTTTGCCGAAGTAGCCGCACGAAAGGCGCATGAGTTGCAGCAGCAGATGGAACGCGAACTGGCGAAAATCTGAAACGCAACACTCCATAGTGTGTATACACACCGCTGAAACATGATTGACGCAAAGATTATCAACGACCCCGTTTTCGGGTTTATCAAGATACCTCGAGGGGTGTTGCTCTCCATTGTGCAACACCCTTTGATGCAACGACTTACAAGGATTAAACAACTGGGACTGGCCAACTCCGTTTATCCCGCAGCCCAGCACACTCGCTTCCAGCACTCCATCGGTGCATTCCACCTGATGAGCGAAGCCATAACAAGTCTCACCCAGAAAGGTGTATTCATCTTCGACTCCGAGGCAGAGGCGGTA
Organism: Prevotella sp. UBA4330; assembly: GCA_002394385.1. Taxonomy (GTDB): domain Bacteria; phylum Bacteroidota; class Bacteroidia; order Bacteroidales; family Bacteroidaceae; genus Prevotella. Next base: position 11,523 of record DGTS01000011.1, read on the forward strand.
GAAGCAGCAATACTTATGCACGACATCGGCCACGGGCCTTTCTCGCACGTCCTAGAGAACACGCTTATCACAGACATCTCACATGAGGACATCTCGCTGATGATGATGGAGCAGATAAACCGCGAGATGAACGGGGCACTTAACCTTGCTCTAAAAATATTCAAAGACGAATATCCCAAGCACTTCCTTCACCAACTCATCAGTTCGCAACTCGATATGGATCGCCTCGACTACCTGCGTCGCGACTGCTTTTTCACAGGCGTGAACGAAGGCAACATAGGCTCGGCACGCATCATAAAGATGCTCAACGTGGTTGACGACCAACTCGTAGTGGAGTCGAAAGGCATCTACTCCATCGAAAACTACCTCACGTCGCGACGGCTGATGTACTGGCAGGTATATCTGCACAAGACAGCAGTGGCATACGAGAAAGTGCTGGTGAACACCCTGCTCAGGGCAAAACACCTGGCAAGAGAGGGCAAGGACATTTTCGCACCACCATGTCTGAAGTATTTCCTGTTCAACGACGTGAATGGCGATATGTTCAGAAACGACGCCGAGGCGCTGAACAACTACGGGCAACTCGACGACAACGACATCTGGAGCGCCATGAAAGTGTGGGCAAAGAGCGACGACAAAATTCTGTCTATGCTCGCTACTGACATGCTCGACCGCAACATCTTCAAAGTGGAGGTAAGCAACGAACCCATAACAACCGAACGCGAGGAATCGTTGCGCGAACAACTGTCAAAGGCTTTCGGCATAAGCAAGGAAGACACTTCCTACCTTTTTAGCGTGAACACCATACAAAAAGACATGTACGATGTGAACGACGACCACATCACTATACTCTTTAAAGACGGAACGACAAAAGACATTGCAGAATCGTCGGAAATACTCAATGTTAGTCTTCTTTCAAAAAAAATTCGCAAATATTATCTATGTTATCAACGTTTTTAAAGAAAAATTATTATCTTTGCAAAGTTTTTATGCATAAATAAGAAAAACATGGAATTTACTGCAAAACAAATTGCTGAGTTCATACAGGGAAAAGTGGAGGGCGATGAGAACGCCACGATAAACACTTTTGCAAAAATAGAAGAGGGAAAGAAAGGTGCAATCTCCTTCCTTTCCAATCCAAAATACACACATTTTCTTTACGAAACCGAGTCGAGCATAGTGCTGGTTAACAACGACTTGGTACTCGAGCAGCCCGTGAAGACAACGCTCATCAGAGTGGAAAACGCATATGAGTGTGTGGCCAAATTGTTGCAACTATACCAGCAGATGCAACCAGGGCGCACAGGCATAGATGCCAAGGCAAGCATCGCCGAAAGCGCGAAGATTGGCAAAGGCTGCTACATCGGCCCTTTTGTGGTGATTGAAGACGGTGTTGAGATTGGAGACGGTACGCAAATATATCCTAATTGCGTCGTATGCAAGGGAACAAAGATTGGCAGCAAGTGTCTCCTCTACCCCAACGTGACCATCTATCACGACTGCCGTCTGGGCAACAACGTCACCATTCACGCAGGAAGTGTTATCGGCGCCGATGGTTTCGGATTCGCGCCCAACGAAAACGGATACGACAAAATACCGCAGATAGGCATCGTAACCATCGAGGACGATGTGGAAATAGGTGCCAACACATGCGTTGATCGCTCTACTATGGGCAGCACAGTAATTCACAAGGGTGTCAAACTTGACAACCTCGTGCAGATAGCACACAACGTGGAGGTTGGCGAAAACACCGTAATGTCAGCACAAGTAGGACTTGCCGGCAGCACCAAGGTGGGAAAATGGTGTATGTTCGGAGGTCAGGCAGGCGCTGCAGGCCACATCACCATCGCCGACAAAACCTTCGTTGGAGCACAATGCGGAGTGATCAGCAACACTAAGGGTAACGGCGAAAGCCTCATCGGAAGCCCACACACCGACCCAAAGGAGTATTTCCGTGCATTCGCCGTTTACAAGAAGTTGCCCGACATGTACCGTCAGATGGCACAGATGCAACGCGAGATAGAACAACTTAAATCCAAACTAAGTGAGTGAAAACAGTTTTTTGAATAATAATAACAGGAACATATATGCTAAAGCAAACAACTCTTAAGGGCAGTTTTGCACTGTGTGGAAAAGGACTTCACACAGGATTGAGCCTTACAGTCACATTCAACCCTGCACCAGAAAACAGCGGCTATAAGATACAGCGAATTGACGTTGACGGGCAACCCGTTATCGATGCCGTTGCAGAAAATGTTGTGGAGACCACACGAGGCACCGTCCTTGGTAAAGGAGAAGTTAAGATATCTACCGTAGAGCACGCAATGTCAGCACTTTATGCAATGGGCATAGATAACTGCCTGATGCAGGTGAATGGTCCTGAATTCCCCATTCTCGACGGCTCTGCCATCATGTATGTCAATAAAATCCAGGAGATTGGTATCGAGGAGCAGAATGCCCCGAAAGACTACTATGTCATTCGCCACAAACATGAAGTGAAAGACGAGGAGACAGGCTCGGTAATCACCATTCTGCCCGATGAGGAATTCTCTATCACCACCATGTGCTCGTTCGAGTCGAAATTCATCAACAGCCAGTTCGCATCACTCGACAACATGGAGAACTACACCAAGGAGATTGCTGCTGCACGCACCTTCGTTTTTGTGAGAGATATCGAGCCTCTGCTGAACCTTAACCTCATAAAGGGTGGCGACCTAGACAATGCAATCGTCATCTATGAGCGCAAGACCACCCAAGAACGCCTCGACAAACTGGCTGACCTCCTCGGAGTGGCCCACATGGACGCCAACAATATCGGCTACATACAGCATAAACCGTTGGTGTGGGAGAACGAGTGCACACGCCACAAACTGCTTGATGTCATCGGTGACATGGCTCTTATCGGCAAACCCATCAAGGGCCGCATCATCGCTACACGCCCTGGTCACACAATAAACAACAAGTTTGCTCGACTGATGAGGAAACTCATACGCAAGCACGAGATTCAAGCGCCCTTTTACGATCCCAACGAAGCACCGGTAATGGACGTTAACCGCATTCGCGAACTACTCCCCCACCGCTATCCGATGCAGTTGGTTGACAAGGTGATTTCGCTGGGACCAACAAGTATCGTGGGACTTAAGAACATCACCGCCAACGAGCCGTTTTTCCAAGGTCACTTCCCACAAGAGCCAGTGATGCCCGGCGTGCTTCAGATTGAGGCAATGGCACAATGCGGAGGCTTGCTGGTGCTGAACACCGTGGAGGAGCCCGAACGATGGAGCACTTACTTCCTGAAGATTGACGACGTGAAGTTCCGTCAGAAAGTGGTTCCCGGTGACACTCTGCTCTTTAAGGTCGACCTGCTGGCGCCCGTTCGTCACGGCATTTCAACAATGAAGGGATATATGTTCGTGGGTGACCAAGTGGTGAGCGAGGCAACATTCACCGCTCAGATTGTCAAGAACAAATAAAGCAATCGCAACAGAAGAATTCCATTAAAACTATTATATATGGCAAATCAAATTAGTCCCTTAGCATACGTGCACCCCGAGGCGAAACTCGGAGACGGGAACATCATAGGGCCGTTCTGCTACATTGACCGCAACACCGTTATCGGCGACAACAACGTGATGCAAAACAGCGTCACCATCAACTATGGCGCACGCATCGGCTCGGGCAATGAGTTCTTCCCAGGAGCAAGCATTTCAACAAAGCCTCAAGACCTGAAATTCAAAGGCGAAGACACACTATGCGAAGTGGGCGACAACAACTCGATACGCGAGAACGTCACCATCTCAAGAGGCACGGCAAGCAAGGGTAAGACCACCGTGGGCAACAACAACCTGCTGATGGAGAACATGCACATCGCACACGACTGTGTTGTAGGCTCAGGTTGCATCATCGGCAACTCCACGAAGTTTGCCGGCGAGGTTATCGTTGACGACAATGCCATCATTTCTGCTACGGTTCTCATCCACCAGTTCTGCCGCATCGGAGGTTTCGTGATGATTCAGGGCGGAAGCCGCACATCGCAAGACATCCCTCCATACATCATTGCTGGAAAGGAACCCATCCGCTATGCTGGAGTGAACCTTATAGGACTTCGCCGCCGCGGATATACCAACGAGCAGATAGACCAGATTCACACCGCCTATCGTCTGCTCTACTCTAAGGGCGTGCTTGCAGAAGGCATCGAGGAGATAAAGAAGAACCTTCCGCTCACACCAGAAATACAGTATATTATTGATTTCGTGGAGACATCAAAACGCGGAATCATAAGATAATGAAGGAAGGATTCCTCATCGTAATACTCGGCCCCACAGGTGTCGGCAAGACAGAACTTTGCCTCAGTGTGGCCGAGCATTTTCATATTCCAATAATAAACGCCGACTCGAGACAGATATTCCGCGAGATTCCCATCGGCACAGCGGCACCCACGCAAGAGCAGCAGTCAAGGGTGAAGCACTACTTCGTGGCAACCCACAGCATTGGCGACTACTATAGTGCCTCTTCGTACGAGCAAGATGCCTTGGAGGTTATCCGAGCAGAACTCAAAGAGAAAGGTATTGCTTTACTTACAGGCGGAAGCATGATGTACATCGACGCGGTATGCAACGGCATCGACGATATCCCAACAATCCGCGACGACATACGCGAGGAGATGAAACGCCGCTATGCCGAAGAAGGCCTCGACGCTATGGTGGAGGAACTGCGGCTATTAGATCCCGAACACTACGCAATTGTGGACAAGCGCAACTACCGCCGCGTGATTCACGCACTCGAGATTTGCCACCAGACTGGCCAAACGTACACATCGTTTAGAAAAAACGAGAAAAAACACCGACCCTTCAACATCATAAAGATAGGGCTCAACCGTCCTCGCGAAGAACTCTACGAGCGCATCAACCACCGCGTTGACAAGATGATGGCAGACGGGCTTCTGGAAGAGGCCAAGGCAATGCTTCCGCATAGAGAGGAGAATGCGCTGAACACCGTAGGATATAAAGAACTCTTCGCCTACTTTGACGGCACTTGGCCGCTGGAAGAGGCTGTGGAACGCATAAAGGGCAACACCCGCAGGTATTGCCGCAAGCAACTGACATGGTTCAAGAGAGACGAAACGATAAAGTGGTTCTCACCAAACAATATTGAAGAAATCATAAATTATATAGAAAGCGTTGTCAGTTGACAACCTTTTTTCGTACTTTTGCACAAAATTAGCAAGCAAAGGAAACAGACAAGATGGCAAAACAATCACTTGTAGAGCAAATTTACTACACATACTGGCGCTTTAGAGACAAACTCTCGGCAGCCGTCCATTGGTATAAGCACCTTTATATCAAGCGTCCTTGGTATGTCAAGACCATGGCTGCCATTGCCACGTTCATCGTGGCAATGCTGTTATACCTCGGCGCCGTGGACACCAATTTCCTATGGCTCTTCGGCAAGTCGCCAGGTTTCGCGCAGATAAAGAATCCCGTTACTAACGAAGCATCTGAGATATACTCCGCCGACGGCGTTCTCATAGGACGTTACTACAACGAGAACCGCACACCCGTGAAATTCGAGGATGTGAACCCAGCCTTCTGGAAAGCACTCATCGACACCGAGGACGAGCGTTTCTACAAGCACATGGGCGTTGACCCCATCGGGTTTGTTGCCGTTGTCAAGGACATGCTGCTCGGAGGCGATGCACGCGGAGCGTCAACCATCACCCAGCAGTTAGCAAAAAACATGTTCCGTGTGCGCACTCAGTACAGCACAGGACTGCTGGGCAACATACCGGGCATCAGAATGCTCATCATGAAGAGCAAGGAATGGATAATAGCCGCAAAACTGGAGTTCCTCTACAGCAAGGACGAGATACTCACCATGTACGCCAACACCGTGGATTTCGGAGCCAACTCATTCGGCATTAAAACCGCTTGCAAGACTTACTTCAACACCACACCGCAACGCATGACTACCGAGCAGGCAGCCACACTCGTGGGAATGCTGAAGGCAACGACGACCTACAACCCCATCACACACCCCGAAAACAGCATAGAGCGGCGCAACGTAGTGCTCGACAACATGGTGCGGCTGGGCGACCTAACGCAAGCGCAGGACGACTCGATATCGAAAATTCCCCTGCAACTCGATGTTAAGGTTGACAATCCGTACGACGGCCAGGCAACGTACTTTCGCGAGGCAGTGGCAAAGCACCTTGAGGAATGGTGCAACTACAACGGCTACGACCTGTACACCAGCGGTCTCAAGATTTACACCTCCATCGACACACGCCTCCAGAAATATGCCGAGGAAGCGGCTTTCAAGCAGATGAAGCAGGTGCAGCAGAACTTCAACAACCATTGGCAGGGAGCCGAGCCTTGGCGCGACGAGAACCAGCAGGTGATTCCTGACTTCATCGAGAAAATCGTGCAGAAACTGCCTGTCTATGAAAGTCTTAAGGCACGTTTCCCCAATTCGCCCGACTCGGTGAAGTTCTACCTCAACCAGCCACACAAGGTGAAACTCTTCGACTACGAACAAGGGCACATCGAGAAAGAGATGTCAACGATGGACTCCATACGTTACATGGTGAGTTTCATGCATTGCGGATTCGTGGCCATGGAGCCGCAGACGGGACACGTCAAGGCATGGGTGGGAGACATCGACTTCCAGTCGTGGCAGTACGACAAGGTGGAGGCTATGCGGCAACCAGGCTCAACGTTCAAGTTGTTTGTTTACACCGAGGCAATGAACCAGGGGCTCACGCCATGCGACAAGCGCCGCGACGAATACATACGCATGAGTGTTTACGACAAGAAGACGCACGAGACAAACATATGGACACCGCACAACGCCGACGGCCGATTCTCGGGCGACAGCATACCTCTGAAGACGGCCTTCGCACGAAGCATCAACACCATCGCCGTGCGACTGGGACAGGAGATGGGAATAAAGAACATCATCGCAACGGCAGAAAAGATGGGCATTAAAAGCCCGCTCGACAATCAGCCGTCACTGGCTCTCGGCTCGAGTGACGTCAATCTGCTGGAGATGGCCAACGCATACTCGTGCATAGCCAACAACGGAGTACACGTAGAGCCTGTGCTCGTCACACGCATCATAGACCGCAACGGAAACGAAGTGTATCTGGCACCGTCAGACGGCATCGAGGCAGTTCCAAGAAAAACGGCAGGACTCGTCCAGCAACTGCTCATGGGAGGCATGCGCGAGCCAGGTGGCACGTCAATGTCGCTATGGCAGTATGTTGCAAACTTCCAAGACACCGACTTCGGCGGCAAGACCGGAACCTCCAACAACCACTCCGACGCGTGGTTCATGGGCGTGTCACCACGGCTCGTAGTAGGAGCATGGGTGGGAGGCGAGTATCGAAGCATCCACTTCCGTACAGGAGCGCTCGGACAAGGCTCACGCACGGCATTGCCCATCTGCGGGCTTTTCCTGCAGAAAGCACTGGCCGACCCAGCCTTCAAGCAATATCGCGCTCATTTCCCCTCGCCAGCGTCGCTCGGCATCACGCAGGACATGTACAACTGCACGGGATGGACTCCAACAACTGAGGAAGTGAACGACAGCACAACAGAAGAATCCGATGGCGTAGAATATGACGAGAACGGCTATCCCCTGCTGCCGCCAAACAACGACGGCATCGAAGAGAGCGAGCAAGAGCCCACAACCGGCAACAACAACGACCAGGTGATTCTGGATAATCTTTGAACATTGCGCTCGGCTTTGCCGCCTATATGAGCAGAGCAAAACTTAGAAAAGGCGATAGCCCTGAGAAAACGTTGAAGTAGCCCCCCGTCCCGTATGCTGCGATGTCATCGCAGCCCCCAAAAAGATGAACATCGACACCAGCAACCGTGAATTCCAACAGGCTCTGCAGATAGTGAACTACACGCAGCGCTCACTCTTCCTCACCGGCAAGGCAGGCACGGGGAAGAGCACCTTCCTGCGATACATCTGCGAGCACACCAAGAAAAAACACGTGGTGCTCGCGCCAACGGGCATCGCCGCCATCAACGCAGGCGGAGCGACGCTCCATAGTTTCTTCAAACTGCCCTTCCATCCTCTTCTTCCCAACGACACACGCTACTCGGCACGCAACATCCGCGAGGCACTCAGATACAACTCGGAGAAGATAAAACTGATTAAGGAACTCGAACTTATCATCATCGATGAGATTTCAATGGTGAGGGCAGACATCATCGACTTCATCGACCGCATACTGCGCATCTATTGTCGCAACATGCGGCAACCATTCGGAGGAAAACAACTGCTCGTGGTAGGCGACATCTACCAGTTGGAGCCTGTGCTCAAGGAGGAAGACCGACTGCTGCTCCAGCCCTTCTACCCCTCCGCATTCTTCTTCCATGCACGCGTGTTCCGCGAGTTCTCGCTGCTGAGCATAGAACTGAAAAAGGTGTATCGACAAACCGACCCGCTCTTCATCGGCATTCTCGACCACATACGCACATCACACGCAACACAGGCAGACCTCAACCTGCTCAACGCCCGCGTCTGCCCGCTCGACCCGAATGAGCGCTTTGATTGCAAAGAACCATCCTCTCAACCATCAACCATCAACCCTCAGCCCTCAATCACCCTCTCTGCACGCCGCGACACCGTGGACCACATCAATCAGGCTGAACTCGACAAACTTCCAGGCGAGCCGACCACCTTCTGGGGCACCGTGAAAGGCGACTTCCCTGAGACAAGCCTGCCAACACCCATCGAACTCAACGTGAAAGTGGGAGCACAGGTGATATTCGTCAAGAACGACATGGAAAAGCGATGGGTTAACGGCACCATCGGCATCATCGAGGCAATAGACGAGGAAGCAGGCATCATATACGTCATCACCGACGACGGACAGGAGCAGGAGGTGGAACAAGAGCGATGGAGCAACGTGCGATACACCTTCAACGAGGTAGAGAAGAAAATAGAGGAAGAGGAAATCGGAGTGTACGTTCAGTTCCCCCTCCGGCTCGCATGGGCCATAACCATACACAAGAGCCAGGGACTCACCTTCAAGCGCGCCAACATCGACTTCACGGGCGGTGTCTTCGCTGGCGGACAAGCATACGTGGCACTCAGCAGATGCACCTCGCTCGAAGGCCTCACCATGCGACAGCCCCTGCGCCTCGACCAAATTTTCGTACGCGCCGAGGTGCAGCAGTTCGCACGCCGCTTCAACGACCAGAAGCAACTCTCAGGAGCCCTCGCCGAGTCGAAAGCCGATGCCGAGTACCATGCTGCAAGTCAGAGTCTCAAAGAGGGAAACATAAAGGAATGTCTCGACCATTTCTTCATTGCCATACACGCCCGCTACGACATTGAGAAGCCAGCACCCCGCCGGCTCCTGCAACAAAAACTCCATGAGATAGTAGCCCTGCGCGACGAGGTGGCACAACTAAAGAAAGAGCGCGCCGACCAGCAGAAATTCCTCCGCCGCCTCGCCACCGAATACGTCATCATGGGCAAGGACTGCGAGCACGAGCACCTCATCGAAGCCGCCATCGCCAACTACGAGAAAGCCCTCAAAGTGTGCCCCGAACACACCGAGGCCAAGCGCCGCCTCAAAGCATTAAAGAAATAGGAAAGGAGGGTGTGTCAAAATGAAGTGAACCCCGAAAGTTAGACAAAAAACTTTCGGGGTTTATTATGCAAAAGAGAAAGAAGCATGGTTATGCAGAATGTCTGAAGTACATGCAAATGATCAAAGAAGGAACATCCATTCATGCAATTCACATGAAGTATGGCATAAATGAAGACCGTCTTCATGTTCTATGGAACCGCTATCAATCAGACGGGCGTTCTGGTTTATTTAAAAGAAAGAATATAAGGGCAGATTTTGCATTAAAGAAAGAAATCGTGCTTGATATTGAAGAAAATCATTTAACTTTGCACGCAGCTTCGCTCAAATATGGAGCTTGCTCCCAACGAATATCTGTATGGTTACAGCAATACAGAACGGATGGCTTGGCAGCTTTGAACAGCACAAAAAGGCGAGGGCGACCACCAGGTATGGGAAGACCCAAAAAGAACAGCAAACCGCTCACGGAGCTTGAAAGACTCCGCAAGGAAGTGCAAGAACTCAGGACGGAGAACGCTCTGCTAAAAAAAGTGAGAGCCTTAGTCGAGGAAAGGAATGCCCGACTACGCGAGATTGGGCAAGGGCCATCGAAGGACTAAGGCGCGAGGGACATCCCCTGCAGTATATGCTGCATAGGATGAAGATGGCTCGTTCTGTGTTCTATTACCATATGTCGCATATGGGCGACAGCGATGGATATGATGGAATCAGGACTCGTATAAAGCAGATATATGACAAGAATCATGGGCGCTACGGGTACAGGCGAATCTGTATGGAACTGCGCAACAAAGATATAGTCATTAATCACAAGACTGTACAGAAACTGATGAATCAGATGGGACTTAAGGCAAATGCCAAGAAACGGCACTATCACTCCTACAAGGGGGAAATAGGCAAGATTGCTCCGAATGTACTGGAACGTAATTTTTGCGCAGACAGACCCAATCAGAAATGGACTACAGATGTTACACAAGTGTGCATAAATGACAGAAAGCTATACTTGTCGCCCATATTGGATATGTTTGATGGCAGTATTATATCTTACGCTATTTCCACCAGTCCTAACTTGCAGATGGTAATACATATGCTCAAGAAGGCTTTTAAGAAGTATCCCCAAACACATGGCCTCACTCTGCACTCGGATCAGGGATGGCATTATCAGCATGACATGTACCGGAAGATGCTCAAAGACCATGACGTCACGCAGAGCATGTCGCGCAAAGGCAACTGCCTGGACAATGCCATGATGGAGAATTTCTTTGGCCTGATGAAGAACGAACTCCTGTACACCAACAAGTTTGAAAGCATAGAGGACTTTCAGAGAGCGCTGAGAAAATATATTGATTGGTATAACAATAAAAGAATAAAACTCAGGTTAAAAGGAATGAGCCCGGTACAATACCGAGCTCACTACTATAGAGAGTTGAATAATTAATGTTTAATTTAATGTCCAACTTTTCGGGGTCACATCATTTTTTTTTGACACACCCTCTGTTTAAATCACATATTAACTCTTCGCTGAACCCGCATGGCTTAACCTGTAACTTATAACCTATTTCTGTGTTAATCCGTGTCATCCGTGCCTAAATTCAACATAAGAAGGCACTTCTGAGGCGGTTAGAAGACACAAGTGAATGGCTCATGAACTACCTGTGTGCCTTGATGCCTATGGATTCTCAGGTGCGGCGCACGTGATATGTACGATTTGAGAAAAAAGAGAAGTAAAAATTTGGTAGTCTGCTCTTCTTGCACTACCTTTGCACTGAAAATCAATCACCTTATTTATATTAGTAAAAAAATAATGAAAAGAGACGACCAGATTTTCGAGTTGATCGAGAAAGAACACCAGCGCCAGTTGAAAGGCATGGAGTTGATTGCTTCAGAAAACTTTGTTAGTGACCAGGTAATGGAGGCCATGGGCTCATACCTTACAAACAAGTATGCCGAGGGTTATCCTGGCAAACGCTACTATGGCGGATGTCAAGTGGTTGACCAGGTGGAGCAATTGGCCATCGACCGTGTATGCAAACTCTTCGGAGCAGAATATGCCAACGTGCAGCCGCACTCTGGAGCACAGGCCAACGCAGCAGTACTGCTGGCTGTGCTGAAGCCAGGCGACACATTCATGGGCATGAACCTCGACCACGGCGGCCACCTTTCTCATGGCTCTCACGTGAACACCAGCGGTATTCTGTACAACCCTATCGGTTATAACCTCAACAAGGAAACTGGCCGTGTTGACTATGACGAGATGGAGGCCCTCGCTCTTGAGCACAAGCCGAAACTGATTATCGGCGGTGGCTCGGCATACAGCCGCGAGTGGGACTACAAGCGCATGCGCGAGATTGCCGACAAGGTGGGTGCGCTGCTCATGATTGACATGGCTCACCCAGCAGGCCTCATCGCTGCCGGATTGCTTGACAACCCCGTGAAATATGCTCACATCGTTACTTCTACTACACACAAGACTCTGCGCGGTCCGCGCGGAGGTATCATCCTCATGGGCAAGGACTTTGAGAATCCTTGGGGACTGAAGACTCCGAAGGGTGTCACCAAGATGATGAGCCAACTCTTGAACAGCGCCGTGTTCCCAGGACAGCAAGGCGGTCCGCTGGAGCATGTCATAGCAGCGAAGGCTGTGGCCTTCGGCGAGGCTTTGCAGCCAGAGTTCAAAGAGTGGGCAAAGCAAGTGCAGAAGAACGCCAAGGTGCTGGCCGACGAACTCATCAAGCGCGGTTTCAACATCGTAAGCGGCGGCACAGACAACCACTCGATGCTCGTTGACCTGCGCTCTAAGTATCCCGACCTTACAGGTAAGGTGGCAGAGAACGCGCTCGTGGCTGCCGACATCACGGTGAACAAGAACATGGTGCCGTTCGACAGCCGTTCGGCATTCCAGACATCAGGATTGCGTCTCGGTACTCCTGCCATCACCACCCGCGGCGCCAAGGAAGACCTCATGGTTCTCATAGCAGAACTCATCGAGACCGTTCTTAACGACCCAGAGAACGAAGAGGTTATAGCAAGCGTTCGTGCCCGCGTAAACGAGACGATGAAGAACTATCCTCTCTTCGCATACTAAAAGCATCCCATTTTTCTTAAATCATAGACATCCGCAATGCCCCCGCATTGCGGATGTTTTGAAAGAAGAAACGGGATTACGGTATAACGGTATAACGGAATAACGGAATAACGGGATTACGGAATAACGGGATTACGAAATCCCGAAATCCCGAAATAACGAAATAACGAAAAAAAACTAACCATGATTGAAATCAACAAATTCAGTTATTACTGGCTGGACACATGGGTGTTGGCGAACGTCATTCAACTGGCAACCCAAGATTTCTGCATGCGATACCTGAACCGTAACAACGACCCATGCGGAAGGATGTTCGACCAGATGACTATGGCAGCACGCTCTGCCCCAGCCAATATTGCTGAAGGGAACTCTCGCCACTCCACATCTAAGGAAACAGAAATGAAACTTACTGATGTGGCACGCGCCACTCTCTCTGAGTTGGCAAACGACTACCTTAACTGGCTGTTGCGGCAAGAGAGCATTCCTTGGTCGATTTCATCATCGGAATACCAAGCGGTGAACAGCATCCGCTTAGACCGCCCGGAATATAAAGACGATGTATTACATCAGAGCAGCATACACATCCTCGCCCAAAAGCACAAGTTCGACACATGGCTGTGCAATGGCGACTCGCTGACCTCAGCCAACTGTCTGCTCGTGCTTTGCAATCGTCTTGTTTTAATGTTGGGACGACAGATAGAACGGCAGTTGGAATCGTTCAAGGAAGAAGGCGGTTTCACCGAGGGGCTCACCGCGGAGCGGCTGGCCTTCCGCACTCAACAAAGTGCCAATGCCGACGCACCCTCCTGCCCCATCTGCGGCGAGCCAATGATTAAGCGCGTGGCCAAGAAGGGCATTAACTCCGGCAAGGAATTCTGGAGTTGCAGCACTTATCCGCGGTGTAACGGGACAAGGAATATTTAGATTTTTTCGGAATAACGGTATTTCGGAATAACGGTATTACGGAATAACGAAATAACGAAATAACGAAATAACGAAAAAGAAAAGAAAAAGCCAAGGCTCATTTGCCCTGGCTTTGATTATATTCTGCCATCCTCCCTTGTGGAACCAACGGTCTCTGGCCGAAAGGAAAAGCAATTGGGTCGAGGGGGGATGGAAATCACAATAACAATACTGATATTAAAGCCTCCCCTACGGGGGGAGGTATGGTGGGGGCTTCTTCTCGGGGAGGACGGGAGGGGGTTAGTCTTGAGGGGGTTTCTATATCTTATCGGCGCGGACCGCGTCTTCCCATGCGTTGTCCTGGCTGTGGCTTGTTCTTCTCGTATTTCTCGAACTGCTCCTTGGTCAGGATATTCTTGAGTTCGGCATCATAAGCCTCTCTCTGCTTCTTCATCTCCTGCATCCTCTTCTCCATATCCTCACGAGAAGGACGTTGTCTCGGTTGCTGAGCCGTTGCTCCTGTCGTGCCGTCAACATCCTGCTTCTTGTCTTGACGGGGACCGAAACCGCCACGCATTCCATGACCGCCACGATGACCTCCGCGATGACGCATCAACTCTGGATATTTCTCGTTCAGAGCCTTCACCTTTGTTGCCTGTTCTGGTGTAAGGTTAAGTTCGCGAGTCATCATCTCAGTCCTGTCTGGACGCTGATGTTGCTTCTTGTCGCAATCCCCGCACTTGCCCTTGCAATTGTCACATTGCTCACACTTGCATTTGTTATCCCCTGCTGTTGCTTCCTGCGCCATTGCGCAACTCATTGCCATTGCGGCAACCATTGTCAAAAATACTTTTTTCATAACTTTATTACTTTAGTAAAACATAATTTCTTGGAATCGGTTATATGACAGATTCCTTCAAGAGTGGTTTAAACAGGGGGATAGAATGTTAAGATTTATTTGGGTAAATCGGCAAATGTTTTATGTTTTTTTACATAATACTGCCATAAAACACTTATGTTTCTACGCTCTGGAATATGCGAATTTACAGCAACAGAATGTATGCTCTGGCGGTCGGCATCAAAGTCTTTCCGCCACTTCCTGAAGGCACGGCGCGCCTTATAGATGGCTTTGAAGTCGCCATAATTGCCTTTAAAAACAAGAGTCTGCCACGCCGCCACATAGTCGAGCAGCCATCGTACGAACATCACCTTGCGCAATTCGCTTTGAGGAAGGTTCTTGTAGAGCATAGTGAGATTATTGCGGAAATTGAGGAAGGTCTTGCGTGGATTGCCCTTCGGGAGAGTGCCGCCACCCACATGATAGACACTGCTCTGAGGGATGCAGCAGACGCGCCGACCGAGAAGGCGCAATCGCCAACAAAGGTCAATCTCCTCGTTGTGAGCAAAGAAGCGGCCGTCGAGACCACCCGCCTTCCAATAGTCTTCAGACCTCACCATAAGGCATGCTCCTGTTGCCCAGAAGATGTCGCACACGTCATCATACTGACCATTGTCTATCTCTACGACATCGAAAATTCTGCCACGGCAGAACGGGTATCCATAACGGTCGATGAACCCACCACTTGCTCCAGCATATTCAAACGAGTCGCGCTTTGTCTCTGACAACAATTTGGGCTGGCAAGCGGCAACGTCATTATTGGTATCCATGAATGCAACAAGCGGCTCGAGCCACCGAGGAGTGACCTCGATGTCGCTGTTAAGTAGCACGAAATACTCAGCGTCAACCTCGGCAAGCGCTTTGTTGTACCCCTCGGCGAACCCCCAGTTGCGGTCAAGGACGATGGTTTTCACCGACGGGAAGCATGCTTCCATCAATGCCATAGAGCCGTCGGTCGAAGCGTTGTCGGCAACATATACCTGTGCTTGAGGCGAGTGCTCAATTACCGAAGGCAAGAACTTGCGCAACATCTTCTCGCCATTCCAGTTCAGAATAACTATAGCAACCTTGTCCATCGCTTACATTATTATATTATCTCGCACCTAAGTGCCGAGCCGTCATGATTGAAGTCGCCGAGGCGAACCATGACGAGTTGATTGTCGAGTTCGTCGCTTGCAAGGCGAGCAGGCAGTTCCACACGGATATAATTGCGGGTGAACCCGTGCATGGAACGTCCCTTCGTGGCTTTTTCAAAGAGCACTTCCGCCTCTGTGCCGATATACCTTTCGTAGAAAGAATGTGTCTTCTTGTCCGAAAGTTCCAGAAGCATGTGCGAGCGAGCCTTCTTGTCTTTGTCGCTGACAACATAAGGTATTTTCAATGCTGCCGTGCCGGGACGCTCGGAGTATGGGAAAACATGCAACTGAGTGACATCAAGTTGCTCCAGCAACCGATAACACTCCTCGAACCGCTCTGGTGTCTCGCCACGCGTTCCCACCATTACGTCAACACCAATAAAGGCATCTGGCATCGCTTCCTTTATGAGGCTTATCTTATGAGCGAACAACGCCGAGTCATAACGACGGTGCATCAGTCGCAACACCTCATCGCTTCCACTCTGCAAAGGGATGTGGAAATGTGGCATGAAACTACGGCTCTCAGCGCAGAATGTTATCATTTCGTCGGTCAACAGGTCGGGTTCTATACTGCTGATGCGATATCTTTTTATTCCCTCAACAGCGTCCAGCGCCTTCAGGAGGTCAAGGAAAGTGTCGCCAGTTGTCTTGCCAAAGTCGCCTATGTTAACTCCCGTCAGCACTATTTCCTTGCCGCCTTCGCGTGCAGTCTGCTCCGCCTGACTTACCAGAGAACTGATGGAGGGGTTTCGGCTGAAACCACGAGCAAAGGGAATGGTGCAATATGTGCAGAAGTAGTCGCATCCGTCTTGCACCTTGAGGAAATATCTTGTACGGTTGCCACGCGAACATGAGGGGGCAAACGACTTGATGTCCTTTGTCTTAACCACATGATAGACACCTTGTCCGCCATTGCCTTGCACCGCCTTGCCCCACTCTTCCGAGAGGAACTGTATGAGATTTGCCTTCTCGTTGCTGCCGAGCACAAGACTCACCCCTGGTATCTCTGCCACCGTCTGCGCTTCAAGTTGTGCATAACAGCCCGTGACAACCACAAAAGCACCGGGGTTCTCCCTAACCAGTTTATGTATAGCCTGCCTGCATTTGTGGTCGGCCACCTCAGTCACGCTGCATGTATTGATCATGCACAAATCGGCCTTCTCACCCTTTCCCACGGTGCGAACACCCATCTCTTGCAACATCACGCCGAAGGTTGAAGTCTCGGAGAAATTCAACTTGCAGCCTAATGTGACATACTTTGCCGTCTTGTTCTGGAAAACCGAAGTATCTATCATATACCTTATTATATATACGCGCGTGAGGACACGCGATCAATAACGACTGCAAAGGTACAAAATAAAGTTGAAAAAACTACTGTTTGGGCACACAACTTGCGCCAACCCCAAAATTTAACAGTATTTAAACATTTGCAAGTTACTGATATTCAATACGTTGCAAAAAAGTTACAAAACCAACTAAAAAAAATCACAAAAAAAAGAACAACATATTAAAAAAATGCTTACCTTTGCAGCGTTTTAATAAACAAATGATTGTTTTACAGATTTAAAAAGCAAAGAAAATGAAAAAGTTAGTTTTAATGTTCGTGGCTATCGCCGCTATCTCATTCGCATCTTGCACAGAGCAGAAGGCAAACAATGACGCTCAGGCTACAGACTCTGCAGCCGTTGTTGACAGCGCTGCTGATTCTCTTGCTACTCCTGCAGTTGCTGATAGCGCTGCTGCTGACTCAGCTAAATAATTTAGCCTGAACAGAAAAGCAAAGAAAATGGCCGCCAGACTCTCAGAGTTTGGCGGTTTTCTTTTGCTCTGCACCCAGCAGTTAGTTAATAATGATTAAAAAGTCAACAAAGACCACTTTGTAAAACAAAGATTTTCAACAAGATAACGCATAATTGAAATATTTTTTGTAATTTTGCACCCGCTTTGCGGAATTCAGCCGCATGGCACGAGTTAATTCACATAAAGTCTAACTTTATTAATAACAATTTTAATTAATTATTTTATGTCAGATTTAAAGAACGTTCAGCCACTGGAAGACTTCAACTGGGAAGAATTCGAGAATGGCAGCAGCGCAGGCGTAAGCAAGGAAGAACTTGAAAAGGCTTACGACGAAACCCTCAACAAGGTTTCTGAGCATCAGGTTGTTGACGGAAAGGTTATCTCCGTTGACAAGAAGGAAGTCATCGTAAACATCGGTTACAAGAGTGATGGTATCATTCCTGCAAGCGAGTTCCGCTACAACCCAGACCTTAAGGTTGGCGACATCGTTGAGGTTTACGTTGAGAACCAGGAAGACCGCAAGGGTCAACTGTTGCTTTCTCACAAGAAGGCTCGCATCAGCAAGAGTTGGGAGCGTGTCAACGCTGCTCTTGAGAACAACGAGGTTATCCAGGGCTACGTGAAGTGCCGCACAAAGGGCGGTATGATCGTAGATGTATTTGGCATCGAGGCATTCTTGCCAGGCAGCCAGATCGACGTTCACCCAATACGCGACTACGATGTTTTCGTAGGCAAGACAATGGAGTTCAAGGTTGTAAAGATCAACCAGGAATACCGCAACGTTGTCGTTTCTCACAAGGCGCTCATCGAGGCAGAACTCGAGGCACAGAAGAAGGAGATTATCGGCAAACTCGAAAAGGGCCAGATTCTCGAAGGTACCGTTAAGAACATCACTTCTTACGGCGTATTCGTTGACCTTGGCGGTGTTGACGGACTCATCCACATCACAGACCTTTCATGGGGCCGCGTAAGCGATCCACACGAAGTTGTTGCCCTCGACCAGAAGATCAACGTCGTTATTCTCGACTTCGACGACGAGAAGAAGCGCATCGCTCTCGGTCTGAAGCAACTCACACCACACCCATGGGATGCTCTCAGCGCAGACCTTCAGGTTGGCGACCACGTTAAGGGTAAGGTTGTTGTTATCGCTGACTACGGCGCATTCGTTGAGATTGCACCGGGCGTTGAAGGACTTATCCACGTTTCAGAAATGTCTTGGAGCCAGCACCTGCGCAGCGCACAGGAGTTCATGCACGTTGGCGACGAGGTAGAGGCAGTTATCCTCACTCTCGACCGCGAGGAGCGCAAGATGTCTCTCGGCATCAAGCAACTCAAGGAAGACCCATGGGAGACCATCGAGGTTAAGTATCCTGTTGGCAGCAAGCACACCGCAAAGGTTCGCAACTTCACTAACTTCGGTATCTTCGTTGAACTCGAGGAAGGTGTTGACGGACTTATCCACATCAGCGACCTCTCTTGGACAAAGAAGGTTAAGCACCCATCAGAGTTCACTCAGGTTGGAGCAGAAATCGACGTTGTTGTTCTCGAAATAGACAAGGAGAACCGTCGTCTCTCTCTCGGTCACAAGCAACTCGAGGACAATCCTTGGGACACTTACGAGACACTCTACACTCCAGGTTCTGTTCATAAGGGCAAGATTACTGAGGTCATCGACAAGGGTGCCGTTATCGCCCTCAATGAAGGTGGCGAAGGTTTCGCTACTCCAAAGCACCTCATCAAGGAAGACGGTTCACAGGCACAACTCGGCGAGGAACTCGACTTCAAGGTGATTGAGTTTGTTAAGGAGACAAAGCGTATCATCCTTTCACACAGCCGCACATTCGAGGATGCTAAGGAAGAGCCTAAGAAGGCTGCTCGCAAGCCACGCGCTGCCAAGAAAGAGGAAACACCTGCAATCAACAATGTTGCAGCAAGCACTACTCTCGGCGACATCGCTGGCCTTGCAGAACTCAAGGCTAAACTTGAGAAGGGCGAGTAATCAGAAACTCCCTATAATATAATAATGTATAATCCCGTGGTTCTTTCCGACCACGGGATTTTTTAGGGTCATTTGGGTCTAAGGGCGCGTGGAAATTATTAGTCTAAACCTAATTCCAATCTACTATGCCCTTCATAGGCTGCATCGCATGCATCTAGCAGTTCACGATTTGACCATCCTCTATAAAAATCGTCTCCAAAGCCAAAGAAGGGTTCGTCATCGTAATCATCACCGTGGTTACAGTCTTCTTCCTTTAATTCATCGAAGAAAGAAAACAAATATTGTATACCACGACAGAACGAAAATACATGTGTATAATAGCCTTCATATATACTTATTTCCATACTTACATGTTTTATATAAGCAATGTCACATAGGGCTTCAAGAGATTGTTGCGGCATAGAATTAAAAAAAGACCCACTATTTTTTTTCTCTAACATGCATTGTCTTTTATACTCAGAAAGTATCTCGATGGCTTTCATGTATTCTTCAATTTTGAGTGTAGCGAAAACGCAATAATGTAAGGGAACTTTATCATCCAATTCAAATCCTGTTGAAGAAACAGTTTCTTGATAACTTACTTCAATTTTTACCCAATCTTCTTTAAAACTTGGGTTAGTCATTATGTATATATAACCAGCTCCATTCATACTCATAGTTTGTTTTTTAGGTTATTGGTGCAAAGATAACTTTTTTTTTCGACATTTTGATAGATTGACAAATAAAATTATAATATAACTAAAATAAACTGCAACTGTTGCAGATATTACCTTGGAATCGTATTACAGGCTATGTTCTAAATATCTGATGTAAGGTAAGAGTTATTTGAGCAATCGTCATTTGTTAAAAAACAATAATCGGAAACAAAAATAACGACTGGTGACGAAATAATAAAATAAAAAGTTGTACCTTTGCATCCGCAAACAAAACCAATGGTGCCATAGCTCAGTTGGTAGAGCAACGGACTGAAAATCCGTGTGTCCCCGGTTCGATTCCTGGTGGTACCACCTCCTCCTTTCACCCGCCCCTGTATTTGAGTTCGCTCATTGCAGGGGCATT
Organism: Prevotella sp. UBA4330; assembly: GCA_002394385.1. Lineage (GTDB taxonomy): Bacteria > Bacteroidota > Bacteroidia > Bacteroidales > Bacteroidaceae > Prevotella. Next base: position 32,007 of record DGTS01000011.1, read on the forward strand.
CCTATTTCGTTATCGCTGATAGCGATAACGAATTACGAATGTTGAATTTTGAATTACAAGTTATCGCCTTCGGCGATTGTTAATTACGAATTATTAATTATTTCGTCATTCCACACTCCTTCATTTGTCGTTCCACATTTGTCATTAATAATTCTTCATCGCAGCGAAGCGAGAACAACTCGTCATTTAACATTCGTCATTCCACATTTCAAATTTACATTAGGAGTTATTAAATTATTGTTACGATTTGTGATAAATGTTGTTACAATTGCGGTTATTTGTTTTTTAATTCATATCTTTGCAACCGCAAGACAATTCTACTAAAACAAACTATACTTACAAACTAAAACAAATGAAAAGGTTTATCATGTTCGTAGCGGGCATATTGGCTTTTGCCGCTACAGAAGCAAAGGACTACACTGGGTGCTATGCCAACCTGGCATCGCCGATGACTAAAGTAACAGAGCCGGTGATTCCTGCCAACGAGGTGAACATCAAGGACTTAGGAGGCATTGGCGACGGTATGTCGCTAAACACCGAGGCTTTCCGCAAGGCTATCAGCGCACTTGAAAAGAAAGGCGGCGGCCGACTCGTTGTCCCACAGGGAATCTACCTTACTGGACTAATCTCACTCAAAGACAACATCGACCTTCACCTGGAGCGTAATGCCATCATCATGGCGTCGCCAGACAAGACACTTCATGTGAAAGAGAAGGACGGCGTGAAGGAAGACAAGGCCACACCGCTCATCAATGCCAGCAAGCGCACAAACATCTGCATCACCGGCGAGGGTATAATCGACGGAAACGGCGCACAATGGCGACCAGTGAAGCGCAACAAGGTGAGCGAAGTGGAGTGGAAAGAGTTCACCAGCATGGGAGGCACTATCTCTGCCGATGGCAGCATCTGGCTTCCTTTCGGATTGAAGCACTACGACGATATCGCTGCCGACGGCGAGACACAAGAGAAGATGCGTGCCGACCTCGTTCGACTCACCGACTGTAAGAACGTGAAAATAGAGGGCGTAACGATACAGAACTCACCCCGATTCCACCTCCATCCAGTACGTTGTGAGAACGTGATTATCGACGGTGTTACGGTGCGCTGCCCGTGGAATGCGCAGAACGGCGATGCCATCGACCTGAGCAACTGCCGCACGGTGCTCCTCATCAACTCGGTTGTTGACGCTGGCGACGACGGCATCTGCATGAAGGGCGGCACTGGAGAATCTGGTGTCAAGGCTGGTCCGTGCGAGGACATACTCATTCAAGACAACACCGTGTTCCATGCACATGGCGGTTTCGTTATCGGCTCCGATGTTTCGGGTGGCATGAAGAACATCGTTGTTCGCCGTTGCACTTTCTCCGGAACAGACACCGGCCTGCGCTTCAAGAGTGGCGTCGGCAGAGGCGGCAAGACCGAGGGCATCAGGATTAGTGACATCACGATGACAGACATCAAGGACGAGGCCATCATCTTCGAGTGTACCTACATCGACAAGAAATACAACTACAAGGAAGGTTCGGAGCAGAAGAACCAGCAAGTGGAGTTCGCCCCCGATTTCCAGGACATTGACATAACCCGCGTGACGAGCCACAACTCCAAGACCGCCATCTCCGCTCATGGTCTTGAGGGTCTGAAGTGCGTCAGCAACATCAGAATTTCCGACTCACAGTTCTTCTATTCGAAGAAAGACATCGACAAGGACAACTTTGTTGACGTGAGCATCACAGGATGTAAGTTCGAGACTTACAAGAAGTAAGAAGCAAGGGGTAAGAAGTAAGAAAATGAGTGAAACGTTTTGACGTTTCGCTCATTTTTTTTACCTTTGTACTTAATATTGAAATGTAACCTTTGAAACTATTTAACTGTATGAAGAAGAGAATTCTTACGATTGCCACTATCGCACTTACATCATTTGCGATACCAGCCATGGCGTGGCAGGGCGACATCGTGGTGAAAACCCCAAAGACATCTATCGTAATGCACGCCAATGAGGGCGGACAACTGCTAATGGATTACTACGGTCCGCGTCTGAACGACTCGGAAGTGAAACAACTGTCGGCGTCAGGCTCGGCATTCAACACCCTTGCCTACCCTGCATTCGGCGAGAACGACATGCTGGCACTGCCTGCCATGCAAGTGCTGCATGCCGACGGCAACTGGACACTCTACCCCACCGTTGACAACGTATCGACCAGTGCCGAGGGCAATGCCACCGTCACCACCATTACAATGACAGACAAGAAATATCCTGTAACGCTGAAAATCTTCTACAAGGCATACAACAACCTTGACATGATAGAAACATGGACCGAGATACAACACTCCGAGAAAAAAGCCATAACGCTGAAACGCTACGACTCGGGGCATCTCGTCATGCGGCAGGGCAACGTGTGGTTCACTCACATGCACGGCGACTGGAGTGCGGAGACATGGCCCGTTGAGGAGCCTCTCACCGTGGGCGAACAGATAATACGTAACAGCGACGGAGCACGCAACGCACATTGCGATGCGCCAGAGGTGATGTTCTCGCTCGACGGAAAGCCACAGGAAAACACAGGACGCGTGATTGGAGCAGCACTCTGCTGGAGCGGAAACTACGAACTCCGCGTGAACACCACAGGCAACAAACTGCATCACTTCTATGCCGGCATCGACCCGCAGACGACAGAATACATTCTGGAACCACGCGAGGTGTTCACCACTCCGAAACTTGCCATCACCATGTCTGACGAGGGAATGGGCGGCGTAAGCCGTAACTTCCACCGCTGGGCGCGCCATGAAGGATGGCTGCATCAAGGAGACAAGACCCGCAAGATTCTGCTCAACTCCTGGGAAGGCGTTTATTTCGACATCAAGGAAGACGGCATGTTCCAGATGATGGAAGACATCAAAGACATGGGTGGCGAACTGTTCGTCATGGACGACGGATGGTTTGGCGACAAATACCAGCGCAACGACGACACAACGACACTTGGCGACTGGATGGTTGACAAGAAGAAACTGCCCAACGGCATAGCAACACTGGTGCAGAAGGCCAAGAGTCTGGGCATCGACTTCGGCATCTGGATAGAGCCAGAGAGCAGCAACACCAAGAGCGAGTTCTTCGAGAAGCATCCCGACTGGGTGCTTCAGGAGAAGGGACGCAACCTAAAACTGGGTCGCGGAGGCACACAGATGCTTCTCGACATGTGCAACCCGAAGGTGCAGGACTTCGTTTTCGGCATCGTCGATAATCTGATGACCGAGAATCCCGACATAGCCTACATCAAGTGGGACGCCAACTGCTCGTTGCAGAACTTCGGTTCTGCCTATCTGCCAGCCAACAAGCAGAGCCACCTCTACATAGAGTATCACCGCGGTCTTATCAAGACACTCCAACGCATACGTGCCAAGTATCCAAACCTCGTCATACAAGACTGCTCGAGCGGTGGCGGACGTGTGAACTACGGACTGCTGCCCTACTTCGAGGAGTTCTGGACAAGCGATAACAACGACCCCTACCAGCGCGTCTTCATACAATGGGGAACAAGTTACTTCTTCCCCTCAAACGCCATGGCACAGCACATAGGGCACTCTCCATACTGGAACACCGGGCGCACAACGCCTATAAAGTTCCGCACCGATGTTGCCATGTCGGGACGTCTCGGCATCGAGTTGCAGCCAAGCAAGATGAGCGGTGAGGAACGCGAGCAGTGTCGCCGCGCCATCAACGACTACAAGGGCATTCGCGACATCGTGCAACTGGGCAATCTCTACCGTCTCGTGTCGCCTTACGACAACAAGGGACTGGCATCGCTGATGTTCACCAACGACCAGAAGAGCGAGGCGGTGCTCTTCGGCTACCGCCTGCAATTCCTATACAACCAGCCCGTTCCGCGAGTGCGACTGGCAGGCCTCAACCCCGATGCCAACTACCGCATCAGCGAACTGAACGTGCGTGTGGGACAACAGCCGACGGCTCTCGACGGCAAGACCATGAGCGGACGACTGCTAATGGAGAACGGCATTGAACTGCCTCTCGACAAAGACTATTACAGTTGCATCTATCGCCTCGTGGCAGAATAACAACCAAGCATAGTTGAAAAAGATACTGAACAACATTAAGAAATGGCTCGCATCACTATCATTCCGCACAGGAGTGATAGTGCTGGCGATGTGCATACCTTTTTATATTATATCATTCGCCCAAGCGGCACTCGACACCTCGGTAGCAACAAAGGCAACGCTATGGACAATATTCTTCGGCCTTGCCAAGACATGCCAGTATGGCGGACTGACTATACTCGGTGCCGAAGGATATAAACGTGTGAAACGATATTTCAAGAGAAAGAAATCTAAAGAATAAGCAGCGCGTATGAAGAAACCCACCTGGTTAGAGAAAGAGAAACTCTACAACATCATTTTCGAGGCGGACACCCCGGCAGGCAAGATGTTCGACATCGTGCTCATCATTGCCATTTCGCTGAGTCTCATAGTCTCGTTCATCGAGAGTGTGCCCACCATGGCACAAACGTTCAGGACCATTCTCGAAGTTCTTGAATACGTCCTTACCGGTTTCTTCACCATCGAATACATCGCACGACTCTACTGCTCGCCACGACCACGCGACTACGCACTGAGTTTTTTCGGCATCATTGACCTGCTCGCCACCCTGCCACCCTACCTCTCATTCTTCTTCCCGAGCGCACGCTACATGATCCTCCTGCGTTCGTTCCGCTTCATCCGCGTGTTCCGCATCTTCAAACTCTTCAGTTTTCTCAACGAGGGCTACCTGCTCATGCACTCGCTTCGCAAGAGCCTCAACAAGATAATGGTTTATTTCATGTTCGTGCTTATACTCGTCACCTGCCTCGGCACGCTGATGTATATGATTGAGAACGGACAGCCAGGCACCGAGTTCACCGACATCGGCACCAGCGTCTATTGGGCTATCGTGACCATGACCACCGTGGGCTATGGCGACATAACGCCCGTCACACCACTCGGAAGAATACTCTCGGCATTCATTATGCTGCTCGGTTACACCATCATCGCCGTGCCAACAGGTATTGTCTCTGCCACTTTCATCGACGAGACCAACAAGAAGGTTGACAAAGGACTGTGCCCCAGATGCGGCGGAAAAGTGAAAAAGAACGACCGTTATTGTTCACATTGCGGCGAGAAGTTATAATTTCCCTCTTTAAAAACTTGTTTTCTTTTACACACAAAATAAGGAAACCTTATACAATTAGACTCAACAAGTGGGATAGCATGCCGAAAGATGCTGTATGCAATGTTTCCCCTCCCCTGTAGGGGAGTCATTAGTAATGTGATCAAATAGTATTTAATTACACAAAAAATGCTTCGGAAAGCAATATAGCCTATTTTATTCAGCAATATAGCCTATTTTACTGAACAAAATAGGCTATTTTACTTTCCAGAAGATATTGAAACGTGATTTTCCTTGATGTCAATCTCACATGCAGTTCTTCTCTTGTATGAACTGCAACTGCGCTGCAAGCATGGCGAGTTTTGGCATGCAGTAGCCCACTTTTGCCGCTTCCCTTATCGGACGGAGATAAAGGTATTCTATCTCCATAGGCCTGTGAAAGTCGAAGTCGAGTTTCATCGAAGGGCTATATGGCACCATCGCGTCGGTGGTTACCATCATCTTGTCGGCGAAAGAAGCGTCAAGACCTGTCACTCCCAATGCCTGTGCAGCACCTACGACCTCCATCATCTGGTCGTAAATGAGTTGTCGGGTGGCGGGGTTCTTAAGCAAGAGGTCGGTAGAAGTGTTTAGCGCCACGGTCATTCCGTTGAACGGCATGTTCCAAACGGCCTTTTTCCATCGCGCCTCGGCGTATGGAACGGCAGCAGCCTCGATGCCCGCATGCTGCATATCGCTGAGCAATGCGTTGAAATCAGCATCGGGACAGGAGAAATTACCCAAGTTTATGCTTCCGTAACACTGATGAGACACATGTCCGGGTCCCACCTTTCCCGAGCAGATGAACGCCAGTCCCGCCACTATATGCAATGCAGGGAACTGCTGTTGGAGGTCAGCCTCCACTCCTATTCCGTTCTGAATCAGCACCACTATGGTGTCTTTGCCTATAATAGGCGTGAGCATCTGTTTCAGCAAGTGATTGTTTGTGGTCTTCAGGCACACAATCACCACGTCCGACATTGGCATGTCCTGCGTATTACTGTATGCCTCTACATTGTCGAGATGGAACGACCCGTCGCAAGAATCAATCTGAAGTCCGTGTTCCTTTACATAGTCATAATCGCTGTGAAGCAGGAAACGCACTTGCCTTCCAGCCTTCATCAGGCGGCCTCCATAATATCCGCCAATGGCTCCAGTACCAATAATAGAGTATGTCATAACAGGGACAAAGGTACGTTATTATTTCCAATTAAGAAGCGATTATTACTTTTTTTTGCTACCTTTGCAGTCGCTTTGCAATGACGCAAGGCATAAATCATATTAATTAATGTACAGTATTTTATTTAACAGATGCGAGCCAATCAAGTTCAAGCGCTTCCAAAACAAGGGGTATGCGCTGTTCTCTTGTCTCGGCAAGGTGGTGATTGTGGGCACACTTAGTGTCTCGACGCTCACTTACGCCAAAGCCGACGGCATCAGCACACGCACTACCGACATCGACCCTACGGGCGATGACAAGGAGGTGATGCTTGAAGACGTCGAAGTGACGGGCTCTCTTGCGCCGCTTACCTTAGGTAAGGCGGCGAGAATGGTGACTGTACTGAGTCGCGAGGAGATTCAAGCGGCGCCGGTACAAAGTATTAACGACCTGCTGAAATATGCCGTTGGCGTGGATGTCAGACAACGAGGTGCACTGGGAGCACAGACAGACATCGGCATCAGAGGGGGCACACAAGAGCAGGTGGCGGTGCTGCTGAACGGCATCGACATTACCGACCCGCAGACAGGACACAACTCAGTGGAGTATCCTGTTGACCTAAGCGAGATTGAAAGAATAGAGATTATCGAGGGTCCTGCAAGCCGACTGTTCGGCACATCGAGTCTTGTGGGAGCAATAAACATAGTGACGAAGACCGCCGACAAGAGCAGCCTCGACCTCAATACCGAAGGAGGCAGTTTCGGATATTTCACCATCGGCGGCCGCACCAACATAAAAACAGGCAACTGGAACAACCAAATCAGCGGCAGTTATAAAAGGAGCGACGGCTACAACCGCGCCAAGTCGGGTGCGCTGAACACCGACTACGAGGGCGGGAAGGCATTCTATCAGGGCACTTACGACGACCGCAACATCAACGTCAAGTGGCATGCTGGCATGAGCATGAAGGACTTTGGCTCCAACTCTTTCTACGGCGCGGGAAGCGACACGCAGTTTGAGCACGTGGCAAAGGTGTTCACCGCCCTGCAAGGAGAGACAAAAACGCTGTGGCTGCACATAAAACCCGCTGTTTACTGGAACCACACCTACGACCGCTTTGAGTATTTCAGGGGCACCGAGGAGGTGGTACCGTTCAACCATCACCGCACCAATGTCTTTGGCGCAAAGGCGAACTTCTATTTCGACACATCATTAGGGAGAACGGCATTCGGTGCCGACTACCGCAACGAGGACATCATCAGCGGCAACCTCGGCGAACCTCTCGACCATCCGAAGGGAAGCGGTGACGACACCGACCGTTATAAGTACGGTCTCAACCGCTCTGACATCAGTCTCCATCTGGAGCACAACATCCTGCTCAGAGACTTCACCCTGTCGGCGGGTTTCGTCGTTCTGAAGAACACATGGAACAAGCGCCACTTCGGCTTCTATCCGGGAGTGGATGCCAGTTACAGGCTTAACAACGACCTGAAACTATATGCATCGTGGAGCACTTCACTAAGAACGCCCTCGTTCACCGAACTGTACTACAGCGTGGGAGGCCACATTGCCAACCCCGCCCTTAATCCAGAGGAACTCAGCGCGATAGAAGGTGGTGTGAAATACACTTCGAACGGCATTTACGGAAGCGTGAGTGTGTATCACAACCGCTATAAAAACATGATTGACTGGATAGGCGACAATGTTGACGGCAAGCACGTGTGGCGCAGCGTGAACTTCACTCGCGTGAACACCATCGGTGTGGAGAGCAGCGTGAGGTTTGCCCTTCAGGAACTGATGCCACAGCAGAACGTGTTGAAATCGCTGAACATCAGTTACAACTATATCAACCAGAACAAGCACGACGACGGTCTTGAGACAGAGAGCAAACTGGAGTATCTGCGGCATAAACTGGTGGCTGAGTTGCAAACGCACATCATCGGCAACCTCGATTTTGACATAAAGTATCGCTTCCAGAAAAGAAACGGCAACTTCACCGACCGCGACGGAAACACAAGGAAGTACCACCCCTACTCTCTTCTGGATGCACGCCTGTCGTGGAACGCCACCTCATATACGCTCTATGCACAAGCAAACAACTTGCTGAATCATAAGAACTACGTGGATTTCGGAAATCTGCCGCAGCCAGGGACATGGATTGTCGTGGGCGCTAAACTGCACATAAATTACTAAGAGATGAGAAACTCACTTTTATTATTTGCCTGTTTGTGCGCCATGCTGATGTCATGCGGACAGGCACACGACATCATAAAGAACAAAAGCAACGTGCAGGAGGGCGACCTGCTCTTCTGCATCGCTCCTGGCGACAATGCTATTACCGATGTGACACAGGGCATCGGAGGAATGAAGATAGAACATGTGGGCATCTACCACATGCGTTCGGTGATTGAAGCGACAACCGGCAAGGGCGTCGTCCTCACGCCTATTGACGACTTCGTGAGCCGATATGGCGGACAGGTGGTTATTGGGCGCGTTGAGGAAGCAGACATAAAATTGTCTGTTGAGAACGCGCTGAAATACATCGGACTGCCATACGACAACATCTTCATGCCCGACGACAGTGCAATGTATTGTTCAGAACTTGTTCAGAAGAGTTTTGTGAAACATGACTCAACGCTAATTTTCTCTCCCATCCCGATGTCGTTTCACGACGCATCGGGAACTATCACGCCCTACTGGATAGACTTTTATAAGCGCAGGGGCATGGAGGTTCCCGAAGGATGGCCAGGAAGCAACCCGGGCGAGATGTCGCGCCGCGAATGCGTTAAGATTATTCGTAAATGGTAGTGTCGGCAATGCCTGCATCACGGAGCGCCTCCTTGCGCTCCATGCAGGTGCCGCACTTTCCGCAATGCACATCGCCTCCCTTATAGCAACTCCATGTCTTAGAGTAGTCGATGCCCAAAGCCTTGCCCCTCATGGCGATGTCTGCCTTGGTGATGTCTGTGTAAGGAGCAAGTATTTCGATGCCGGGGAAAGTGCCCGCTTTGGTTGCCTCGCTCATAGCCTCAACGAACTCGGGACGGCAGTCGGGATAGATGGTGTGGTCGCCACCGTGGTTTGCCATCATGACATACTTCAAGCCGCGGCTCTCAGCGATGCCGGCCGCAATGGAAAGCATGATGCCGTTGCGGAAGGGAACTACCGTTGACTTCATGTTTTCGTCAGCATAATGACCTTCGGGTATGGCATCTGCACCCTCGAGGAGCGAACTCTTGAAATACTTCGGCATGAAAGCGAGGTCGATGGTGATATGCTCTATGCCCAGTTGCTCACAATGCCAGCGGGCAAAGGGAATCTCCTTGGCGTTATGGTTGCTGCCGTAGTCGAACGATACACCGATCGCAATGCGGTCTTTGTAATCATAAAGCAGAGTGACACTGTCCATGCCTCCGCTCACTATTATTATGCTGTCTTTCATTTGTTTTTTGTTTTATCAGTCTGCAAAGTTATGCTTTTTCGGTGAGAAAACATAATTATTTCACCATTTGTTTTGTCATGCTCATATAGCATATCAATGCACTAATTGTAAAAAAGATAAAAATAATCTGTTCTATATCAAGTATTTTCAATTAAATTATGTACTTTTGCAGTTGGTAAAGAGATTATTACAACAATCATAAATAAATTAAACACTATGACAATCGATCAATTTAACTTTGCCGGCAAAAAGGCAATTGTACGAGTAGATTTCAATGTTCCACTCGATGAAAATGGTAATGTAACAGACGATACCCGTATCCGCGGCGCGCTTCCCACACTGAAGAAGATTCTCGCCGACGGCGGTGCCGTTATCATGATGTCTCACATGGGCAAGCCAAAGGGCAAAGTTAATCCAAAACTTTCGTTGAAGCAGATTGTTCCTGCAGTAAGCAAGGCTCTCGGCGTTGACGTTAAGTTTGCTGCCGACTGCGCCAATGCTTCTGAGGAGGCAGCAGCACTGAAGATGGGCGAGGCTCTGCTTCTTGAGAACCTCCGCTACTATCCAGAGGAAGAGGGCAAGCCAGTAGGCGTTGAGAAGGGCACTCCCGAGTATGACGAGGCAAAGAAAGCAATGAAGGCTTCGCAGAAGGAGTTCGCTAAGAAACTGGCTTCTTATGCCGACGCTTACGTGATGGACGCTTTCGGAACAGCACACCGCAAGCACGCTTCTACCGCTGTTATCGACGAGTTCTTCGACAAGGACAACCGCATGCTGGGTTACCTGATGGAGAAAGAGGTTAAGGCTGTTGACGCAGTTCTTGGCAACATCAAGCGCCCGTTCGTAGCAATCATGGGTGGCTCGAAGGTTTCGTCTAAGATAGGTATCATCGAGAACCTTCTCGGCAAGGTTGACAAACTCATCCTTTGCGGTGGTATGACATACACATTCGCCAAGGCTCACAACGGCGAGATTGGCAACTCTATCGTAGAACTCGACAAACTGGACGTTGCTCTGGGCGTTGAGGAACTGGCAAAGAAGAACGGCGTGGAACTCGTTCTGGGTTCTGACTGCACCGCTACAAACGGTCTCGACTTCGGTACAATGACTGTTAAGCCAGGTTCTGAAATCATCACATGCCCTGCAAACAATGTTCCCGCAGGCTTCGAGGGTGTTGACGCAGGCGTTGAGAGCCAGAAGGCATTCGCCGAGGCTATCAAGGGCGCAAAGACTATTCTGTGGAATGGTCCTGCAGGTGTGTTCGAGTGTGACGACTTCACAGCAGGAAGCCGCGCCATTGGTGAGGCTATCGCAGAGGCAACTGCTGAGGGTGCATTCTCTCTGATTGGCGGTGGCGACTCTGTTGCTTGTGTAAACAAGTTCGGTCTTGCAGACAAAGTAAGTTACATCTCTACTGGTGGTGGCGCTCTGCTCGAGGCTATCGAGGGCAAGGTGCTCCCAGGTGTGGCTGCTATCGAGGCATAATTACACCTTATAATATTATAGCGCAGTTCGCAATAGCGGCTGCGCTATTTTCAATTTTAACTAAAAACCATTATGAAAACGAACACAAAATCATTAGCACTACTATTCACTTGTTCCCTGCTTCTTATAAGTTGCGACAGTATTGCCAAGAAGGCAAAGTCTCTGATAAGCAAGGAATTGAATACAGAAACAACCCAAACAGAGGAAAAGAGCAAGCACTCTGTGTATATTCTCGGGGCTGCTTACGGCGACGACGAGGAAGGTTACTTCCAGAACTCGTTACTATGGAAAGACGGAGTGATGACAACGCTGCCCAACTATCTTGAAGACACCTTTGCATTCAGCGGTAACCTGCTGGCCGTAAACAACGGAATAGCAAGCGTAGCGGGCACCATGAGCGACATTGAAGGCGGCGGCGACGCGTCGCAAATAGCGCAATGGGTGGACGGAACATTCACAAAACTGGGACCGGGAATGAGTTACGAGGGAGCGATGGACATGACATGCAATGGCAGCGACACATACCTGCTGGGGCATGTATGCACCAGCGGCGACCCAAACAACACGGAAATATGGGTGTGGAAGAACGGCCAGACAGTTAGCAAGATGGTAAGAGAAGGAGACGCAAACATCTGCGGACGCTGCATCATGGTTGAGGGCAAAGACATCTTTATTGCCGGCGCTCAAATGAATAACGGCAAGATGAATCCCGTGATGTGGAAAAACAAAGAGGTCACCCCACTTGAACTGACCGCAAGAAAAGAGGGTATCGCCGAAAGCATGGTTGAAGACGAAGGCCACATCTACATCGTTGGCTATCAGCATCATGAGTATGAGAACGGCACTTACGACCTCGTTGTGTGGCGCGACGGCAAGATTTACAAGAAACTTCTTGAGGGAACAGTGGATATAAACGAAGTGAAGATGCTGAAAGACAACGGCAACATCTATGTGGCTGCCGGTCTGTCAACAGACAGCAAGTTTGTAACCTATCTCTGGAAAAACTTCAAGCAGGAAACCGCAGGAGACAATCTGGACATGTTCATCCTTGCAGACTTCGCCGTGAAAGACGGCAACATCTATATGGTTGGAAACACTTCGGAAAGCGCTCCGATGTATGTTGTCAACGGAAAGAGTATGAATATCGACGGTCTGAAGCCCAACATGCACTTCACATCAATATGTGTTGACAACTAAGAAACGCCTCCTTGCAGCATAAAAGACATCCAGTGGAATTTCAAAAGATGCCTAATGGAATTGCAAGAGATATCTAATGGAATTGCAAGAGATATCAAACGGGGAAACAAAGTTAATAAGATTGTTCAACAAAGTTAATAAGATTGTTCAACAAAGTTAATAAGATTGTCGAACAAAGTTAATAACTTTGTTAGCCCATTTGTATGCGCTTGATAGCCAAGTAGATACAAGTGGCATCGCAACAAGGTATTTTTGGCACCCATAATTGATGCTTACAGCAAAGAAGAAAGGCATTGGAGACGACTCCAATGCCTTTCTTTGATGCAATAATTGCTTACTAAAGATTACTTCTCAAGAAGCAAGTTCATCATCTCGCAAGCTGCTTTGGCAACCGAAGTACCAGGACCGAAAATTGCTGCCACTCCTGCCTTGTAAAGGAAGTCATAGTCTTGGGCAGGGATAACACCGCCGGCAATCACCATGATGTCATCGCGTCCGAGTTTATGAAGTTCCTCAATGAGTTGCGGAATGAGAGTCTTATGACCTGCTGCCAGTGACGATGCACCCACGATGTGCACATCGTTCTCCACTGCCTCACGTGCTGCCTCGGCTGGAGTTTGGAACAACGGTCCCATGTCAACATCGAAACCGCAGTCGGCATAACCCGTAGCAACAACCTTAGCACCACGGTCGTGACCGTCCTGTCCCATCTTAGCAACGAAGATACGGGGGCGACGGCCCTCCTTCTTGGCAAACTCGTCTGTCAACGCACAGGCTTTCTCGAAGTCTGAGTCGTTCTTGCTTTCACTGCTATACACGCCAGAAATTGTTCTAATTACTGCTTTATAACGGCCTACGATTTCCTCGCAAGCATCACTTATCTCACCAAGCGTACAGCGCAACTGTGCCGCCTTGACAGCCAGAGCAAGCAAGTTGTTCTCGCTCTTACGGCCTTCGGCGAAGTCGCGAACACACTCTGTGATTTCCTTCAGAGCCGCCTTGCATGCTGCCTCGTCGCGAGTAGAGCGCACCTGTGCAAGACTTTCTTCCTGTTGTTTGCGCACTGCGGTGTTGTCAACCTCAAGGATGTCGATTGGGTCTTCATGTTCGAGACGGTATTTGTTGGTACCCACGATGGTCTGAACACCAGAGTCGATGCGAGCCTGAGTGCGTGCCGCAGCCTCCTCGATGCGCATTTTGGGAACGCCAGTCTCGATAGCCTTGGCCATACCGCCAAGTTTCTCAATCTCCTGGATGTGCTCCCATGCCTTGTGAACAAGTTCGTTGGTGAGTGTCTCCACATAATATGAACCTGCCCATGGGTCAATCTGCTTGCACACCTTGGTCTCGTTCTGGATATAAATCTGCGTGTTACGTGCGATACGTGCAGAGAAGTCGGTAGGCAGAGCGATTGCCTCGTCGAGGGCGTTGGTGTGGAGTGACTGGGTGTGACCAAGCACAGCAGCCATAGCCTCGATACAAGTACGTCCCACGTTGTTGAACGGGTCTTGCTCTGTAAGCGACCAACCAGAGGTCTGAGAGTGAGTACGCAAAGCCATTGACTTAGGATTCTCGGCACCGAAACTCTTCACAATCTTAGCCCAAAGCAGACGACCGGCACGCATCTTAGCAATCTCCATGAAGTGGTTCATACCAATAGCCCAGAAGAAACTGAGGCGAGGCGCGAACTTGTCAACAGGGATTCCGGCATTGACACCAGTGCGCAGATAGTCCATACCGTCAGCAAGTGTGTAGGCAAGTTCGATGTCTGCCGTTGCACCTGCTTCCTGCATGTGGTAGCCTGAGATTGAAATAGAGTTGAACTTCGGCATGTTCTGCGAAGTGTATTCGAAGATGTCGGCGATAATCTTCATTGAGAAGGCTGGCGGATAGATGTAAGTGTTACGCACCATGAACTCCTTCAGAATGTCGTTCTGGATTGTTCCTGCCATCTCCTCGAGTTTTGCACCCTGCTCCAGTCCTGCCACGATATAGAATGCGAGGATAGGAAGCACGGCACCGTTCATCGTCATTGACACAGACATCTTGTTAAGAGGAATGCCCGAGAAGAGCACCTTCATGTTCTCTTCGTTGCAGATGCTCACACCAGCCTTACCCACATCACCCACAACGCGGGCGTTATCGGGGTCGTAGCCACGGTGAGTAGGAAGGTCGAAAGCAACCGAAAGACCCTTCTGACCGCTGGCGAGGTTACGGCGATAGAACGCGTTCGACTCCTCGGCTGTTGAGAATCCGGCATACTGACGGATTGTCCACGGACGGAAAGGATACATCATTGAATAAGGACCACGAAGGAAAGGAGGAATACCAGCAGTAAAATCCAGATGCTCCATGCCCTCAAGATCTTCCTTAGTATATACAGGACGAACCTCGATGTGCTCTGGAGTCTTCCAGTTGTACTCTATATTGTTGTCCTTTATCCACTGCGCACCGTCTTTTGCCTTGATGCCAGCGTATATATCTACATTATTAAATTGTTTACGCATAGTGATTGACTTAGATTCCTAATTTAGCATTATATTCCTTCATAGTCTCAAGTACGTTGCAACGAACGTGGATGAAGTTCTCGATGCCTGCTGCCTTCAGGTCTTCCATGCAGGCAGGAGCACCGGCAACAACGAACATTGCACGGCCGTCAAGATACTTGAACGCAGGTATTGCATATTCTGCATACTCATCATCAGAAGAACAAAGAACGACGATATCGGCGCCTGCCTTCAGTGCGGCATCAACACCTTCTTCGACCGTCTTGAAACCTAAGTTGTCAACAACCTTATAACCAGCGGTGGCAAGGAAGTTGCAAGAGAACTGTGCACGAGCCTGACGCATAGCCAGATTACCTATGGTAAGCATGAATGCTGTAGGCACACGTGTCTCTTCGGTATGAATGCGGAGGTCCTCAAAGTCGGCAGCCAGACGTGTGCTTTCAATCGACTTGAATGCTGGTTTTTCGCACTCGTTGTCTTTTCCGCTGCAGCAGCACTTCTTTGTTGCTGCCCTCTTTCCGTCGCTCTTCTCTGTGAAGTTCGGGAACTGGTTGGTTCCGAGCAGGAACTCCTTGCGCTTAGCGGCGTCGCCGTGACGCTTAACGTTGGTAGCATTGATATCGTCCTGAACGGTGCCTGCCTTTACAGCAGCCAGGAAACCGCCCTCTTCCTCAACCTTGAGGAATATCTTCCAGCCCTCGACAGCAAGTGATTCGGTGAGGTGCTCAATGTAATATGAACCGGCACCTGGGTCAACCACCTTATCGAAATGGCTCTCCTCTTTAATAAGGAGTTGCTGGTTGCGGGCAATGCGCTCAGAGAAATCCGTCGGCTTCTCATAAGGAGCGTCGAACGGAGTGACAACCATTGAGTGAACACCAGCAAGGGCTGCACTCATAGCCTCTGTCTGAGAGCGAAGCATGTTTACGTAACTGTCGAACAAAGTCTGGTTATACTTTGATGTGATGGCATTTACGCACATCTTGCAAGAGTCATCATTCTTTGGCTCATACTGCTTCACTATCTGCGCCCAAAGCATGCGGGCAGCACGGAACTTAGCAAGTTCCATGAAGTAGTTCTCGCTCACTCCCATGTTGAACTTAATCTTAGAGGCTGCGAGGTCAGCGTCAACACCAGCGTCAACGAGTTGCTGGAGATACTCGTTACCCCATGCGAGAGCATATCCCAGTTCCTGAACGATGTATGCTCCGGCATTGTTCAGAGCGATGGTGTCAACCGACACACAGCGGAACTGAGGATAATCCTTGAACACCTCCACGAGTTTCGGAGCGATGTCAAGGACAGAAGTAGTATCCTTACCCTTCATTACCATCTTCTTGATTGGGTCCCAACCGATGGAACCAACAACAAGATTCTTGTCGTAGCCCTGCTTCTCGAAGTATTCAACAAGAATCTTTGCCAACTCCAGAGAGCGGCAAGGACAAGTCTTGAAGTTCACTTCAACGATGTCGCAACGAATGTCCTTGAGCAATTCCTCGACAAATTCAGCACTTACAAGGTCGCGTGGAATCTTGAATCCCAGCGAGTCAACGCCCTTGTTAAGGATGTCAAGTGCCTTTGCATTTGCCTCTTTCGCGTCTGCAGCAACGATGTTCTGACGCACATACCATGCATTGTCCTTCTTCTTGTTGCCACGTACGAAGGGGAATTCTCCGGGCAGCGCATCGGGTGTTTTCATCTTCAGCACGTCCTCGCGGCGATAGAAAGGCTGCACATTGAAGCCTTCATTAGTTCTCCATACCAGTCGTTTGTTAAAGTCTGCACCCTTCAAATCGACTTCAATCTTGTCGAGCCATTCTTGAGTGGTGGGCACTTCAAACTCGGTAAAGAGTTTTTCCTTAATGTTTGACATAGTGTTTGTATTAAAATATAAGTTTAAAATAGATAATTGTTCTTATAATTATACTTATTCGATGCAAAGGTATAATTTTTTCTTGATATAGCGCAACAAAAAGAGAAAATAATTCTATGAAAACGGCTTAAAATGACAAGAAACATAAAAAATACATTTTTACTGATTGGAGAGCCAAAATATTTGCACAAAAAATTGCAGTTTGAGCAACTTTATTCGTACCTTTGCACAAAATTTTCATAATCATTTATGGACTGGTTAATAGAATTATTCACCAAAAACGATTCTGTGGCACACATTGTGCTGCTCTACTCTATAGTTATTGCTGTGGGAGTGTTGCTCGGAAAGATAAAGATTGGCGGCATCTCTCTTGGCGTGACATTCGTACTTTTCGCAGGCATTCTTGCCGGACATATCGGATTCACCGCTCCAGCCAACGTGCTGACATTCATTCAGGACTTTGGCCTTGTGCTCTTTGTCTTCATGATTGGTATGCAGGTGGGCCCCGGCTTTTTCGAGAGTTTTGGAGCCGCGGGAGTGAAACTTAACGCTCTGGCAACAACAGGCATTGTGCTTAACATCGCTGTGATGTTCGCATGCTACTTTATTTTCTTCGATACCAGCAACCCGCACGACCTGCCCATGATGGTGGGAACGCTCTATGGCGCCGTCACAAACACGCCTGGTCTGGGTGCTGCCAACGAGGCGATGAACAATGTTTTCAGCAACGGCAACATGCCGCAGATAGCCAGCGGATACGCATGTGCTTACCCTTTGGGCGTAGTTGGCATCATTGGTGCCACCATTCTCGTGAGATATATATGCAAGATAAAACTGAACAAGGAGGAGGAAGACCTTGAGCGTCAGGCCAGCGAGAACGCAAACGTTAAGCCTCACAAGATGCACATCCAGGTGTCCAACGCCTATCTTGAGGGAAAGACACTGCTGCAAGTGCATAATTTCCTGAACCGTGACTTCGTTTGCTCGCGCATCCTGCACGAAGGCCACGTAAGCATTCCTAACCGAGACACCATATTCCATGTGGGCGACCAACTGCTCGTGGTGTGCTCTGAGGCTGATGCCGAGGCGATTATAGCATTCATCGGACCAGAGATAAAGGTTAACTGGGAGAAGCAAGACCAGCCAATGGTGAGCAAGAGAATACTTGTCACCCGCCCAAGCATCAACGGAAAGACGCTCGGCGGACTGCATCTGTCAAGAGTTCACGGCGTTAACGTCACGCGAGTGACGCGCCAGGGAATGGACATCTTCGCCAGCGCATCGCTCCACCTGCGCGTAGGCGACCGCATAATGGTCGTTGGTCCCGAAGATGCGGTAAACCGCGTGTCGGACATGATGGGCAATTCAATACGCCGTCTCGACGCACCAAACATTGCGACGATATTCATCGGTATCATAATAGGTATTATATTCGGTTCGCTCCCAATAGCAATACCAGGCATGCCAGTGCCTCTGAAACTGGGTATTGCCGGTGGTCCGCTTATCATTGCCATACTAATAGGACGTTACGGATATAAGATTCACCTTGTCACCTACACCACCACCTCTGCCAATATGATGCTCCGCGAGATAGGACTCGTGCTCTTCCTCGCCAGCGTCGGCATAAAGGCTGGCGACGGATTCTGGAACACCGTGGTGCAAGGCGATGGCTTGCTCTATGTTCTCACGGGCTTCCTGATAACCGTTATACCTATATTAATAGTAGGACCAATAGCACGCATGCGCTTCAAGTTCAACTATTTCACCATTATGGGAATGATAGCGGGAACATACACCGACCCTCCCGCACTGGCATACGCCAACTCTGTGTGCACTAAGGAGGCTCCCGCAGTGGGCTATTCCACAGTATATCCGCTGAGCATGTTCCTCCGCATATTCACCGCACAGACCATAGTGCTGTTCTGTTGCGGCGCGTAGGACAAGCCAAAGCAAAGAAAACGACAAACCTTTTGACGATAATAAAAACTTATATAACAATATTAACGCTATGAAAAAAATCCTTTTGACACTGGCAGTGTCGGTAGCATGCACCGCGATGTTCGCCCAAGGGGCCAAGAACATCAAGATAAACGAGGTGCTCACGAACAACACTGCCAGTCTGCAGGACGGATCGGGCGAGAGGCTTCCATGGGTGGAACTTGCCAACACATCGTATTCTACATACAATGTGCGCGGCATGTTCATTACCACAAACAGAAAAGTGCTCGACAAGAACCTTTCTGCGCCAGAGCGAATAGCGCTGATGAGCCCTATTCCAAGCGGAGAAGAGAAGACGCAGATGACAGGAAGGCAGCATCTCGTATTCTTCCTCAACTCCAATCCTTCAAACAGTTATTTGCACCTGACAGCAAAGGTGGATGCAGGAAAGCCCATGTGGATAGCACTCTACGACGGCAACGGCATCGACCTTATCGACTCTGTTTCGGTGCCAGCACTCGACGAGAACAAGTCGTATGCACGCACCAAAGACGGCTCTCTCAAATGGGACGTCAAGCCGGCAGATGCTGTGACGCCAGGAATCGGCAACTACATCGAGATAAACGAGTCGAAAATTGACAGGCTAAAGAGAGAAGACCCGCATGGATTCGGTATCACCGTGCTCTCCATGGGTATCGTCTTTGCCTGTCTGGCACTGCTTTATGTGTTCTTCACGCTCTTCGGCAAATACGTCATCGCCGCAAAGAAAGAGAAGAAGGCAAAACAAAAAATCAGCGAGTACCCCACAGTCTCCGTCAAGGAGAACAAGGCTGGCGCAGAGGCTACTCCCGACGAGACCGCCATTGCTGTCGCCACACTTGCCCTGAACGAGGAGATGGCTACCTATGCGGCAGTCATCGCTCTTGCACTAAGGCAGTACCAAGACGACATTCACGATGTTGAGTCTGACATCATCACCATCAAGCCGCACGAGACATTGTGGCACAACACATTCAATAACTTATAAATAAAATAACAATCTAAAAAAAACAATATTATGAGCAACTATCAGTATAAAGTAAACGGAGTAGATTATAACGTTGAGATACAAGATATTGAGAACAATATCGCACATGTTTCTGTTAACGGAAAGGTGTTTGAAATAGAGATGCCGGAGACAATGAAGGCACCCGTGACTGTGAAGAAAGAGGCTAAGCCGGTAGAGCAGAAACCTGCCGCAGCCGCACCAAAGCCTGCAAGCGAGCCAAAGCCAGCAGCAAAGCCCTCTGGAAAGGGAACCAAAGTAGTGGCTCCGCTGCCGGGAACAATCACCGAAGTGAAAGTTGCCATCGGCGATACCGTGAAGACTGGCGACACCGTCATCATACTCGAGGCAATGAAGATGCAGAACAACATCGAGGCTGAGGCCGACGGAACAATCACCGAGATTCACGTTAGCAAGGGCGACACCGTTATGGAAGGCAATCCGCTCGTCACCATCGGATAATCCAAACAACAAGCATTAAGCAATAAGCATTAAGCAACAAGCAACCATGGGATTTACAGATTTCATAGTAAACAACTTTAATGAGTTCCTGTCGTACACTGGCTTTGCCAATGCCACGATACCCAATCTCATTATGATTGCCGTAGGAGCATTCTTCATCTGGCTCGCCATAAAAAAGGACTTCGAGCCGCTGCTACTCGTGCCCATCGGACTGGGCATCATCCTCGGCAATATACCTTTCCGCGGTGACGCAGGACTTGAAATAGGACTCTACGAGGACAACTCTGTGCTCAACATCTTCTATCAAGGTGTGCGCCAGGGATGGTATCCGCCACTTGTGTTCCTTGGAATTGGAGCAATGACCGACTTCTCGTCGCTCATCGCCAACCCTAAACTCATTCTCATCGGTGCCGCAGCCCAGTTCGGTATCTTCGGTGCTTACATGACAGCCCTCGCACTTGGCTTCGAGCCAAACCAGGCTGCCGGTATCGCTATCATCGGTGGTGCCGACGGACCTACGGCCATATTCCTATCGTCGAAGACCGCACCCAACCTGATGGGAGCAATCGCCGTGTGCGCCTACTCATACATGGCGCTCGTGCCGGTGATACAGCCTTTCATCATGAAGTTAATGACAACGAAGAAAGAACGACTGATAAGAATGAAGACACCGCGCCACGTCTCGCAGACAGAGCGCATCCTCTTCCCTATCATCGGACTGCTTCTCACCACTTTCATCGTGCCTTCAGGTCTGCCGCTGCTCGGCATGCTGTTCTTCGGCAACCTGCTGAAAGAGTCGGGCAAGACCACACGTCTGGCAAAGACTGCCGGCTCGGCACTCAACGACATCGTGGTGATGCTGCTCGGTCTCACCGTGGGATGCTCCACACAGGCAAGCGAGTTCCTCACCATGAACACAATCTTCATATTCTTCATCGGCGCCTGCGCGTTCATCGTGGCTACCGCCAGTGGTGTGGGATTTGTGAAACTGATGAACCTCTTCCTGCCGAAAGGCAAGAAGATCAATCCGCTCATCGGTAACGCCGGAGTGTCTGCCGTACCTATGGCAGCACGCATCTCCAACAACATGGGATTGGAGTACGACCGCCACAACTTCCTGCTCATGCACGCCATGGGTCCGAACGTGGCAGGAGTCATCGGCTCTGCTGTTGCCGCCGGTGCCCTGCTCGGATTCTTACAGTAACTATAGGGAGTAAAGGAGTTATGGAGTTAGGACAATTCGATACTGCAATTAGCGTGTCATGCTGTTGTCTTAACTCCATAACTACTTAACTCCATAACTCTCAAACAAAGTATGGAACGACCAAAACTCGCGATTATCGACCCCAACACCCTGTCGGTGCTCGGACTGAAACAGATACTGCAAAACGTAATGCCTATCATCGACGTGCATGCTTTCGGCACGTTCGACGAACTGCAGGCAAGCCATCCCGAGCAGTATCTGCACTATTTCGCAGCCATGAGCGTCGTTCTCGACAACCGCCAGTTCTTTCTCGACCATCTACGCAAGACCATCGTGCTCACCACATCGCAAGACACACAGATGGGAGGGTTCAAGTGTCTGTGCATCAACGTGCCAGAGAAAGATCTCGTGCGTTCCATTCTCATGATGCAACAAGGCGGCCACCCCCACGGACGCAATCTCCCGCCACTGCCAGAAACGCTGAACAGGCAGATACTCAGCAACCGCGAACTCGAAGTGCTCTCGCTCATCGTGCAGGGAAATATCAACAAGGAGATTGCAGACAAACTGAACATAGGACTTGCAACAGTCATCACCCACCGCCGAAACATCATGGACAAACTCGGCATGAAAAGCGTTTCAGCCCTCACAATCTATGCTGTCATGCACGGCTACGTTGACATCAACGACATCTAAATGTAGCACACTCTTTCTATACCACACACACCATGTCTCGTGAAAGAGACAAGATTTTATCCCCAACACACCAAACGACTATCACGGAGACACAAATGGTTTTCCAACTTGTGCCAAACAGCAGAGTGATTAGGGCCTAATCACTCTCCGTTTAGGCATCAATGGCAGAGTGATTAGACCCTAATCACTCCCCCACTTGTATCTACTCATTCCTCCATATGCGATGGCTTAGTGAACTTCTCCCCACTCGTTACAGGAACCAGAGAGCGCTTTCTTCATGTGATATTTCGTGATATTGTGTGATATTGCAATATCACACGCAATCAACTAAATACCAATGATTTACGCCCCATGTGATATTGCGATATTGATTTTCGCTTTTTTGTTTTTGAAAAAAAATGAGATATTTGCCAAATCATTGCCTTGATAAGAGAATGATGACGGAGTCTAAGATGCTAAAACACATCTTGACAACGTAGTTTGGTAGTCTTCATGTCAATGAGAACAAAGCAGCGAGGGTGGAAATTTAGTATAATAGTTGACCATAATTATAGCGAGTAAATTTCCAATTTGATACAGGATGTTGCACGACAAACTTGAATTTAGATGAGTCAATCGGAAATCAGTCTAAATATCAAGCCTTGACACAATGAAAAAAGTATCCTGATGATGGGTCTGATGAATTTCTTGCTGAGCAAGCCAGACTCTGCGCTCGGCTCGCACATAAATTGGAATTTATAAGTCTAAAATAGACTGTATCATTTGTTCATAGTCAGTTTTTATTAAAAAGACCTTTTCTCCTGCAGTCTTAAAACCATCGATGTACCTCCTATTGTCATCCTTCAGACTCGCTATGGTGCAATTGCCGACATCTTGCCGAGCCTCGATATCAGAACGATGTTCTCTTATTTCATCGAAGTGAATGTCAATGAATTCATCTGAGAAGGCGAGACAAATAAAGCGGATGGAATCCAAATAAAGTTCATCGAAGCTTCCCCTCCAATTGAAAGGGATATAGCCACCTTCTACTATGAGATTCTGACGATTCTCTATTGCAGTCTTTATCATTTCACGCACAATCGGCCAAAGCTCATCCGTAAGGGCATCATCGTCTTCTGGGGTAAGATTAGTCTTACCACTTCGGATCATACCCATTTTCAAGTGATCTATAGACAGATATGGATACTTATATTTCTCAAGCATACGCTGTGCAAGAAGCGTTTTACCCGTATGTGAAGCACCTGTTATCAGTATAACCATATATGTAAAACTATTCTTTAACCTTTCTGATTAACGACAAATCACCACTTGACAAGGCTTTGAAATTGCGTTCTATCTTCTCGATGTCCCAATCCCACCATTTCAGTTGCAGCAGATAGGCGATGAATTCGTCGTCAAAACGCATCCTGACCACTCGGCAGGGATTTCCCACGGCAACAGCGTATGGAGGAATGTCTGAGGCAACAACAGAGTTGGCTCCGATAATTGCTCCGTCACCTATATGAACGCCTGGCATGATGGTAACATGCTGGCCAATCCAGACATCATTGCCCACAACGGTATCACCCTTCAGAGGCAATTCATCTTTCACTGGAGCAATGGCACTTCCCCAGTCGCCCCCAATGACATAAAACGGATAGGTTGTCACACCGTCCATCCTATGATTGGCTCCATTCATGACAAACTCCACACCCTTGGCAATAGCGCAGAATTTGCCAATAATCAGTCGGTCGCCTATGAAATCGTAGAAATGAGTGACATGCTTCTCGAACTGGTCAGCACCATCCACATCATCGTAGTACGTATAATCGCCGATGATTATACGCGGGTTCTTCACCACGTTCTTGATGAAGCAGAGGCTTGGAATCTTAGGATTCGGAAAAGCCTCATTGGGGTTGGGTCTATTATTGATTTCCATAAATTCCGATTTAACTGCATTCCTTTCGCCTGAGTTTATATATCTCAAAGCCTGCTACTATTTTCTTCGCAAGTACCAAAATCAGTGGATTGATTATTCACAAATTGTTCCCAACATGTCATGATAGGAATATTGGAATACTGAATATAAAGCGGAGTCAGGTATGTGCTCCTGGCAAAATGATGAGAGAGGGTTATAACTTCACTGCACTGATGTCAACGAGGTTGTTGACGATGGCATAGATGGTGAGTCCCGCAGCACTGTGTATTTGCAGTTTTCGGGCGATGTTGCGGCGATGGGTTATCACGGTGTTGATGGAGATGCAGAGGTGGTCGGCAATCTCCTTGTTCGACATTCCCTGCACCACACTTATTATTACATCACGCTCTCGCTCGCTCAGGGTCTCTCCGTTCTCAGGATTCTGGCTTATCATGCGCGATATCTTAACGCTGACATCGCTCTGCTTCTGCAATCTCTCCAGACGTCGGATGGCAGGAACAAATATGTAATCCTCCACCTCGGCATGCTGTCCGAGCCATAACTCACATTTGTATAAATCGGTGAGAACAGCCATCAACTTGTTGTTATGCAATGAGTCGGAGGGCAGATACTTGATGATAATGTTCTTCAGTTCTCGAAGTTTGAGGGTTGTTTGTCCATGATGCTTCGAGAATGTCTCTATGTCATAGCCCTCCTCTGTCTCGCCTTTCAGCAGTTTGTCAACGTATGGGAACACATTCTGTTCCTCATACTTCATGTGCATCCTTATCTCACGCGAATAAGAGTCGTAGAGTTTCATTATAAGTCGGGCGAGATTGTCGTTCTCGTCGAGAGCCTCAAGCAGTTCCTTTCTGATGGAGGGCAGTTGGTAATCGAGAAAATACTCATGCGATGCCTTGAGATAATGCAGCAGCGTGGGCACAGAAATGCGCCCATTCTCGTCACTCTCCCGATAGCCATTGATAGAGAAATTCACTATTGCGAGGAAGGTGTATGTGTCCACGTCTTGGTCTTCGCATACTTCCTTCACCGTCTTGTCGCCAAAGCCCAGGTTGATTCCAAAGCGTCCCAGACTCTCAAGGATGTTGTAATTGTCGGCGATGAGTGTAATCATCTTATCGTCGGCCTCGTACATTTTCTGATTACGCATGATATTACATTCTTATACCTTAATAAATATTATAATAAAAACATGGATTGCCATGTTGCAGGCAACCCATGCTGTAAATAGAGGTTATTTCGCGTATGCTACGGAACGAGTCTCGCGGATAACAGTTATCTTTACCTGTCCGGGATATGTCATCTCGTTCTGTATCTTCGTTGCAATCTCGCCTGAGAGTTTCTCGGTGTCCTTGTCGTCCATCTTGTCGGCTCCGACGATGACGCGCAGTTCGCGACCAGCCTGAATGGCGTAGGTCTTGGTGACGCCAGGATAACTCATTGCTATTGCCTCAAGGTCGTTGAGTCGTTTGATGTAAGCCTCGACAATCTCGCGACGAGCACCAGGACGAGCACCGCTGATGGCATCGCACACCTGAACTATCGGCGCAAGCAGCGTCTGCATCTCCATCTCGTCGTGGTGAGCACCGATGGCATTGCAGATGTCGGGCTTCTCCTTATACTTCTCTGCTATCTTCGCTCCGTAGAGTGCATGAGGCAGTTCGCTCTCCTCATCGGGCACCTTGCCGATGTCATGCAGCAGTCCTGCTCGCTTTGCCTTCTTGGGGTTCAGCCCGAGTTCGCTTGCCATCACAGCGCAAAGATTGGCCGTCTCGCGTGCGTGTTGCAGCAGGTTCTGTCCGTAAGAAGAGCGATACTTCATCTTACCAACAATTCTTATCAGTTCGGGGTGCAGTCCATGTATGCCAAGGTCGATGGCTGTGCGTTTTCCCGTCTCTATGATTTCGTTGTCGAGTTGTTTCTTGACCTTTGCCACAACTTCCTCGATGCGTGCCGGATGGATACGACCGTCGCTCACCAGTTGGTGCAAAGCCAGGCGACATACCTCGCGGCGGATGGGGTCGAAAGCGGAGATTACTATTGCCTCTGGGGTGTCATCGACCACTATTTCCACTCCGCATGCAGCCTCAAGAGCACGGATGTTTCGTCCCTCACGCCCGATAATGCGTCCTTTCACCTCATCGTTATCAATATGGAACACGCTTACAGAGTTTTCTATAGCCGTTTCTGTCGCTGTTCTCTGAATGGTCTGGATGACAATCTTCTTTGCCTGCTGGTTGGCATTGAGTTTTGCCTCGTCCATTATCTCGTTGATGTAAGAGGCGGCATCGGTGCGTGCCTCGTCCTTAAGACTCTCAACAAGGCGGTTCTTAGCCTCTTCTGCACTAAGTCCTGACAGTTCCTCGAG
The DNA here is from genome assembly GCA_002394385.1 of Prevotella sp. UBA4330. Lineage (GTDB taxonomy): Bacteria > Bacteroidota > Bacteroidia > Bacteroidales > Bacteroidaceae > Prevotella. The sequence continues at coordinate 58,495 of DGTS01000011.1, forward strand.
TTTCTCGCGCTCCTGCAGTTGCATCTTCTCCAGGTCTTCCTGCTTCACTGCAAGCAGTTTCTTCTCATTGTCGAGACGCTGCTGCTGCTGGTCGAGTTCCTGCCTGCGTTTGGCAATCTCTTCTTGTCTTTGGTTAAGACCTATCTCTCTCTGTTTCAGTTTGTTCTCACTCTGCTGTATGCGCTGTGTGCGTGTTCGCACTTCTTTTTCGAGTTCGTTTTTCTTGTTGAGGAATGTTTCCTTTACCTCCAACAGTTTTTTCTCTTTGAGCACTTCAGCCTCTTTCTCTGCCGTTGCCACCATCTCATTGTATTTTCCTTTGATGACGTATCGGAATACAAAGTATCCGATGACACCACCCACGATGAGGGCGGCCACGGCTATTATTGCGTAAATCATAAATTATAAGTTTGTTGTTAAATTACTATGTTAATATTCTCGTCATTTCTTTTCTCCGAGGGCTTCTTCCAACTCCGAAGTAATCTTGGCGAGAATATCATCATAAGGAGTAGTGTCATTACGATCCTTGTCTTTCACATAGCGCAAAGCGATGTCTATAAGAGCCATATACAACAACTCTTTATCGCTCTTACGCCCCTTGAAATACTGTGCGTAATTGTTCACTGTCTCCGTAATAAGTTTTGCAGCATTACGATAGAACTCTTCTTCCTCGCGTACAATGGTCACGGGAAGTTCTGTATCGTAAACGTGCAATCTTATGTGTAATTTATTATTGTCTTCTGCCATTTGCTTCGGTTTTAGGTCATTCCTCACTGCCACTAAGCAACGTTATGCATTTGTTGACGTCTCTGATGAGACCAGCCACGCGCTTCTTGGCTCCTTCAAGGTCGCCGTCTGTAACTTCAAGCATCTTTGCCATCTTCAACGAACTGTAGTCACGCTGCGCCTGCTGCACCTGTGCCTCCAACTGACGTATTTTGGCATCGCGCTCATCCACCATTGCATACAGTTCTTCGTTCTCCTTTTTCAATTGCTTGAACTGGAGAATCATCTGCCTCACACGCGTGGTGAATAGCGTTATGGTTTTCTCATTTGCAGCCATGTCTCTACAATTTTCGACAAAAGTAGCATTTTTTTGTCATATTACAAAATTTCTATAATGAAATTTCGTATTTTTTTATATTTCTGATGATTAAGAGACTTCCTGAAAGTAATGGTAATTACTGATTATCGTCTTTCTTTGCGGGTTCTTTCTTGGCAAGCATCACCACCTGATAAACAAAATCGGTTACCCACTTCTGTGAGAAGCCCAGTCGTTTGTTATACTGGCGTACCGCCATTACCGCCTTCACCACGCCGGCATCCTTATAGTCGTTCTTGGTGAAGATGTCATTGACAGTCTTTTCTGTCATTCCATAAATAGCCTTCTTGAAAAACGACGGAACACGCAGTTTGAACTTCATAAGGTTGCCCATAAGCATCATGAGGTCCTGCGAGAAGCCTTGGAACTGCACCATATACACCTGCACGTCCTGCAGTTTGCGGCAGTTCTTTTTAAGGCTTGCGTCTATTTCCTTGAAAAAGTCGTCACTCGTTCCATACATTTCCTTCATCATCTTGCGGCACTGGTTCTTCTCCCCCACTCCTAATTTATTATTCACCGTGGGCACCTTCAGTGTTGTCTTAAATGTACGCAGGTCTGGAAGCCATGCAAGATTGGTGATGCCGAGACTGGAAGCCATTGATGCCTGGAAATAGACTCTCACAAGAGTCATATAGTCTTCCATGCCTCCTATTTTTGTCTCGCTGCTATTCTTTCTGCCAAATATTTTACTGAAAAAGGTCATAATATTTACAAATTTTGTGCAAAAGTACTCCTTATTTGTGAAAAATCAAAATATTTTCTCATATTTCTCGATTTACAGTTGCTATCTAACAATTTAATTATTACCTTTGCAGCGATTTTTGCAAAAAGAGTTTTAGATAACAACAATTATTAAATGAAAGGAATAGTTCTTGCAGGTGGTAGTGGTACACGCCTTTACCCCATCACGAAAGGCATAAGTAAGCAGTTGATTCCTATCTTTGACAAGCCGATGATTTATTATCCCATTTCGGCATTGATGCAAGCGGGAATCAGAGACATACTTATCATCTCCACCCCACATGACCTGCCTGGCTTCCGTCGTTTGTTTGGAGACGGGAGCGACATCGGTGTGCATTTTGAATATGCTGAGCAGCCATCTCCCGACGGATTGGCACAAGCATTCATCATCGGAGAAGAGTTTATCGGCGACGACTGCGTCTGCCTTGTTCTTGGAGACAACATCTTCCATGGTGTAGGTTTTACCGATTTGCTCAAGCAGAGCGTTGTCGATGCAGAGCAAAACGGCAATGCAACGGTATTCGGTTACTATGTCAACGACCCCGAGAGGTATGGCGTAGCAGAGTTTGACGCTGAAGGCAACTGCCTTTCTATCGAGGAGAAGCCACAGAACCCCAAGAGTAACTATGCCGTTGTGGGATTGTATTTCTATCCCAACAGCGTTGTGAAAATAGCAAAGAACATCAAGCCAAGTGCTCGTGGAGAACTCGAGATTACCACTGTCAACCAAGAGTATCTGAAACAAAAGAGCCTCAAGGTGCAGACACTGCAGCGCGGATTTGCATGGCTCGACACCGGCACACACGACAGTCTTTCTGAAGCAAGTACATTCATCGAGGTGATTGAGAAACGCCAGGGACTAAAAATTGCATGTCTTGAAGAGATAGCCTATATCAACGGCTGGATCAATGCAGAACAAGTGCTGAAACTTGCACAGCCAATGCTTAAGAACGACTATGGTCAGTATCTGACACGTCTTGTAAACGAAAAATAAATTAGATAACAAACAAGTAAACGAAATATGGAAGAGAAAAAAAATTACGAAGTAGCAAATGCTATAGAGGAGGAAGAGCAGTCTTCGTTTAGTTTTGCCTCTATTTATGCCGCTTTCATTCTGAACTGGAAATGGTTCGTGTTGTCTCTGATTATCTGCCTCGGACTGGCAGCAATCTATCTGAGATACACCACCCCAATTTACCAGACGAATGCAAAACTTCTTATAAAAGGTTCGGACAAGGGTTACAGTTCTAACGCGAGTCTTAGAAGTTCGCTTACTACCGGTGTCATCAACCAGAACGAAGGTCTTTCAAACGAGATTCAGATACTTCGTTCCAAAAAACTTGCAGAGGAGGCAGTAAAAGACCTGAAACTCTACGTCAACTACGTTAAGCACGGACGTGTTAACGACGTGATGATGTATAAGGACAACTACCTTAATGTTGACATCGACCCGGCAAGCCTTAACAACCTTCCAGGCACCGTTGTTCTTGAAGTGTCAAGAGAGAAAAACGCATTCAAGGTGGAAGGCATAGCAGGCAGAACAACAATCAACCAAACCCTGAAATCGCTGCCCGCCTCAATCAAGACGAGCATTGGCACACTTTCATTCACCGCCAACCCCAATGCTTCTCTGAAAGACGGCAACACCATGACCGTTACCATCAGTTCTCCTAAGAACGCATGTGCAAAATATGCTGGTTCGTTAGGAACATCGACGATGGAAGGTACGTCTATCGCCATTCTTTCTCTTAAAGATGAAAGCCCAAGCCGTGCTGCCGACTATCTCAGACAACTCGTGGTATGCTATAACAGGCAGGCCAACGACGACAAGAACGAGGTAGCAAACAGAACAGAGGAGTTCATCAACAGCCGTCTTGAGAAAATCAATGCTGAGTTGAACAATACCGAAGGTGAACTGGAAGCATACAAGAAGCGCAACAACATGGTCAATTTGAGCATGAGCGGTTCTACTGCTTTTGGTAACAGCAACGAGTTTGAGCAGAAACTTGCTTCTGCCAACACACAGGTGCAGTTGCTCAACGAACTCAGTTCTTATGTTCGCGAGCCGGTAAACAAGTATCAGGTTATTCCTTCTAACATCGGTCTTGCCGACGGTGCTTCGACACAACTCATCAGCAGATATAACCAGGTGGCAATGGAGCGCAACCGACTGTTGAAGACAGCCAGCGAATCGAGCCCTGCAGTAACACCGCTTACCGAGGAACTTGACGGACTTTCAACGAGCATCCAGCAGGCACTTAACCAGCAACGCCGCTCTTTGGAAATACAGCGCAACTCTATTGCATCGCAGTTCAGCCGCTACACCGGTCAAATTCAGCAGACACCCGAGCAGGAGCGCATGCTTACACAGATTGGCCGTCAGCAAGAGGTGAAGTCTGGTCTTTATCTGATGCTCTTGCAGAAGCGCGAGGAAAACTCTATTTCTCTTGCCGCCACTGCCGACAAGGGAAAACTCATCGACGACCCTGCATTTGCCGGCATGATAAGTCCTAAGTCTAACATGATTTTCCTTATCGCCTTGGCCATTGCCATCGGTCTTCCTTCGTTGATACTCTTCCTCATCAGCATATTCCGCTATAAGATTGAAGGTCACGACGACGTAGCAAAACTCACCAAACTGCCTATCATTGCCGATGTGGCTGTTGCAAGTGAGACAGCAAAGACAAAGGCCGACATCGTTGTGCATGAGAACCAGAACAACCAGATGGAGGAGATTTTCCGCTCTATGCGTACCAACCTGCAGTTCATGCTTAAGGAAGACGAGAAAGTGGTGATGTTCACATCATCTACTTCTGGTGAGGGCAAGACGTTCAACGCAGCCAACCTCGCTGTAAGTTTCGCACTTCTGGGCAAGAAGGTAGTGCTGGTCGGTCTTGACATCCGTAAGCCTCGTCTGGCCGAGTTGTTCGAGTTGAAGGACCATCATCATGGTATCACTCCATTGCTGACGCACGACGACCCAACATGGGAAATGGTGAAGGAGCAGATTCTTGCTTCTGGAGTTAACGACAATCTGGAACTCCTGCTTGCAGGACCTATCCCTCCAAACCCTGCAGAGTTGCTTACCCGTGACTCTTTGGACAAGGTTATTAACCTGCTGCGTGAGAAATATGACTTCATTATCATCGATACCGCGCCTGTAGGACTGGTAACCGATACCTTGCAGATTGGACGCGTTTCTGACGCCACGGTATATATGTGCCGTGCCGACTACACGCCGAAGGCAAGTTTCGACCTCATCAACGGTCTTGCAAACGAAGGCAAACTGCCTAACATGGCTATCGTTATCAATGGTATTGACATGTCCAAGAAGAAGTATGGTTACTACTACGGATATGGCAAGTACGGCAAGTATGGTCGTTACGGACGCTACGGCAGTTACGGCAAGTACGGACGTTATGGCTCTTACGGCCATTACGGTCACTACGGCAGTTATGGTTACGGTCAGTATGGCAAGAACAAATATACCGCTCAGAATGACACCTCTATTAAACTGAAGTAGTGTGTAAACAATACATCACGACAAAGGGCACGCTTTTCGGCGTGCCCTTTGTTATTACTGTTTATCTAATGGGAGACTATTATTATTAAATAAGAGCCTATCCTATCTGCCACCAATGCTTTTTCTTCGGTTTGTCATCCTCTGATATGTGTCCAAGGCGCTCTTTAACGACATCGGTAAGCGACTTGTTGTACTTTATCATCTGATACATTGTTCCCCAGTCGGGCAGTCCGCCGATGTTACGGTCGTCGATGAACATCTCCACCTTCAGTTTCCTGCTGAAATGGTTGTTGTTCTGCACACTCTCCTCCGGGTAGTCACGGTTTATGGCATAGAACTCCACTCCCCGTTGCCTGCACCACTCCACTGCGTCGTCAAGGAGTTTGCCTTCACGCACACTCCATAATATCAACTTATGCTGTTCCTTTATCAACAACTTCAACGTCTCGGTGGCAAACGGGATTTCAGGTCCTATTTCAGGATACCTGTGCTCCACTATAGTGCCGTCAAAATCAACTGCTATTGTCATTATATATTAATATTAAACATGAAACACCTTATAATCAATAAGCCTTGTCATCGCCAATGACGACATCGCGTATGGTCTTGAATATGATCTGGATGTCGAGCCAGAAACTCCAGTGCTCTATATACCAGATGTCCTTCTCTACCCTTCGTGCCATATCGTCTATGGTCTTTGTCTCGCCGCGCTCGCCGTGTGTCTGAGCCCATCCTGTGATTCCTGGCTTCACGAAATGGCGTATCATATAGTCGCCTATCTTCTCAGAGTAATACTCTGTATGTGCAAGCATGTGCGGACGCGGTCCCACAACGCTCATCTCTCCTTTAAAGACATTGATGAACTGCGGCAGTTCGTCGATATTGGCATGGCGCATGAAGTGTCCCCACTTCGTCACTCGCGGGTCGTCCTTTGTTGCCTGTACCTTGTCGGAGTCCTTGTTCACTTTCATCGAACGGAACTTATAGCAATAGAAGTCCTTTCCGTCATATCCTGTCCTTTTCTGCTTGAAGAACACTGGTCCAGGCATTGTTATCTTAGTGATGATAGCAACGATAAGATAAATCCAAGGGAAGCAGAACAGCAAGAACAGTCCCGAGACGATAATGTCGAACGCCCTCTTCTTCAGTCGTTGGGTAGCACTCATCAGCGGCTCGTTATACTGCGCCATGACGTATGTGTCGCCCATCTCCACTATTTTGGTCTTGCGCTTGGCTGTAGAATGGCTTCTTGGCACATAATACACCCTTATCATTCGGTGCTGGCACAACTTCAGCAACGGTTTTAGTTCATCGTCATCGTCGGTATTTACGGCAATGTATATTTCGTCAACACGGTTCTTGCCAAGCCACTTCATTACGTCCGCGTAGTCTCCGAGTTTCTTGTATTTCTCGTCGATGTCTTCCATCGCGAAGATACCAAGAAGTTTATATCCGTTCCAGGGGTCGAGCATCACGTTGGCAACCTTTTTCACCATATATCCATATCCGATAATGATGGTTCGCATGTTGTTTCGGCCCGTACTTCTGAACCTCTTGATGACGTTTCTCATTGCCAGACGCTCAAGGCTCGTGAACGCGAAAACAAGGGCGGCAACCAACAACGAGCGCCAGAAACCAGGCACCGTCATGTGGGCCATACCAAGAATGGCGGCATTAACAATTACGAAGAGCACCGCGGCTCTTGACGCATTGCGGAGCACCGAGGCAGGTGTAGAGGTGCGTTTGTGTAACGTAATCTTTGCAAACGCCTGTGCTACAACGTATGAAATGTTGGCAATGAGCCAGTCGGAAAAAACAATTATGTGTGTATCTACATAAGGCCATATCTCCAGCACATAGCACAGCAGAAGCACAGCATTGAACATCAGCCAGTCGACAACGGTCACAATGCTCGTAAGCAGTAAAACTCTATTATATGCAGACTTCATGGTTTATCCTAAGATTATATCGACATAATTTCTGCAAAGTTAGGAAATAAAAAGCATATTTACAAAAAAAACTGACGATTTTTAAAGATTTGACGCTTGTATTTAGTAATTTTGCAGACGAAAATGATTATTAACCAAGTTTATACTGATGAAAAAAATTACATCCAAAAGGTTCGTTATACCTATTATAATATGTGTAGCACTCATTCTGGGTGTGGGCTATTTCTACCTTTTCTCATCAATAGCGAAAGGCGGGAAGACACAATATCTCTACGTTGACAAAGACGACAACATCGACTCTGTATATGAGAAACTCGACTCCATCACCACTTCCTCGGGAATGGCGGCGTTCTCCATGCTTGCCAGACATAGCGATTATGCCGGCAACATCATACCCGGAAGATATGCACTTGAGTCGGGAATGGGTGCCCTGAGATTTCTCAGAAACCTCAAGAAAGGGGCTGAGACACCGCTACATCTCACCATCCCTTCGGTCAGAACGATGGACAAGATGGCAGAGGTGTTAGGAAAGAAACTGCTCGTTGACTCTTTAGAACTTCAGAAAGCATTCTCCGACCCCTCCACATGCTCGCGCTACGGACTCGACACGCTCACCATCGGCTGTCTGTTCATCCCAAACACTTACGATGTTTACTGGACCATCACATCTAAAGAACTGCTCGACCGCATGCAGAAGGAGAGCCGCGCGTTTTGGAACGACAGCCGTCAGCAGAAAGCCGACGCTCTGGAGATGACCCATGAGCAAATCATCACGCTTGCCAGCATTATCGACGAGGAAACGTCGAACAATGCCGAGAAACCCATGATAGCGCAGATGTATCTCAACAGACTTTCCAAGGACATGCCTCTGCAGGCAGACCCCACAGTGAAGTTCGCCCTAAAACAGTTTGAACTGAAACGCATCTATCACGAGCATCTCTCGGTGAACAGTCCCTTCAACACCTACCGCAACAAGGGACTTCCTCCCGGTCCTATCCGCATTCCGACGGTTGCAGGAATCGACGCTGTGCTCAATCATGCCAGCCACGACTATCTGTACATGTGCGCAAAGGAGGATTTCAGCGGCACACACAACTTCGCCAAGACCTACGACGAGCACCTCCAGAATGCCAAGAAATATGCCGACGCGCTGAACAAGCGTGGCATCAAGTAGCCAAAGGTATATCTTTCAGTTCCCGATTATATGTCTTTCGCCTCCCGATTGCATACCTTTGAGGGAGCGAAAGGGCATCTTTCGGAATGCGAAATGCCATCTTTCGGAAGCCGAAAGAGCATATCTCGCTAAACAAGTAATCAGACAATATTAAAAAAACAAGCGCTCCGCTCTTCTCAGAGGGGAGCACTAATCTCAATAGGTTTAAGTTTTTTAAGGTAAAAAGATTGTATTTAGGATAACGTGTGCAAAGATAATGTTTTTTTATTTTATAAACAAATTTTTCCCAATCTTTCTAAATCAGAAATACAAAAGCACACTAAAGATGAGTTAATAATAAGCGATTTAAATTCAATTCTTTCGGTTATTAAAAATAAAATATGTAACTTTGCGTCGATTTTTAATACATTGAGCAATAACAAAAAAACATACTGGTTATATGACAACGATACAAGAGAACTCTAACGAAGAGAAAAAGAGCCTGAGTTTCGTAGAACAAATGGTGGAACAAGACCTCGCCGAAGGCAAAAACGGAGGCAGAATACAAACACGATTCCCGCCAGAGCCGAACGGATATCTGCACATAGGACACGCCAAAGCCATCTGCATGGACTTCGGAGTGGCAGAGAACTACAACGGCGTTTGCAACCTGCGATTCGACGACACCAACCCTTCAAAGGAAGATACAGAATATGTTGACTCTATACTTCAGGACATTCAGTGGCTCGGATTCAAATGGGGCAACGTATATTATGCCTCCGATTACTTCGAGAAACTGTGGGACTTCGCCATCTGGATGATAGAGCAAGGCAAAGCGTATGTTGACGAACAGACAAGCGAACAGATTGCAGAGCAGAAGGGAACTCCCACTCAACCGGGCACTCCCTCACCCTATCGCGACCGTCCGATAGAAGAGAATCTGCGCCTGTTCCGCATGATGAACACTCCCGAGGCAGTGGAAGGCTCGATGGTGTTGAGGGCGAAACTCGACATGAGCAACCCCAACATGCACTTCCGCGACCCAATCATCTATCGCATAATACATACCCCACACCATCGCACAGGCACCAAGTGGCACGCTTACCCGATGTATGACTTCGCACACGGACAGAGCGACTACTTCGAGGGCGTTACCCACTCGATATGCACCCTTGAGTTCGTGCCTCACCGTCCGCTCTACGATCACTTCGTGGATGAGTTGCAGACGATGGAGAACCAGCACGACTATCGTCCGCGACAGATAGAGTTCAACCGTCTCAACCTTACCTACACGGTGATGTCGAAACGCAAACTGAAGGCACTTGTTGACGAGCACCTCGTGGCAGGATGGGACGACCCGCGTATGCCTACAGTGTGCGGAATGCGCCGCCGAGGATATTCGCCAGAGAGCATCCGCAAGTTCATCGACTCCATTGGCTACACCAAGTTCGACGCTCTCAACGACATGGCTCTCCTGGAGGCTGCCGTTCGCGAAGACCTTAACGCTAAGGCATTGAGAGTGAGCGCAGTAGTAAACCCCGTTAAACTGGTAATCACCAACTATCCCGAGGGCGAGACAGAGGAGATGGTGGCTGTAAACAACCCCGAGAACGAGGCAGATGGCACACACACCATCACTTTCAGCCGCAACCTGTGGATAGAACGCGACGACTTCATGGAGGATGCTCCGAAGAAGTTCTTCCGCATGACACCAGGCAAGGAGGTGCGACTGAAGAACGCATACATCGTGATGTGCACCGGATGCACCAAGGATGCCGACGGCAACATCATTGAAATACAGGCAGAATACGACCCGCAGAGCAAGAGCGGAATGGAGGGTGCCAACCGCAAGGTGAAGGGTACGCTCCACTGGGTGAGCGCCGACCATTGCGTAAAGGCAGAGGTGCGCCAGTACGACCGACTGTTCAACGTGGAGAACCCAAGCGCCGACGAGCGCGACTTCCGCGAACTGCTCAACCCCACATCGCTCAACGTGCTCGACGAGTGCTATGTGGAACCGTTCGCAGCAGAGCGCAAGCCAGGCGAGTATCTGCAGTTCCAGCGCATCGGCTACTTCATGGCCGACCCCGACTCCACGCCAGGACACATCGTGTTCAACAAGACCGTGGGGCTGAAAGACAACTGGGCTAAAATCAATAATGGCAAATAACTATTACGATAGCGAGGAGTTCAGAATCATCCTCAAGTCATTCGAAGAGTCGGAGAAGACGGGCAAGAACCTCTTCTTCGGCTCTGGCGACTTGTTGGACATCGCCGACTACTATTGCCTTCACGGCAAAGTGCCCGAGGCAAGGGCTATCGTGGACAGGGCGCTTGAGACATTTCCCGACTCCGACGAGGCGCTGCTGATGAAGTCGAGAATGGCTCTCACCTACGACCACGACCCTGACAAGGCAGAGATAATTGCCGACATGGTGAACGACAAACACGATGCCGACTACGCTTATCTTAAAGCCGAGATAATGCTTTCACGCGGTTTGGAAGACGAGGCGGAGGCTCTTCTCCAGAAGGTTTACGATGAGGCAGACGACGAAGAGCCAGAAGTGATTGCCGAAGAGATAACAAGAATCTATGCCGACTACAACAATGTTGCGTTGGCAAAGAAATGGTTCGAGCGAACCGGAAACAGCGACTCTGCGTCGAAGAAGGAACTCAAAGTGAGGCTGCTCATAGCCGATGGCAACATCGAGGAGGGCCAGAAGATGCTCAACGAACTGATTGACGACGACCCGTATAATTCATTATACTGGAATCTGCTTTCCTCTACGCAATATCTTAGCGACGATATCGAAGATGCAATAACAAGCAGCGAATATAGCCTTGCCATCAATCCGAACGACGAAGAGGCAATTCTCAACAAGGCAAACGGCCTGTATAAGTTGGGCAACTACGAAGATGCCATAGACTACTACAAGCGATTTGTGCGCATAAGACCCGACGAGGAGAGCGGCGAAATGATGATAGGTATTAGCCTGATAGCACTTAACAGAGTGCAGGAGGGCGTGGAATACCTGAAGAAAGCAGAGAAGAAGATTTCCATAGACTCCACCCACAACGACGAGATTTACCAGGAACTCGTGATTGCTCTTTCCAAACTGAACCGCTTCGACGAAGCACTGGCTTACATAAAGAGAAGCGAAAGCGCCGAATGTGAGCACAACGAGATGAAGGTTCTGGAAGGATTTGTGCTCATGAAGAAAGACGATCTCGAAGGTGGAAGAGAGTGCTATCAGCAAGCACTCACCGACTCGGGATACTCACCGGTGATATATCTCAAAATAGGCATGGCCCTTTACGAGAACCACCTTTATTCAGCAGCATATATGACAACCAAATCTCTACTCAATATATGCCCCGACGAGATGAGCGAGGCATACGCTTATCACGCGCTCTTCTGCTATTTTGTCAGAAAGGACGACGAGTATATGGAGTACAGAAAGATTGCATTCGAGAAAGACCCGAAACTCGCTGAAATGGTGCTCGGAGAAATAAGGTTATAACAAAAACAAGAAACAACATTACACAATGACTTGGATTACATCATTGCTTAACAACCTCAACTACCCCACCATCTTCTTCCTGATGATGCTGGAGAGCACCGTGGTGCCCGTACCCTCAGAACTGGTGGTGTCGCCAGCCGCTTACCATGCCGCAGGAGGCAACCTTAACATACTGCTGGTGATACTTTTCGCAACCCTCGGTGCCGACCTCGGCGCAACAATCAACTACGTTGCGGGATATTACCTCGGCAGACCAATTATATATAAGTTCGCTAACAGCAAACTGGGACATCTCTGCCTGCTCAACCAGCAGAAGGTGGAGAAGAGCGAGAAGTACTTCTACGACCACGGAATGGCTGCCACAATAACGGGACGTCTCATTCCGGGCATTCGCCACTTGATATCTATTCCCGCCGGACTTGCCAAGATGAACTACTGGAAGTTCTTGCTTTACACTACCATAGGAGCAGGCGCATGGAACTGCATCCTTGCCGCTCTCGGCTGGTATCTGCACACCATCGTTCCCGAAGAACAACTCCACGACAAGATTCTCGAATATGGCGACTACATCAAATGGGGCATCATCGCCCTCGTCATCCTCGCCATCGCCTATTTCGTCATCAAGAAATACCTTTTTAAGAAGAAAGAAGAAGGCGGAGAGAAGAAAAACTAAAGAGGAAAAGAAAAAAGAAAAAGGCAACGAAAAGAAATAAAACTCCCGCCCCTCCTTTCCCCGTCCCCTACGTCGCGACACCGTCGCGACTCCCCCACAACCACTAACCGCAAACTACTAAAACCTAACCTGAAATGAAACGAATATCTATCATTGCAGCCATTTGCCTTTTCGCATTGGCAATGTCCGCCCAGAAACGAGGCAACAAGATAACCATAACGCCTAAGGCAATAGGCACCGAGACAAAGGTGGCTACCGAAGTGGGCATCAAGAGCGGGTGGCGCTCGGCACGAGTGACCACACCCGACGGCCATACAGTGCCTTGCCAACTCGACGACCTCAATGGCGACGGCTCGCCAGACGTGGTGTTTTTCTTCGGCGAGGCTGGCAAACGTCATGTCATCACGCTTAGCAAGGACTTGCCGCAAGAGACCTACGAGCCGCAGGTCTATGCCGAACTGATGCTCACAAACAAAAAGATTAAGGAGGAGAACAAGCAAGACTTGTACATCTCGCAACTCACTGTTGACAACGGCACGAACCCCTACTGGATGCTGCATCACCACGGCGCGGCTTTCGAGAACGAGCAAGTGGCATACCGCATCTATTTCGACCATCGCCAGACGGTTGACATCTACGGCAAGTACCGCAAAGGACTGGAACTCCGGCAGACGCAGTTCTATCCCGACGCAGAGCAGAAAGCCAACGGCTTCGGCGACGATGTGCTATGGGTGGGACAAACCCTTGGACTCGGAACTCTCCGCGGATGGGACGGCTCGAAGCCTCTCATGCTCACCGATGTGGAACACCGCTCGCAACGAATCGTAGCCCGCGGACCGCTCCGCACCATCGTTGAGGTGAAAGACGAGGGTTGGACCGTCGTTCCAAAAAGTGGAAATGACACTCCCGACACCCATCACCCAACACCCAACACCTCAACCCCCATAACCATGACCGCCCTTTACACCCTTAACGCAGGCGACCGTCATTGCACAGTTGACATCCGTTTCGAGGGCGATGCCGACAGCCGTGAATTCGTCACTGGCCTCATCAACGTGAAGAACTCCACTGAACACAGCGACGGCAAAGGGCTTCGCGCCTGCTGGGGAACCGACTGGCCAGTGTCTGCAAAAGACTCGGTGGGACACAAACGCGAGACCGTTGGCCTCGGCATCTACATCCCCGAGGAATACGTGGTGAGCCAACTGCCAGCCAATAAGGACAACTACCCCATCGTAGTGCGTCCCCGCCACAACCACCTCCGCTACTTCATCACCTTCTGCAGTGCCAACGAGAGTTGGGGCTTCAAGTCCGACGACGAGTGGTACCGCTATCTTGAGGAGTGGAAAAAGACCGTAAGATAACACACCACTTACGCCCTCTCCTACCCTCAAAAACCACCTCCTGCCACCCCACTAATATCAAGCAGGATTCCAAGACATATCAAATAGAATTCCAAGACATATCAAACCGCGGAACAAAGTTAATAACATTGTCGAACAAAGTTAATAACATTGTCTAACAAAGTTATTAACTTTGTTCCCCTATTTATATCTCCCTGAAAACCAACAAGATACAAAACGCCCTCCTTGTCAGCATTCCTTTAACACAAGACAGGAACAATGCACGAGGTTTTAGAACAAACAACCAAGTACGAGGAACTCAGAATAAGTATAAATAATCACAATTACCACTTTTTCACATTACTAACATTGACTTTGGATTTTTTTTTGTATATTTGTGGGCAAATATTGTTATGGAATGGAACGTAAACGAATTAACCGCCTGAAGGTGGTACTTGCAGAGAAAGGAATGACCAACAAACAACTGTCGGAAATCCTTGATAAGGACCCTGCTGTATATCAAAGTGGGTGACTAATGCCGCCCAGCCTAATGTGGAAATGTTCATCCAGTTATCAAAAGTATTGGGTGTGAGTGTAGATGATTTACTTTGGACAGAAGAACATGACTAATAATAGACTAAAAACAGCGCCTGAAAGATGAGAGGAATGAAACCGTGACAAATTGTCACGCTTTCGAACTCCGCGTTGCAGATATGTTAACAAATTAGGACTTGTGCCAGCAAATATTATATAGGAACTATGGATATACAGAAAATACATCAATACAAGTCGGCCTTCGACTTGATAGCGAAGAGCATCAAAGACGATGAGGGAAACGCCATCGAAGTATGGTATGCACGTGAGTTGCAACAAGTGTTGGGCTATGCCCGATGGGAGAATTTCGTGGTAGCCATTGGTCGTGCCATGGAATCGTGTAAGACATTGGGAGTCAATGTGGATGATCATTTTCGTGAGGTCACGAAAATGATAGCTTTGGCCAAAGGAGCTCAGCGCGAAGTTCAAGACTTTATGCTCACGCGATATGCCTGCTATTTGATAGCGCAGAATGGTGACCCGAAAAAGGAAGAAGTGGCTTTTGCACAAAGTTACTTTGCAGTCCAAACTCGTAAGGCAGAACTCATTGAAGAACGATTAAACGAAGTGGCGCGTCTGAATACCCGTGAACGCCTACGGGCCTCTGAGAAGCAGCTAAGCCGTAATATCTATCAACGCGGAGTGGACGACCGTGGCTTTGGCCGCATCCGTTCAAAAGGTGACTATGCCCTATTTGGTGGTCTGTCAACAGAACAAATGAAGCGTCGACTTGGCATCAAAAGCGGTGCTTTAGCCGATTATTTGCCCACATTGACGATTGCCGCCAAGAATCTTGCTACGGAAATGACCAATTACAATGTAGAGCAAAAGGACCTATATGGTGAAGCAAGCATCACAGCCGAGCACGTGCAGAACAACCGAAGCGTTCGTGGTATGCTGGGCCAACGTGGTATCAAGCCCGAAGATCTTCCACCTGCAGAAGACATTAAAAAGGTAGAAAGGCGGGTAGCCAAAGATGAGAAGAACATGCAAAAGGACACATCAAGACTTCCAAAGAAATGAATAATAGGTCCACAAGGCTTTTACAGAAAACGAACGAGAGTATTAACAAATTGGGGGGGGGCCTGAGAAAAAAGTAACAAAAAAGACTGCAAGAAATAACAGAAGGAACAAAGCAATGCATAATTCCATTGTTCCAACGTCCAAACAGCTGGACGCAAAAAGAGTGGAGCATTCAGAAAAAGATTTGAACTGCATCAGCAACTAACACATTAAATATCGTATGTGGTGATAAATTAAATGAAAGATAAATATGAACGAAAATATAATTGACATCATTCAAGATATAAAGGAGCGAGCCGATAAAGAATACGAGCAAGCGAAAACTGTTCGTGCTATTGGTCGTGGTAATATCTTTTTGACTGGTCCAAAGATGGATAAGCAAATCTGGATTACAAATACGGAACCAGAATATACACAATATGGCCCACGTTTCAGGGATGGGTCATTTGCATCAATCACAGATAGCGTATGCAATGCGCTTGTTGAGCGTGGCCAGCTCGTGGTTTCAAAAAACAAAACGTATGCCCAACGAGTGCTGAGATATTACGATGGGCACCACGATGTGATGTATAATGGTCGTCGTATCATTTTTGACATTCTCAATTCTGCCAACTTTATCAATCCATCTACTGGCAATTCGCGTGACTTGTCAAATATCCAAGTGGGCATGGTTGGCATGAAAAACTTCATGACCTTCCGAGATATTGCTACGGCACTAAAACAATTGTCGGAAGTTGGTGCTAAACAGAAAAGTGCTGCTGAAGAGGAAAAAGCCGCGCGAAAACGACTACAGGAATTAGAAGAACAGCGTCAGCGTGACGAAGAGGAACGCCAACGCCAAATAAAAGCTGCTCAAGATGCAGAAGAGAAACGACGCATCGAAGAAGAACAGCGTCGCATTGAGGAGGAGCGGCAACGTCAGATTGCTGAGGAACAAGAGCGACAGCGCAAAGCAGAGGAGGAACGCAAACAGTTTGAGGAGGAATTGGTGGCACTCTCCGACAAGTATGCCAATGCAGCAAGTTTCATTCGTAAACAGGCTTCACTCCGGCTTAACCCGAATCTTTCAGACGAGCAGCTCGACATCAAGTTCTCGCATGTGTTGGACGGCACTACCGTAGTTATCAACGGTGGTCCTGGAACTGGTAAGACCACAACACTTATCCAACGTCTGAAGTTACTTATCAGCAGTTCTGACCTTTTAGACTATCGCGAGAATCATCCTGAATGTACGCTTACAGATGAAGAAATCCGTATCGCTTCTGACCCTGAACACAACTGGATTTTCTTCTCACCAACAGAACTACTCCGGCAGTTTATGCGTGATAACATGAACTACGAGGGTTTGACCGATACCAACCGTAAGACCGTGGTGTGGGCTGACTATCTGAGAAGGACGCTTGTGCGCGACAAATATCAATTCGCTGGCGACGATTTCCCGTTTGACTTTGCGAAATCATCAATGAATGAAAGTCCCATCTACACCAGCAACCATGTTGCGCTAATCAACCGCTTCATCCGTGAATACATCACAGAGATGAAGAAGAAATTGCAGGTTGTGGCAGAGATTGATACAAGTCGTTTCAGATGGCATCAGGTAGGGAAACGCATCACAGAGGTTTGTAAGGATGCAAATAAACGTATCAGTGCCACTGCCTCACTCGTTAGGCTGATGCTTGACTTGGATGCCATACATGAGATGCCAACACCGTCAGGCATTCTTTCTGCAAAGGATGTCGTGGATTCCTATAAGGAACAAATGCAACGCATATCTACATCCTATATGGCAGAATGGCGTAAGGATGAGAAGTTTTATGCCGACCTTGTGGAAATGGCGAAGAACTGGAAGAACAACAACCTTACTGAGGAGGAAGAAGAGGAAGTTGGCGAAATGGATGAAGACGAAATCCTTGCTGGTGCTGAAAACAAACTGCTCTCAACGCTGAAAACCATGATGAAGCGTCTGGCACTACATACCATAGATACAAAGATTACCCTCACGGGTAGAGCCAAGCAACTCTATGACAAGGTAGAAAGCCGCATCATTGTTACAGACTATGAGAACCTTGCGGAGTATGCTTACTTCATGCAGTTCTTCTATCCTATCATTCATAATTACGAAGGCTATCTCTTCAACAAGATAACTACTATCTACAAAAACTTCCGTCGTGAAGCCCTGAAAACAGGAATGGCCGGATGGAACAAGAAGTTGTTGAAACAGATTGTTGAGGATGGTAAGAACCGACCATTATGTCAACAGGAACAGGCGCTATTGATAGGATTTATCAACAACCTTATTCTTAGCATACGTTCTGTGTCTGTCCGTCGCTTCGAGGTTCTGAAACACAAGTTCGCGTTGGCTTATAAAGATGTTTGCCGTCCTGTCATTGGCATTGACGAAGCTACAGACTATACACTCGTTGACTACTATGCCATCAACTCGCTGCGCCATTATAAGGTGTCATCATTTACCCTGACGGGTGACATGATGCAGGGATTACGTATTGATGGTATTATGGACTGGATGGACTTGCAACGTCCAAACATGTTCAGCAGCGTGGAGGTGAAGGATCTTACCGTCTCATATCGACAAAGTCCAAAGCTTATGCGATTGGCTGATGCCATCTATGAGCATGAACAGGGGAAACCGTCACCCTACAAGTGTAAACTTGAACAGGATGAAAGTTGTCCAAATCCCCTCTTGCTTGAATCAAATGATGAGGAAGAGAAAGCTGAGTGGATAGCAAAACGTGTGCTTGAAGTAAAGCAAAAGTATGGCTTTGTTCCATCTATTGCAGTATTTGTTGCCGATAAACAAGACGCAGCAGAACTGGAGGTGTTGCTAAAAGACGATGGGCGTTTGGAAAACAACGGCATTGATGTGAAGGATTGTAGCTCTGGTGATAACTTGTCTGCCCAGGATATGTTACGTATCTTCCCTCTGGACAAGGTGAAAGGAATGGAGTTTGAGGTTGTTTTCTTCCATAATATAGATAGAGTGAAGGCTTCTAAGCTAATCAGCCGCTACCTTTATGTGGGATTGTCGCGAGCCACGTTCTTTATGGGTGTTACGGCAACCAGTACTGATATTGACATTCTTCCTGAAATAATAGACGAATTTGATACCACAGGAACATGGGGAGAGGAATAAAGAATGACACCGCAATATCTCGGAAATAAAGCCTTGCTCAATAAGAAGTTGACAGCCTTCTTTGTGAGTCGCACCATCCTGACTGCACGGGTGATGAGGTGCTGTAATATATTTTTATACAGTTTAACTCCCATGAGTTAATGGGTAACTATAATACACTTAGTGGTTAACTCTAAAAGAGATTATTTTGCAATGAACAACGAGATACAATTTATATTATACCAGTTGCCTGACGAGGAAGGCAGGGTGCAGGTGGTGATAAAGGACGAGACAATATGGGCTACGCAGAAAGCGATGGCGCAGTTGTTTGGCGTGGGTGTACCCGCCATCAGCAAACATCTGGCCCACATATTTGAAGAGGGAGAATTGGACAGAAATGTGGTTGTTTCCAAAATGGAAACAACCACTCAACATGGTGCTATTGAAGGCAAAACCCAGACGAATGAAACGGCATTTTATTCGCTTGATGCCATTATCGCCGTAGGCTATCGTGTATCATCCGCCCGTGCAACGAAGTTCCGTATTTGGGCTACGAAAATTCTGAATGAGTATATCCGTAAAGGGTTTGTGTTGGATGATGAGCGTCTAAAACAGGGCAAGGCTGTATTTGGAAAAGACTATTTCCGCGAATTGTTGGAGAGAGTCAGAAGCATACGTGCCAGCGAACGCCGTATCTGGCAGCAAATAACAGATATTTATGCAGAATGTTCATACGACTACGACCGCAACTCCCCAACAACGCGAGAGTTCTATCAGATGATACAGAACCGTTTCCACTATGCCATTACAGGGCAGACGGCTCCCGAAATTATATACACCCGTGCAGACCACAGCAAAGAACACATGGGGCTACAGACGTGGAAGAATGCACCAGACGGAAGGGTATTGCTTAGTGACACAAAGGTTGCCAAAAACTATTTGCCAGAGAAGGAAATACGGCAATTGGAAAGAGCCGTGACAGGCTATTTCGACTATATTGAAGACTTGATAGAACGGGAAAATGCTTTTAATATGGAGCAGTTTGCCGCCTCGGTCAATGAGTTCCTTACTTTCCGCAGATATGCGCTTTTGCCTGACAAGGGAAAAATAAGCAGAGAAGAAGCAGACCGAAAAGCCGAAGAAGAATATCGGCTGTTTAATCCTACCCAGAGAATAGACTCAGATTTCGACAAACAAGTCAGAGGTCTGTTTGATGAAACATAATCAATATGTTCAACCAAGGTATAAGACGTGTACAGAATGTCGGTCGTGGTTATAGAGGCCACCGGGAAATTATTGAAAACGATGCAGAGACGTAATTGAGATACAATGACGGTAGAATATCTTGGCAATCAGGAACTGTTGAAACTGTGAAATGGCTGACAATATATTATTTGTTGGGGTAACAGAGCAAATAACATTCTACATGAGCGAAGCGACCATTGGTCGGGCACTTGGGGTTGTTCTACATATAATCATGTTAAGATTCGAAACTTTTCTGCTAAAAACATTGTAATGTGAAAGAAAAAATGTAACTTTGACATCATAGATGCCGAAGTTACTTGCACTCGGAATAAAAAACATTCGAGTTTGTTTTGTTATTCACTCGTTTTTACGTAACTTTGTCGCCGATTTAACTGTGGAGAACCCTCATCCGTTAGAGGGCCCCGACTTAATGAAGTAAACAAAGAAATGAAAGTAATGAAATTTGGCGGAACGTCTGTAGGTTCCGTGAAAAGTATTCTTAGCCTCCGGAATATTGTGGAAAGAGAGGCACGGCGTCAGCCTGTAGTAGTAGTGGTTAGCGCGCTTGGCGGCATTACCGACAAGTTGTTGCAAACGGCACAGTTGGCTCTCGATGGTGACGAGCGCTATAAAAGCGAGATGAAGGCTATTGCCGACCGCCATCACCAGATGATTGATACGATTATCAATGACCCTAAAACCCGCGAAGACTTATTCAACACCGTTGACTCACTGCTGGAGCAGTTGGAGTCTATTTATAAAGGTGTGTTCCTGATACGCGACCTGAGCGAGAAGACTCAGAACGCCATCGTGTCATACGGTGAGCGACTGAGTTCGCATATCGTTGCTGCGCTCATTAAAGGGGCAAAGCGGTACAACTCGCGCAAGTTCATACTCACCGAGCATAAGAACGGGCGTCACACGCTGATGGCACAGAAGACGGAGCAACTGGTGAAGGAAACTCTCGCCGACATGCCGCGCGTGGCTGTTGTACCAGGCTTCATAAGCAGCGACATGGCCACAGGCGAGACGACCAACCTCGGCAGAGGAGGAAGCGACTACACAGCCGCCATTATTGCGGCTGCAATGGATGCCGAGATACTCGAGATATGGACAGACGTTGACGGCTTTATGACCGCCGACCCCAGAGTGATAAGAACCGCCTACACCATCAACGAACTGAGTTACACCGAGGCGATGGAACTTTGCAACTTCGGTGCCAAGGTGATATATCCGCCTACTATTTATCCTGTATGTGTGAAGAATATCCCCATCAGGGTGAAGAACACATTCAACCCCTCGTTTGCTGGCACACTGATAAAAGACAAGATAGAGAACGACCGCAAGCCTATTAAAGGTATTTCGAGCATCTCGGGCACGTCGCTTATCACGGTGTCTGGTCTCTCGATGGTGGGTGTCATCGGTGTTAACCGCCGCATATTCACCGCCCTTGCAGACAATGGCATCTCGGTGTTCATCGTTTCGCAGGCATCATCGGAGAACTCCACGAGTATCGGTGTGCGCGACGATGATGCCGACTCAGCTGTTAATGTGCTCAATGAGGAGTTTGCCAAGGAGATAGCCACCGGCGCAATGTTCCCCATGCATGCCGAGAGCGGTCTTGCAACAATAGCAATAGTTGGCGAGAACATGAAGCACACCCCAGGTATCGCTGGAAAACTGTTCGGCACTCTCGGACGTAGCGGTATCTCGGTAATTGCATGTGCGCAGGGTGCTTCGGAGACCAACATCTCGTTTGTTGTTGACGGCAAGTTCCTTCGCAAGAGTCTTAACGTGCTGCACGACTCGTTCTTCCTCTCCGAATATACGGTGCTGAACCTGTTTGTTTGCGGAACGGGAACAGTGGGCGGCAAACTGCTTGAGCAGATACGTCTGCAACAGGAGGAACTGAAGCGCACACGACGGTTGAAACTGAACGTCGTGGGCATCATGAGTTCTAAATACGGAATGTTCACACGCGACGGCATCGACCTTGAGAACTATCGCGAAGAACTGCGCCAGCACCCCGCAACGATGGAACAGATAAGAGAAGAGGTTCTCGGAATGAACATCTTCAACTCTGTGTTCGTTGACTGTACGGCAAGCCGCGAGGTGGCTTCGCTCTATCAGACATTCCTCGAGCACAACATCAGCGTCATTGCTGCCAACAAGATTGCTGCATCTTCAGAATATGAGAACTACGAAAGGCTGAAGGCCACGGCACTTCAACGCGGTGTAAAGTTCCGCTTTGAGACCAATGTGGGTGCCGGTCTTCCCATTATCGGAACCATCAACGACCTGCGCAACTCTGGCGACAAGATACTGAAGATTGAGGCTGTGCTGAGCGGAACGCTCAACTTCATCTTCAACACTATTTCTAAGGATGTTCCTTTCTCAGAGACTGTTCGCAGAGCAAAGGAGGAAGGCTATTCAGAACCAGACCCGAGAATAGACCTCAGCGGTATGGATGTCGTGAGGAAACTGGTTATACTTACCCGTGAGGCAGGTTACAAGATTGAGCAGGACGATGTGGAGAAACATCTCTTTGTGCCAGACAAATACTTCGAGGGAAGTATCGACAACTTCTGGAAACATCTGCCCGAACTTGACGCCGACTTCGAGAGCCGCCGCGCAAGACTTGAGTCTGAAGGCAAGCGGTGGCGCTTTGTTGCCACGATGGAGAACGGCAAGGCTCGCGTCGAACTACAGGAGATTGAGCGTCAGCATCCTTTCTACGGGCTCGAAGGCTCTAACAACATTGTGATGCTCACCACCGAGCGTTACCGCGAGTACCCCATGCTCATACAAGGCTACGGAGCAGGCGCGAGCGTGACGGCAGCCGGAGTGTTCGCTAACATCATGTCTATTGCAAATATATAATAGTTGATGAGTTGATAAGTTGGTGAGTTAATGAGTTGGTGAGTTAATAAGTTGATAAGTTGACGAGTTAATAGTTTACAAGACATGACAGCAAGTAACTTGTTTACTTGTTAACTTGTCAACTAGTCAACTAAAAAGAATAATGATATGAAACATATTATAATATTAGGTGACGGAATGGCCGATCATCCTGTGGAAAGAATAGGAGGCAAGACCCTGTTGCAGTATGCTGACAAGCCATACATGGATATGCTCGCGCGCAAGGGAAAAACGGGAAGGTTAATAACTGTTCCCGAGGGTTTCCCACCGGGAAGCGAAGTCGCCAACACCGCAATAATGGGCTACGACCTCAACAAGGTATATGAGGGAAGAGGACCATTAGAGGCTGCAAGCATAGGATATGAAATGGCTGAGGATGATTTTGCCATACGCTGTAACATCATCACCCTTGAGGACGGAAAGATAATCACTCATAACGGCGGCAACCTTGAAACAGAAGATGCCGATGTGCTTATCAAGTATCTTGACGAGCATCTCGGATCTGACAAGGTGAAGTTCATCACTGGCATTCAGTACCGCCATCTGCTCGTAATAAAAGGAGGGAGCAAGCACATCGTTTGCAACCCGCCACACGACCATCCCAACGAGGAGTGGAGACCGCTGCTCGTTACGGCTGAGCCAGGATGGGAGAACAAGAGGGAGGAAGGCACCACGAGAATGACAGGACAAGAGACTGCCGACCTTATAAACGACCTCATACTGAAATCGCAAGAACTGCTGGCGAAACATCCATACAACCAGAAGAAAGCAGCCGAGGGAAAACGTCAGGCCAACAGCATCTGGCCCTGGAGCGGAGGCTACCGACCATCAATGCAGACGCTGATGCAACTTTACCCACAAGTGAAGACTGGTTCTGTAATTTCGGCTGTGGACCTTATTCGCGGCATAGGTCACTATGCTGGGTTGGATATCATCGAGGTGGAAGGAGCGACAGGACTTGCAGACACCAACTATGAGGGCAAAGCAGCGGCAGCCATCGAGGCACTGAAGAAACAGGACTTCGTCTTCGTTCATGTCGAGGCGACCGACGAGGCAGGTCATGACGGCGACCTCGAACTGAAACTGCGTGCCATAAACTACCTCGACCACCGACTCATCGAGCCTATTTATAACGAAGTGCGCACATGGGATGAGCCCGTTTGCATAGCGATACTGCCCGACCACCCCACCCCGGTGGAAATGCGCATCCACGTCAACGAGCCAGTACCATTCATCATATATTATAAAGGTATAGAGCCCGACAGCGTTCAGAGTTACGACGAGGTAAGCGTTGTTGGCGGCGAATATGGCCTGCTGCGCCTCAATCAATTCATGGAAACCCTCATGAGCATCGTTTAACACCCATCACCCAAGAATATGTTATATTACAGTACAAATAAGAAAGCACCACTCGCAACATTAGAGAAAGCAGTGGTGAAAGGACTGGCAGAAGACCGCGGACTCTATATGCCCGAGCGCATCAAGCAACTGCCACAAGAGTTTTTCGACAACATCGACAAGATGTCATTCCAAGAGATAGCATACACCGTTGCCGATGCTTTCTTCGGAGAGGATGTCGAGCCAGAGTCGCTTCGCAAGATAGTATATGACACGCTGGCTTTCGACTGCCCCGTGGTTAATGTCACGGGAAACATCTACTCGTTGGAACTATTCCACGGACCGACACTTGCCTTCAAGGATGTAGGCGCCAGGTTTATGGCTCGTCTGCTGCAATATTTCCTGAAGAAAGAGGGCAATGCCAACGAGGTTAATGTGCTCGTAGCCACGAGTGGCGACACGGGGTCGGCAGTAGCCAACGGTTTCCTCGGTGTTGACGGCATTCATGTGTATGTGCTCTACCCCAAAGGGAAGGTAAGCAAGATACAGGAAAGCCAGTTCACCACACTCGGCAAGAACATCACAGCAATAGAGGTTGACGGAGTGTTCGACGACTGCCAAGCGTTGGTTAAGAGCGCCTTCATGGACGAGGAACTGAACAATAAGATGAAGTTGACCTCTGCCAACAGCATCAATGTGGCACGATTCCTGCCGCAGGCATTCTACTACTTCAATGCATACGCACGGATGAAGGCACTCGGAAAGGCCGACAACCTCGTGATATGCGTGCCCAGTGGCAACTTCGGAAACATCACCGCAGCACTGTTCGGCGCGCGCATGGGACTGCCCGTCAGGCGTTTCATTGCGGCAAACAATGCCAACGACATCGTTTACAACTACCTGAAGTCCGGCGAATACAACCCGAAGCCGAGCATACAGACCATAGCAAATGCAATGGACGTGGGCGACCCGTCGAACTTCGCACGCATACTCGACCTCTACGGCAACAGCCATGAGCGGATAGCATCGCACATGTCGGGAGCGACATACCGTGACGACGAAATTCGACGAACGATGAAAGAGTGCTACGAAACGAACAAGTACATCCTCGACCCGCACGGAGCATGCGGCTATCAGGCGCTGAAGGACTTGCTCGAAGAAGGCGAGTCGGGAGTGTTCTGCGAGACGGCACATCCAGCAAAATTCAAAGAGACGGTGGAGTCGGCAATAAATGCTGAAGTAGAAATCCCCGCCCGTCTGGCTGCCTTCATGGAGGGCAAGAAGCAGAGCGTCAGCATGACAAAGGACTTCGCAGATTTCAAGAGTTATTTAATTGGCAAGTAACTCGTCCACTTGTCAACTAAAAAAACCTTAAATAATTTGGAAGTTAAGCAATAAAGAAGTACTTTTGCAAAAGATAAGGAGAAAAAGGTTGGCCGTATCGTATAGATCGGGATACTCATCAAATAATACTGAAAACCGAGACGACTTCTCTTGTTGATGGCGGGCCATATAAAGTTCTCACGGACCTAAGCTGTAAAGCCGGTGGATTACAAAGACGGAGAGTCCTCAAATCATTTCACCTCGGAGTTTCATCACATCATCGGTACGGCCTTTTTCCCTTTTTTTAATAACCTAAAATATCAATATGTTCAGCGGTATAATTGAAGCATTCGCCACTGTAGTGGCAATAGAGAAAGACAAGGAGAATGTCAACCTGACACTCACCTGCCCTTTCGTAAGTGAACTGAAAATAGACCAAAGCGTTGCCCACAATGGCGTTTGCCTTACGGTGGTTGAGATTAAGGACGGCAACTATGTCGTAACTGCCATGAAGGAAACCCTCGACCGCTCTAACCTCGGACTCCTGAAAGTGGGAGACAAGGTGAACGTGGAACGCTCGATGATGATTAACGGCAGGCTCGACGGGCACATCGTGCAGGGACACGTAGATACCACAGCCACATGCATCGCAATGGAAGACGCGCAGGGAAGCACCTACTTCACCTTCCGTCACGAAAGCACGAAAGAGATGGTGGGCAGAGGCTACTTCACGGTTGACAAGGGCAGCGTGACGGTAAACGGCGTGTCTCTCACCGTATGCAACCCCACCAAAGACACGTTCCAGGTGGCTATCATACCATATACTATGGAGCACACCAACTTCTGCGACATCAAGATAGGGACTGTGGTCAATCTTGAGTTTGACGTCTTGGGGAAATACATCGCAAGAATGAGGTCGCTGGAGGAGTAAGACATATAATAACACCATTGACTGCAATGCATAAAAAGGTTGAACTATGTTCGACCTTTTATAATGTGCAATTATATGTTAAACATGGCATTTTCTATCGACAATTCGCTTTTTTGTCTCTACTAACCAAGCAGAGATATCTATTTAATTTGATTTCACCCGATTATTATTCTACCTTTGCAATCGGTTTATAGTGTAATTATAGAAACAAATAATACAAAATGAAACTTAGAATCAAACTGTTTGCCCTCATGTTATGCGGCATTTTCAGCACTGCATGGGCACAAGAAACAAAGCAATGGACTCTTCAGGAATGCATCGATTATGCTCTGGAGAACAACATACAGTTAAAGAAAAACAGCATCAAGAAACGTAGTTCGCACGAAGACGTGCTGCAGTCGCAAGCCGACCTGCTGCCATCGCTCAGTGCCTCCACATCACAAAGCGTCACCTACAGCCCATGGCCAGAGACGGGACGCGCTACAGTGGCAAACGGCTATGTCCAGACTTCAGTTGACAAAGTTTTCTACAACGGCTCTTACGGAGTGAACGCCAACTGGACCGTGTGGAACGGTGGACGCAACACCAACACCATCAAACTGAACAAGATGAACGAACAGATGGCAGAACTCGACTCTGCCATCACGGCAAACAATATTCAAGAGCAGATTGTTCAACTCTATGTGCAGATAATCTACAGCAACGAAGCAATAGGAGTGAACAAGGAAAACCTGGAGACATGCAAGAAAAACGAGGAACGCGGCAAGACGATGGTTGAAGTGGGAAAGATGAGCAAGGCTGACCTCGCACAACTTACCGCACAGCGGGCACAGGCAGAATATAACGTCGTGGAGGCTGAGACGAACGTCAAGAACTACAAGAGACAACTGAAACAGTTGCTGCAACTCACCGACGTTTCTTTCGACGTGGCTATACCTGAAGCGACGGACGAGATGGCCCTGCAAGAAATTCCCGCACTCAACACCATCTACCAGCAGGCACTTGACAACCGCCCAGAGATAAGAAACGCCATGCTTGGCATTGAAAGCAGCGATGTCAGCATCAGTCTTGCCAAAGCACAACGCATGCCTACCGTCGGACTTAACGCAAGCGCCGTGACAAACACCACGTCGATGAGCGACAATGCGTGGGGAACGCAGTTGAAGACCAACTTCAACCTCGGTGCAGGTGTGTCTGTGAGTGTTCCGTTATTCGACAACCGCCAGACAAAGACCGCGGTCAATAAGGCGATGCTGCAGAAACAGAGTTATCAACTCGACTTGGAAAACGAGCGCACCAACCTATACAGCACGATAGAGAACTACTGGCTGCAGGCAGAGACAAACCAAAGCCGGTTTAAGGCTGCCAAGGTGAGTACAGAGAGCGCGCAGGCCAGTTTCGACCTCCTGCAAGAGCAGTTCCGCCTCGGACTGAAAAACATCATCGAACTGATGAACGGAAAGGATAACCTGCTGACCGCAAAACAAAACGAACTGCAAAGCAAGTATCTCACCATCTTGAACATCGAGATGCTCAAGTTCTACGGAAAAGAATAATAAACACTAAACTCAAGATTAACGTGAAAAGGATAAGCAAGATTTGGATATTACTTGGCATTATCGCCATAGTTGCCATTGCTGTATGGCTCTTGTCTGGCAGCAAGAAGAAAGAAGAGGTTACATTCAAGACAGAGAAGGTGGCTCCTGCGAACATTCAGAACAGCATCACTGCCACCGGAACCATTGAGCCGGTGACCTCTGTCACCGTGGGTACCCAGGTGAGCGGCATTGTGAGCAAACTATATGTTGACTACAACAGCGTGGTTCGCAAAGGACAGGTGATTGCCGAACTCGACCGCACCAACCTCCTGAGCGAACTGAACACTGCAAAGGCAAATCTCAGCAGTGCACAGAGTTCGCTGAACTATCAGCAGGCAAACCTCAACAGATACAGCGAACTGTACAAGAAAGGACTAGTGAGCGCCGATGACTATGAGGCGGCACAACTGTCTTACAGACAATCGAAGGAGCAGGTGGCAACGGCAAACGAGAGCGTAAGGAGAGCGCAGACAAATCTCGGATACGCCACCATCACCTCCCCTATCGATGGCGTCGTGCTGTCGAAGTCGGTTGAGGAAGGCCAGACTGTGGCTGCATCGTTCAACACCCCCGAACTCTTCAAGATAGCGCAAGACCTGACGAACATGCGCGTGGTGGCAGATGTTGACGAGGCAGACATAGGCGACGTGAAAGAAGGCGAGCGTGTAACCTTCACCGTTGACGCTTATCCCGACGACACCTTTGAGGGCTCGGTGACACAAGTGCGCCAGGAAGCAACGACAACAAACAACGTAGTCACCTATGAGGTGGTAATCAGTGCGCCAAATGCCCAACTCAAACTGAAGCCAGGGCTCACCGCAAGCGTTACTATCTACACCGCAGAGAAGACCGGAGTGCTGAGCGTACCGAGTAAGGCACTGAGATTCACGCCGACCAAGGAAACCGTGGGCAACAAGAAGATTGTTGACTGCAACGGCAACAACAAAGTGTGGATTTTGGCCGGAAACGAGATTAAGGCCGTGCCCGTCAGCATCGGCATGACTGACGGCACCCACACACAGATAATGAGCGGACTGAAAGAAGGACAGGAGATTATCACCGAACTGGAAGTAATCAACGAGGAAACCGATGCTGCCGACAATCAGGAGCGCAGCCCGCTGGCACCAGGCCCCAGAAGGAATAACAAGAAAAAGTAGAGCAAATCATGGACGATAGAAAAGTTGTCATCGAACTGCAAGACGTGAAACGGGACTTCCTCGTGGGAGAAGAGACGGTGCATGCCCTGCGCGGCGTGTCGTTCAAGATTTACGAAGGCGAATTCGTAACGATAATGGGAAAGTCGGGCTCGGGCAAGTCCACCCTTCTCAACCAACTCGGATGTCTCGACACGCCAACGAGCGGCGAGTATCTGCTCGACGGAGTGGCCGTCCGCTCAATGTCGAAAAGCCAAAGGGCGGTGCTTAGGAACAGAAAGATAGGATTCATATTCCAGAACTACAACCTGCTTCCAAAGACAACATCTGTAGAGAATGTGGCCCTGCCGCTGATGTATAACTCGGAAGTGGGGGCTGACGAACGCAAGGACCGTGCCATCAAGGCTCTTCAGGCAGTGGGGCTTGGCGAGCGTCTTTATCATAAGAGCAACCAGATGTCGGGCGGACAGATGCAACGCGTGGCGATAGCACGTGCCTTGGTCAACGACCCCGCCGTGATTCTTGCAGACGAGGCAACGGGCAACCTCGACACCCGCACCTCTTTCGAGATTCTTGTTCTCTTCCAGAAACTGCACGCTGAAGGAAGAACCATCATCTTCGTGACCCACAATCCCGACATCGCCAACTATTCCAGCAGAAACATCATGCTGCGAGACGGCAGAGTGATAAGCGACGAGGAGAACCACAACATCCTCTCGGCAGAGGAAGGACTGGCTGCGCTACCCGCTAACACAGACGAATAGAAACGTGCACATCACCCACCACCCATAACAACCTTTTAGTAATGAACTATACAAACCTTCTAAAGATAGCCCTTGTGGCGATTGCGGCAAACAAGATGCGATCGTTCCTCACGGCGCTAGGAATTATCATCGGCATAGCGTCGGTGATAACGATGCTTGCCATCGGACAAGGCACCAAGCAGAGCATCCAGGCGAACATCTCGGAGATGGGTTCCAACATGATAATGATCAGCCCCGGTGCCGACATGCGTGGCGGAGTGAGACAGGACGCATCGTCGATGGAGACGCTGAAACTCACCGACTACCAAGCCATCAAGGACGAGTGCTCATACGTCAAGGCCGTAAGCCCGCTGGTGAACAAGAGCGGGCAATGGATTTATGGAAATAACAACACCCCATCGACACTCTACGGCATCAATCAAGACTACCTTGAAATAAGGCAAATATCAGTGAGCGACGGCGAGATGTTCACCGATGCCGACGTCAAGTCGAGCGCAAAGGTTTGCATACTCGGACAGACGGTAGTTGACAATCTCTTCCCCGACGGCAGCGACCCGGTGGGAAAGGTGGTGCGATTCAACAGCATACCATTCAGAGTAATCGGTGTGCTGAAGAAGAAAGGCTACAACTCAATGGGCATGGACCAGGACGACCTCGTGCTTGCGCCATACACCACGGTGATGAAGCGAATACTCGCACAAACCTACCTCGGCAGCATACAATGTTCGGCAATAACCGAGGGTGTCACCGACAAGGCAACTGAACAGATAACCACAATACTCCGGCGCAACCACAAACTGAAAGACGCTACGGAGAACAGCGAGGCCGCCGACGACGACTTCAACATACGCTCGCAAGAGGAACTGGCGTCAATGATGAACTCAACCACCAACATGCTCACCATACTGCTCGGCTGCGTGGCAGGCATTTCGCTCATCGTGGGCGGTATCGGCATTATGAACATCATGTACGTCAGCGTTACAGAGCGCACTCGCGAGATAGGACTGCGCATGAGTGTAGGTGCCAGAGGCATAGACATCCTAAACCAGTTCCTGATAGAAGCAATACTGCTGAGCGTGACAGGAGGCATCATCGGCGTGCTGTTGGGAGTAGGCGCCTCATACGCCATAAACATACTTGCCAAGTGGCCCATATCCATCGAACTGTGGACCATCGTCATGTCCTTTGCCGTCTGCACATTCACAGGAGTGTTCTTCGGCTGGTATCCCGCAAAGAAAGCAGCGCAACTCGACCCGATAGAAGCCATCAGATATGAATGACCTTAAAATAAACAGAGTATGATTTCAAAAGACAGAAGACTTGCGTCAATACTGCACATAATGTTCTGGGCAGTATTCTTCATGCAGTACATCTTCCTGGTGCCAAAAGGCGAGAGCCTGCTTGACATCAACGCTATGCTCCATCGTCTTTTGAGACCAATCTCAATGTTCATCATATTCTACATCAACTACCTCTGGTTAGCACCAAACTATTACCTGAACAAGAAGTACAGGAGGTTCTTCATCATCAATACCACAATCATCATACTGGTATCATTGGCGATGCAGCACATTATGGAGCACCCCACGGCAAACGTCACACACCCTTCGCCACCTTTGCAGATACATCTTGTCTTTATCGTAAGGCACGCCATGGAGCAAATCATCTTTGCCGCCCTTGCAACAATGATACGGCTATCGCTGAAGTGGCAGAGCATACACGAAGTGGCACAAGAAATAGAAAAAGAAAAGACAGAGGCACAACTGCTCAGCCTACGCTCGCAGATACGACCCCACTTCTTGCTCAACACGCTCAACAACATATACGCTCTCATCGCCTTCGACCAGCCTAGGGCTCAACGTGCCGTGATGTCACTCAGCAGCATGCTGCGCCAAATGATATACGGAAACACCGAAAATGCCATCAGCATAAAGAAGGAAGTGGAGTTCATCGAGAACTACGTCAAGTTAATGAAGATAAGACTCCCCGACAACGTCAAGGTGGACATGGTGGCAGAGATACCAAAAAGGGGCGACAACATAATGATTGCACCGCTCATCATCATATCGCTTGTCGAGAATGCTTTCAAACACGGAGTGAGCCCCACCGAGCCCAGTTTCATCAGCATAAACATCAATGCAACAGCAGAAAGAATAGTATGTGACATCTGCAACAGCAATTTCCCAAAGAACGACAAAGACCGAAGCGGACACGGCATTGGGCTGCAACTCGTGGAAAGCCGACTGCAACTATACTACAAGGGGAAACACACATGGGAGAAGAAAATAGAAAACAACATCTATAAATCTAAAATTATTATCTATGATACTGAACTGCGCAATAATCGATGACGAGCCCCTGGCTGCCGAACTGCTGGCAAGTTATGCCGACAAGACACCGTCGCTGAACCTGATTGGTTGCTACAACAGTGCTGTGTCTGCAATAAAGGACATCCGCGAGAAGTCCATTGACATCCTCTTCCTTGACATCCAGATGCCCGAACTCAGCGGTCTGGAATTTGCTAAACTAATACCCAAGCAAACAAAAATCATCTTCACAACAGCATTCGACCAGTATGCCATAGAGGGATACAAGGTAAATGCACTCGACTACCTGCTCAAGCCCATCAGTTACGAGAACTTCCTCATGAGCGTTCAGCGCGCAGAGGCATGGTTCGAAAACTCATATAAACAAGACACTTTCAAACGAGACAAGTTCATATACGTTAAAAGCGAGTACAAGCACGTGCAAGTCCCGCTCGACGACGTGACCTATATCGAAGGGCTGAAAGACTACGTCAAGTTCTATTTCGCCGACGACACAAAGCCCGTAATGTCGCTGATGAGCATGAAAAACCTCGAGGAATTCCTGCCAAGACCCGACTTCATGCGCATACACCGCTCGTTCATCGTGCACATGTCAAAAGCGAAA
The DNA here is from genome assembly GCA_002394385.1 of Prevotella sp. UBA4330. GTDB lineage: Bacteria > Bacteroidota > Bacteroidia > Bacteroidales > Bacteroidaceae > Prevotella. The sequence continues at coordinate 91,453 of DGTS01000011.1, forward strand.
CTCATCGACCGCATGCGCATCGTCTTCGGCGACATCTATCTACCCGTCTCCGACAGTTACAAAGACGACGTGGCAAACTACATCAACGAACACACAATAGGTTAATAACAGGAGGGCACTGAAAATGAAGTGCCCTCCTTACTTTTACCTCCTCAGAATGCCACTGCATATCTTTCGGCATGCAACTAATATCAAACGGGCTAACAATGTTATTAACTTTGTCGAACAAAGTTATTAACTTTGTTAGCCCACTTGCATCTGTCTGATATCCAATAAGATACAAAACGGCACCTGTGCCATATTTGACAACATGGCAAGAAAACCTATCTGAAAGATAAAAAGGATTGAGGTTCTACTGCAAAACTACTTCATATATTGCTTTATCTCGGAGAACGGAATGCAGAGGTCCACCACTCCATCCACGCCGGCGGCAACCTCATACTTGTCATAGACGAAGTGTGCCTCTTCGTTCTTGAAGTCAACATAGAAGTTGTCGTTATGCACTGGCGGGAAATCGGCATCTATCAGCGTGCGGTAGTCGTCAAGATTTGTCGCCTTTGTCTTCAGCAGTTTCGCGATAGGTCCTTCTGAACCGGCAGCAAAGATGTCGTTATATAAGAGGCGACGGTCTGAGCGCAGGTCGTACATGAAATATTCGACAGTGAATAAAACTCCGGCGCCTAAACCTGAACCCATGTCATACATTATTTTTTTAGAGTAAGTGGCATAGCCATCTTCGGTAAGCGACACTTCCGAAAGTTCGTAATTCATCGACTGAGGGTATGGATTGTATTCCTCGCCTTCGATGTATCGCGCGTCAGACTCTCCCATCTTGTCCACTTTCTTCCATTCGCCATCACCTTCAAACTCTTTGTTGAGGTAGTTCAAGAAAGAGTCGATGTCTTCATATTTGTCACCCACAAAGAAGTGCAGCAGTTCTTTCTGGAACTTCTTTATGTTGCAATTCTCAGCACTCACGGGCCATTGCACATGCCAAGTCTGGTCGGCATAGAGCGCCCGCTGGATGTTTGCTTTGAAGAAACTCTCGCCTTCATAGGTGCGACTCGTCAGGATGATGGGACCTTTTGCCTGCTCTGTTTCCGCAACCTCATCGGTTTGCTCGGTCTCTACTTCGCTTGTCTTTGCAGTAAGGTTGTCTATCTTCTGCAACACTCTCTTGCATGAGCACATGGGCAATGTAACGCCAATACTCATCAGTAAAAGGAATAGATAAGTCTTTAGATTTTTCATGTTATGTTTGTTTTACAAGATTAAGAGTTTAGAAGTGTGGAACTTTTCACTCGACACTTATTCGTAATCGTCGATGACGGCATTGACAAAATCCATCATCGGCTTTGCCACCTGAAACACCTTTGCCATCTCGTCGAGCCATCGGTCACCGTCGAAGAAGGTGTCGGGCACATGTTTCCAGCAGCAATAATCTTTCCGTTTCAGATATTCCACATGTTCATAGTCGCGCGGGAATCCCTTAGGGGCAGTGGTGAGCACCGACAGGCCAAAGCCCTTGGGCGCGGCTCCCTCGTCACTCCACTCTCCGCAGCCTGGTTTTCCGAAGAAGTTGATGAACTTTCTGCTTTCAACAATACCGAGCCAGCGGTCGATGTCGGACATTATCTCGTTGCGACATGCCGTGAGGATATTAGTGGGCAACCAGTAATTGCCACAAGCAAGGAGACAGTTGCCTGGTTCCAGATGGATGTAATAGCCTCCGCGCAACGCCTTCTTGCCATGAGCATTGATATATGCGCCCAGATGTCGCTTGTAAGGCGACTTGTCTGGCGAGAAACGGGTGTCGCGGTAGAAACGATAGACAGCATCCTTCACCGTTACATGGGCGATGGAAAAGTCGAACTCTGCGATGCGGGCAATAGCCATAGAGATGCCTTCCTCGAAGTCCGCCCTTACGGCATCATACTCTGGACGATGCTCCTGAAACCACGGGCGGTTGTTGTTCGCCGCCACATCTTTTAGAAACTGTATTATTCTTTGTGAGTGCATGAGGGGGAGTTAGGAGTTAGGAGTTCTTTGTCGCATCGCTTTGGACTCAGCATTGCGCCGGAGTACCCTCAGAGCACATGAAAAGCGTCACTTCGGGTCGAGCGAGGCGTTGGGAGTTTATTCAAAGCCCACTTTAGGACAGAACTTTTCAAACGGACATTCACCGCATTTGGGTTTCCTGCTCTGACATATATACCTGCCATGTAGCAGAATCCAGTGATGGGCATCTGCCTGCATATCAGAAGGAATGTATTTCTTGAGAGTCAACTCCACTTTCAATGGAGTGTTTGCAGTCTTTGGCACAAGACCTAAACGATGGCTCACACGGAACACATGGGTATCAACGGCAATGGCAGAGCGACCGAATCCCACCGCCTGAACGACATTGGCTGTCTTGCGCCCAACTCCAGGAAGTTTCACAAGGTCGGACATTTCGGAAGGCACCTCGCCGCCAAAGTCACAGACAAGCATGCGCGACAGTTCTACAAGGTGTTGAGCCTTTGAGTTAGGATAACTGACGCTCTTTATAAGTTCGAGCACATCCTCAATTTCCGCCTGTGCCATTGTCTTGGCATCAGGATAATGTAAGAAGAGTTCGGGAGTAACCTGATTGATGCGTTTGTCCGTGCACTGGGCACTGAGCACCGTTGCCACAAGCAACTGGAACACGCTTCCGAACTCCAGTTCTGTAGAAACGTGGGGCATCTTCTTGGAATAATGGTCAAGAAGAATGTTATAACGCTCTGCCCGAGTCATGTTTTTTAGTTGATGAGTAAACGAGAGACAAGTTGACAAGTAAACAAGTTGACAAGTTGACAAGTAAACAAGTTGACGAGAAAACGAATTGACGAGTAAACAAGCGAATTGCACAAGGTCTTGAAATCAAGCAACCTGTCAACTCGTCCGCTCGACCCTTGGTCGCTTTGCTCGCAAAGAACTTGTTTACTCGTCAACTACAATTATTACTTCTTCTCTTCTGCCTTTGCTGGCTCTGCGGCCTTTGCTGGCTTGTATGCCTTGTTAAGACCGGCAACGACCTCCTTAGTGATATCGAGAGACTTGTCACTATAAAGTACGTTGTCGCCTGCCTTACTGAGAATCATTGAGTACTTCTTGTCCTTGTTATACTGGGCGAGGAAGTGCTGGATGCTGTCACGAAGAGCCTTGCTGTACTTTTCAGACTCTGCCTGAAGTTCGGCAGCCAGACGCTGCTGCAACTGCTGGAGGTCAGCCTGCTGCTTCTGAAGGTTTGCATTCACCGTCTGTGCCTGCTGCTGGGTGTATTTGTTGTTCTGCAGGTTCTGCTGGAACTGCGCTGCCTGGTTCTGCAGAGCCTGTCCCTTCTGGTTCAGAGTGTTGTCTGCGTTCTTTGTTTTCTTCTCGAACTCAGCCTTGAAATCGGTGCAGAACTTGTAGGTGGAATCGAGTTCCTCGATATCAACATACGCAATCTTAAGTTCAGAACTCTGAGGAGCGTCCGACTTCTGGCCGGCAGTGTTGCCCCCGTTGTTGCATGATGTCATGACAAGTACTGCTGCCATGGCAAGGAAAAATGTTTTCTTCATTGTGATTTAATTGTTTATTTTGTTTTTTATTTCTTCTGCCTTATCTGCATTCTGGCGTGCTTCACGGTCCTGGTCGATAACACAATGTATGCCAAGTTTTCGCATCGCAGCACTATCATGAATGTGCTGTGATGTGAACTCCCCTTTCTTCTTGAAAAGCACCTTAACACTTAATAATGCTAAACAAATAGCAATTATTAACACTGTTAATATTATTGTTTCAACCATTTTTCGTAATTTTGCGCATGAAAGCACGCAATTCTGTTTGCGCTTGCAAAGATAATGATTTTTTTTGTAAAACACACAAAATAGAATTAATAATGAACAAAAGTGACTTAATCCCCGCTTGCGTATTCGAGCAATTCGCAAAAATCAATCAGATTCCCCGCCCCTCAAAGCACGAGGAAAAGATGATTGAGTATCTGAAGAAATTTGGTGAAGACCATGGTCTTGAAACGAAAGTTGACGAGACGGGTAACGTAATCATTCGTAAAGGAGCCACGCCAGGATACGAAGACAAGAAGACCGTTATTCTGCAAAGCCACATGGACATGGTGTGTGAGAAACTTGTTGACATCGACTTCGATTTCAACAAAGATGCCATACAGACATACATCGACGGCGAATGGCTAAGAGCCAAGGGCACCACACTGGGTGCTGACGACGGCATCGGCTGCGCTATAGAACTGGCAATACTTGAGAGCAACGACATAGAGCACGGTCCTATAGAGTGCGTCTTCACACGCGACGAGGAGACAGGTCTCACTGGCGCCGAGGGAATGAAGCCGGGCTTCATGACTGGCGACATGCTCATAAACCTCGACTCTGAGGACGAGGGACAGATATTCGTGTCATGTGCTGGCGGAAGAAACACCACCGCAACATTCCACTTCGAGAAGGAGGATGCTCCCGAAGGCCTCTTCTTCATGAAGGCTTCGCTGAAAGGGCTCATCGGAGGCCACTCTGGTGACGACATCAACAAGAAACGCGCCAATGCGCTGAAGACTCTCGCCCGCTTCCTTTACAAGGTGCAGGAGAAATACGGACTGCGCCTGGCAAGTTATAATGCAGGAAAACTGCACAACGCCATCCCACGCGACGGCGTGGCAATCTTCGGCGTTGACAAAGAAGTTAAAGAGAACGTGAAGGCCGACTGGAATGTATTTGCATGCGAGGTGCAGGAAGAGTATCATGTAACCGAGAAGTCAATGCAGTTCAACCTTGAGAGTTGCGAAAGCGAGAAGGTGCTCCCGCTGGAAGTGTCAACGAAGTTGATTCAGGCACTCCAGGCTGTTGACAACGGCGTGTTCGCCATGTGTCAGGACGAGGCTATCTCGTGGTTGGTAGAGACTTCAAACAACGTGGCAAGCATCGAGACCTTCGACAACGAGATTAAGATTGTGGCATCGCAACGAAGCAACGTGATGAGCGCACTCGACAACCAGGCAGCCACTATCAAGGCTGTATTCCAACTCGCTGGCGCAGAGGTGGTTCAGGGCGACGGTTATCCAGCATGGAACATGAACCCCGACAGCAAACTGACTGCAATAGCAGTGGAGAAATACAAGGAACTCTTCGGCAAGGAGCCTAAGGTGCTGGGCATTCACGCTGGTCTAGAGTGCGGACTGTTCTCAGAGAAATATCCTAATCTCGACATGGTGTCCTTCGGTCCTACCCTTCGCGGAGTGCATTCACCCGATGAGTGCCTGCACATCCCGACAGTAAAGATGGTGTGGGATCATCTCCTCGCTATATTGAAGAGTATTTGATTAGTTGACAAGTAAACGAGTTGACGAGTTGACAAGTTGACGAGTTGACAAGTTGACGAGTTGACAAGTATAAAAGAAAATGCCCCGGTTTATGGTATCACTACGTAAACCGGGGCAAAACCTTTAAAAAACTACCTATTGAATATAATTTGTTGTGTTATGGACAGCACTTGCCCATAATTGTCTTGTTTATCAATCTCCTTATGTATATCATAATCCAATCCCTATATATAAATAATGTATAGGGAAGAATGGATAAAACATATAGGGAAAGTTAATCAAGCAAGCATACGTGCAAGGTATCCGCGCACTTCCTTGCGCGCCTCTCCCAGTCGATGCTCTGTGCTCTTATAACCAATCTTCAATGTCATTGAAATCTCCGAAACCTTCATGCCGTCGATAACATTCATGCGATAGACCTCACGCTGGCGATCGCTAAGACGAGCAATGCCACGCTCAAGCAAACTGTTGAGTTCGGAGGCAGAGAACACACTGGCGGCATCCTGACGGTCAACCCTTTCTGTAACGGCCAGCACATGTTCGTACTCGTCAATCGACTTGTGATGACGCCAATTGTCGAAAATGAGATTTCTCATCATGGTATAGACAAGACAGGGCAGCGTCACCGGCGAAATCATCTTGTCGATGGTCAGAAGTCTGAGGAAGACATTATGCACAATGTCTTCTGCCTCATAAGCGAACTTCAGCCGTTTTGCCGCGAAAGCACACATTTCTTCACGGTGCGCGCTATAGTATTCGGCAATGTAACGATACGTGTTATCTTGTTTTTTCATGATTTCTGTTGCAAAGATAAGAAAAAAAACAATATGTATCGCCAAAATAGATATAAATAATTCTAAATGAAACAAAATAAATAGTATTTGCAACATGAAAGGAATTATCAGAACGTCGTTTTTACGTTACACAAATTCTATTTCCGACATGTTGGCACGACTTTTGCAAATGGAGGTAATAGGAATTTAATTTAAAACAAAAATATCATGCAAAAAGGAAACATTGGGGTTACAACCGAGAACATATTCCCCGTAATCAAAAAGTTCTTGTACTCTGACCATGAGATATTCCTGCGCGAGATGGTAAGCAATGCTGTTGACGCTACGCAGAAGTTGAAAACACTTGCCGACAAGGGCGACTTCAAGGGCGAACTGGGCGACATCACCGTAAGGGTAAGTCTTGACAAGGACAAGGGAACACTCACCATTAGCGACCGAGGCATCGGAATGACCGAGGAGGAGATTGACAAGTACATCAATCAGATAGCATTCTCAGGTGTCACCGACTTCCTCGACAAATACAAGGATTCGGCAAACGCCATCATCGGTCACTTCGGTCTGGGCTTCTATTCGTCATTTATGGTTTCAAAGAAGGTGGAAATCATCACCAAGAGTTATAAGGACGGGGCAAAGGCTGTTAAGTGGTCGTGCGACGGCTCGCCAGAATTCACCATCGAGGACGCAGAGAAGGCTGAGCGAGGCTCTGACATCGTGCTCTATATTGACGATGACTGCAAAGAGTATCTTGAGAAAGCACAGATAGAGCAGTTGTTGCAGAAGTACTGCAAGTTCATGCCCGTAACCATCGCCTTCGGCAAGGAGACTGAATGGAAAGACGGAAAGCAGGTGGACACCGACAAGGACCATATTATAAATAATGTGGAGCCGCTGTGGACAAAGACGCCAAGCACGCTGAAGGACGAGGATTACAAGAGTTTCTATCGCACCCTCTATCCCATGAGCGACGAGCCGCTGTTCTGGATTCACCTCAACGTGGACTATCCCTTCAACCTTACGGGTATCCTCTATTTCCCCCGCATCAAGAACTCGCTGGAGCTGCAGCGTAACAAGATTCAGCTCTATTGCAACCAGGTGTTTGTAACTGACCAGTTGGAGGCAACAAGAGAACCAGATGGAACTGCCAAGACCGGAGGTATTGTCCCTGAGTTCCTTACTCTGCTCCATGGTGTTATCGACTCGCCAGACATACCGCTGAACGTCAGCCGCAGTTATCTGCAGAGCGACCGCAAGGTGAAACAGATTTCCACCTATATCACTAAGAAGGTGGCTGACCGCTTGAAGGCTATCTTCAACGAGGACCGCAAGGCCTACGAGGAGAAGTGGGACAACCTGAAGCTCTTCATCAACTACGGCATCCTGACCGAGGAGAACTTCTACGACCGCGCGAAGGACTTTGCACTGCTGAAAGACGTTGACGGCAAATACTTTACATTCGAGGAATACCGCACCCTGATAAAAGACACACAAACAGACAAGGACGGAAACCTCATTTATCTTTACGCCAACAACAAGGAGGAGCAGTACACCTATATCGAGGCTGCACGACAGAAGGGCTACAGCGTGCTGCTGATGGATGGACAACTTGACACTCCTGCCATGTCAATGCTGGAGCAGAAGTTCGAGAAGAGTCGCTTCACACGCGTCGATGCAGACATCATAGACCGCCTTATAGTCAAGGAAGATGCTCCTAAGCAGACCCTCGACGCTGACACTGCTGACAATTTGTCACAGGCTTTCCGCTCACAGATGCCAAGTCTTGAGAAGACCGAGTTTTATGTTGAGGTGCAGGCACTGGGCGAGAATGCACAGCCAGTGCTCATCACTCAGAGCGAGTATATGCGCCGTATGAAGGACATCTCACGCTATCAGCAGGGAATGGCGTTCTATGCCGAGATGCCCGACACCTACAGTCTGGTGCTCAACAGCGACCATCCACTAATAAAGAAGGTGCTCGACGACGAGAAGGAAAAGACCGCTGAGACACTGAAGCCGATACTGAGCGAGATAAAAGGTCAGGAGGCTCGCCTCGCCGCTCTGCGCCAGTCGCAGGACAAGAAGAAGCCTGAGGAAATCTCACAAGAGGAGAAAGACGACGTGAGCAACACCCAGAAGGCCATCGACGAGCAGCGAACGAAGAAGCAGCAGGTGATTGCCGACTATGCAAAGGGCAACGACATACTGCACCAACTCATCGACCTAGCCCTGTTGCAGAACGGAATGTTGAAGGGCGCAGCGCTCGACAAGTTCCTGAAACGCAGCATCGACCTCATCAAGTAACCGCTTCCAGCCTTACTATAAGGCGAAAAGCATACATACGAACAAGGGCATCGGAATCGCTTCCGATGCCCTTTTATTATCATTCGGCACCAATATAATACCCCGTATCATGCTGTATTATGCAACAATTCGCCTGTTACTTATCGTCAAAGTGGCCGCTATATGCTTTCAGTTTGTTTTTTTTGCTAAGCATTGCATATCAAGTGCCGCCTCATCAACGGTTCTCTATCGGCAATAGCACCTATGCTTTGCCATAGTTCAGTGTTCATCGTATTTAATTGTACTGCTGTCATAATTCCAAACTTATTTACTTATTCTGTTGCAAATATACATAGAATAAATGAAATCACGAAAAAAGGAAGGTAAAAAAGATGATGTCATCCACACGAAAAACGCTCTGAGCCGACGAAAAATGCCCTTTGGCAACCCCACTGAGTATCAATGGGTTACAAAAAGCACACAAACGGGGCAACAAAGTTATTAACTTTGTTCAACAATCCTATTAACTTTGTTCGACTATGTTAATAACTTTGTTCGACAATCTTATTAACTTTGTTTCGCCGTTTGATATCTTTCGGAAAGCGAAAGGATATATATGGGCAGGCAGAAAGACAAAAACGGGCATGCCGAAGCATATCTCTGGGCACACGAATGATGTGCTCCCGTAATGCGGTGTGTTTGAAAAAAGAAGCGAAGGAGTAAGGAATGACGGAAAAAATTTGTACCTTTGCACCCGCAATAATAAAATAAGGTATAAAAGGATGATAACACTTACGAACATTGCCGTGCAATTCGGCAAGCGAGTATTGTACAAAGATGTAAACATCAAGTTCACCAACGGCAACATCTATGGAGTGATTGGTGCCAACGGAGCAGGAAAGTCAACGCTGCTGAAAGCCATCAGCGGAGAACTGGAGCCCAACAAGGGAAGCGTGGAACTGGGACCTGGCGAACGCCTCAGCGTGCTCGATCAGGACCACTTCAAGTACGACGAGTTCTCGGTTATGGACACTGTGCTCATGGGGCATCAGCCGCTTTGGGATAACATGAAGGAGCGTGAGCGCATCTACTCGAAGCCCGAGATGACCGAAGAAGACGGCAACCGCGCCGCCGAACTGGAGGAGAAGTTTGCCGAGATGGACGGATGGAACGCCGAAAGCGATGCCGCCCAGTTGTTGCAGAACCTCGGAGTGAAGGAGCCGCAGCACCAGAAGATGATGTCAGAACTCTCTAACAACGAGAAGGTGCGCGTGATGCTGGCGAAGGCTTTGTTCGGTCATCCCGACAACCTGTTGCTCGACGAGCCTACCAACGACCTCGACCTGGACACCGTTCAGTGGCTTGAGGAGTATCTGAGCAACGTTGAGCAGACGGTGCTTGTGGTGAGCCACGACCGCCACTTCCTCGATGCCGTATCGACACAGACGGTGGACATCGACTTCGGAAAGGTTACGGTGTTCGCCGGAAACTACTCGTTCTGGTACGAGTCGTCGCAGTTGGCTCTCAGACAAGCGCAGAACCAGCGCCAGAAGGCTGAGGAGAAGCGCAAGGAACTGGAGGAGTTCATCCGCCGTTTCTCTGCCAACGTGGCAAAGAGTAAGCAGACGACGAGCCGCAAGAAGATGCTCGAGAAACTGAATGTGGAGGAGATTCGTCCTTCAAGCCGCAAGTACCCTGGCATCATTTTCCAGATGGAGCGCGAGCCGGGCAACCAGATTCTGGAGGTGCAAGACCTGAAGGCTGTCGATACCGACGGCACGGTGCTCTTCGACAATGTGAACTTCAACATCGAGAAGGGCGAGAAAGTGGTGTTCCTCTCACACAACCCGAAGGCCATGACCGCACTGTTCGAGATTATCAACGGCAACCGCGAGGCAGACAACGGCACCTTCAAGTGGGGCGTGACGATAACAACGGCCTATCTGCCGCTCGACAATACCGAGTTCTTCAACAGCGACCTGAACCTCGTCGATTGGCTTTCACAATATGGAACGGGCAACGAGGTGACAATGAAAGGCTATCTCGGACGCATGCTCTTCAAGCAGGAAGAAGTGGAGAAGAAGGTCAACGTGCTCTCAGGAGGCGAGAAGATGCGTTGTATGATTGCACGCATGCAGTTGAAAAACGCCAACTGCCTCATCCTCGACACGCCCACCAACCACCTCGACCTCGAGTCAATCCAGGCATTTAACAACAATCTGGTGCAGTTCAAGGGCAACATCCTCTTCGCCAGCCACGACCATGAGTTCATCAACACCGTGGCCAACCGCATCATAGAACTCACACCGAAGGGAACCATCGACAAACTGATGACCTACGACGATTACATCTACGACGCACAGATAAAGGAGCAGAAGCAGAAGATGTACTCATAAGATGGCACACTTTTTGCACTCATCATAAGTGCAGGCAATGGTGCCAAACGTCTTAACATAATAATCATCATGGACAAAGAAGAAAGAAAGATAAACATAGAGGACGGCGACCAGCAGGACGACGGACTCAACAAGGAGGAGGAAAAGCAGGAGAAAGAGGCTGCCGCCGATGCTGAAAACACTACAGAAGAAGGGGAAAAGGCAGAAGAGACAGCCGAAGAAGAGACCGACCCTCTGGACAAGGCTCTCGAAGAAATAAAAGAACTGAAAGAGCAACTGCTCTACAAGGCTGCCGAGTTTGACAACTTCCGCCGCCGCACAATCAAGGAGAAGGCCGAGTTGATTCTTAACGGCTCGGAGAAGGCTGTACAGGCTGTGCTCCCCGTTGCCGACGACATGGAGCGCGCACTCGAGAACGGCGAGAAGACCGACGACCCGCAAGTGCTGAAAGAGGGCATGGAACTCATCTACCAGAAGTTCATGAAGGCTCTCGAAAGTCTCGGTGTCAAGAAGATTGACACCACCGATGCCGACTTCGACGTCGATTTTCACGAGGCCATAGCAATGGTTCCGGGCATGGGCGACGAGAAGAGCGGCAAGGTGCTCGACTGCGTACAGACAGGTTACACACTTAACGATAAGGTTATCAGACATGCCAAAGTGGCAGTAGGACAACGCTAAACAGAAATGGCAAAGAGAGACTACTACGAGGTGCTTGGTGTTGACAAGAACGCCTCAGAGGAAGAAATAAAGAAGGCGTATCGCAAGATTGCCATCAAGTATCACCCCGACCGCAACCCCGGCGACAAAGAGGCCGAGGAGAAATTCAAGGAAGCGGCAGAGGCCTACGACGTGCTGCACGACGCACAAAAGCGCCAGCAGTATGACCAGTTCGGATTTAACGGACCGGCAGGAGCGGGCGGTTTCGGCGGCTTCGGTGGCGAAGGGTTCTCTATGGACGACATCTTCTCGATGTTCGGCGATGTGTTCGGCGGGCGCGGAGGATTCGGCGGATTCAGCGGTTTCGGAGGAGGCGGCTATCGACAGCCCGCCCAGCATCGAGGCAGCGACCTGCGCCTGAAGGTGAAACTGTCGCTACAGGAAGTGGCAACAGGCGTCACCAAGAAGTTCAAGGTGAAGAAAGACATCACCTGTCCGCATTGCCACGGAACAGGAGCAGAAAGCGGCAGCGGCAGCGAGACATGTCCGACGTGTCACGGCTCGGGTGTTGAGATTCGCACCCAGCAGAGCATCTTCGGCATGATGCAGACACAGACGGTGTGCCACACATGCGGAGGCGAAGGCAAGGTGATTAAGAACAAGTGTCACGAGTGCGGCGGAACAGGTGTCGTTAAGGGCGAGGAGGTTGTCGAAATATCAATACCGGCCGGCGTAGCAGAAGGAATGGTGGTCAATGTCCCCAACAAAGGAAACGCCGGAAGGCACAACGGAATACCCGGAAACATTCAGGTGTTCATAAGCGAGGAGCCTAACGACACATTCGTAAGAGACGGCAACGACCTTATCTATAATCTGCTGCTCGACTTCCCTACGGCTGCTCTCGGCGGCAATGTAGAGATTCCGACAATCGACGGCTCAAAGGTGAAGATAAAAATAGACCCCGGCACACAGCCTGGAAAGACGCTCCGACTGCGCGGGAAAGGACTGCCCGAGGTGAAAGGTTATGGCAGCGGAACTGGTGATGTTGTGGTCAACATCAGCGTTTATGTGCCAAAGACACTGAGCCGCGACGAGAAGGAGACTCTTGAAGGATTGCAGCAGAGCGACAACTTCAAAGGAGACTCTTCCACGAAGAAGAGCATCTTCGAGAAGTTCAAGAACTATTTCTCATAAAACTATGGGTTTAAAGGAGTTAAGGAGCCATGGAGTTAAGGAGTTAAGACATTAGTTTGGTATTCCTAATTTATAAGGAATTAAATCAATAACAATTGTCTTAACTCCTTAACTTCATAAATCCTTAACACCAAAACATTAACAAACGAATAACCACAAATGACATACGAGGAAACCATACAGTATCTTTACAACTCCGTACCGATGTTCCAGAACGTCGGGGCGGCAGGTTATAAGGAAGGACTGCAGAACACACTGACTCTTGACGAGCACTTCGGACACCCTCACCGCACGTTCCGCACCGTTCACGTGGCAGGTACCAACGGCAAGGGTTCTTGCTCGCACACCATAGCGGCGATGCTTCAGAGCGCAGGATTCAAGGTTGGACTATACACTTCTCCTCATCTCGTGGATTTCCGCGAGCGCATCCGCATCAACGGAAAGTGTATCAGCAAGCAGTATGTCATTAACTTCGTAAAGCGGGAACGCAGTTTCTTCGAGCCGCTCCATCCATCGTTCTTCGAACTCACCACAGCCCTTGCGTTCAAATACTTCGCCGAACAAAAGGTTGACTGGGCGGTCATCGAAGTGGGGCTTGGCGGCCGTCTCGACTGCACCAACATCATTAAGCCCGAACTGAGCATCATCACCAACATATCGTTCGACCACACCGCGTTCCTCGGCGACACGCTGGCAAAGATAGCAACAGAGAAGGCCGGCATCATAAAACCCGAAACTCCTGTTGTCATAGGCGAAACGAACGAGGAAACGAAACCCGTTTTTGAAAGCATTGCAAAGCAAAACAACGCCCCCATTTTCTTTGCCGAAGAAGAGAGCCTTCCTGAATATGACGACATAGAGTTTGAACTGAAAGGCAGTTACCAGAAGAAAAACAGGGCAACAATACTATGCGCCGCGAAGCGACTTGGCATCCCGCGCGACGCCATAAAGAGCGGAATGGCTAACGTATGCGAGGCAACAGGGCTCATCGGAAGATGGCAGACACTGCGCAAAGAGCCGCTCGTGATATGCGACACCGGTCACAACGTGGGCGGATGGCAGTATCTTTCAGAGCAGATAAAGCAGGTGCCCTGCCAGACACGCCGCATCGTTTTCGGAATGGTTGACGACAAAGACATCAACACGGTGATGACCATGCTGCCCAAAGATGCCGTCTATTACTGGGCACAAGCAGAAACAAAGCGCGCCATAAGCCATGAAAAGGTAAAGGAGACGGGCAAGAGTCACGGCCTGAAAGGCAACTCCTACCCCACCGTCATCGAAGCATACCGCGCCGCACTGTCCGACGCAGCACCAGCAGATTTTGTGTTTGTAGGCGGCAGCAGTTATGTCGTTGCAGACTTACTTTCAGAAAACATTTAGTCGTTTTTAACGTATTTTTTGTCATTTCGTTTGCTGTTCTCAATTATTTTTGCTTACTTTGCAACTAAGTTTACTAACAATCAAACTTTTTGAATGATGAACACAAACGAGACACAATCTTTGTGTGGTCTGAAACGCTCAGACTTTCAGACCACGGTAAACGGTAAGAATACCGATTTGTATATCCTTAAAAATAGTGCTGGGAACGAGGTAGCCATAACAAACTATGGTGGTGCCTTGGTAGCGATAATGGTTCCTGACAAGGACGGCAACATCGCAAACGTGGTGCAGGGGCACGACAACATCCAGGAAGTAATCAACAGTCCAGAGCCTTATCTTTCAACCCTTATCGGACGTTTCGGTAACAGAATAAAGGAAGGCAAGTTCCAACTGAACGGAAAACAATACCAACTTGCCATAAACAATGGGCCAAACGCACTGCACGGCGGACCAACAGGATTCCACGCACAAGTATGGGACGCTTTCCAGATGAGCGACAACACATTGGTACTTAATTATACCTCTCCTTACCTTGAGGAGGGATTCACCGGAGAGGTGAAGACAACGGTTGTCTATAACTTCAGCGACGATAACGAATTGATTATCGGATACATGGCAACCACAAACAAGAAAACCATAATCAATCTTACAAACCACGCTTTCTTCTCACTCGCAGGAATAGCCAACCCTACTCCTACCATCGACGACCTCGAGTGCGAAATCAATGCCGACTTCTATCTGCCTATCGATGAAACAAGCATACCGACAGGCGAGATACTGAAGGTCGAGGGCACACCTTTCGACTTCCGCACCGCGAAGCCAGTAGGACAAGACATTGATGCAGACAACGAGCAGATTCGCAACGGTAATGGTTATGACCACTGCTTCGTGCTGAACAAGCACGAGGAAGGCGAACTGAGTTTTGCAGCCCGTATCAAAGACCCGAACAGCGGACGCACAATGGAGGTTTACACCACAGAGCCAGGTGTTCAGGTTTACACCGACAACTGGGCAGACGGATATAAGGGACAGCACGGCGCGACATTCCCACGCCGCTCGGCTATCTGCTTCGAGGCACAGCACTTCCCCGACTCGCCAAACCGTCCTTACTTCCCGTCGGTAGTGCTCCGTCCAGGACAGCAATACAAGCAGAAGACTATTTATAAATTTGGAGTAGAGAAATAAACCACTAAAATCCTCAAACAATTAAAAAAAAAACTGCAATACTATTATGAGCAATCAAAAGCAAATGAATGGCAGTGTTATTGCCATTATTACCATGTTCTTCCTCTACGCGATGATAGCGTTCGTAACCAATCTCGGTGCTCCTATCGGCGTCATCTGGAAGAGCCAGCCAGGCATTGACGGCAATAACATGCTCGGCATGATGGGTAACTTCATGAACTTCTTCGCTTACCTGTTCATGGGTATCCCCGCCGGCAAGATGCTTACTAAGGTAGGTTATAAGAAATCGGCACTCATTGGTATCGCCGTAGGTTTCGTCGGCGTGCTGATACAGTATATTTCAAGTTTCCCCGAGGGCATTCCAGGTTTCTGTGTTTATCTGCTTGGTGCATTCATCTCAGGATTCTCTGTCTGCATACTTAACACCGTGGTTAACCCGATGCTCAACCTCCTTGGCGGTGGCGGCAACCGTGGTAACCAGTTGAACCTCATCGGTGGTACGCTGAACTCTCTGACCGGCACACTCACCCCGATGCTTGTGGGCGCTCTTATCGGCGAGGTAACAAAGTCAACACAGATGGCAGACGTGAACCTCGTGATGTTCATCGCAATGGCAGTCTTCGCACTAGCATTCATCGCGCTGGTGTTCATTCCTATTCAAGACCCGGAACTGGGCAAGGTAACCGCCGACACCAAGTTCGAGCACTCTCCTTGGTCGTTCCGTCACTGCACACTGGGTGTCATCGCAATTTTCTTCTACGTAGGTGTTGAGGTTGGTATTCCAGGAGCCCTGAACTTCTATTTGTCTGACGGCACGGAGAAGGGCGCCGGTCTGGTGGCTAATGCCGCCATGATAGGTGGTGCTGTGGCTGCAATGTACTGGCTGCTGATGCTTTGCGGCCGTCTGGTTTCAGGCTTCATTGCCGGCAAGGTGTCGTCACGTCAACTGATGCTCTGCACCACGAGCGTTGCCATGATACTTATTCTGGCTGCAATGTTCATCCCCAAGACCAACACCATCAGCATGCCGCTGTTCGACATCATGAACTTCAAGTTCTGGTCGGCTACAGTTCCTATCAGCGCCCTGCTGCTCGTGCTTTGCGGTCTTTGCACTTCAATCATGTGGGCAAGTATCTTCAACCTCGCCACCGAGGGATTGGGTAAATACACCGCCCAGGCCAGCGGCATCTTCATGATGATGGTTGTAGGCGGTGGCGTTCTGCCGCTCATCCAGGGCTGGTTCTCCAACTTCATGGGTTACATGCCGAGTTACTTCGTTTACTTCCTCGCCGTGGCATACATGTTCTACTATGCACTCATCGGCTGCAAGAACGTAAACAAAGACATCCCTGTGGATTAAAAAATCATGCCCCGTCACCACTTCATATATTAGTCAGTGTTGACGGGGCTTCACCTTTATAACAACTAACCTTATAAAACAGTTTAACTATGGACATAAATCATGTAAGAAGTCGCTTCATTAAGCATTTTGACGGTAAAACAGGTAAGATATATGCTTCTCCAGGTCGCATCAACCTCATTGGCGAGCACACCGACTATAACGGCGGTTTCGTATTCCCGGGCGCAGTGGATTGCGGCATCATGGCTGAGGTGAGACCAAATGGCACCGACACCGTGATGTGCTATGCCATCGACCTCAAGGACCGCGTAGAGTTCAAGGTTGACGACCCGAAGGGTCCAAAGACCAGTTGGGCACGCTACATCTACGGCATCATTCAGGAGATGAAGAAGCGCGGCGTTGACGTTAAGGGCTTCAACACCGCATTCTCAGGCGACGTTCCTCTCGGCGCCGGAATGTCATCGTCGGCAGCACTCGAGAGTTGCTTCGCATTCGCCATCAACGACCTCTTCGGCGAGAACAAGGTGTCTAAGTGGGACATGGTGCTTGCCGGACAGGCTACCGAGCACAACTACTGCGGCGTAAACTGCGGTATCATGGACCAGTTTGCAAGCGTCTTCGGACAGGCAGGCAAACTGATGCGCCTCGACTGCCGCTCACGCGAGTTCGAGTATTTCCCATTCGACCCTAAGGGCTACAAACTCGTGCTGCTCAACTCTTGCGTAAAACACGAACTGGCAGGCTCTCCCTACAACGACCGCCGCAATTCTTGCGAGAACGTTGTGAAGCATATCGCAGCAAAACACCCCGAAGGCAAGTTCGAGACTCTGCGCGACTGCACATGGAAGCAACTTGACGAGGTACGCGCCGAGGTTGGCGAAGAAGACTTCAAGCGTGCTCACTTCGTGCTCGGAGAGAAAGACCGTGTGCTCGCAGTGTGCGATGCTCTTGTTGCCGGCGACTATGAAACCGTTGGAAAGAAGATGTACGAGACTCACGAAGGCCTGTCCAAGGAATATGAGGTATCGTGCGAAGAACTCGACTTCCTAAACGACATAGCACGCGAGAACGGCGTTACCGGTAGCCGTATCATGGGCGGCGGTTTCGGCGGATGCACCATCAACCTCGTAAAAGACGAACTCTACGACCAGTTCATTGCCGACGCCAAGGCAAAGTATTCTGCCAAGTACGGCAAGGAGCCAAAGGTTATCGACGTTGTCATCGGCGACGGCTCGCGCAAGATTTCAGACTAATCAGTAGGTTAACAAAAGTACACCAGAGATTCTAATCATAACCAGCGATCCCTCTGCCCGACTCACTTGGGCAGGGGGATTTTCATTATTACTTTGACTTTTCTTTTTGACTTAATCGGTCAGAATACCTACTGCCAATAGTGTCAAACGGTATAGTTCCTTATGAGAACAAATGAAAGAATGAATATTCTAAAAAACTTTCAGAAAAACTTTTGGCATTTCCAAATTTTAGTTATCTTTGCAATCGAAATAATAAACACAATTGCTTATGTAACATAACAAAATAAAAGACATATCACAATTGAAGCGTTAGCTTTTTTCTTGTTTCGGAAATTTCGGCAAAAATTAAAGAAGCAATCAAGAGTAAAAGTAGTAACGCTCACGTGTCTGCACGTGGGCTTTTACTCGTTTATGATTGCATGGTGTTTGCCGATACCTCCGAAACGTAGACGAAGTATAGTCCACGTTTTTTTTGTGCCTTATTAAAACATATCTGCAAACTCTATGACAACAATCAATATGGAAATAAAAGAATTATATTTACGTCTGTTATTTTTCGCATTGTTATTCCATACCGGAATTAAAGCCAATGCCTATGACATCGCAGTAAAGAATGCTGATGGAGTCATTATCTACTATAATTTCATTAATGACGGAACAGAACTAGAAGTATGCAATGGAAATTTTTACTATGGTAATATAGTAATTCCTGAAGAAGTGACTTACATGAATAGAACGAAAAAAGTAACAAGAATTGGCAATCGTGCGTTTTGGGAATGTACAAGTCTGTATTCAATAACCATACCTAACACGGTGAAAAGCATTGGATTACGTGCGTTTTGGGAATGCACAAGTCTTTTAGAGGTAACTATTCCCGATTCTGTAACGACCATTGACGAAGGAGCTTTTTCAGGCTGTACAAGTCTGTCAACCGTTACATTAGGATCATCTATTACGAAACTGGGCAATGGCATTTTCTCTTTTTGTATCAGTCTGTCCTCCGTAACATCAAAAATGGAGCATCCGTGTACTGTCTCTTTAGATTGTTTTACACATTACACCTACTACAATGCAACTCTTCATGTTCCAGACGGGTGTTTGTTAAACTACAAAAACACGTCCAATTGGAATAAGTTTTTGTACATTGAGTAGAAAATGTTTTAAATTGGGATTGAAAACGGGATAACCAAAACAGGTTAAATGTATTACGAAAACAACAACATTTTGCATGCTGCAATTTGGTAATTATTCAATAATAGCATTTGTCACAGCATTTATATGCGGTATTGTCACAATACCTATGGTGCTTGACTTCTGCAAGCGCAAGGGATTATATGATATGCCTGGCAAGAGAAAGGTTCATAAGAATGCGATACCGAGACTCGGCGGCATCGTTTATCTTCCAAGTGTCTTGTTAGGATGTATTGCCGTTTTTGTATTTGCTAAGTCCACCAATACCACAACCATTTCCCTCAGCCTATGGACTGTATATTTCATAATAGGTGTTTCCATGATTTATACTGTCGGGATAATTGACGACATCCTCAACCTTGGAGCCATTACAAAGATGGCAGTCCAAATCATTGCGGCAACCATGCTTCCACTGTCCAATCTATGGATTAACAACCTCTACGGACTTTTCGGTATCTACGAAGTTCCTTATTGCATCGGTGCTCCACTGACAATAATTGCGGTGACTTTCATATCTAATGCGTTAAATCTTATAGATGGCATTGATGGTCTTGCAGCCAGCCTTTCCATCATGATACTGGGGGGATATGCCTTTGCATTCTTTCACTGGGAACTATGGTATTATGCCATCATCATCTGTGCCCTAATAGGAGTACTCATGTCATTCTTGTATTACAATATGTTTGGTGGTTATAAGCATAACCGCAAAATATTTATGGGCGACACAGGGTCGTTAACCATTGGCTACATAATAGCGTTCTTGTCATTGAAACTGATTATGAAGAACACTTCCGTGCTACAATCGTCAAGTCATGAGATGTTGCTGGTAATGACACTCAACATTGTGCCTGCTCTTGATGTCATCCGTGTTGCTGCGCTCCGCATTCACAAAGGTTTCTCACCAATGAGAGCCGACAAGAACCATATACATCACAAATTATTACGTCTAGGCTTATCTGGGCACAAAACACTGCTGGCAATAATAACAATCTCTGTTGTCTTCATTGTTCTGAATTACATTCTATATGAGAGTTTTTCTCTCACTAGCATTCTGATTACCGACATAATATTGTACATTGTTCTACACATCATTATAAACTACTCAAACAAACAGAAAGGAAACAACATATACGAATTCTGATATTACTATAGTTTCGCAAAGTCAACTTTTTGGGAGTTCCGAAGTTTTACCTTGCAGGGGCGCGTCCCTACAAACTCCTGTACTCCTTTAACTCATGAAAGTTGAATGAAATTACTTATAATGTCGCTATCTTTCTTTTTATGGATGATACAATTCAGAAAAAGGAACAAATACACACCCTTATTATTAAAAAGTGTTATATTTACACTACATGATGAAAAAAGAGTAGGAAAACACTTGCAGTATTAAAAAAAAGTTGTAACTTTACACCCAAAATCTAAATTATTACTCAAACAGTTATACAATGAAAAACTTAAAAGTGATTTTGGGAGCAGGAATAGCCTTTGCTATGATCTCCGCTTGCACAAATGTTAACGACGCGAACCAGCAGACTGCGTCAGGTTTGAATCCAACGGCTTTCGACACCACTATCAACGACAAAGTGGTTAAACTCTACACGCTGAAGAACAACAACGGCATGGAGGTGTGCATCACCAACTATGGCGGTCGTGTGGTTTCTCTCGTAGTGCCCGACAAGAACGGCAAGGGCACCGATGTCGTTCTCGGTTATGACAACATCAAGCAGTATGCCGACACTGTCGGCTCGCCCAGCGACTTCGGTTCTTCGGTTGGCCGCTATGCCAACCGCATCAAGGACGGCAAGTTCACCATCGGTGACAGCACTTATCAGTTGAAGAAGAACGACGGTCCCAACTCTCTGCACGGCGGCGGCAACACCGGTTGGATGCATCAGGTTTACGATGCAGAGCAGATTGGCGACTCAGTGCTGAAACTGACACTTGTTGCTCCCGACGGCGAGAACGGCTTCCCTGGCACAGTTACTGCCACAACAACATACACTGTGAAGGCAGACAATACCCTCGACATCACCTTCGAGGCAACAACAGACAAGGAGACCATCATCAACATGACCAACCACAGTTACTTCGCTCTCGACGGCGACCCATCGCAGAAAGGCGAGGACATGGTGCTCTATGTGAATGCTGACAACTTTACACCTTCTGACAAACTCTACATCCCGACGGGCGAGATTCGTTCGGTAGAAGGAACTCCAATGGACTTCCGCGAGCCAAAGGCTCTGAGCACAGGCATCAACAACTTCGACTACGACCAGATTGGCAATGCAACAGGATACGACCACAACTGGTGCCTCAACACATACAAGGACGGCAAGGGTGACGACCAGACCGTTTGCGCATCGCTCTATTCTCCAAAGACAGGTATTTTCCTTGAAATGTTCACCAACGAGCCAGGTGTTCAGGTTTACACCGGCAACTTCCAGGGCACTGGCATAGCATGCAAGCACGGCATCAAGTATCCGAAGCACGTGAGCGTTTGCCTTGAGAGCCAGAAGTTCCCCAACTCTCCTAACGTCAAGGAATGGGCAAGCCCAGTTCTCAAGCCAGGCGAGAAGTACTACAGCCACGCTGCTTACAAGTTCTCAGTAAAGTAAAAAACAGTCACATAAATAAAGAAACGATATGAATAGTATTTCAGAAGCAATTGCTTCATCAGGATTTAAAACCATCGACTTTGTCATTCTGGTTGCTTATCTTATCCTGCTCGTGAGCCTCGGTCTCTTCCTCAGCCGCAATAAGGACGGCAAGGAGAAAAGTGCCAACGACTACTTCCTTGCAGGCAACACTCTGACATGGTGGGCAGTGGGTGCATCGCTCATCGCCGCCAACATTTCCGCCGAGCAGTTCATCGGCATGTCTGGAACAGGATTCCGCGACGGTATTGCCATCGCAGCCTACGAGGTTATGGCAGCCATCACGCTTGTCGTAATCGGTAAGTTCCTGCTCCCCGTGATGCTCGACCGTAAGATTTTCACCATCCCGCAGTTCCTCCGCGAGCGTTACAACGACGGTGTGGGTCTTGCTTTCTCTATTCTCTGGCTTTTCCTTTATGTCTTCGTCAACCTGACATCTGTGGCATGGCTCGGCGCACTTGCCATCGAGCAGATACTCGGTTTGCAGGGACTGGCAGTGAGCATCTTTGGCTTTGAGATTTCAATCCGCATGCTCATCATCCTCTTCCTCTTCATCATCGCCGGTGTTTACTCTATCTACGGTGGTCTGGCATCAGTTGCATGGACCGACGTTATGCAGGTGACCTTCCTCGTTGGTGGTGGTCTTATCACTGCCTATGTTGCACTGAAGGAGATGGGAACCATCCTCGGCACCGATGCCTTTGGTGCTCTCGGACAGGTTTACAAGGACATGACGACAGGTGCTCACGCACAGGATGTGCACTTCCACCTTGTTATTCAGGAGAGCCACAACCAGAGTGCATTCGCCAACGTTCCTGGTATCGCTGCCGTTGTAGGCGGTGTATGGCTTACCAACTTGGGCTACTGGGGCTTCAACCAGTACATCATCCAGAAAGGTTTGGCTGCAAAGAATGTTGACGAGGCTAAGAAGGGTCTCATCTTCGCCGGTTTCCTGAAGATATTGATTCCGTTCATCGTCGTTCTCCCAGGTATCTGCGCATACTACATCATGGAGAATCCTGAGACCTTCGCAAGCATGAATCTTGCTGGTAAGATCAACGTTGCAGACGACGCTTACCCATGGCTTATCCGCAACTTCACCCCGACAGGTATCAAGGGATTGAGTTTCGCAGCATTGACAGCAGCCATCATTTCTTCGCTCGCTTCGATGTTCAACTCCACCTCTACCCTCTTCACGATGGATATTTACAAGAAGTACATCAACAAGGGCGCAAGCGACAAGCAGTTGGTGAACACCGGCCGTATCGTTGCTGTCAGCGCACTTGTCATCGCTCTCATCGCCGTTAAGCCATTGCTCGGCGGTCTCGACCAGGCATTCCAGTACATTCAGGAGTATTCAGGATTCATCTATCCTGGTATCATCACCGTGTTCGGTCTCGGTCTGCTGTGGAAGCGTGCTTCTTCTCTGGCTGCTGTATGGTCTGCAATCATCACCATCCCACTGGGAATCCTGTTCAAGGTGCTGCTTCCAGACGTGGCATTCCAGTTCCGTGCCGGCTACATCTTCATCATCCTCGTGTCGTTCTTCATCATCGTGTCGCTCATCGACAAGAACTTCATCCACTGCGAGCGTCCTGAGCAGCGCGACCAGAAGCAGATGATGAAGTGGGCAAAGATTCTCGGCTGTGCCGGTGTCGTGATGATTATCGCTGCCGCTATCGTTACGCTGCTTGGTGCAATGAACCCAGGTGCCGACCCAGACAGCAACATCATTGCTTATCTGAACGACATCGGTTTCCAGGCATTCTTCTTCTTCGGTGTGCTTGTTGGCTGCAATGCAGTATGGCTTTACAGCAACTCACGCGACACTGTTCGCGACCCGAAGGCACTGCCTATCAACCTGAATTTGTTCAGCACAACCCGCGGTTACACATGGGGTGCTCTGGGCATCGCAGTTATCACTGCAGCACTTTACATCCTGCTGTGGTAGAATATTGAGGTTATGAGGTTTAGGGTGACACCACCTGTTAAGCCTCATAACCTTAAAACATTTAAACTCATAAACAAATGACTGATTTTTATACTGGACATTCCAAAGCATTTGTATCTGTTGACGTTATAATCTTCGGATTTGACAACAACAAACTGAAAATACTTCTCGGACATCGCAAGATGGACCCGGGACGTGGAGAATGGGCTCTTTACGGCGGTTTCGTAAATATCAACGAGAGCGTTGACGAGGCAGCAAGCAGAGTGCTGTACGACCTGACAGGACTGAAAGACCTGTATATGAAACAAGTGCACACCTTCGGCGCTGTTGACCGCGACCCCGGCGAGCGCGTCATCTCCGTTGCCTATTGCGCCCTGATCAACGTTAACGACTACGACAAAGGCTTGCTCGAAGAGCATGAGGTGCAGTGGGTGGAACTGGAGAAACTGCCTCGGCTGTACAGCGACCACAACAAGATGGTGAACAAGGCCATCACCTTGCTGCGCCGCAGGATAAACACCGAGCCGCTCAGTTTCAATCTTCTTCCCGAGTTGTTCACCCTGACACAGTTGCAGCACGTCTATGAAGCCATTCTCGGCGAGGAGATAGACAAGCGCAACTTCAGAAAGAAGATTAAGACAATAGACTTCATAGAGAAGACTGACCTCATTGATAAGGAGACTTCAAAGCGAGGCGCGGCACTCTACCGTTTCAACAAAGAGATGTATCTGGAAGAACCAGTGTTTAAACTTTAAATCAAAACGCTATGTTAGAAGAACTTAAAGAAAAAGTATTCCGTGCGAACCTTGACCTGGTAAAGCACAATCTGGTGATTTTCACATGGGGCAATGTGTCGGCAATCGACCGTGAGAAAGGCCTCGTGGTAATCAAACCGTCAGGAGTAAGTTACGACACGATGAAGGCTGAGGACATGGTAGTGGTTGACCTGCAGACCGGAAAGGTGGTCGAGGGCGACCTTAACCCGTCGTCAGACACTCCCACACACCTTATATTATATAGGGAGTTCCCAGAGATTGGCGGCGTGGTGCACACCCACTCCACCTATGCCACAGCATGGGCACAGGCAGGCAAGGACATTCCGAACATCGGAACAACACATGCCGACTATTTCCACGACGAGATTCCATGCACCGACGACATGACAGAGGCAGAGGTGAAGGGCGACTACGAACTGGAGACAGGCAACGTTATCGTAAAGCGCATCCGCAAGGGCAACATCAATCCCGTTCACACACCTGGTGTGCTGGTGAAGAACCACGGTCCGTTCTCATGGGGAAAAGATGCCGACAATGCCGTTTATAATGCCGTAGTGATGGAACAGGTGGCAAAGATGGCATTCGTGTCGTTCTCTGTAAATCCTGACACCACGATGAACCCGCTGCTCATCGAGAAGCACTTCTCGCGCAAGCACGGTCCTAACGCGTATTACGGACAGAAGAAGAAGTAAGAGACTCACGACGTTTCAAGACGCCACTCATTGTCTTCGGCTAAGCAATATAGCCTATTTTGGTCAGTAATATAGCCTATTTTACTCTGCAATATAGCCTATTTTGGTATGCAAGAGGTATCGAATGGCATGTTGAAACGGCAGTGAGAACAAACTACTAAACGAAAAACAAACAACAGATTAATAACTAAAGACCCATACCCCTGCATGGTCTTCCCGCAAAAGGGAACAAGAGAGGGGAAAAGATTATGTTTGAAAACTTAGAAATTTGGTGGGTAACTGGCGCACAGTTGCTTTATGGAGGTGATGCAGTAGTAAAGGTAGATGCACACTCTAAGGAAATGGTAGAAGGCCTTAACAACAGCGGCAACATCCCTGTTAAGGTAGTATATAAGGGAACTGCAAACAGTTCTGACGAGGTAGAGGCAGTGATGAAGGCAGCCAACAACGACGAGAAGTGTGTTGGTATCATCACATGGATGCACACCTTCTCGCCAGCAAAGATGTGGATTAAGGGTCTGCAGGCTCTGCAGAAGCCTCTGCTGCACTTCCACACACAGTATAACGCCGAGATTCCTTGGGAGACAATGGACATGGACTTCATGAACCTGAACCAGAGTGCTCACGGTGACATCGAGTTCGGTCACATCTGCTCTCGCATGCGTGTTCCACGCAAGGTGGTTTGCGGTTACTGGAAGAGCGAAGAGGCTCAGAAGAAGATTGCTGTTTGGGCTCGCGTTGCTGCCGGTGTTGCCGACGCAAGAAAGGTGCGCTGCCTTATGTTCGGTATGAACATGAACAACGTTGCCGTTACCGATGGCGACCGTGTTGAGTTCGAGCAGCGACTGGGCTATCATGTTGACTACTACCCAGTTAGTTCGCTGATGGAATACTTCAAGAAGGTTACCGATGCAGAAGTTGAGGAACTTGTTGAAGAATACAAGAAATCATACACCATCAAGATTGACGAGAGTGGCGAGGAAGTTTATTGGGAGAAGGTGCGCAACTCTGCAAAGGCAGAGATTGCACTGCGCCGCGTGCTGAAGGACGAGGGTGCAACAGCATTCACTACCAACTTCGACGACCTCGGCGATGCCGACATCAACGACCCGAACTTCGTTGGTTTCGACCAGATTCCAGGTCTCGCATCACAGCGTCTGATGGCCGAGGGTATTGGTTTCGGTGCCGAAGGCGACTGGAAGACCGCTTGTCTCTACCGTTCGCTTTGGGTTATCCAGCAGGGCATGCCAACAGGATGTTCATTCCTTGAGGACTACACGCTGAACTTTGCCGGCGACCGCTCGTCTTGCCTGCAGAGCCACATGCTCGAGGTTTGCCCGCTCATCGCTGTTGACAAACCGACACTGGAAGTACACTTCCTCGGCATTGGTATCCGCAAGCAGCAGACAGCACGCCTCGTGTTCACGTCTAAGACAGGCCGCGGCATCAAGGCTACTGTTGTTGACCTTGGCAACCGATTCCGCCTCATCTCGCAGGAGGTAGAGTGCATCGAGCCAAAGCCAATGCCAAACCTCCCTGTTGCTTCTGCTCTCTGGGTTCCACAACCCACATTCGAGATTGGCGCAGGCGCATGGATTCTCGCTGGCGGTACACACCACAGCGCATTCTCTTACGACATCACCGAGGAGTATTGGGAAGACTTTGCCGAGATGCTGGGCATCGAGTATGTCAAGATTAACAAGGACACCAAGACCTACGAGTTCAAGCAGCAACTCCGCAACAACGAGATTTACTTCATGCTCAACAAGGCTTTAAAGTAAGACTATTATGACAGCAAGAGAAACCATACAACAGGGTAAAGCCATTCTCGGTATCGAGTTTGGCTCTACCCGCATTAAGGCTGTCCTCATTGACGAGGAGAACAACCCTATAGCACAGGGCAGCCATACATGGGAGAACCAACTCGTTGACGGTCTGTGGACATATAGCACTGAGGCCATCTGGTACGGTCTTCAGGACTGTTATGCCGACCTGCGCAAGAATGTTATGAAGGAGTATGACACCGAGATTGAAATACTCCGCAGCATCGGCGTCAGCGCCATGATGCACGGCTACATGGCTTTCAACGACAAGAACGAGATTCTGGTGCCGTTCCGCACATGGCGTAACACCAACACGGGCAAGGCCGCCAAGGCATTGTCAGAGTTGTTCGTCTATAACATACCTCTCCGCTGGAGCATCTCTCACCTCTATGAGGCAATTCTCGACAACGAGGAGCATGTTAAGGACATCAAGTTCCAGACAACTCTCGCAGGATATATCCACTGGCAACTTACAGGTCAGAAGGTGCTCGGCATCGGCGACGCTTCTGGTATGATTCCTGTTGATCCAGACACCAAGACATATAATGCCACGATGGTTGAGAAGTTCAACAAACTCATCGAGCCAAAGGGATTCGGATGGACACTGCTCGACATCTTCCCGAAGGTGCTCGTGGCTGGCGAGAACGCAGGATTCCTTACTCCAGAGGGTGCTAAGAAACTCGACATATCTGGTCATCTGAAGGCCGGCATACCACTTTGTCCTCCTGAGGGCGACGCTGGCACCGGCATGGCAGCAACCAACGCCGTAAAGCAGCGCACTGGTAACGTAAGTGCGGGAACATCGTCATTCTCGATGATTGTGCTGGAGAAAGACCTCTCTAAGCCATACGAGCCGATTGACATCGTCACCACTCCCGACGGCAGTCTCGTGGCAATGGTTCATTGCAACAACTGTACATCAGACATCAATGCATGGGTGGGACTGTTCAAGGAGTATCAGGAACTGCTCGGCGTTCCCGTTGACATGAACGAACTTTACGGAAAACTCTTCAACAAGGCTCTCGAAGGAAATGCCGACTGCGGCGGACTCATGGCTTACAACTATGTTTCCGGCGAGCCTGTGACAGGACTTTCAGACGGTCGCCCACTCTTCGTGCGCTCGGCTAACGACAAGTTCAACCTTGCCAACTTCATGCGCGCACAACTCTACGGAGCAATAGGTGTGCTGAAGATAGGCAACGACATCCTGCTGAAAGAGGAGAATGTAAAGGTTGACCGCATCACAGGTCACGGAGGTTACTTCAAGACCAAGGGTGTTGGTCAGCGCATGCTTGCTGCCGCCCTCAACTCTCCCATCTCTGTGATGGAGACCGCTGGCGAAGGCGGTGCATGGGGTATAGCACTGCTTGCTTCTTATCTTGTCAACAAAGAGGCAGGACAGACACTTGCCGACTTCCTCGACAAGAAAGTGTTTGCTGGCGAGGCTGGTGTCGAGATTGAACCAACTGCAGAAGAAGTGGCTGGCTTCAATGCTTACATCGAGAACTATAAGGCAGGACTTGCTATCGAGAAATGCGCTGTAGAGAATAAGAAGTAACATTATTTTTAATACCTTAATAGTATATGAAGAAACTATTATTGAGCCTTGCGCTCACAACTGGCTTTGTCGCAGGCGTTAGCGCCCAAGACATCACGGCTACCATCCATGCTGACAAGCCTGGAGCAAAGATAAACAAAGAGATTTACGGACAGTTCTCTGAGCATCTCGGCACATGCATCTATGGCGGTCTGTGGGTAGGCGAAGACTCTCCGATACCCAACATCAACGGTTATCGCAAGGATGTGTTCGAGGCTCTCAAGAAGTTGCACATCCCAGTGCTCCGCTGGCCTGGCGGCTGCTTCGCCGACGATTACCACTGGATGGACGGCATCGGACCGAAGGACCAGCGCCCGTCATTGCGCAACAACAACTGGGGCGGAACCATTGAGGACAACTCATTCGGTACACACGAGTTCCTGAACCTCTGCGAGATGCTTGACTGCGAGCCATACATCAGCGGCAACGTTGGTAGCGGCACAGTGAAGGAAATGGCACAGTGGGTGGAGTATATGACCAGCGACGGCGACACCCCAATGGCTCGTCTGCGCCGCCAGAACGGACGCGACAAGGCATGGCATGTGAAGTACTTCGGCATCGGTAACGAGGCATGGGGCTGCGGTGGCAACATGACTCCCGAATACTATAGTGACGAGTTCCGCAAGTTCAACACCTATCTGCGCGACCAGGGCAAGAACCGCCTCTACCGCATAGCATCTGGTGCCAGCGACTACGACTACAACTGGACCAAGGTGCTGATGGAGAAAATAGGAAAGCAGATGAACGGTGTGTCGCTCCACTACTATACCTGCACCGGATGGGAAGGCTCGAAAGGCTCAGCCATAAACTTCGACAACGATCAGTACTACTGGGCACTGGGCAAGTGCCTCGAGATTGAGGACGTTATCAAGAAGCACAAGGCAATCATGGACGAGAAAGACCCAGAAGGCAAGGTTGGCCTGTTGGTTGACGAGTGGGGAACATGGTGGGACGAGGAGCCAGGCACTGTGCCAGGACACCTCTACCAGCAGAACGCCCTGCGCGATGCTTTCGTGGCATCTCTCAGCCTCGACGTGTTCCACAAGTACACCGACCGCGTGAAGATGACAAACATCGCTCAGGTGGTGAACGTGCTGCAGTCGATGATTCTCACCGACCAGGTGGGCACAGGACATATGGTGCTCACGCCGACATATCATGTCTTCGAGATGTACACTCCGTTCCAGGAGGCTACTTACCTGCCACTCGACCTCAAGAGTGAGATAATGCAGGTGAGCAAGGCATACTTCAAGGAGAAGGAAGGCGCTCGCGACGCTGGCTATCGCCCATGTCCGCAACTCTCTGGCTCGGCAGCCAAGACCAAGGACGGCAGCATCGTGCTGGCACTGACCAACGTGTCGCTCGACAAGGGTCAGACCGTTAAGTTCAACATCGATGGTTTCAATGCAAAGACCGTTAGCGGCCGCATCCTCACATCTAAGAAAGCCGACGACTACAACGACTTCGTTAACCCCGACGTTGTTGCTCCGCGCGAATTCAAGGATGCCAAGTTGAAAAACGGTGTTCTCACCGTTAAGATACCTGCAAAGAGCCTCATCGTTCTCGAACTGAAATAATTAAAGGCGACAGGCATCAGCAACCTGTTTCCACTGCATGGTGTCCGTTAAGTTCTCTTCTCATGAAGAGCCTTATCGGACACCATTTTTTGTTTCGGCATGTAAGCATTTTTACACAGCAGAGCAGGCTTTTTATTATTAAAAACGAGATAAAAGAGAAGTTACCTTCTTTTTTTTGCTAATTATTCAAAAAAAAAGGGGATTTCTAAAGAATAATCAGTAAATTTGCAAAATATAAATACAAAAGAGAAATTACACTATTTAATAATATTTATATTATGAACGACAACAAGATTATGAACATGGCAGCGGACAATATCCGTATCCTTGCTGCCGCAATGGTAGAAAAGGCTAAGTCTGGTCACCCCGGTGGTGCTATGGGCGGTGCCGATTTCATCAACACACTCTACAGCGAGTTCCTCGTTTACGACCCAGAGAATCCTAACTGGGAGGGTCGCGACCGTTTCTTCCTCGACCCAGGACACATGGCTCCGATGCTCTACGCACAGTTGGCACTCATCGGCAAATACTCGCTCGAAGAACTGCAGCAGTTGCGCCAGTGGGGCTCTCCCACTCACGGACACCCAGAGCACAACCTGCTCCGCGGCATTGAGAACACCAGCGGTCCACTCGGACAGGGACACACCTTCGCTGTTGGTGCTGCCATCGCAGCCAAGTTCCTCAAGGCTCGTCTGGGCAATGTTATGAACCAGACCATCTATGCATATATTTCTGACGGTGGCGTTGAGGAAGAGATTTCTCAGGGCTCTGGCCGTATCGCCGGCACTCTCGGTCTTGACAACCTCATCATGTTCTACGATGCCAACGACATCCAACTCTCTACAGAGGTGAAGGTCGTAATGGCTGAGGATACAGCAAAGAAATATGAGGCTTGGGGATGGTATGTTCAGGAAATCAACGGCAACAACGTTGACGAGATTCGTGCTGCAATCAAGAACGCACAGGCAGAGACAGAGCGTCCTTCACTCATCATCGGCCACACCATTATGGGTAAGGGTGCCCGCAAGGCCGACGGCAGCAGTTACGAGGCTAACTGCGCCACTCACGGTGCTCCGCTCGGAGGCGACAACTTCATCCAGACAATGAAGAACCTCGGTGCCGACCCAGAGAACCCATTCCAGATATTCCCAGAGGTTAAGGAGATGTACGCTAAGCGTGCTGCCGAACTGAAGGAGATTTGCGCACAGCGCTATGCCGAGAAGGCAGAGTGGGCAAAGGGACATCCTGTACAGGCAGAGCAACTTGAGCAGTGGTTCAAGGGCGAGGCTCCTAAGGTTGACTGGAGCAAGGTAGAGCAGAAGGCTGGCGCAGCAACTCGCGGTGCTTCGGCTACAGTACTGAGCGTTCTCGCAGAGCAGGTGCCAAACATGATTTGCGCTTCTGCCGACCTATCAAACAGCGACAAGACCGATGGATTCCTCAAGAAGACACACGCCTTCCAGAAGGGCGACTTCACAGGAGCATTCTTCCAGGCAGGTGTTGCCGAGTTGACTATGGCATGCTGCTGCATCGGTATGGCTCTCCACGGAGGCGTTATCCCAGCATGCGGAACATTCTTCGTGTTCTCCGACTATATGAAACCCGCCGTACGTATGGCTGCCCTCATGGAACTGCCAGTGAAGTTCATCTGGACTCACGACGCATTCCGCGTTGGCGAGGACGGTCCTACACACGAGCCAGTTGAGCAGGAGGCACAGATTCGCCTTATGGAGAAACTGAAGAACCACAGCGGCAAGAACTCTATGCTCGTGCTGCGTCCTGCAGATGCCGAGGAGACTACCGTTTGCTGGCGTCTGGCAATGGAGAACACCACTACCCCATCGGCTCTCATCCTTTCGCGCCAGAACATCGACATGCTCCCCGAGGGCAACGACTACAACCAGGCAGAGAAGGGTGCTTATGTTGTTGCAGGCAGCGACGAGGATTACGATGTCATACTGCTCGCTTCAGGCTCAGAGGTTTCCACTCTCGAGGCAGGTGCCAAACTGCTGAAGGCTGACGGCATCAAGGTGCGCGTGGTGAGCGTTCCTTCAGAGGGACTCTTCCGCAGCCAGTCTAAGGAGTATCAGCAGAGCGTGCTGCCATGTGGCAAGAAGAAGTTCGGCATGACCGCCGGTCTGCCTGTTACACTCGAAGGTCTGGTAGGCGCCGACGGTTGCGTATGGGGTCTTGAGAGTTTCGGCTTCTCTGCTCCTTACAAGGTGCTCGACGAGAAACTGGGCTACACTGGTGAGAATGTTTATAAGCAAGTAAAGGCATTGCTCGCATAAAGCAATGCCACAGAGTTCACAGAGGAGACACCACACGCCGAGAAAAACACTCTGTGTCCTCCGTTTCCTCAGTGAACTCTGTGTAATTTTTAAGGATTAAAAATTATGGAAGTAAAGACAGTAGGTGTTGCCTGCGACCACGCAGGCTATCCACTCAAGCAGTTCGTTCTGCAATATCTGGAGGAGAAAGGTTATCCTGTAAAGGACTATGGAACATGGAGCGACGCTTCGGTTGACTATCCCGACTACGGTCATGCACTGGCCAAGGGCATCGAGAGCGGCGAGGTTTACCCAGGCATTGCCATCTGCGGCAGCGGTCAGGGCATCTCAATGACCCTGAACAAGCACCAGCAGGTGCGCGCAGGAGTATGCTGGGACCCCGAGATTGCACAACTCATCCGCCAGCACAACGATGCCAACGTGCTCGTGATGCCCGGTCGTTTCATCGACAACAACACAGCACGCGCCATCATGGACAAGTTCTTCACCGTTCCCTTCGAGGGAGGTCGCCATGCCCGCCGTGTGGAGAAGATTCCTGTGCAGGACTAAAATCGAGTTTCATAAGCAGATTCTCAAAGGGGCGAATTCAACATTGAGTTCGTCTCTTTTTCGTTACCTGCCTTATATAAAAACACGCATCAGAATATAAGAAAATAATCTTTATCATCCACACAATATCAAGTGAGATTTTAAGTTAGTATTAATGGCGAGACAATGTTATTAACTTTGTTCGGCAATGTTATTAACTTTGTTCAACAATCTTAATAACTTTGTTCAACAATGTTATTAACTTTGTTAGCCCATTTATAACGAATTGATAATCAACTAATTAAAAAAGGAGAACCATGAGTTTATTTGTAAGACTGAAACAGTACAAGAACAAGACGAAGAGCAGTTACGGGAAATACTACACCGAGGCTGTTTACACAGGTGAAGTGACCACACGCGAGATTGCCAAGGCTGTGAGCGAGAACACCACCTTCCGCCCCGGTGAGGTGAGAGGTCTGATTGACGAGATTGTGGCTGAGATGAAACGGCAGTTGCAAAACTCTAATATCGTGGTGATAGACGGTCTAGGCCGCTTCCGCCTCATGGTGGAGAGCGAGGGCGTTGAGAAAGAAGAGGACTTCAACCTGCAGCGCGACATCAAGAGCATTAGGTGCAAGTTCCTGCCTGCCGGCAAGCGTGACGCCGAGGAGACGGGCAACAAACAGAACGGCAGAATAAAGCGCAACTTCAGCGACGGGGTGAACGTGAGAATCTGGCCCCACAAGATTTAACAGCGATGCCACCATATCAGAGTCCTGCTTTTCATCGAAGGCTGGACTCGTTTTTTTATCTCGGCGAAAAAGTTCTTCCCCGCTATACATTATTTATATATATAGGGTGGCACCCCGTTTTATCGCTCCACTCCTCATTAAATATGCTCTTTTTACAAAAAAAAACGAAAAAGATTTTTTTATCACGTGGAAAACTTGTATCTTTGCAACCGCTTTAAAATCAGCATGGAATAAATCTGGCTGACAATTAAGATATTAAGAGAGAGAGAAAACAATAATTGATTATCATTTAACAAAACAAAAAAATGACAAAGGCAAATATTATAGAGGAGATAGTTAACCAGACTGGCATTGCCAGAAAAGACGTTTCTGCTACGGTTGAAGCCTTCATGGATGCCATCAAGAGCAGTCTGTTGGACAAGAAAGAGAATGTTTATCTGCGTGGTTTTGGCAGTTTCATCGTTAAGCACCGCGCTGAGAAGACTGCAAGAAACATCTCCAAGAACACAACAATAGTGATTCCCGCACACGATTTCCCCGATTTCAAGCCAGCCAAGAGTTTCGTGGCAAAGATGAAGGGTGAGGAAGTGGAAGACGAAGACTAATTTTTCAAAACTTAAAATATTAACATTATGCCAAACGGAAAGAAAAAGAAGGGCCACAAGATGGCTACCCACAAGCGTAAGAAGAGATTAAGAAAGAATCGTCATAAGAGCAAGTAATCACACTTGCTCTTATGCTTAACCACCCTACCGACATACTGTTAGGGAAAAAGACAAGACAATGACCAGCGAAGTAGTAATTGACGTCCAGCAGAACGAGATATCAATTGCCTTGCTGGAGGACAAGAACCTGGTGGAATACCAGACAGAGCCCCGCTCGGCTTCGTTCTCTGTTGGAAACATCTATGTGGCTAAGGTTAAGAAACTGATGGCCGGACTGAATGCCAGTTTTGTGGATGTGGGATTCGAACGCGACGCTTTTCTGCATTATCTTGACTTGGGTGGACAATTCAACTCCTATGAGAAGTATCTGAAACAGGTACAGAGCGACAGGAAAAAACTTTATCCGTTCTCAAAGGCCACGAGGCTTCCCGACGTAAAGAAAGACGGCAGCATCACCGAACTGCTGCAGAAAGACAAGGAAGTGCTGGTGCAAATAGTTAAGGAACCGATATCTACCAAAGGACCGCGACTGACGGCCGAACTGAGTTTTGCAGGCAGATACTTGGTTCTGATACCTTTCAACGATAAGGTTTCTGTTTCTTCTAAAATTAAAAGCGGCGAAGAGCGAGCACGCCTGAAACAACTCATCCAGAGCATCAAGCCCAAGAACGTGGGCGTCATAGTGAGAACTGTGGCTGAGGGAAAGAGGGTGGCCGAACTCGACACCGAACTGAAAATCCTCCTCAAGCGATGGGAGGATGCCATCACCAAGGTACAGAAAACACAAACAAGACCTCAACTCATCTACGAGGAAACGAGCAGAGTGGTAGCACTGTTGCGCGACCTGTTCAACCCTTCGTACGAGAACATCTACGTCAACGACGAACAAGTGTTCAACGAGGTGAAGGAATACGTGACGCTGATTGCCCCTGAAAAGGCAGGCATTGTGAAACTGTACAATGGTAATGTGCCTATCTTTGACAACTTTAACATCACTAAGCAGATTAAGTCGAGTTTCGGAAAGACGGTGAACTATAAGCATGGCGCTTACCTCATCATCGAACATACCGAAGCAATGCACGTGGTGGACGTGAACAGCGGCAACCGAACCAGAGCGGAAAAAGGACAGGAGGGCAACGCACTGGAGGTGAATCTCGGGGCTGCTGACGAACTGGCACGACAACTCAGACTGCGCGATATGGGCGGAATCATCATCGTGGACTTCATCGACATGAATCTGGCAGAAGACAGACAGATGCTCTACGAGCGCATGTGCAAGAACATGCAGAAGGACAGGGCACGCCACAACATTCTGCCGCTGTCGAAGTTCGGACTGATGCAGATTACCCGCCAACGCGTTAGACCTGCTATGGATGTAAACGTAGAAGAGACCTGCCCCACCTGTTTCGGCAAGGGAACCATAAAGTCGAGTTTCCTTTTCACCGACCAACTGGAGCGTAAGATTGACCGCCTTGTCAATAAGATTGGCGTTAAGAAATTCTACTTGCACGTCCACCCGTATGTTGCCGCCTACATCAATCAGGGCTTCATCAGCCTGAAGCGGCGCTGGCAAATGAAATACGGACTGGGACTGCACATCATTCCTTCGCAGAAGATGGGTTTCTTACAATATGAATTCTTTGACAGCAAGAAACAAATCATCGACATGCGCGAGGAACAAGAAACGAAATAAGAAGAGCCTGATGCAACCACTTATGCATCAGGCTCTTTTTTTATTTGCATGACAGTAGTGAAGAAAGTCAGTACTCTATTTTGTCTTCTTTTGCCGACCATGCACGGAAAGCACGCAGTGCCTCGTCGTGCATGATGAACTGCTGGCGCAGCAGCCTCTCGTCGTTGGGTTTCTCCAATTCGCGGTAGATGAATGCGTCGCCGAAGTTTATGTCCTCGGCATCGTTCTTGTTGCAGCCGCAGAAGACATGTGATATGTGTGCCCAATAAATTGCTCCGAGGCACATCGGACATGGCTCGCACGACGTATAGATGGTGGTTCCCTCAAGGTCGAAGGTGTGCAGTTTAGAACAAGCGGCTCGAATGGCACTCACTTCGGCATGTGCCGTAGGGTCGTTGTTTGCCGTTACGCGGTTCACTCCTGTCGCCACCACTTCACCGTCCTTCACGATAACAGCCCCGAAAGGACCTCCTCCTTTGGCCACATTCTCTATGGCAAGGTTTATCGCCATTCGCATGAATTTCTCGTCCTTATTTTCCATAGTCTTATAATTTGGGTGTAAAGATAATAAAAAATGGTGATAAACGTTGCGTTTTGCGTCTAAAATGTACACAAAAAAGTGTTTCGCCTATGAAAAGTAATCTTTTTTTTCATATCTTTGCAGTCATATAACAAGTAAAAAGACTTACCGAATTGATAAAGAAATTGCTACGGCAGGTGGGCAAATTCCGCACCGCTGCCATTCTGACACCTGTGTTCACTGCTTGTGAGGTGGTGATGGGTGTGCTCATTCCCTACGTCACGTCATGGATTATCGACCGCGGCATCATGTCAGGCGACATCAACAATGTTTATCTCTATGGCGGCATCATGGTGGTGATGGCAGCCCTGAGTCTCACGTTCGGCATCCTTTCGGGCCGTTGTTCTGCCAAGGCAGGCTCTGGTTTCGCCTATAATCTGCGCGACTCGATGTACAAGAACATCCAGACATTCTCGTTCACGAGCATCGACAAGTTCTCAACATCGGGACTCATCACGCGCATGACCACCGATGTCAACAACCTGCAGAATGCCTTCCAGATGATTCTGCGCGTCTCGGTACGCGCCCCGTTGACCATGATTTTCAGTATGTTCATGTGCCTCTTCATCAATCTGAAGACCAGCATGATATTCCTCACCGCACTGCTTATTCTCGGTTTCGCTCTCTATAATATCATCAGCCGCACGGTGAAACTCTTCGCACAGGTGTTCACCAAGTACGACGACCTGAACACCTCGGTACAGGAGAACATCTCGGCGATACGCGTTGTGAAGGCATTCGTGCGCGAAGACTTTGAGAACGAGAAGTTCCGCCGCGCTGCCGAGGCGCTATATAAATTATATGTACGCGCGGAAAGTCTGCAGGCTCTCAACAGTCCAATAATGATGATCGTGGTCTATGGCTGCATCATCTCCCTGTCATGGTTCGGCGCGCAGTTCATTGTCGGCGGCGAACTGACCACCGGTCAACTCACGTCATTGTTCGCCTACATCATGAGCATATTGTCGTCGCTGATGATGTTCTCCATGATTTTCGTCATGATAACGATGAGTGCTGCCAGTGGCAGGCGCATTCTTGAGGTTATTGACGAACAGACAGAGATAACATCACCGACGGAAAATGCCGTCACCGTAGTTAAGAATGGCGACATCGACTTCAATGACGTAAGTTTCGCCTACAACGAAGGAACGGGCGACTATGCCATCCGCGACATCACCCTCCACATCAATTCGGGCGAGACGATAGGTGTCATTGGTGGCACAGGATGTGGAAAATCGACACTCGCAGCACTCGTTAGCAGACTCTATGATGCCAGCAAGGGCGTGGTGATGGTGGGCGGTGTCGATGTCAGACAATACGACCTCACCACCCTGCGTAACAGCGTCAGCATGGTGTTGCAGAAGAACGTGCTCTTCTCTGGCTCCGTTCTCGACAACCTTCGCTGGGGCAAGGAGGACGCTACTCTTGAAGAATGTCGTGAGGCATGCCGTCTGGCACAGGCAGACGACTTCATCATGGAAATGCCCGAGGGCTACGACACACGCATCGAACAGAACGGAAACAATGTGTCGGGCGGACAGAAACAGCGTTTGTGCATAGCACGCGCCCTGCTGAAGAAGCCCAAGATTCTTGTTCTCGACGACTCTACAAGCGCCTGCGACACAACCACCGACGCACGCATACGAGAGGCTTTCCGCAACGAAATGCCAGACACCACGAAACTCATCATCGCCCAACGCATAGCCAGTGTGCAGGATGCCGACCGCATCATCGTGATGCAGAGCGGACGCATCGAGGCTTTCGGCACACACGAGGAACTGCTCGGCACGTGCAACATCTACAGAGAGATTTATGAAGTACAGACACAACCTAACGGAGATTTCGACAACCCACAATAGCCTATGCCACCGACAATGAATATGCGTGGTCCTCGGGGACCGCGAAACCACGGGAAAGTGAAGATGCCCGAAGGCGGAATGAAGACCATCGGGCGACTGGTGAAATATGTATTGAAGAACTACCGCTTTTCGCTTGCGGCGGTGATGGTGTGCATCGTGGTGACATCGTTCACCACACTGGCATCAACACTGTTCACCCGCTCGCTCATCGACGACTATATCCTGCCTCTTACGAAGCAGGCACAGCCCGACTTCTCGCCACTCGCCCAGGCACTGACGACGCTGGGTGCGGTGCTCATCATGGGTGCCATCTGTTCTTATCTGCATAGCCGACTGATGATTAACGTCAGTCAGGGAACGATGAAACGACTGCGCAACGACCTCTTCTCGCACATGGAGAAACTGCCGATAAAGTATTTCGACAGCAATGCCCACGGCGACATCATGTCGATATATACCAATGACGTTGACACCCTAAGACAGATGATAAGCCAGAGTCTGCCAAACGTTTTCTCGTCATTAATAACCATCACCATCACTTTCGGCAGCATGCTGATGCTCAGTTGGCCGCTGGCATTGCTCGTGCTGGTGCTCACACTTACTATGGTATATACCACAAAGTCGCTCAGCGCCCGCTCTGCCAACCATTTCATCGCACAGCAGCAGAGCCTGGGACAGATGAACGGATTCATCGAGGAGATGCTCACAGGGCAAAAGGTGGTGAAGACATTCTGCCACGAGGACGAGGCAATAGAACAGTTCCAGAAACTCAACGAGAGTCTGCGCAGCAACACCAACGAAGCCAACCGCGTGGCAAACATCATTATGCCAATCAACGGCAACCTCTCGAACCTTATCTATGTGCTATGCGCAGTGTTCGGCGCACTCATCGCGCTTAACCAGATATCGCTCTCGACACTTCATCTTACTATCACTATCGGAACTCTCGTATCGTTCCTCACACTTATCAGAAACTTCACGCAGCCAGTATCGCAGGTGAGCAACCAGATTAACAGTGTGGTTATGGCTGTGGCTGGAGCATCGCGAGTGTTCCGTCTGATGGACGAGAAGCCCGAAGATGACGAGAACGCAGATGTAACACTTGTCAATGCCATCGAGAATGCCGATGGCACATTGACGGAAACAGAGCAAACCACAGGAATATGGGCATGGAAACACACCGAGAACGGAAAAACCATCCTTACGCGCCAACGCGGAGAGGTGGACTTCTCGCACGTTGACTTCGCATATCCCCAAAACGAGTTGACAAGTAAACAAGTAAACGAGTTGACAAGTAAACAAGTAAACAAGTTGACAAGTAAGCAAGTAAACAAGTTGACAAGTAAACAAGTCCTCTTCGACATCAACCTTGATACCGATGCAGGTCAGAAGATTGCCATTGTTGGAGGAACAGGAGCAGGAAAGACAACGCTGATGAATCTCATCACGCGTTTCTACGACATTGAACACGGTTCTATTCTTTACGACGGCATACCAATAAACAGGATATGCCGCAAAGACCTCAGACGGTCACTCGGCATGGTGCTTCAGGAGACTCATCTCTTCACTGGCACCGTAATGGAAAACATACGTTACGGAAGAATCACCGCGACAGACGAGGAATGCATTGAGGCAGCAAAGAAAACTGGTGCACACGACTTTATATGTCGTCTCGCCGACGGTTACCAGACAATGCTGCGCGGCGATGGAGGAAATCTCAGTCAGGGCGAACGCCAACTGCTCGCCATAGCACGCACGGCGGTGGCTAATCCGCCAGCACTTATTCTCGACGAAGCAACGAGCAGCATCGACACCCACACCGAACAACTGGTTCAACAAGGCATGGACTCGCTGATGCAGGGACGTTCAACATTCGTCATCGCCCACCGTCTAAGCACCATACGCAACAGCGACAGCATCGTGGTTATGCAGCACGGCCGCATTGCCGAGCGCGGAACTCACGAAGCCCTGCTCGAACTTGGCGGCATCTACCATCAACTGCACGGGAACAGCGTTGAGAGTTGAAAGTTGAGCGTTGAGCGAGATTAGTCGTTTAAACACAATAATAAACAAACTACGCTCAACGCTCAACCTTCAACGCTCAACATTCTAAACAGTTCATGCAGCGGAGAACTCGTCCTTGCCAACACCGCAAAGTGGGCAAACCCAATCTTCTGGGAGGTCCTCAAACGCTGTTCCTGGCTCTATTCCGTTCTCGGGATCACCAACTTCGGGGTCGTATTCGTAACCGCATACGTCGCAAATGTACTTTTTCATCTTGTTTCGTTTTTAATGGTTAATAATGTTTTTCTAAAAGAATCTGTTTGCAAATATAAGCAATAATCTTTTAATCACGAAACATTCACAACGTTTTTTATGTCTGAAGTGTGCACTCTCTTTCGTTTCCCGAAAAGTAAAATAGGCTATTTTAGTCAGTAAAATAGGCTATTTTGGTCAGCAATATAGGCTATTTTAGTCAGCGACACGACATTTTTCGCTTTCGCAGAGCACATCTTTTTCGCTGCGCTGTGCCATTTTTATCATATTTATTGTTATCTTTGCAAATCATTTACGGACGCCTTTACGACATACACTGCACAGAGAGGCGACGGCTTACGGTAAGAAGAACAGGCTAATGGAACAAGTGATAAGCACGATAAACGATTTCCTGTGGACCTACATCCTGCTTGCAGCCTTGCTGGGTTGCGGCGTGTGGTTCACGTGGCGCACTCGCTTTGTGCAGTTCCGCATGATTGGCGAGATGATACGGTTGCTGGGCGACTCGGCGAAGAAATTCGACCACGGCAAGCGCCACATCTCTTCTTTTCAGGCGTTCGCTGTCAGTCTGGCGTCGCGTGTAGGTACAGGCAACCTTGCCGGTGTGGCCACTGCCATAGCCTTCGGCGGTCCTGGCGCAGTGTTCTGGATGTGGGTTATCGCTCTTATCGGTGCCGCCAAAGACATCGACTGCTGGGAGTAGTGGGTTATGGGTTCTTTCAGTCGCTTCGCTTTGTGAAAGCGCCCCTTACAGGGTCGAGCGATAGGTTATAGGTTATGGGTTATAGGTTAAAGGTTAATGAATAAGATTATGACGGAAAGACTATGGAACAGCAACTACTGCAAGGTGATGACAGCCAACTTCACGCTGTTCTTTGCCTTCTACCTGCTCACCCCGCTGCTGCCGTTATACCTGAAAGAGAATTTCGGGGCAACGAAAGATGTTATAGGCATGGTGCTGTCGGGCTACACATTGACGGCACTCATCAGCCGTCCTATAAGCGGATATCTTGTTGACTCGTTCCCGAGGAAGAAAGTGCTGCTGTGGAGTTTCTTCTTTTTCTTCATCTTCTTCGCTGGTTATCTCACTGCTTCAACAATATTGCTGTTCACCATTGTCAGGACACTTCACGGCGCGCCGTTCGGCAGTGTTACCGTTGCCAACAGCACAGCAGCAATAGACGTGCTGCCGTCATCGCGCCGCAACGAGGGCATAGGCTACTACGGACTGAGCAACAATCTCGCAATGGCAATAGCGCCTTCGGTGGGAATATTCATTTATAAATATACCGACAGTTTTGAACTGCTGTTCTGGCTTGCCCTCGTCATTGCGCTGGCAGGACTGATGATCGACAGCACTCTGAAATACGACACCCCAACCACCAGACGACCAGACGACCAAACAGCCAAACAACCAAACAACCAAACCACCAAGACGAAACGAAGCCTTCTCGACCGCTTCTTCCTCACCCGAGGCTGGCTATTGGCTGTGAACATGACGTTCTATGGTCTTTGCTTCGGCGTGCTGAGCAACTACCTCGCCATTTACAGCAAAGAGGTGATGGGCATCACTGGCGGCACAGGAACCTACTTCATAATCCTCGCCGTGGGACTCATTGCCTCAAGACTGCAAGGCAGCAAGGCTTTGCGTCAAGGAAAACTGACGCAGAACGCTGCCGAAGGCACCATACTCTCCACCATTGGCTACCTGCTCTTCGTGGCTTGTCCCAACGAGTTCGGGTATTATGGTTCGGCACTCTTCTTAGGTCTTGGCAACGGACACATCTGGCCCGCGTTCCAGAACATGGTGATAAGCATAGCGCGCCACAACCAGCGAGGCACGGCAAACAGCACACTGCTCGTGTCGTGGGACGTAGGCATGGGACTCGGTGTACTGTTAGGTGGCTTCATCAGCGAACATTACGGCTATACTGCTGCATTCTGGACGGTTGCCGCAGCACAGGCCACTGGCACCCTACTCTTCCTCTGTGCAACAAAAGAGTTCTATGTTAGGAGGAAGTTGACAAGTTAATGAGTTGATGAGTTGACAAGTAAACAAGTTGACAAGTAAACAAGTTGACGAGTTGACAAGTTAATTGTCCCAGTTCTTGTGTTCAAGCAACTTGTCAACTTGTTTACTCGTCAACTTGTCAACTAAAAAACAAAACAATGACATACATACTTGACTTTGACGGAACACTGGGCGACACCACGAACATCATAGTGAAAACGATGATGCAGACAATCGAGGAAATGAATCTGCCCAAACGTACACGCGAACAATGCGCGGCAATGATAGGACTGCCACTGAAGCAGACCTTCACCGAACTGTACCCCGACTTCGACCGCTGTGTGGTTGACGATGCCCTTGGCGACCGTTGTGCCGAGGTGTATCGCCGAATCTTCGATGTGAACAACACTCCCGATGCCGTTCCGCTCTTCCCTGGCGTTTACGAGACGCTACAGGAACTGCACCGCCGCGGCCATCTGCTTACCATTGCCAGCAGCCGAGCAAACGAGACACTCAGTGGCTATGTCAAGAGGCTGCATCTGGAAGACTGCATCAAATATGTCGTTGCTGCCGACGATGTTACTCATGCCAAGCCACATGCCGAACCTGTGCTGAAGACAATAGCCGAAAACGGCTTGCGTCCAGAGGACTGCATCGTGGTGGGCGATACCCGTTACGACATTCTCATGGCTCACAATGCCGGAGTCAGGGCTGTGGGCGTGACCTACGGCAACGGCAAACGCGAAGAACTGGTGGAGGCAAATGCAGAATATATCATCGACGATTTCCGCGAACTGCTTAATTTATAATGCTTCGCTGTATGAACTCCTTTACGGGCTAACACGGAGGTTAGCCCCTACAACTACTGAACTCCTACACTACTTTAACACGCGAAACATGAATGTCTTTCGCAAACGTTATCGTGAAAAAAGCACTCTCCGTGATTGCAACGTATTCAAATAATACGTATCTTTGCCCAAACAAACTTTAAAACTTAAAAACTAACAAACTAAAACAACAAATAACATGGCAAAGATTTTTGTAATTGGGGACAGAGAGAAGAACGAGTGGGTATCAGAATTTGACAACAACAAGAAACTGCTGAAATTCAAGGATGAACTGACTGGTGCAAAACAATATGCCGAGCGTCAGGCAGCAGCCATTGACCTGAAACTGATGCAGGACACTGGTTTCTTCGGCGACCTTCAGGTTTATGTCCTCGAGGACGGACAGGTGTTCAAGTCGGGCGAGCGCGATAGCCTGTGATGAACGTTGAACGTTGAAAGTTGAAGGTTGAGCGTTGAGCGTTAATTGTTGAACGTTGAGGGTTGAGCGTTGAGCGAAGATAGTTTAATTCTGTTTAAACGACAAATCTCGCTCAACGCTCAACCTTCAACCCTCAACCCTTTTCGCAAATCTCGCTCAACGCTCAACCCTCAACGCTCAACCCTTTTCG
This sequence comes from Prevotella sp. UBA4330, assembly GCA_002394385.1. Lineage (GTDB taxonomy): Bacteria > Bacteroidota > Bacteroidia > Bacteroidales > Bacteroidaceae > Prevotella. The sequence continues at coordinate 135,681 of DGTS01000011.1, forward strand.
CAAATCTCGCTCAACGCTCAACCCTCAACGCTCAACCAAACTACCACCCTATCGGGTTGTTAAGCAGCAGCACCTGACTGTCTGTTAGTTTCAGAACCTTAGCAAGCGCTTCCTTATCCATCGACATGCGTGGCACCGTCTTCAGTCCGAGGGCTGTGCACACAAGGCATATATTCTCTGAAACATATCCCGAGTCGATGTTTCCCATAAGGTCGGCACCGCTGCTGCGATCACCGAATTTTGTCTTGTCGCTTACCAAAATCAGCGATATAGGAGCGGTAGCAGCAAACTCCTGCTGACCGGCAACCATCTTGCGCACATCTTCATCACACACCTTCTTCAGCGTGTTTGTCTCTGGCTGATAGAGATAGGCGCCGTCCTTACGAGCCACATAGACAAGGATGTCCTGTGCATTGATTGCCGAAGGGGCCGTGATTTTCTTTTCGCCCGGGCGGTTGATGCCGCAGGCAGCCCACAACACTTGTGACAAAACGGCGTCAGACACTTCCTTGTCACTGAACTCACGGCTCGAAGCGCGCTGTTGCAGTGCTTCCATCAAGGTCATCTTTGCACTCTTGTCAGGCTCAGGCAACTGTATGTCCTGCGCCGTGACACATCCCGTCAGCATTGTCATTGCAATGCATAAAATAAAGTTCTTCTTCATCGTTGATATTTTTAGATTAAACAAATCACTTATTCTATATAACTAAAAGTTCTTTGTCTGTTTTGCGGTAGGAGGTGACGTGTCCCACGTCACAAAATCACAGATTGCGACGTGGAACACGTCACAAAATCACGGATTGCGACGTGGGACACATCACCTCCTACTTGGACACTGCAAAGATATGGCAAAATGATGAAAACAAAAAGAAAATGTCAATTTCTTTTCTTATTTCTCTCTTTTCTTCGTAACTTTGGCAGCAAATGATGGAGAAAGACGACAAACTGATATGCACCCGTATAAATCGTCTCTTCAATGAAGCACTGAAACGATACGCTCTCATTGAGGATGGCGACCGCATACTTATCGGGCTTTCTGGTGGCAAAGACTCAATGTCGCTGCTGCAACTGATGGCACAGCGGTCACGCATCTTCAAGCCTCGATTCAGTGTGGAGGCAGCCTTCGTGAGGATGACAGACATCCCATATCAGTGTGACGAGGATTATCTTCGCGATTTTGCCGAGTCATTGGGAGTGAAGTTGCATCTCCTCGATGCCACTATCAGTCCCAACACTTCGACCACATCTCAAAGTACAAAGTTGGAAGTAGGGGCAAACCCCAGTGTTAGCCCGCAAAGTTCAAGACAAAAGCCCCATTGCTTCTTGTGTTCATGGCACCGTAGGAAACGTTTATTCAGCGCCGCTAAAGAACTGGGATGCAACAAGATAGCACTCGGTCACAACAAGGATGATATCATACAGACAACACTGATGAACCTCACCTTCGAAGGGTCGTTCTCAACGATGCGGCCGATGATGAAGATGGACAAGTTCGACATGACTATCATCCGTCCGCTCTGCCTCATCCGCGAACACGACTTGGAGAGTTTCGCGCGCATTCAGGCATACCGCAAGCAGGTGAAGAACTGCCCATACGAGGATGCTTCTCACCGCCACGACATGAAAGGCATCATTGCACAACTCGAAGAAATGAATCCCGAGTTCAGTTACTCCATCTTCCATGCCATAATGAAAGATAACACTAAATAATAAAAAACTGCTTTAAGAAGTTGAGGGTTGAGGGTTGAGAGTTGAACGTTGAGCGTTGAGAGTTGAGCGCTGAGCGAAGTTAGTTTGATTGAGTAGAACTGATGTCTGCACTCCAGCGGCAGAAAGCCGCGAAAACTCCTATACTCCTTAACTCCTTCTACATTCGATAGTTGAGTAATGATTTTATATCAGTCTGCAGATTTGTTTCTCTGTAGCATAAGGAAGCAGACGTGAAAGATGCTCCTTAATACGAGCGTATGACTCTTGTGGAGTGCGCTCGCACAAGCATTTCTCTTTGCCGAGCAATGCCTCGGGAGTGGTGAGCAGCGACCATCCGAAACCATACTCACGCCCGTGCTTGTCAACGGGATAAACAAAGTCCTCGGTCACTATGCGGCAAGCCATCTGCAAACGACAGATATAGGCATCAAAACGAGAACGCATCTTAGGTCCCGTGAAGCCGCATGCGGCACGCAGTTCACGCGCTATCATGCTGCCATGCTCGCCAAGAGTGGCAAGTATGGCTTCCTCTATGCTACCCTCCCCCGGTTCCTGACTCTTGCTGCGCCGCCAGTTGTAGAAGTCGGGCCACCAATCACGACTGATGAAACCAGCCTTTCCTGCAAAGAACTTGCCATAGACACAGTCGCCCTCCCTGACCACCGAGCCCTTCCATTGCCATAGCGGCCATTCCCATGAGCCATCAGGGAACTGCACATACTGACATTCCTCTGCCATCAGCGACTCCGCGGAATATCCTCGTATGCCACTCTCAAGCAACGGCAGGAACCCCACAGTCCGAACACAATCTATCAGTTCTGGGCAAGAGTGAATCAGCCTGCTCTCCTCTTGAAACCCATCTTGCTGATGAACATTTCTGAAATAATCCTCCAAGTTTCTCATATATCCTTCTATCTCTTTACTTAATATTACTGACCCCACCTCTATCCCCTCCCCTACAGGGGCGGGGAAACATTGAGTACCGCATCTTTCAGAACACTAACCCATTTGGAGGGTCTTATTGCTTCCTTTCGCCTGCAACCGTTATTCCACCATATAGATTTTAGCATCTATCTTTACCCAGAAGTCATTCACCAGCGACACCTCCCCTATCCGGCAGAAAAAAGCCTTGCCAGCATCCATCAATCGGGAAATCACAAGGTTAAGTTCTCTGGGAACCCATCCCACCCTCACCTTTTTATAATAGAGCGCTATGGCCTGCTTGTCATACCTGTTCTTGGGACGTCGTTCCATCCTGAGCACCGTCCCCTTCTCCAGTTCTGGGTACACCTTGTCCATCTTCTTGCAGAAGGACGTGCCAGCAACAACAATGTCCAACAAGAATATCTCTCGGCTGAAAGGTTGAAGACTGTTAGGCAACCTCGTGCCAAGCATTTCCAACAGTTCAGGACTGATTTTTACAATGCCGTGTTCCATGTTTCTTTCCTTTCATCATTTTCACTATCTTCGCCAGGCGTTCCTTTTCCCGTTTCAGCATCTCTATCCTTGCACGCAGTTGCTCCTGCATTGCCGACATCAGTTCTTTGTCATTCAGTTTTTCCTTATAAGTAAACGGGAACGAACTCTTCCTGTCCTCTATTTCCTGCCTCAGGACATCGATTTGCCCCTTTAGTTTCCTTACACGCTCCTCCCATTCTTCCACGGTCTCGCTGTCAACCATTGCAGACGGCACTCCAGTGTTCAATTCTTCTGCCAACTGGCGCAGCCTCTCAAGATTTCCCTCACGATATGCGTCCTGTACCTTCAGAAAAAGTTCCTTTTCCCATTCAGCCTGTTCAGGATGCAAGTCGGGATGAAGCATTTGCACCATTCTCTTGTACAGGACCTTCAGTTCTCGCTTCTTCAGTTCCTCCTTTTCCTTATCCTCCTCCGAATGGTATTCAAGATAAGCCTTCGCCTCTTTTATCTTCTCTTCCTCCTCATGCAGAGTCTCATTATATGCGCCTGCCGCCTTGCTTACCTCTTCATCCACCTCTTCGATGTCGGGTTTCTCGCCTCTGTTTACATACGCCTGCAATAGGTCACGTTCAAGTTTCAGCAGCGCGATGTCATACTCCAGCGACAGCACCTCATATTGCAGTTGTCCCAAGGTCTCCATATAAAGAGCCTCCAGTCTAGGAGCCTCAACCTGCACCATCTCATCGCGAACAGCAATGAGATTAGAATACACAGCCTGCAGGCGCTCATACTCCTCCTGCAACTGCTTCTTCCTCAGACTTATGGTCAACTGATTAGACATTTTCATAGATTACTCCTCATATCCTTCTCTCCCCTCCATTTCGTCAACCGCAAAGATATGCTTTTATTTTTAAATTAGTACAACTTCTATACTACTTTTTTTGAAAGCATGGCAATTTGTGCTTATTGCGAGGCAATCAGAAACTGTCGGTTCTTGAATTTCAATTTAATATCACTTCCCTTTATAAGTATTGTCTAACAATCTGTTCCATATTGAAAAAAATCGCCCATCCTCAATGGCGTAGCAACAGTTCCACTTCATGGAATCAAAAAACAGTAACGCTGATTCTTTGTTGGTAGATTTCTATAGTTTTATTTGCAGGTTCCGTTAATTTATCATATCTTTGCCATGTGAAATTCTAAGCAAGATGAGTCATGACATATCTCAACCAGTTCCACAAGGAAGCAACGGAGCGCAAGATGCGGAAAATAGCCGCATCGCTGCAATCGCCGATGAACTCGAGCGACTTTGCGCTGTACATGAAGCGCAATGTCGAGATAGCCAAGCAGATGTAAGTCATTTTGAGGCAGAGCAGCGTGCTGCGGAGCAAATGGCCAAGGACGGCGGCTATTGGTTTCGAGAAAACTGCTCAAGAAGGGCGTTTCTCTAATGGAGTTTATGAGGCATGGGACCTTGTTCCTCGCAACGTTCTGGTTGATGTGGATGGCGACATCTTTGTGGTTGATGCAGAGATAAAGCATATTTAGCCAGTTCTTTCAGTTGTTGCCTTCAACGGCTTTGATTTGCTTACAGTCTGGATACTGCATCAACACGTATAACCGAAGTCTCCTGCTGCCCCGAATTAGTCACCGACACCCGCATGCACCACAACTTCCTAAGTCTCGCAAGAAAGCAGATTGCCATGCTTTCAAATAATCGCCAACTAAACTCCATTTCTATCCGCCGCCATACCATACTGATTCATATTGACATCCATTACTTTATGCATGGCAGCATCTCTTACCATAGGAGTGTATGCCTCAATAATATGGCGCCAGTCGTTTGGACTCATTCCCCCATATTTTTCCCCAAATTTGCTGACGATCTCTCTTTGTATCTGCAAGTCGCTGATGCATGCATCCATATGAAGCATGTTGAAAATGTAGTTGCGCACCTCTTTGTCATCCTCTATGTTTTTGAGTTTTGCAGTCAATCCTTTATAGACAGTCTCAAACACCCGCTGATTGATGAAGTTCATGAAGTCCGGATTATCCAGATAGTTCCTGCAGAATTCCGTATTCTCGCTGAGCATTTGTGCAACAATCATCATAAGCGATGAAGCGCATTGCTGCATGGCAGTTTCCTTGTTGCTGTTTTTTGCAGCATTCACGAAGGTGTCGTCTGTGGCCAGCCGCTCCGGCAGTTCGTCGAGTTGTTTTTTCGCCAACTCAATATTCTGCCAGTTAATGCTATTGAACTCATCCAAGATGTCGCTCAGTTTGGCCAAATCAGGCTCTTGCGGTGCCTTCGGACCTCCCACGGGGATGGGGTCTATCTCAGCGTTTTTATTCTCCAGTTCTATTTTCTGTTCCTCATTCTTGATGATGCGATACTGGTCGAAATCAATAGCATCGATAAGTCCCTCTGTAAAATCTTCTGTCTTCAGTTTCGGGAGTTTCGTAATCAAGAGTGCATAGTAAGTGTTCAGTTTCTCCCACTCAATACTCTTGAATGGCATAACGGCTGCGATAAACGGATATGTTCTGCAGAAACTTTTCATACTGCTTTTGCATCTTATCTTGGCATTGTCGTCAAGCACCTTGAATCTCTCTACCGTCACGTTCACCACAGGGTCTATTTCTTCTCTGGGTGCACCCTTCCAATATTTCTCGTTTACCTCTGTTACTTCCTCTTCTGTGTAGATGTTGGCCTCTTCTATCTCTGCGATGAGGTCATTCAGTTTGTTGGGATCCGTCTCTTTAGAAAGGATTGTCGTCTTATAGAATCGCTGAAAACTTTGCTGGATCATCTCTGCATCATTACAGAAATCCAACACAAAAGTATCACGCTTCTTCGGATGGCAACGATTCAGGCGGGAGAGTGTCTGCACGGCTTTCACATCCGTCAGCACCTTGTCCACATACATTGTGTGCAAGAG
>DGTS01000011.1:141883-315239 GCA_002394385.1 Prevotella sp. UBA4330
CATATTCTCCTCAATATCCTTTGAGGGGAATCCGTTGATGTCTGCCTCGGTCACGGTCTTGCCACCATACTCTTTTGAACCAGAGAAAGCCACGATGGCCTTGTATGGACTCTTGCGTTCTTCCAGCAGACGGGCTATCTCATAATAGAACTCAATGGCTCTCAAGATGCTACTGGTCACTACCATTGCCCTGGCCTGGCCGCCCACTTTCCCTTTATCTATCACTTGCGTATGGAAGTGCTCCACAATGATGCTGGCCTTCTGCTGTATGGTTTCAGGTTGCGACTCCACAAAGGCACGGAGTTTCTTCGATGCCTGCTTTTTGTCGAACTCGGGATCATCCTCCACAGCCTTGATAATCTTGTAGAAACTGTTATAGGTAGTATAGTGGGCCAAGACGTCCATGATAAATCCCTCTTCGATGGCTTGTTTCATGGTATATTCGTGGAAGGGCCGATGCTCCGTCTCCCCGTCAGGTTTCTGATAGGGCGTGCCAAACATCTGCAGCGTCTTGTTCTTGGGTGTTGCCGTAAAAGCATAGTAGTTGGCATTCTTCACCATCTCTCTGCCTTCTATGATTTTGGTCAGCCGGTCTTCCAGGTCCTCCTCATCACTACCGGCATTACCACTCAGCGCGATGTTCATCTTTGCACTCAGCGAACCGTTCTGGCTCGAGTGTGCCTCGTCGATGATAATGCCAAAACGCTTATGCTTCAGTTCCGTGCCGATGGCATCCAGAATAAAGGGGAACTTATGCACGATGGTGATAATAATCTTCTTGCCACTTGCCAGATGATTCCTCAGCGACTCAGCGCTGTCGGCCCAAGCCACCAAGTTTTGCAGCCGTTTGAATGCCACGATATTGTTTCTGATCTGAGTGTCCAGATTCACACGGTCGGTAACAACAATCACACTATCCAGCAATGCCTGCGTGCCATCCAGCAAGCCCACCAACTGATAGGCCAACCAAGTGATGGAGTTTGATTTTCCGGAACCGGCAGAGTGCTGTATCAAGAACCTTTGCCCGACACCTTTTGCCTTTGTCTCTGCCAGTAACTTACGAACACAGTCCAACTGATGATATCGGGGCCAGACAACGCTCTGCTTTTCCGCATTCGTTTTAGGGTCCCGCCGTTTCACCACTTGTGCATAGTTTTCTATGATGTCGCTCAGCGACTCCTTCTTCAGAATGTCTTCCCATAGATAGGCCGTGCGCACTCCATTGGGGTTGACAGGATTACCGGCCCCACCATTCACACCTTTATTAAAAGGTAGGAACCACGAACTTTTTCCACAGAGCCATGTGCACATCTTGATGTCGTCGTCGTCCACGGCAAAATGTACGGCACATCGCTTTGGTGCCAGCAAGGGGTCTTTCGGGTCGCGGTCGGTTTGATATTGCTTCACGGCATTCTCCACGGTCTGTCCCGTATAGTGGTTCTTCAGTTCCATCGTTATCAGGGGCAGACCGTTGAGCGACACCATCAGGTCGATGCGGTTGTCGTTCTCCTTGCTATATGCCAACTCTTTTGTGATGCAGAAAAGGTTCTTCCTGTACAACTCCTGTGCTGTGGGATTCAGTTCCGATGGCAACGGATAGTACATATCGAAGAGTTCCGAGATAAACCGGAATCCCTTGCGCAGCACGTCAGTCACGCCACGATTGGCCAACTGTTTCGCCAATTCGGCGAAAAACTTCCTTTCCGCAAACTCATTGGCAAAGCAGCCCGTGTTCTCCACCTTTTTCTTTTGGGTGGAGAGCAAGAAACGTTTCACTCGCTCTGTGTCCAAAGCGTAGTCTTTCACATAGTCGTTGCTCGCTCCCTCTTCATACCCCTGCTTGTCCCTAAGATAAGCAAGAATCATGTCTTCGAGGTTCATTTCACTCACATTTGTCGGCATTGTCTTTATCTTGTTTATATTTTCTTCTTTACGCTGTTCAAGACAATAGCGACACAAGGAAAAACGAGACTATTTCTTTTGGTAAATCTTCAAAGGTTTGCGTGCTGATGAACGGATGCTAAGAACAGTCAGTTTGCGGGTGTTATACCGAAAAATGATGGTAAACCCCATCATATAGAAGAAACGCACATCATTTCTTGTCGATGGGCTGCTGGCTGTGGGAATCTGGGCCAAACGTTGCAAGTCCTCTAACAGACAACGCACCAAACGGCGACTATATAAGTCGCTGCCATTGCGCTCATCATAAAAAGTTAGAATCTTCTGTAACTGGATGGTGCTACGACGGCTGAACTCAATCGTTAGAGCCATTTTGCGAACATGTTTTTGAATTCACCTAATGATACGACCTCACCTCGATCCACCTCTGCAATTTCGTCCTCAATATCTGGAGTTACCTGCAGTTCACCATCCGCGATATGGGCATAATCCATATCTTCAGGCATATCGGGCGTATCGCATGCATAAGCCAAATCTGCAGAGGGTTCCTGTGCCATCATGGTGTTGGTGCCCTCATTATCAATCTGTGGATATGGTTTGCTTTCTTTCATCTTCGCAAGTATTTTCTGCAAAGTTACGTCAAATCTTCGAGACTTCCAAAGAATTCTTTAGTTTTCTTGTGCCACTATGTCAAGGATCGCTGTTTCCGAGCGGTTGTTAGCCACCCTCATTTATATAGTTTCGTTCTGAACGTTCACTTGTCCTGTCACGCAGTCGGCTATCAGCCGCTGCTTGTATTCTTTCATGTAGTCTATCTCTGCCTGTAGTTCCGTCATTAGCGTGTCTATCTTCTGGCACTTTTCATCGATATAGGCTACAATGGCGCGTTGCTCATCTTGAGGTGGAACAATGACTAATTGCTTCTTCAACTCATCAAAAGAAAGAGTCAGTCTGATGCCTGTTCCCATTCCATGAAAGAGTTTCATGCTATCCATTGTTTTAAATAGATATGTGTAGTAATGAGCATTGGTTCCCGCTCTTGGCCTTGCAACAACATAGGCAGATGTAATGATGCCATCCGAAGGAGCAATTGCCACTCTTTGAGAAATAAAGTCGTAATTGAGGTTTAATCCATTAATCAGAATGTCACCCTCTTGTAAAACAGAGTATTTGACATAAACATCTCTGTACTCTTCAGCATCGCCAACTTCATTTTTAGGCACAAGCGTACCATAATTGAATTTAAAAGCATGTTTATATCTAAAGTCTGAGTTGGCATTCACTTTTCCAGTAAATAAACTTGCAATACGCTTTGTCTCCCAATGTTCAGGAATCATGCCAATCCATGAGATGCCGCTGTCTTTCATTTTCACAATGGGGTTCAAGCCCTTGGTGACGGCATCAGCGATTGTTTTTTGCTTTAGTTCTTGAAGGAGCTGTATCTCTTTTTCCTTTTCTGCTACATACGCATCTATCTTCGAGGTCTTACCTTCCAAATAACTCACAATCCTCTCTTGCTCGGCAAGAGGGGGGAGTGGAATTGGGATGTTGGCTAATTTGTCCCAACTTCTGAAATCGCTTGTGTTTTGTCTTACCCCATTAGATATCAACTTAAATATTTTCTGATCAGCCATATTACGAAGATATAGAGCAATATAGCCTTTCACCTGGGTGCTGTCACAAACGTGAACAACAGGTGTACACATCCCGTCAAAATTGGAGACTGCTATTGCTCCATGCCATGTATCCATTCCATGAATAAGTAAATCCCCTTTCTTAACGCCTTGATATATATCATCGGAATTGGCAACAAGGCCTAATTTGGAATCACCACGTTTCTTTACTTCACCACTATTTGAGCAAACCAGTAATTCATTATTTGTTTTTCTTTCTCTATTCAATTTGGTTAGAACATGTTTAAGGCGAGTCACTCTCCAATTATTTGGAATAAGTGGCTGCCAAAAGATACCACTTGGTATGAATTGTGTTTTTTCCATATTACCTCCCTAAGATTTCGTCCAATAATCCGTCGGTGCGCTCTTCGATGGCACGGATGTCCCCGCTGATTTCCTCGATGGAGCGCAGTTGTTTCGGCTTATAGAAATACTTGGTGAACGAGAGTTCGTAGCCCGTCTCTATGCTTTTCTCGTCGAGAATGGCATCAGGTGTGTAAGGCAGTATCTCGTTCTGGAAGAAGCCCTCGATGCCTCCTTCGTAGCGGAAGGGGATAATCTCGGTGTCCTTCGATTTCTTGTCGATGACGGGCTTCCCCTTCTTGTCGCGGACGATGTTGCCCTGCTCGTCGCGCTGCGGCTGATACACGTTCACGCTCCAATAGCCAAACTCGTTGTTCGGGAAAATCTTGCTTTGAGGGGTTTCCTTGAAGTCCATCAATAGTTGCAGAATCTGTGCGCGGTCCTCTTCCGTCGTCTCACAGTTCTTCTCGCCGAGGTTCTTGCGAAGTGGAGTCTTGATTTCCGTAGCATCGATGAGTTGCACAAATCCCCTGCGGCGCTCTTCCTTGCGATTGGTAATTACCCAGATAAAGGTGCCGATGCCTGTGTTGTAGAAGTCTTTCTCCGGCATCGCCACAATAGCTTCCAGCAGGTCGTTCTCAATGATAAACTGGCGCAGGTTGCTGGCACCCTTACCAGCATCGCCCGTGAAGAGGCTGCTGCCGTTGTGCACCTCTACGATGCGGGTTCCAAGAACGGTGTCCTCACGCATACGACTCAGGTTGTTGGCCAGGAACATCATCTGCGCATCGCCAATGTCGGGAATGAACGAGAGTTCTTTGCCCTCGCGGTCTAAGACGGTAAACCGACTGTCGGTAAACTTCTTCTTGTCTTTTTCGCTCAGTCCACGCTTCTTCAGGTCTTCTTTCCATGGCGTACCGAAAGGAGGATTCGAGATGCAGAAGTCGAAGGTCTCTCCAGCATGCCCGTCGCGCGAAATAGTGCTGTCGAAGGCAATGTATTCGCGAGGCTCTGCGCCATATTGATACTGGAAGGCCTTGATGTTGCCACTTATCATAAGGTCGGCCTTACAGGTGGCGTATGTATCGGGCTGCAATTCCTGTCCGAAGATGTTCACTTGCACTTGCTTGCCGCGCTCACGGGCTATTTCCAGAATGCGGTCTTGGGCGATGGTCAGGATGCCACCCGTACCGCAGGCTCCGTCGTATATATGATAGGTGTTGTCCGTAATCTTTTCAGCGATGGGCAGCACGGCCAGGTCGGCCAGCAGTTTCACATAGTCGCGGGGCGTGAAGTGTTCACCGGCTTCGGTGACGTTGTTTTCCTCATTAAACTTTCGGAGCAGTTCCTCGAAGATGGTTCCCATCGTGTGGTTATCAATTCCCGGCAGCAGCACGTTGCCGTTGTCATCCTCTACAGGTTTGTTAGAGAGGTTGATCTTATCGTCGGTAAACTTCTCGATGATGCTGCCCAGGCGTTCCGCTTCCGTCAGGTTGTCCACCATCTGGCGCAAGTGGAACTTATCGATAATGTCCTGCACATCTCGGCTGAATCCATTCAGATAGTCGGTGAAGTTCATCTTCAGGCGTAGCGGGTCGGTCTCGCTCTTCAGCGTTTTCATGGTGAACTTCGACGTGTTGTAGAAAGGATAGCCCGTTACGCTATGCAGGATAGGATCCTGATTCTGGATGTTGCTCTCGTCAAGTTTCTGTTTCATAGTGAGCAACGCTTCCTTGGTAGGCTCTAGCAACACGTCGATACGGCGGAGCACCATCATGGGCATGATGATCTTCTTATATTCGCCTTTCTCGAAGGCATAAACCAGTACATCTGTCGCTATGTTCCAGATGAACGAGAATAGTTGGTTATATTGACTCTGATTCATAGTCTTCACGATAGTTTGAAAAGCGAAAGGACTAATAATTCGAATAATAATGGGTTCATAAACCAAGAACCTAGGAACATAATAAAAGCGTGAAACCGCCCCTATCAATGTCCCAAGGTCCTTGCAAAACCCATTGTAAAGATAAGTCCAGTCCACGCTATCGCGCAGACGCTGGTACTTATTCGATTTACAATGTCATATGAAGTTGCAAGGTTCAGGGACATTTCGAATATAGCACTAACGCTATGATTAATTTTCCACGAAAGTTATACTGCCACCCTGCGCTCAGGGAATCATGTCTAATTGTGACATCTGCCGTTTCTTAAGACTCGCTTCGCTCATATAAGCGGCAGAGCCGAGCGACGACTATTGGCAGTACTTGGTGACAAAGGTACAAAGAAGAGAGCGAAAAACAAAATAAAACAAGTATTTTTATTTTGGTAATTATATACTATTCGACCCCTTGCTATTGACTCCCCGCCCCTGTAGGGGAGGGGCAGGGGTGGGGTCAGCGTTTTTGCCCACACACAAAATCTTCCTTTTTCCTCTATCTTCTTCCTTAATATCACTGACCTCACCCCTATCCCCAAGGCCTCACCCCTATCCTCTCTCCAAGGGGCGAGGGGGACTTCAGGGGTGGGGAAACTTTGAGTACGACATTTTTAGAAACATTTCATTTATAGGGTTAGTATATAATTACCTTATTTTTTGAAGCGTACTAAATGAGGGTGTTATTTTTTCATTCTTAAAAAAGCGAATTTCAATGTCACAACTTCACATCTCGCGTAACGTTTTAACATTCAGGACATTAAAGTGTGAAATTGACCTTCACTCAATTTCACACAATATCACACAACGGAACCCCTCTCCTACTCCCCAAAAGAATAAACCCCTCTCCTACTCCCCCGAGGGGGAGGGATAAGCCCTGCCGAAAGGATAAAGCCCACACAAGCCATCCCAAAGACAAAGCCCACACAAGCCCTCCCAAAAAGATAAAGCCCACACAAGCCCTCCCAAAAAGATAAAGCCCACCCAAGCCCTCCCAAAGGGAGGGATGTAAATTACCTATTTACTCGCAAACTTTTTACTCTTTTACTTTTTTACTCTTTTTACCTTTACTTGTCCTTTTTTACTCTTTTACTTTTTTACCTTTTTACCTTTATATATCCTTTTTACTCTTTTACTTCTTTACTCTTTTACCTTTATAAGTTTATCGTCCATGTAAGCACAAGTGAGGGAGTGATTAGACCCTAATCACTCCCTCACTTGTATATATTTGGCATTGCCAGGAGATATAAGTGGGAATCACTGAACTACCTTGTAGCGGACGCGGAAACTTCTGGACTGCTCGTCCCAGTTGGTGCCGAGGAGTTCGAAGCGTCCTATCTGAGAGGTGGAGCGGACATGCTTGCCGATGCAGGGGCACACGTCATAGTCGCCGATGCGCACGAGGCGAATTGTCTCGGAGGCATCGTCGGGCAGACGGTCGAGCGACAGACGCGAGTCGGGAGAGTCGGGAGCGGCTTCCATCACCATGCCTTCGAGTTCGGCACGTGTGACATACTCGAAGGTGACGGGCATGTCCTGCTCTATCAACTGGTTCATCGTCTGTTCTATCTCGCGCTCTTCGTGGCGGTCGGGTTTGTGGTCGAGGATGTATGAAATCTTGCTCTTCTTGCGCTCGATGTGCGCGTTTCGCGAACGCTCGCACCCGAACATGCGCTGCATTAGTTGGTTCAGCAGATGCTCGGCGGTGTGGGCTGGCGGGAACTCCTCTTTGTTGTGCTCGTTCAGGATGTAGTCTTCTGGCATGGTGATTAATTCTATGGTAAAACTGACTTATAGACTATAGCGCTCAATGCGGGAATGACGAGAGGAATGGCCATGTCGGGGTAGATGAACATCTTGCGTTTATCCTTGTTCAACAGGCTTACAGAAACGACCTCAGAGGGTGTTCCATGCAAGTGCTCGAAGGCGTGACGCGGAATGGTGAGGTCTATCGTTGCCATCCTCGGAGAGAAGTTCACCACAACGAGTATTACCTCCTTGTCTGCTTTGCGAAGGAATGCGTACTGCTGATTGCCGATGTGCTGGTTTACGTACATCAGGTCGTAGAACTCTCCTTCGCGCAATGCTTTTTCTTTGTTTACCAGTTTCAGTATCTTCTTGTATTTCTGCTCTATCTCCTTTTCTTCCTTGGTGAGTTTGCGGCGTTGGTAATAGCCATGACGGATGGAGTCAACACACCAATAGTCGAAAATGGTGGTGCGTCCGTCTCTGCCGCTAAATCCCTCCTTGTCCATGCCGCGCTCTCCATACTCTTGTCCTGCATACAGCATGAATGGGTTAGGCAGCATGAGGGCGTTGGCAATCAGGGCGGGAATGCCCTTGCGTGCATCACCTGCGAAGAAATCGCTTGCCAGTCGTTGCTCGTCGTGGTTTTCCAGGAAATAGAGCATGTGGTCGCGTATGTCGTCGGTAGCCTGCCACTCGTATGTTATTGCCGATGCGGGACGTTTGCCGCATACCACATCGCGTATGCAGTCGTACATGCCCACCTTGTCGTAGAGCCAGTCGAAACCGGCGCGGATGTAGTTGCGATATTCGGCAGGGTTATACACCTCGCCGATGAACTTCACCTCGGGATAGACGAACTTGACCTTGTCTGTTGCCCATGCCCAGAAGGCGGCAGGCACCATCTCTGCCATGTCGCAACGGAACGCATCGACGCCCTTCTTAGCCCAGAACAGGAGAATATGGGTCATCTTGTGCCATGTGTCAGGAATAGGGTCGAAATGTTCTGAGCGTCCTCCGGCATCGCAATAGTCGATGCCATAGTTCAGTTTCACCGTCTCATACCAGTCGTTCTTTGACGGTCGGTTAAAGAACCTGTCGTTGCCCGTTGCTTTTGCAGGAATCTCCTGATAGTTGTGTTCTGTGCAAACGTCGGAGAGGTCGAGTGGCTGTCCCCAACAGTAATAGTAGTTGTTCTGGGTGCAGAAGTGCCATTCGCTGTTATCGTCTTCGCCTAAGTCTCTTATTTCTTGTGGCTTGCAGATGCTGTGGTACTCGCGTGCCACATGATTAGGCACGAAGTCCATCACCACCTTCAGCCCCACCTTATGCGTTCGCTCTATCAACGCTTCCCATTCGCCCATGCGGTTGTTCACGTCCACGGCGATGTCGGGGTCGATATCATAATAATCGCAGATGGCGTATGGCGAGCCTGCAATGCCCTTCACTACTTCCGGGTGTTGACGCGGAATGCCATACTTGGAATAATCGGTTGCTGTGGCGTGTCTTATGACGCCAGTGTACCATATATGTGTGACACCTAAGTCTTTTATTCGCCTTAGCGTGGGGATGTCGAAATCGTTCATCTTTCCACATCCGTTTTCTGCCAGTGTGCCCCACTCTTTATTTGTGGCGTTCTTGTTCCCGAAGAGTCGAGTGAATACTTGATAAACTATTGGTTTCATTTAACTTTGAACATTGCGCTCGGCTTTGCCGCTTTTATAAAGGCGTTAGCCGACTAAAAGAACATTGAACTTTGAACAATGCTCTCGGCTTTGATTTTGAAATAATGCATTAATCGAGTTCAAAGTTCAAAGTTCAATGTTTAAAGAATTATTCTATACCGTGTGCACTTACTTCACGGTTGATCTTTGCAATCATACCCTGAAGAGCCTTGCCTGGTCCGCACTCTGTGAAGTCGTCGGCACCGTCGGCAATCATGTTCTCAACACTCTGTGCCCAGCGAACGCTGCTTGTGAGTTGTGCGATGAGGTTGCTCTTGATTTCGGCTGGGTCTGTATGAGGCTTAGCATCAACATTCTGATATACAGGGCACTTTGGAGTGCTTATCTCTGTTGCCTCGATTGCTGCCTGCAGTTCGTCCTTGGCAGGCTGCATCAGCGGAGAGTGGAAAGCGCCACCCACCTTCAGAGGCAGAGCACGCTTGGCACCAGCAGCCTTCAACTGCTCGCATGCCTCGTTGATGGCCTCGATGTTACCAGAGATAACCAACTGTCCTGGGCAGTTGTAGTTGGCAGGGACAACAACGCCCTTGTCGCCCTTCTTTGTGATGTCGTCGCAAACCTTCTCGATTGTCTCGAAAGGCAGAGCGATGATAGCAGCCATTGTTGAAGGTGCAGCCTCGCATGCCTTCTGCATTGCCATAGCACGAGCATAAACGAGTTTCAGACCGTCCTCGAAACTCAGTGCTCCGGCAGCAACAAGAGCAGAGAACTCGCCGAGCGAGTGACCTGCTGTCATGGCTGGTTTGAAGTCGTCGCCCATGCAGAGCGCGCTGATAACACTGTGAAGGAATACGGCAGGCTGAGTAACCTTAGTCTGCTTCAGTTCATCGTCTGTTCCTTCGAACATGATGTCTGTTATGCGATAACCGAGAATGTCGTTAGCCTTCTCGAAAAGTTCTTTTGCCAATGGATTGTTGTCGTAGAGGTCTTTACCCATTCCTACGAATTGTGCTCCCTGTCCGGGAAAAACAAATGCTTTCATATTACGTTTTTACCTTAAATAATTAAATATCAGGCTGCAAAGGTAAGCATTTCCCACGACTTAAAGAAATCTTTCACACATTATTTATATTTAAGACTTCTGGCTTTGACTTATTGCGAAGAATTATTATCTTTGCAACAATTAATAATATAATCACTATGTCACACAGATTTTGGAAAGTAATGGGTGCGGCGCTGTCGATGGCAATGCTGCTGCCAAGTAATGTCTTAGCACAAAAGAACATCCCTCTGGTTTATGACAAGGAGAACTCGGGGGCAACGTACAACAAGGAGATAAGCATACTGAAGAATCCTTGCTACACCCTGCCCGACCCGCTGGCATGGTTCGACGGCAATGGTCGAGTGAAGAAATTCAAGCAATGGGAGAAGCGGCGCAACGAGATTGCTGCAAGCATACAGCAATTCGAGATTGGAAAGAAACCAGCCGTTAAGAAAGAGAACATCAAGGCATGGATGGACCTCGACACGCTGAACGTGGAGGTCACCGTCAACGGCGAGAAACTGCACCTGAAGTCGCACATCATATATCCGAAAACGGGCAAGGCGCCCTACCCTCTCATGATTGGTTCGAGCATGATTGCTCTGCCGCGACAACTGCTTGAGGAAAGGGGCATCGCAATGACGACATTCCATGAGTCGCAGGTGAACGACTACTCGCAGGGACAGTGGCGGAAGCATCACGACCGCGGCGAACACAACTTCGACAGACTATACCCCGAACTGAAGGACAACGGTGCATACAGCGAATGGGCATGGGGATTCAGCCGACTGCTCGACGGACTGCAACTGCTGGGCGAGGAGGTAACGAGAATAGACATGAAGCACATCGGCGTGACTGGTTGTTCGTACGCCGGCAAGATGGCTCTTTTCTGCGGTGCCTTCGACGAGCGCGTGGCTCTGACCATAGCACAGGAACCGGGCGGTGGCGGTGCTGCCGCATGGCGCGTGTCATACCCCATGAGGGATGTGGAAAGTCTGGAGCGTACAGACTATCACTGGTTCCTGGAGAGCATGAAGGAGAAATTCTCTGGCGAGAAAGTTTATCTGCTGCCACACGACCGCCATGCCCTGTGCGCTATGGTTTGTCCGCGAGCATTGCTCGTGCTGGGTAACCCTGACTTCAAATGGCTTGCCGACGAGTCGGCATACGTCTCGATGAATGCTGCAAAGAAGGTGTGGGAACAGTTTGGCATCGGTGACCGCGTGGGCTACTCAATCATCGCTGGTCACGGACACTGCCAACTGCCCGAAAGCCAGTTCCCCGAAGTGGGCGCGTTCCTCGACCGTTTCCTTCTTGGCAAGGAAGACGTGAAGACAGAAAACATCCACATCGCACCGATGTTCGATGGCAATGTGGATGTTGACAAATGGATTAAGTGGTAATACTAATATCCGAAAGCCTTATACGAATGGGCAGGTAGTGTTGTCTTGAACACAGTCTGCCCTTCTTTGTAGGGCGACCAGCGGTTGTTGCCATAGACTATTCCCTCGGCGGGCTTCACACTGCTGTTGTTCTCAAGATTCTTCATCGCTGCCACCTTGCTGTTGAAGACGATGTTCACCTCAACGGGCTCGTCGTTGAAGTTCTCAACCACGAATGTCTTGTTGTCGTATGGGAACAGCGACACCTTTGACTTGCACTCGATGTAGTAGCCCATGTCACGACTGAGTGCCTTGCGTATCTGGTTAAGCGCTCCAGCAGGATAGTCGTAGAGATTGCCAAAATCGTCGGGAATGGTGAGCACATAGAGCGTTCCCTTGGAGTATTTGTTGCGCAGGAGAACAGGATAGCCCGACACGCCGCCACTGAGCGGACGACCAGCGCTGACCACCTCCCACGAGTCGTTGGTGAAATACTTCACCTGTGGGATGATGAACTCGCGGTCTGACTTGCCGTGGAATCCAAAGTCATTGACGATGGCTTTCAGGTCGCCACAATAGAGTTCGCAGATGTCTGCCAACTGCTCCTTTATCTCCTTGAGCAAGCCTGTGGTGATAATGACATCGTTGCCCAGGCGCAGTTGCGCCTTCATCTTCTCCACGATGTCCTTGTCCTTGGCTGCATGCTGCGTGAGCAGTATTTGCTGTTTGCCCTCAACGAAGCGGGGGTGCATGTCCATAGGCAGACCTATCATGCCGAGATAGTTCTGCAGAAAGTCCTCGCCTGACGAGTGGAACGGCTTGTACGAAACGATGCCTGTGGGATTGCCGAGTTTGCTTAGCAGTTCGTCGTCCTGCCTTAATGTGACAGCAGCAATGCGAGCAAGTGTCGTTGGATTGACGGTCTTCTTTCCCTTCTTGAAGGGCGACATCATCTCATCGTAGTTGAAACTGTTGCCGCCAGCATCCTGCCAACCACGTCGCATGTCAGGATTTATCTTAACCTCAGCCAACTGCATGTAGTTCCAGAGGATTATCTCGCGCGACTTGGAGAGCATGGTGAGATGCACCTGCTCGGCATAGCGGTCGATGCCCATCTGTATTCCACCGGCATCCACCCATCCGCCACCGTTCTTTCCCGGTGCGATATTCTCGAAGAAGCGCATAATGTTGTAACTCAGATAGTTCTGCAAGTGCTGAGCGCTACCTGGGTCGCGTGTCTCGGTTCCTGTCCATAGTCCGTCGAAGTAGAGCGGCTCCTCCTCAAGATTGAAGCCGAGTCCATGGAAATGGTCGTACCAGTTGGGGTATTTTATAATCACCTTCACCTTGGGGTTGACACGCTTTGCCGGCTCCACCACCAGTTCGCGGCCTGCATCAGCCATCAGGCGGAGGCGGTAGTCGGTCCAACTCTTGCTGCCTTTCGCCGCAATCTCGTTGTCGTTCTTAATGTCAATGAAGAAGAAGTCGTCAAGAATAAAGTCATCGAAGTGCTTCGCAGTATATTCCGCTATCTCCCTCACCTTGTCGCGGTCAGCAGGAGTGGCATAACTGTAAGTCTCGAAATCGGTGGGTTCTGAAATTGTGTAGGTGATGCCGCCACCCACTTCAAGACCTTGCTTGATGAAAAAGTTCTTCACCTTGAGCAGTGTCTTCTCGTCAACGATGAACGCGTCGCGGTGTGTCTCAAGATAGATTTTATCGATGTCTATCTGCTCACTGATGGTTTGCCATGTCGATTCCAGGAACTTGTCGTCGGCCATTCGCGCCACATCCTGTGCCCGGATATATGTTGACACCTTGAAGTTCTGGTAGTTCTTTGCCTGCATGGACAACACCACTACAAATAATAACAATACTAAAGACCCGATTCTTTTCATAGATAAAAATGCGTTAATAGCGAATAGATTATTTCTGCTTGCAAAGATAATATTTATAATGTAATAATCAAAGGAGAAGTGTCAACTTTTTTGTACGACAAAAAAAGAATCCCGACCATCAAAAATGATAGTCGGGACGCTTATAAAAACTGCTTTACAGCGCGAAAATTGTCTTCTGATTAAGCCTCAGCAGGAGCCTCCTCCTCAGCAGGAGCCTCAACCTCTGGCTCTTCAACAACTGGAGCCTCCTCGGCAACAGGTGCCTCAGCAACTTCCTCAGCAGGAGCAGGTGCTGGCTCGTTCTCAGCAACCACAGTCACAGGAACCTTAACCTCAACCTCCTTGTGGAAGTGTACAACAGCCTCGAAGTCGCCAACGTGCTTGATGTCACGCATGGTGATGATCTTGCGGTCAACCTCGATGCCCTTCTCAGCCAGAGCCTCTGCAACCTTGGCAGCGTTTACGGAACCGTAGAGTTGGCCTGTTGCAGAAACCTTTGCAGGGATAACGAGTGCCACGCCCTCGAACTTAGCGGCCTTCTCCTCTGCTGCAGCCTTCAGTGCTGCCAGTTTGTGAGCCTGCTGCTTAAGGTTCTCAGCGAGCACCTTCTTAGCGCTCTCGCTTGCGATAACGCCTTTTCCCGTAGGGATAAGATAGTTACGGCCATAGCCGTTCTTCACGGTTACAATGTCGTTCTTGTAACCTAATCCTATGATGTCTTCTTTAAGTATAATTTCCATAATTCTTTATCTTACTTCATCATGTCTGTAACGTATGGGAGCAGAGCAATCTGGCGTGCACGCTTAACGGCCTGAGCCACGCGGCGCTGATACTTCAGAGATGTTCCTGTGATGCGGCGAGGAAGAATCTTTCCTTGCTCGTTGAGGAATTTCTTAAGGAACTCGGGATCCTTATAGTCGATGTACTTGATACCGCTCTTCTTGAAACGGCAATACTTCTTCTTCTTCGTATCGATAGAAGGAGCAGTAAGATAACGGATTTCACTGTCTTGTGCTGCCATAATTATGCCTCCTCTTTTTTAGCGTTCTTGTTTCTTCTCTTCTCAGCATACTGTGCAGCATACTTCTCGAGTTTAACTGTCAAGAAACGGATTACCTTCTCATCGCGACGCAATCCTGTCTCGAATGTTTTGATTACATTTGGCTCAGCCTTGAACTCCAGCAGGAAGTAGAATCCTGATGTCTTCTTTTCAATCTGGTAAGCCAGTTTCTTCAATCCCCAGGCCTCTTCGTTCAGGATTTCTGCACCATTGTCGGTGAGAAGTTTCTTGAATTTAGCGACCGTTTCCTTTGTCTGCTCATCAGACAAAACGGGAGTTAAAATGAAAACGGTTTCGTATTGATTCATTTTGTTTGTAAATAAATTGATTAATTAAGTTGATTATGCCTGGGCATACGCCAAAGCGGGTGCAAAGGTACAACTTTTTAGTTAGAAGTAAGGAGTTAGCAGTTAGGAGTTATCCAAGATTTAAGCATTATTAACCTTTCAAGGGCATAATTCTTTGCTACATAGTGCTTTTTCCCGAATTCTTTTCATACTTTTGCACCTGCAATGAAGAAATATCTCGACATCATTTTGCCGCATATCGGCTTGGCAGCAGTTTATCTCGGCACTCTGCTGCTTGTGCTTTCATTCTTCTTGGGATGGACCACAAGCCATGCCGTGCTGTTCCTCTCGCTCTTCCTGATTATAGCGGGTGTCATTGCGCATGTGGTGATATTGAAGCGCAGTCACAAGTACTAAGAACCCCACTCGTAACTCTTTGATTTTCAATTAATGCCAAACGGCTTAACAATGTTATTAACTTTGTTGAACAATCTTAATAACTTTGTTTGACTATGTTATTAACTTTGTTCGACTATGTTATTAACTTTGTTAAGCCGTTCGATATATATAGCATCCCGAGAGATGCCAAGTGGCACTTTAAGCCTCTGCTTCCGGTGTTATCAGTTTATATCCCTTGCCGTGAATATTGATGATTTCTATCTGGTCGTCGTCCTTGAGATGCTTGCGCAGTTTTGTGATGTAAACATCCATAGAACGAGCGTTGAAGTAGTTGTCGTCAATCCAGATAGTCTTCAGAGCGAAGTCGCGCTGCAGTATCTCGTTGGCGTGGCTGCACAGAAGTGCCAGCAGTTCGTTCTCCTTCGTTGTCAGTTTTGTCTGCTTGTCACCGATGGTGAGCAGTTGTTTCTGTGTGTCGAAGAGGAAGCGTCCTATCTGATACTGAGTACTCTCCTTGGTCTTCTTTCCACGAACACGGCGCAGGATAGCCTCGATGCGCAGCACCAGTTCCTCCATTGAGAATGGCTTTGTGATATAGTCGTCGGCTCCTATCTTGAAGCCCTCAAGTATATCTTCCTTCAATGTCTTGGCTGTCAGGAAGATGATAGGTATTTCGGCATTTGCCTGACGTATGTCCTGTGCCAGTGCGAAGCCGTCTTTCTTTGGCATCATCACGTCGAGCACAGCGATATCGAACTTGCTCTTAAGAAAGGCTTTGTAGCCAGCCTCACCGTCAGTGCACAACTCTGCATTGAAGCCTTTAGCCTGCAGATACTCACGAAGCAACATTCCGAGGTTCTCATCGTCCTCGCAAAGCAAGATTTTCAGTTGTTCTTCCATAATCCTTTTGTTTTATTATGCCCCTCTCGGCATGTCCACCGTGTGGACAGAGACTTACAAGGAGCGTGGTTAATACTTATTTATATGTTCTATGTTTATGATATTTCAGGCAGTGCGATGGTGAACTTTGTACCCTTTCCGTAGGTGCTCTCCACCTTTATCTCGCCCTTGTGCAGGTCAACTATTTTCTTGACGTATGCCAGGCCAAGGCCAAAGCCCTTCACGTTATGCACGTTTCCGGTATGCACTCGATAGAACTTCTCAAACACCTTCTTCAGGTTCTCTTTCTTGATGCCTATGCCGTTGTCCTTTATCGAGAGCATCAGTTTGCCATCGGCGTTCCATGTGTGCACCTCAAGGATCAGCGGTCCTTCCTCCTTCTTATACTTCACGGCATTGTCCATGAGGTTGTGAATGACGTTCGAGAAGTGTATCTCGTCAACGTATATCTTTGAGTTCTCTGCCTCGATGAGGGTGTTTATGCGGCCACCGGTATGCTCCACGCGCAGCGAGAAGGAGTTTGCAATGTTCTCAACCATCTCGTTCAGGTCGAGTTCTTTCTTCTTGAAGATTGCCGTCTTGTCGTCGAACATCGACATTTGCAGCACCTTCTCCACGAGGAACCTTAGTCGTTTCGACTCGTCGTTCACCACTCCGCTGAGGTGCTTCATCATTGCCGGGCTCTTCGTCACCGCCTCGTCGTTCATCATCTGCGCCGCAAGCGAGATGCTCGAGATAGGCGTCTTCAGTTCGTGCGTCATGTTGTTGATAAAGTCGTTCTTTATCTCGGTGAGCCGTTTCTGGCGGAATATCACAGCAATGGTGAATATAAATGTCAACAGCAGCACCACTGTGAACACTATCGAGGGTATCATGAAGCGCACAGAGGAGAAGATGTAACTGTTCATCGTTGGGAAATGTATCTTCACCACGCCCGACTTCTGCTGCGGGTCGTTCTGAAACAGGTCCTGTATGTAGGTGTATTCCTCGCCCTCTTCGGTGTAGTCGGGACAGCGGTAAACCTCTTGCCCGTCCTGGGTGGATACCGTGAAATGATACGGAATATTGATGCCGTTGTTCGTCAGTTCCACCTTTATGTCCTTGTCGAGCATATTGAAGTTAACTCTCTCGCGCAGAGGCTTTTCCGATGCGGTATAAAGTATGCTATAAACCACCTCGTCGAGCAATGCCTTCTGATATACATAGCGGTTCTTCACTATCTCCTTCATCGACTTCGAAGCCTCCGACAAAGCGTTCTTGTCGTTGCGAAGTATCAGACCTTTGGGCATCTGTCCAGGCTTCATGTTTACCGACTTCAACTGGAATGAAGAGTAGGTTGCACCGTACTGCGCTGCCGAGCCCAACTGATGTGACGCCTGGTTGCTGTCTGCCGTCTGTCCGCTCACCGAGTCTTTTCTTGCCGTGCGTCGCCCTGCACGGTTAACATCTTTCTCCAGATAGCGCAGTGTCTCGTTCAGTTCGAGGTGGCGCGATGCCTGATAAAGCGAGCGTTTGACCGACTCGTCGAACTGCTCCTTCTTCATTTTCACCATCTCTTCTATATAACCGAGTTGCAAGAAGAGCAAAGCCAAGAAACTAAGCCCCATCACAATCGCTATCGTCCATATTGTTCTTTTCTTCATATCGCGGTGCGTCTCACATGGAGGCGCTGAGTTTTCGTTTACATCTGCAAAAATAACATCTTTCCTATTTCTATGTACTTTTTAAGTTAATTATTTTGGTTAACTTTAATTTAATTAACCTATATTCTAACTTATATTTAATAATATTGAATTATAAATTGCTTTATTCGTAACAAAGCATAGTTTGAATATTAACTATCTGAGCTGTGTTTAACTTAAAATTTCACAAGTAATAGGTATTGCTTGTTGATTGCAATAAAAGTAACTTTGCATCGCAAAAGGCATATATTATATGTAGTATTATTTTAAACAAAAAGAATGTAGCATGAATGTACTGAAGAAAGTGTTCAACAACGCCCGCAAACCACAGGGCGTTATTGGCAGAATCATGGTGGCAGGGATGAATGGCAATGCCCACGCGATGCTTGCGAAGTGGGCTTTGTCGAGTGTGACTATCAATGACGACAGCCGTGTCCTTGACATCGGCTGCGGAGGTGGAGGCAACATTGCGCGACTGCTGCAACTGTGTCCCAACGGATTTGTGGCGGGAATAGACTACTCGCCAGTGTCGGTGAAGAAATCTATCGAGGTGAACGCCGCTGCCATCGCACGGAAAAGGTGCGATGTGAAGGAAGGAAACGTTGCGTCACTACCCTATGGCGACGAGGAGTTCGACCTCGTCACTGCCTTCGAGACAGTTTATTTCTGGCCGACGATAGAAGACTCGTTCCGACAGGTGTTGCGGGTGCTGAAGCCTGGAGGCAGGTTCGTAATCGTTAATGAGGCTGACGGCGAGGAGAAAGGAATAAAATGGGACAAGGTGGTTGACGGCATGCACACCTACAACTCTGCCGAACTGCAAGAGCATCTCACGAACGCCGGATTCGCCGATACCGACATTCTGCATGACCAGAAAAAGCACCGATTGTGCATGACGGCATACAAGAAGTGACCCGCATTTATCGTTAATAATGTAAAAATGGTAATTTAATCCGTAGTTTTTATAAATAAGAACTGCGGATTTCTTCGTATTTTTGCAACCACTATCGGAAACAATAACTACGGAAAAAAATGAGAAAGACTTTCCTTACTATTGCAATGGCATGCTGCGGGATTGCCGCCCACGCGCAATTGGCAGACACCACGGCTGTAGCATTAGACAATGTCGTGGTGACAGGAACGCGCAATGCCACCGACGTGAGGCATCTGCCAATGACTATTTCTGTTGTCGGACGCGATAAACTCACAGAGAACCAGCGCATCAACGTGCTGCCCACGCTGGCAGAACAGGTGCCTGGCCTCTTTGTCACATCACGCTCGATGATGGGATATGGTGTCAGCGGCGGTGCTGCAGGCGGCATAAACCTGCGCGGTGTGGCATCGGGATCAGGACAACTGCTGGTGCTCATCGACGGGCATCCACAATATCAAGGACTCTTCGGACATTCCATCTCCGACAGTTATCAGTCGTTGATGGCAGAGCGCGTCGAGGTGTTGCGCGGTCCTGCATCGGTGCTTTACGGCTCAAATGCCCTCGGCGGTGTCATCAACATCGTGACACGAGGGATGAAACGCGACGGAGTGCACACACACATCAACCTCGGAGCCGGCTCGTGGGGAACATTCCAGACAGAAGCAAGCAACCAGGTGAGAAGCGGCAAGTTCTCTTCTACCGTTGCCGCACAGTACAGCCGCACCGACAACCACCGTCCGCGCATGGGATTCGAGCAGTATGGCGGATATATTAAACTGGGTTATGACATCAACGACCACTGGAATGTTTTCGCCGATGCCGACATCACCCACTTCAACTCTTCTTACCCAGGACCTGTGACGACTCCGAAATATGAGGCCGACCAGTGGATTACGCGCGGTGTGGTGACGGCTGCTGTCGAGAACCATTACGCACGAACAAGCGGACGACTGAGCGTATATCACAACTTCGGCCGCCACAAGGTAAACGACGGATATGATGAGGGCAAGTCGCCGCAGAAGAGTCTTTTCCGCTCTAACGATGCCCTGACAGGCATCTCATGGTACCAAAGCGTGAACCTCTTCGAGGGCAACCGCATCACAGCAGGTGTTGACTATCAGCACATCTATGGCCGCGCATACTACACCAGCCGTGAGACGGGCGAGGAAACACCGCCCTCCCCCTCCACCACTCGTCAGCATCTGAACGAGATTGCCGGATATGTTGACTTCCGTCAGGACATCCTGCCGTGGCTCACTATTGACGCAGGACTGCGACTCGACCACCACTCCGTTGCCGGAACAGAATGGATTCCGCAGGGAGGTCTCGTAGTGCGCCCCGTCAGCAACGGCGAACTGAAGGCAATGGTGAGCAAGGGATTCCGCAATCCAACGATGAAGGACATGTTCCTCTATAAACCAGCCAACGAGGAACTGGAGCCTGAGCGCATGATGAGTTACGAGTTGTCGTGGAAACATAGGGTGCTCGACAGTCGCCTAACATACGGCATCAACCTTTTCCTCATCAAGGCAGACAACATCATACAGACGGTGGCGATGAAGAACATCAACACCGGGAAACTGCTGAACAAGGGAATAGAGGCAGAACTGTCATACCGCATCAACAACAACTGGAGCGTGAACACCAACCACAGTTATCTGCACATGAACAACCCCGTGGTGGCAGCGCCTCAATATAAGGGATATCTCGGAATCAACTGGAACTGCTGCAAGTGGTCGGCAACGGCAGGACTGCAGCAGATATGCGGTCTTTACACCGCCGTGGGCGATAACGAGACAAAAGAGACATTTACTCTGCTCAATGCCACTGTGGGCTATCAGATGCTGAAATGCCTCGGCCTTTGGGTTAAAGGCGAGAACCTTCTGGCACAGAAGTACGAGGTCATCAAAGGCTATCCCATGCCTCGCGCCACATTCATGGCAGGCGTAAACATCACATTATAGTGCAACTTTAAAGAATTCTAAACAATAAGAACCAATGGAGTTATGAAGAAGTTATTATCATTAATCGCTGTTGTGCTGATTAGTATCGGCGCACAAGCACAGAGCAAAGTCTATTTCATCAAGGAAATCTCGCCTGAATCGCTCGTGAAAATCTACAAGGCGCTGGGCGTAGAGGCAAAAGGAAGAGTGGCAGTGAAGATAAGCACTGGCGAGGGAGGCAACCCTCATTATCTCAAGCCAACGCTGATAAGAAACCTCGTGGAGGAGGTGAACGGCACCATCGTGGAGTGCTGCACCGCATACGGCGGCACGCGACAGGACAAGGGGAAACACTGGGAGACAATTCATGAGCACGGTTTCGACAGCATTTTCGCCGTTGACATCATGGACGAGTACGACCAGATACGCATTCCTATCAAGGACAAGAAGCACCTGAAGTATGACATCGTGGGCGGTCATCTTGCCAACTACGACTACATGATAAACCTCGCCCACTTCAAAGGTCACGCCATGGGCGGTTTCGGCGGTGTGCTGAAGAACGCCAGCATCGGTGTGGCAAGCACAGCAGGCAAATGGTATATCCACTCCGCAGGTCAGTCATACGAGAGATGGACTCCCGCAAAGCAAGACGACTTCCTCGAGTCGATGGCTGCCGCAGCACAGGCAGTGCACGACTACATGCAGGGACGTGTGATTTACATCGACGTTATGAACAACATGAGTGTTGACTGCGACTGCGACGGCCACCCCGCAAAGCCCGAACTTCAGGACATGGGAATCCTTGCAAGCCTCGACCCTGTGGCTCTCGACCAGGCATGTCTCGACAAGGTGTTCAACTATAACGGCAAGCCAGGCGACGACAATAAGCCTCTCATTGCTCGCATCAACCGCCAGCATGGCACCTACATCACCGACTATGCCGAGCAGATTGGGCTGGGCAGCAAGAAATATGAGATAATAGAGATTAAGTAAGGTTTCCGACAAGATCTTATCTCATTACAAACAAAAAAATCCCCGTTCGATGTGAACGGGGATTTTTTGTTGTATAGAATATTATTCTTCTTCTGCTGCTTCTGCCTCGTGCTGCTTGATGAGTTCGTTCTGAATGTCTGTCGGAACGAGTTCGTAACTTGCAAACTTGGTAGAGAACGAAGCACGTCCACCAGTGAGAGAACTCAGTGCTATAGAGTAGTTTGAGAGTTCCTTCAAAGGAATCTTGGCAGAGAGTTTCTGATAACCAGCCTCGCTGTCCATACCCATGATGAGGGCGCGGCGTCCCTGCAGGTCGCTCATCACATCGCCCATATAGTCGGCAGGAACGAATACCTCGAGGTCGTAGATAGGCTCCAGAATCTTCGGACCAGCGTTCTTGAATGCCTCGGCAAATGCCTGGCGTGCGGCGAGCATGAACGAAAGTTCGTTAGAGTCAACCGGGTGCATCTTACCGTCGTAAACAACAACGCGAACGTCGCGGGCATAAGAACCGGTGAGCGGTCCCTGCTCCATACGTGCCATGATACCCTTGAGGATGGCAGGCATGAAACGTGCGTCGATGGCACCACCTACAACAGAGTTGAGGAACACGAGTTTTCCACCCCACTCGAGGTCGATTTCCTCCTTGTTCTTGATGTTCATGCGATACTCCTGACCACCGAACTTGTAAACTGTCGGGTCGGGCATGCCCTCTGCATAAGGCTCAACGATGAGGTGCACCTCACCGAACTGTCCCGCACCACCCGACTGCTTCTTGTGACGGTAGTCGGCACGTGCAGCCTTAGTGATGGTCTCACGGTAAGGAATCTTCGGCTCCTCGAACTTTATCTGTATCTTCTCGTTGTTCTCCATACGCCACTTCAGCGTGCGCAGGTGGAACTCACCCTGACCGTGAACGATGATTTGCTTGAGTTCCTTCGACTGCTCTACAACCCATGTCGGGTCTTCCTGACGCATTCTGGTCAGTGCAGCCATCATCTTCTCTGTCTCGCTCTCGTTGACAGCCTTCACGGCACGCGAATACTTCGAGTTAGGATATTTGATGAAGTCGAAGCGATACTCCAGATCTTTGTCATTCAGGGTGTTGCCTGTCTTCACGTCCTTCAGTTTCACTGTACAACCGATGTCGCCGGCGCAAAGTTCGTCAACTGGCTGACGGTTAGCACCTGCACAAACATAGATGCTTGCTATGCGCTCCTTAGAGCCGCGGTCGGCGTTGGCAAGGTCGGCACCAGCCTTCAGCGTACCGCTCATCACCTTGAAGTAAGAAACCTCACCGATGTGTGGCTCCATACCGGTCTTGAAGAAGTAGATTGAGGTGGGAGCAGCGCTGTCAGCAGCCACTTCCTCGCCGCGTGTGTTATGAATCTTCGGCATTTCGCTTACGAAAGGAACAACGTTGCCGAGGAACTCCATCAGTCGGCGAACACCCATCGAGCGACCGCCACAAACGCAGAACACTGGGAAAATGCTGCGTGTAACAAGTCCCTTGCGGATACCCTCGCGCATTTCGTCCTCGGTGAGCGACTCTGTCTCAAAGAACTTGTCCATCAGAGCCTCGTCGTTCTCTGCGGCAGCCTCAACGAGTGCTGCGTGCAACTCCTTGGCCTTGTCCATCTCCTCTGCCGGGATTTCCTCGATGATAGGAGCACCGCCCTCGGGCTTCCATGAGTATTTCTTCATCAGCAGCACGTCAATGAGCGAGTTGAAGCCAGGACCTGTAGCGATAGGATACTGCACCTGAACGCACTTAGGACCATAGATTTCCTTCATCTGCGTCATCACTGAGTCGAAGTCGCAGTTCTCGCGGTCGAGTTGGTTTACGAGGAAGATTACTGGTTTCTTTAGTTTTTCTGTATAGCGGAAGATGTTCTGTGTTCCAACCTCAGGACCATACTGTCCGTTGATGAGCACCAGTGCCTGGTCGGTAACGTTCAGAGCGGTGATTGCTCCACCCACAAAGTCGTCGCTTCCAGGACAGTCGATGATGTTCAGTTTCTTGTTGTTCCACTCCACATTGAACACCGTTGAGAATACGCTGTAGCCGTATTCCTGCTCCACTGGGAAGTAATCGCTCACCGTGTTCTTGGCCTCTACTGAGCCACGGCGCTTGATTACACCGCTTTCGAATAACATACTCTCGGCAAGTGTGGTCTTGCCGCTACCCGCACTGCCAAGCAGCGCAATGTTCTTGATTTCGTTAGTTTGATATACTCTCATATCGGTAAGATTTAGGTTTAATATTAGACTTCTTTTCTTTAGTGGGGGATAAAGTTAGTGATTTTAATTAATAAATAAGAACTAAGAATTAAGAAAAGAAAAATGTTTAACGTTATTTTACATTACAAAGATAATTCTTTGCCATGGTTTAACGTTTTAGAATAGGTGAAATCTTTGTACATACACATACCGTTCTGCCAGAGCCGATGCATCTATTGCGGCTTCTACAGCACCACATTGCTGGCGCTGCGCGACAGTTATGTCTCTGCACTCGTCAAGGAAATGCAGATGCGAGAGCCAGGCAGCGAAATATCTACCATCTACCTCGGCGGAGGAACGCCGTCGCAACTCACCATAGCGCAACTGAGAACCATTATATATAATATAAATAAGGTGTACCAAGTGGCGCAGGATGCGGAAACGACCATCGAGTGCAACCCCGACGACATCACCGAAGAATATGCCCTGGCGATTAGGAACATGGGATTCAACCGCGTGAGCCTTGGAGCACAGACATTCAGCGACGACAGACTGCGGCAAATAAGGCGGCGACACAATGCCGAACAGGTGGACAACGCCATCGCCCTGCTGCGCAAAGCAGGTTTCCAGAACATCAGCATCGACCTAATGTTCGGCTTCCCCGGAGAGACGCTCGACCAGTGGCTGAGCGACATCGAGCATGCCATAAGTCTCCGACCGCAGCACATCTCAGCATACAGTCTGATGTACGAGGAGGGCACACCACTCCACCGCATGCTCGACGAGGGCAAGATTGAGGAGACCGACGAGGACCTGTCGCTGCAGATGTTCGAGAGTCTCGTTGCGAAACTTACAGCCGCTGGCTACGAGCATTACGAGATTTCAAACTTCGCCATGCCCTCATTCCGTTCGCGCCACAACTCATCCTATTGGCGCAATGTGGCATACATAGGACTCGGTGCTGCTGCCCATTCCTACGACATGCACTCGCGCTCATGGAACATCGCCGACATCAGCGAGTATATACGCATTGTCGGAACAGGCAAACGCCCCATTGAGGACAGCGAGAACATTGATGCCGACACCCACTATAACGACATCGTCACCACAGCCATGCGCACACGCGAGGGCATAGCGCTCGACATGCTCACCCCAGAGCAGCGCCGCTATCTGCTCAACGCCGCGCAACCGATGGCAGAGCGAGGACTTGTCAAAATCACAGACACCCATGTCAGTCTGACCCACCAGGGCATCTTCGTCAGCAACTCGGTGATGGCGGAACTCATAAAAGCATGAGCTTGCACCCCGATTGCATACCACAGAGAACGACAAACACATCAACCAGGATTGTCACTAATATCAAACGGGGAGACAAAGTTAATAACATTGTTGAACAAAGTTAATAAGATAGTCTAACAAAGTTAATAAGATTGTTGAACAAAGTTATTAACTTTGTTAGCCCACTTGTATCTCCTTGACATCCAAACAGTTACAAGTGAGCATCTCTGAAGGCATTAACAAGGACATCGTAAGGCTGTTCTTTGGGCTTAGAAACAGGCTTTTTATAGATTGTTATGATTATTGTTTGTGCCATATTTGATTATTTTTTGTATAATTGCAGGAAAAAGTAGGAGGTGACGTGTCCCACGTCACAAAATCAGGAAATGTGACGTGGGACACGGCACCTCCTACCGCAAAACAGACAAATAACCTTTAGATATATAGAAGGAAAAAAGATGAAAAAATACTGTTTAACTATCACCGCCCTGCTCATCGCTACGCTTGCGATGGCACAAAAGACTTTCGTCGCCTCGGAACTCGGTATCGTGGGCGACGGAAAGACACTGAACACACAGGCCATTCAGAAGGCTGTTGACAAACTGACCGCAATGAAGAAAGGAGGAACCATAGTCTTCGACGAGGGCCGCTACTTCACGGGCACCATCGAGATGAAGAGCAACGTCCACTTCGTGTTGAAGCGCGGGGCTGTACTGCTGGGCAGCACCAACATTCACGACTACCGGAGCATCGAACCGAAAAACGCGCCAAAGTCGAGCCGCGACAGCGACAACTCGAAACTGGCGCTGCTGGTGTGCTACAAGGCGCAGAACATCAGCATAACAGGCGAGGGAGAAATTGACGGACAGGGCCGCGCGCTGGCTCTGAACGTTGACAGCGTGCTCTACATGACCAATGACGACTATCGCCGTGCTGGCGGAGGACGTCCGCTGGAGATATACCGCCCGAAGATTATCAACTTCATGTTCCTCGACGGTTTTGAGATGCGCGACATCACAATACGCAATCCGGCATGCTGGACACAGACATACGAGATCTGCTCAAACCTGAAGTTTGAGAACATTACGGTGAGGAGTCGCGCCTACTGGAACAACGACGGGTTCGACCTTACCGACTGCCGCAACGCCACGATAAACAACTGTGACGTGGATTCGGGCGACGACGGCATCTGCCTGAAGTCGTATTATAAAGGCTATTGCTGCGAGAACATCAGGGTGACCAACTGCCGCGTGACATCCTCATGCAACGCCCTGAAACTGGGAACAGCATCGTTCGGAGGATTCCGCAACATCGTCTTCGACAACGTGAAGGTGAGAGACACCTACCTCTCGGCCATTGCCATTGAGAGCGTTGACGGCTGCGACATCGACGACATCACATTCCGCAACATCACGGCAACCAACACCATGAACCCATTGTTCATAAAACTGGGCAACCGCACCAATGGTCCCGCCGGACATGTGCGCAATATTCTGATAGAGAATCTTACCGCAACGGTGCCCTTCCTGCGACCCGACCCGTGGGCTGAGATGCGCATCGTGAGCAACGAAGGCTATCATAACCCGCATCCGGCGCCCATCACGGGAATGCCAGAGCAGAGCATCGAGGGCGTCACCCTGCGCAACATAGACATCACCTTCCCGGGACATGCCTCCACAGGAATGAAGTATGTGCCGCTATGGCGTGTGGAGAGCGTGCGCGAAGACCATCGCAGTTACCCCGAGTTCACGATGTATGGCGAACTGCCGGCATGGGGATTCTACGTGCGCCACGTTGATGGCATCCGATTGGAGAACGTCCGTCTGCGCCTCACCGAAGACGACATGCGCCCCGCCATTGTCTTCGACGACGTGAAAAATGGCGAACTCGTAAACGTTGCCACACCAGAGTCGGACCATGACCAGATATTCGTACACAAGTCGTTTATTAAGTACGATAGATAAAAAAAACTGAGATAAAGAATTGTAATATCAATTATTATTCGTATATTTGTCGGGAATTTCAGTAAGCACCTATTCATCGGGAGATGGTTAGGTGGCTCATGATAAACCTTAAACAGAAAACACTTATATAATAATAACTAAAAATCAAATTCTATGTCAGCATTAGTATCTATTATTCCAATCGTACTGCTATTCGTCCTCATGTTGGGATTCAAGATGGCAGGACACAAAAGTGCGTTCATCACACTCATAGTCACCATACTGTTAGGACTGTTCGTGGCTCCTGCTATGGACATGGTGCCCGACAGCCTCAAGGGTGCCAGCATCTACGGTGTGGTATGGTGGAGTT
Organism: Prevotella sp. UBA4330; assembly: GCA_002394385.1. Lineage (GTDB taxonomy): Bacteria > Bacteroidota > Bacteroidia > Bacteroidales > Bacteroidaceae > Prevotella. The sequence continues at coordinate 169,454 of DGTS01000011.1, forward strand.
TCGTCGAGGGTGTGCTAAAGGCAGTGTTCCCCATCCTCATCATCATCCTGATGGCTATCTACAGTTACAACATCCTCGTCGAAAGCAAGCAAATAGAGGTTATCAAGGACCAGTTCACCAGTTTCACCGACGACAAGGGCATACTCGTGCTGATGCTCGTGTGGGGCTTCGGCGGACTGCTTGAGGGTATGGCGGGCTTCGGAACAGCCGTTGCCATCCCTGCCGCTATACTTATCGGACTAGGCTTCAAGCCAATGTTCTCGGCACTCGTGGCCCTCATAGGCAACACCGTGGCAACAGGCTTCGGTGCGGTGGGCGTACCCGTCACCACGCTTTGCAACGAAGTGGCACCCGGAGGAGCAGCATCGGCAGAAGCCATCTGCGAGACTTCGGCATTCGCCGTCATTCAGTTGTCGCCACTTTTCATCATCTTGCCATTCATCATACTGATGCTCACCGACAAGAAAGCCATCGTAAAGAACATTTGCCTGGCTCTCTGGACTGGCGTCATCTCGGTTTTGGTACAGTATGTTTGCGCCAAGTATCTCGGTGCAGAGACTCCTGCCATCATCGGCTCGGTGGCTGCTATCGTAGCAATCATCATCTACGCCAAACTCTTCGCACCAAAGAAGAAAGAGACAAACACCGAGAAGCGCTCTTACACCATGCAGGAAACATTCCGCGCATGGAGCGTCTATCTCTTCATTCTTATATTCATCCTCGTCAGCGGTGCCCTCTGCCCGCCGGTCAACGACTTCCTCAAGACCCACCTTGTATCGAAGGTGCCACTGCCAGTTATCGGCTCAACGTTCAAGTTCGGGTGGATAAGCAATGCTGGACTGATGCTTTTCCTCGGCGCTACCATCGGCGGACTTATCCAAGGACTAAGTTTCGGTAAACTCATGGCAGTGCTTGCACGCACCGTTGTCAACCTTCGCAACACCGTGATAACCATCATCAGCCTCATCGCACTTGCCTCTGTGATGAACTATGTTGGCATGATCAGCGCCATCGCAGCAGGTCTCGTTGCCATCACTGGCTCGTTCTATCCGTTCTTCGCACCGCTCATCGGAGCCATCGGAACATTCGTCACGGGCTCGGACACCTCGTCGAACATCCTCTTTGCCAAACTGCAGGCCAACGTTGCAGGACAGTTGGGCTATGCACCAGGCTCTGAGACCAACTGGCTCGTTGCTGCCAACACCACCGGTGCAACAGGCGGCAAGATGATTTCGCCACAGTCAATCGCCATCGCCACCGCCTCGTGCGACATGCCGGGCAAGGACGGCGAGATAATGAAGAGCGCCATCCCGTACGCAGTGCTCTACATCATCATCGGCGGACTTATGGTTTACTTCGGATAAGCAATGTTCATATTCATGCACCTTTTCTCGCCAAGTCATAACTCGAATAAATTCGGTTCTGCACTTATGGCTTAACGAAAACGTTCGGAACGATTATCAGATGGTACGCGAAACATAAAGCGTACCATTCACCAGACAAAACACAAAGCCCAGAGCATTACGCCCTGGGCTTTTCTTTTCTATCTCAGTGCTTCTGCCACTGCAATAAACGGCAGAAACCAAAAGCACATATTATATCTGCGCCACCTGCTTTATCTCCGAGTCCTTGCCGCGATATACGATGTCGATGCGGAAGTTGGCATAGTCGCTGTAGATGTAGAGCGGCAGTTCCTCCTCATATTTCGGTTCGTAGTCGAAGACAAGATGTATGGCGGTGCCTGAGAGGTAGTTGTCCTTAGGCATCAGAGCGTCCTCAGCGTCTATCTGCCAAACAGAGAAAACGGGGTCTATCATGGTGAGCACTCGCGGCAACTCTATCTTCAGGTCGTTGTCGGGACGTGAGAACCACGAGCCTATCTTTCCCCAGAAGCCACGTTCCTCCTTGGGATCGTCCTCGGGTTGCAGCACAGTGATGCCATTGAGCAACGTCTCGCGCAGTTTCTGCGGTTCGATGGAATAGTGTTTCAGGAACTCTTCCTTATCCTTTTCCACCCTTGTGTTGCGCCCGTCGCCACCCTTTCGTGCGAAACTTATTGCGTGACTCTTCTTGTAGTTGGCATCATCCACCCAGCAGATGCGGTCGTCGGTGATGGCGATAGCGCGAATGCGTGTGATGTCGCCGTATTTCTTGTTGTTATAATTGAGCCGAACGGTGTCGAGGTCGGCAGTGGAATGTTTGCCTATGATGTTCATCGTCTTTGGCACACGCACCACGTCGTATTCGTCCTTATACATGTCAGTGTAATGGATGCAGAGGAACACGCGCACGTTCTCAAGGTCGAGGTCGGAGCGGTTGTTTATCTTCACGCGCAGCAGTTCGTCGTCGTCCCAGAAGAACCAGTTTGTCTCAGGCTCCACCTCAACGTCGATGAACGAACTCTCGATGAGCAGTTGCTTGAAACTGCCGTACAGATGTTCCTCGCAGAACTGCATGTCGGAGAGCAGACCGTCGTAAACACCTTGGTTGCCGCGACGGAAGAAGTGCTTGAATATCTCGTCCTTACTCTTGTCGAGGTCACCTTTATCGGCATGGTATTTTGCCTTTAGCAGATTTGGCGAGAAGAGTCCGTAACCCTCCATCTCCGAACGGTAGAGTCGTGTGAGATATTGTCCTTCAGGAGTTTTGTTTAGATATGTCCTCGCCCGATAGGAGTCGAGCATATCTTTCAGCCGGTCTGCCTGACGGGGATATTCTATTGCAGCCTGGTCGAAGTAAGACATCGCCTGCTGCGTGTTTCCCGTCTGCTGATTCAGCACTCCTTTCAGCACGAGAGCAGGCGCTGTGCGGTCGGGATAGCGGTGCATATAGTCGTCGAGCATAACATCAGCCTCCCACTGTGCGCCGTTCATTCCCTGCACTCGCTTCGGCATAGTGTCTGGGATGAACACCTCACCCCCTCTTGCAAGCAAGGAGTCGGAAGTCTGGGTGTTGGATGATGGGTGTTGGGTGTTGGGCAGTTGTCGCTGAAGATTTGAAGAGGTCGCAGAAGAGCCGTTGCCTCCCAGTATAAGACTGAACGACTTTAGCAGCATTGCCTCGCCGTTGTTAGGATACTGGTCGAGAATCTTCTGCGAATGAGCCAGCGCGCTGGTGGGCTGTCCTGAATAGAGGTCGATATATGCACGGTCTTTCTCCATGCAGATGCGGTCGTACTCGCGCATGTACTTATGGTATATCGGTGCATAGTCAGAGAGGTACTGCATGTATGACGCGCGCAGTTTCTCTATGTCCTGACGTATCTCCGACTTCAGTTTTTTGTCTTTCTCATACTGGTTGAAGGCAGAGTTCGTTGCTCGGTCGGCATCTTCAGAAGTAAGTATGCTGAAAATGGCAATGGGGTCGCCCAGCGTGGCAAGTGTCAACTGTGCTATGCTCTTGCCGTCGAGGGCACTGCTGCCTCCCGATGCTGCGCTTCGAGCCAGCATCCACATGTCGCTCAGTTGCTCGTCCATGACCTGCAGTTTATACATATACTGCAGTATGGGCAGCAGTTTCTGCTTTGCCTCTACAACATCTGGAGCCACTCCAGTGTAGTCTTGCTGCGCCATTATTTTCAGGTACTCGTTGAAGTTCTTCGAGTTGGCCTGTGCCATCTCCAAGGCATTTATCACCCTGACGGTCTGCTCGATGTCGTAGTCTTCGTTGGTTGCGAGGTCGGTGCGGTTGGTAAGTGCCTCATAGGCAGGCACAAACTTATCAACGGGCTGATAGTGCTCAAGGTCGAGCGCACTCACCTCCTTCATCTTGTCGGTACATGCCGCCAGCATCATCACCGCGACAATAATCATAAAACTGCTGATAGTACGTTTCATCATGTTAGTATGAGTATTATTCGGGTGCGAAGATATAAAAAAGATTTGTCAACTCCAAATTATTTTTCACTTAGAGGTCGATGCCGTAACCAAGAGTGAACATGAAAGTGCTGTTGTGCGAGGTGTCGTAATTATCCTGGTCCTTATAAATATGTGTGACTCCAATATTATAGCGCACGTCAAGGCATACGTTCTTATACTCGTATGAAACGCCGATGGGAATGGATACATTGAAACCATTCATTACCTCTTTATACTTGCCGCCCACCTTTATTTCCGGCTGCACGCCTATCTTTGCCGATAATCCGTACTTGGTGGTGGCAACAATCATCAGCGGCACGATGATGTCATTGTGCTCCATCTTCAACTTCTCGTCGATGCCTGGCACGTCTTCAAACTTAGTGCCCTGCTGACTATAGAACACACCGCCGCTGAGGGCAACGGCATTGCTCATCTGATACTGCAACTCAGCACCAGCCACAATGCCTGCCTTATACTTGGCATCGGCATGGCTTTCTATTTCTACACCGTAAAATATCTTGTCGCCCGTGAAGCGCGAGAGAGTCATTCCCACACGGGGATAAAGAGTGAGAGTTCCAACAGGCCTTTGAGCAAATGCGGAAACTACAACAAATGAGAAAACAAATGCGATTAATAACTTCTTGATGTTCATAATAATGTTTTTATTTTATAAACGTTTCGCTTGCGGTTTTATTATAACACCAGAAACAAAAAAAAGCACCGCCACAAGGACGGTGCTTGACTTAAATATCAGAGAACATTATGTTTACTTAAACAGTTTCTGGGCCATCTGATAGAGGCTGCGACGCCATGTGAGGAACTCGTGTGCAGTGCCCTCAGAGATGTAACTCTCGGCATTGTATCCAGCAGCCTTCAAAGCGTCAACTGCCGACTTCACGCGCTCAGGACCTTCCTTGCTACCACAACTGATGAAGATGTAGTCAACCTTGCGGCCGTTGAGTTCTTCTGGAGTGTAGATGCCGCCACTCAGTATGCCGTAACTGCCGAACACTTCGGGACGTGCCAGTGTGATGGCGTGTGTCTCCATACCTCCCATAGAAAGACCTGCCATAGCGCGGTTCTTCTTGTCAGCCTTTGTATTGAAATGACTGTCGATGTAAGGAATGAGTTCGTCAACAAGCACCTTGCCGAAGTCCTCACCAATCTTGTTACGGTCGAAGCCCTGTCCGAAGACGATGTCGTTGGTCATACCGTAGGTCATAACGACGATGAACGGCAGTGACTTACCCTCTGCGATGAGGTTGTCCATGATGATGCCTGCCTTGCCCTGCACAGGCCACGAGGTCTCGTTCTCGCCCCATCCGTGCTGCAGATAGAGCACTGGGTAGCGTTTCTTGTCCTTGCCATAGCCTGCAGGAGTGTAAACGTATGCCGGACGCAGTTGGTCGCCGTTCACCTTGCTTGGGAAGAGAATCTTCTGGATATGTCCGTGAGGAACATCGGTGCGCTCAGCATAGAATGCCTGGTCGTGAGCAGGAACCTCCACTCCACTCATCCAGCGCGAACCGCCATAGTAACTGTTGGTACCTGGGTCAACCACCGTGGCACCGTCGATAGACAATGTATAGTAGTGGAATCCCTCGTCCTCGGGCACCAGTGTTGTACCCATCCACGAGCCGTCCTCCTGCTTGCGCAAGATGGTGCCGCCCATGCCGCCGCCGTGACCTGCAGAAGCGATGACATAACGAGCCTGTGGAGCCTCAACACGGAAGCGCACATAACCCTGAGAGTTCACCTGAGGATACTTCTGGCGTGGCTGGCAAGTAGCAGCGGGCACGAAGTCTTCCTTGATGACAGCATTGTCAACTGCGGGGTCGAAGTCGCGGACAACGCGGTACGAGTTCTTTGGCTTCAGGTCTTTGTCGAACAGCAATGGATAGTTGTTCGGTCCGAGCCATGAGTCAGCATCGCTGAGGTTCCAGAATGTCACGCAGTCCACCTTGTCAGCATGCTTGCGGAGCACGCGGAAGAAAGTGGCATACTGTGCTTCCTGCATCAGTTTCTGGTCGTTAGTAATCTTTGCGCCCTCGTTACGGCTGAAGCGCAACTGTCCGCCCATCTCCTGGTTCACGCGGATGTCGAGTTCGGTAACGTGGATATGGTCAACAATCTCAGAGTACTTCGTGAGTGCAGCATCCATCTCTGCCTCTGACGGTCCGTAGATGTTGTAGTGACCCTGCATGCCGATACCGTCGATAGGAACGCCTGCGGCCTTCATCTCCTTAACCATGTTGTATATGCGGTCGCGCTTTACAGGATCGCACTCGTTATAGTCGTTGTAGAAGAGGAGTGCGTTGGGGTCTGCCTCGCGTGCATACTCGAACGCCTTGCGTATATACTCGTCGTTGCCGCAAATCTTGTAGAATGTTGACTCGCGCAATGGCTGGTCGGGACCCATGAATGCCGGACGGCGCGGTCCGTCAGCGATGGCCTCGTTGAACACGTCCCAGCAGTAGATTACGTCCTTGTAGCGGTTCACCACCGTCGTGATGTGCTCCTTCATACGCTTGAAGAGCACCTCCTTGCTCACCAGGTTGTGTTTCTTGTCGTAGAACATCCAGTCGCACATCTGCGAGTGCCACATCAGGTTGTGTCCTCTGAGTTTGATGCCGTTCTGGCGGCAGAAGTTTGCGATGCGGTCGGCATTCTCCCATGTCCACTTGCCCTCCTCGGGATGAACCGATATTGGCTTCATGTCGTTCTCAGCGGTGATGCTGTTGAACTCTTTCTTAACGAGCGCGATTTGCGCTTCATCGGTAATGTTGCGCTGGTTCACGGCAACACCGATCATAAAATAGTCCTTGAAGGCATCCTTCAGATTTCTCGTGTCGTCAACCCTCTGCTGCTGCCAAGACTGGGCATTGGCCGCCATAGCAACAAGACTTAATGCAATAAAAAGTAATTTTCTCATGATTTAATTATGTGATAGATTAATAAATTTCAAGTGTTTGCAAAGATAATAATAATTTACTGACGCTCTGCTCGCTGATGTAACATTTTCTTTCCCTCGCGTATCTTATAGCAAATGCGAAACAAATAGTATTGATTTTAGACATAAAGACATACTATTGACGAAAAGACTTATTTTAGACAGAAAGACATAAGGTTTAGACATAAAGACATATTTTGGACATAAAGACAGAAAAATAAGGACATAAAGACATAAAGACATATTTTGGACATAAAGACAGAAAAATAAGGACATAAAGACATAAAGATATTTTTATTAAAAGACAAAAAGGGAAGGCAGCAGCCTTCCCAAATATGTTTTTATGTCTTTATGTCTAAAACCTTTATGTCTTTATGTCTAAAAATGGAACTTGAGATCCACTCCCATCTGCACTGGATTGCCTCGCTGCGCGAAGTACTGTCCTGTAGAAGTGTTGAGCGAGGCAAAGGTGTTATAGCGGGTGTCAGTGAGGTTGCGTCCCCACACACTGAGTTTCATAAAGCCGAAGTCGGCATCGGCATGAGCGCCCAGCACGCAATAGAGTTTCTGGCAGTATGTGTTTGCCTCGTCCCAGAAGGTCTTGCCCTGCATGTATGTGTTTGCGCCGATGGTTATGGCACGCAGACCGCTGTTGGAAATCGGGAAGGTGTAGTCGGCGAAGCAACTGAGTGTGTGGTCTGGAACGAAGGGCACTCGCTTGTCCTTGTAACTGATGGTCACCTCCTTGCCGTCGATAACCTCTACATCGTCATACTCTTTGAATGCCGCATGGGTGTATCCATAGGCTGCTGTCCACGACAGACGGTTGTCGAAAGCCTTGCCGCGAAGTGTCAGTTCGGCACCACAACTATAACTCTTGCCGGCATTCACCATCATACGTCCGAAACCGTAGTTGCCTGCCATCACCGACAGTTGCTGGTCGCGCACCTGCATGTAGAATGCCGAGAGATCCATCTGCACACTGTTGCCGAAGAGGTTTAGGTGTGCGCCTGCCTCGTAGTTCCAACTCACCTCGGGCTTGAATGCAATGGTGTTGTTCACGTTGTCGTAGTCCTCAGCGGTGTGCGGAATGTCGTAACTTGAGCGGTTTGCCTTACTGCTGTTAGCGTTGAGTTCTGCCTGCAGGATGTCCGAGAACATCTGTATGTTGAATCCTCCAGCACGGTATCCCTTGCTCACGGTGGCATAGATGTTGCTGCCAGCCTCGTCGATGCGGTAACTGAGTCCCACCTTCGGCAGCAGTTGGTTGAAGTCGCTATGGTCGCGGCCGTCGAACACCGACGACAGTATGTTGGTGGCCTGCTGTCCCATCACGTTGGCTGTCATCGCCATCATTGCCGATGTGTCGTAATGAATCTTTGCGTGGGTGTAGTCATAGCGCAGTCCCAGCGTCAGCGTCAGCCTTCCGAGGGTGATGTTGCTCTCATGGAAGAATCCGAGGTTGAACTGCGGTGTGTGGAAGAGTCCAGGCACTGTCATGTCGGCAGTCATCGAAACGCCGCCAGCCTTCTCTATCGCTGCCGCTGCAGCCGCCTGTGCTGCAGCCTCGGGCATACCCTGCTGCTGCATGCGCGCTGCCATTGACGCGAGCATTGCGTTGTACATCTGTGTCTCTATGGCCTTTGCTATGCGTGCTGTGAAGTCGCCGTCGAAATATACCGGTGCCCACGTTTTCAGCCACAGGTAAGAGCCGAAGGCACCTGTTGTCCACTGCCACGCTCCTGGTTTGTTGCTTTTCAGCACCAGTTCCTGGCTCAGCGCGTTCTGCAGTTGTCGCTGCTCCATGTGCATCAGGTCGGCGGGCAGGTAGTCGATGTCCATCAGCATATAGTCCTTCAGATGCTGATACGAAGTGGTAGAGAAGAAGTCGAAGCAGTTGCCGCGGAACTTCAGGTTGAGCGCGCTGTTGAGCATGTTGCGGCGGTAGTTGCTCTGTCGGTTTGTCGTGGGGTCAGCCGTCTCGCCTGTGGCAATGTCCATGATGCCATAGGGGAATCCGTTCTGTCGCACATACTGATAGTCGGCGATGAGGTCGGCATCCCATCTCTTGTGGTCGGTGTATGCCAGCCGTATCTTGCCACCACCCTCGTTGAATTTGTCGGCACGCTGGCCAGTGGTCTGGTTGCGGAAGAATCCGTTCTGTCCGCTGTAGAATCCCGCCAGTGCTATGGCAAAACGATTGCCCAGACGTGAGTAGTGCTCCACCTGAGCGTTGCGATACCAGCGTGTGCCCCACCCTAACGACACGTCGGTGCCCTGATAGCGGAAGGGATTCTTCGAGTACATGCGCACCATGCCGCCCTCGGTATTCATTCCGTAGAGTGTTCCCTGCGGTCCGCGCAGCACGTCGATGCGGTCGATGGAGTAAATATGGAAGTTGAACTGGTTCTTCGTTGCCAGCGGCATGCCGTCAACATAGATACCCACTGACGGACTGTTCACGCGCGAGCCGATGCCGCGCACGTATATAGAAGATGTGTAACGCGAGCCATAGTTTGGCATTGCAAACGACGGAACGTATGCAGCCAGTTCGCGAAGGTCGCGTGCTCCCACCGAAGCAATCTCTTCAGACGAGAACATTGAAGAACTCACGGGCTGCACGCGCAGACGGAACTGCTCCTTAGGCTGTGCCACCACAACCACCTCGTCGAGGTCATACACACGAGAACTGTCCGCCAGATTTACATCTGCTGGAGTGTCCTTGACATCTGCCGATGCAGAAATTGCAGCCATAAGCGCTGCAGTAAGAATTGATTTTCTCATTATCCTATTACATATTCGATTTCTCGGGGTGCAAAGGTAATAATAATAACACACATCTGCAATCCATATTTATATGGATTTTCAAAACAAGACCGCACATATCACTGTCGGTTATGGGCGATAACGGCGAGTAATATAGCCTATTTTGATGAGTAATATAGCCTATTTTGGTCAGTAAAATAGCCTATTTTACTTTTCTATCTATATACAAACGAATATGGAAAGACTACTCATTGATGGCGCCACAGGCAGGGCAACGGCCCTTCTGGTGCATAGGCTGACCACAGTGGCCGCAGACATACTGGGCACGGGCATGGCGTATGTAACGCCACAGGGCAAAGACGATGTAGGCAGCAAGCAGAACGTAGCCTACATACCACAGTGTGGTGACACTGAAAATGATGTAGTCGGCGGCGCACACGGCAGCGAGTCCGCTGAGATAGAGCAAGGCCTCACCGAACGGCAGGCGGTGGCGAGCCACATCGATGCTTGCCAGTCCAACGATGAGCATCGCCCACACCGAGACGAGGAAGACGGCAAGCACTGGCTCAACGACAAAGGGGTTGAGCGTGGGATGGAAGTAGAACTCGCGCCACGTGTCGGGGGCAAAGTTCTGGATGCTGGCGTAGAACGATGCAGAGGTAGCCACGATGAGCGTCAGCAGCGTGGGATAGAACGACGCGATGTCGTTGAAATGCACTATCTTGGCATTGCGGCGCAGCGAGGTGCGCACGACATAGGCGGCAGCGATGAGAATGATAATGACTACGAAAATGACGTAGTGGGTATCGCTGAAGAAAGAAATAAACTGCGAGATGGGGTCGTCGGGCACCACGGCAGGCAGCAACTGCGACTCGTGAGTCCAGCCGAATGTGAATTGGTCGTGAGCCACCTGTACCCAGATGCTGTCCACAGGGTCGGTAGGAACGACATGGATATCGGCCACCACGATATGGTCGCCACGTGTGAGCAGTAGCGAGTCGGTGGTCATGCCCACCAGAGCCTCCTCGGGCAACTGCTTCAGCAGATACAGAGTTTTGGCACGCACAACGAAATTGTAGTTCTCCGAATAGTGGTGCTCGCGGTCGAAGCGCAGGCTGTCGAGTTGTTTCGCCGTTAACGTAGTGTCTGTGATGGGCGCGCGTCTGAGACTTATGCCCCTTCCGCAAGAGCACAATGTAAGCAATGCCGCCAACACTACGGCGAAGGATATGTATCTGATGTTATTCCGCATAGACGTTCATCTGACAATTTTTACAATCGAACTGCAACGGGAAACGGCGCCCGTCGGGGAGCACAAGCCGTAGAGGCTCTTTCCACATGGGGCGCTTGCCACCGTTCTTCACACAGTAGCCATAACTATAGCGCAGGCAGAGGCGGCATTGCATTATCAACGCATTCCGTGCAGGACGCCTCAACTCGAAAGCCTCGCCGGTATTCTCTGCACCGCACTTCTCATAGAATTCTCGCGCCAAACGATTGCTGATGTTATAAAGATAAGGCAGCGGTGCCACGGGAGGAGCCGTCAGCGGCCGTGCCTCTACATCGGTATTGGTCGTCTCATGGCTGTGCATGGCAGCCGCTATTTCCTCCTCAAGACGTTCGCATGCGTCGCGGCGCAGAGCGGCTATCACGCTCGACGGAATGAAGCGGCTGAACGACGATGGCTCAAACTCGATGCTATCTGCAACAAACGGAGTGTCGCCCAGACGTGACAGCAGGCGCTTGTAATTATCTCGTTGCGGTGTCTGTGCCTCCTGTTTCTCCGCATCAACAAAAGACATTGCGACGATAGGGCTATCCCATTCACTACCAACGACTTGCGTCATAAGACTAAAGCCTCGGTCAGTCTCTCCAAGCACCAACGACACAGGTATCTTTCGCTCGGCTGTATGCTTCTGCAGTTCGCGTTCAAAGAGTTGGTCGTTATTGCGATATAGCGACATGCCCACTCTCAGCGAGCGCGGTGTCTTGGCTGGAATAAGGAGATTGTTCTCCACCCTATTCACACGGAAGCCTTCCAGTTCACGTTCGCCGTTGACATAACATAGTCCGTCACCATTTGCGAACACTGACGTACCAGCCACCCTTATACCCCTGCGGCTTATTTCCTTCACCTTGCCCACAAACTCACCTATTGCCTTTGGCGTGTCGGGTGAGGCAATGTCTGGGGTTCTGCCATTGAGGAAATAGTCGGTAAAGCCTCGGTTGAAGGTCTTCTTCAGATTAGGCGTGAAAGTGTAAGTTGCACTGCCCATCGATGCACGGGCAAGTCTGCCGCCGCTCTTCTCAATAATCTGGTTAAGCCGTGTGCTGTATGCCGCGACCACGTTCTTGACGTAGGTGACATCCTTCAGACGACCTTCAATCTTGAACGAGGTGACACCGGCATCTACCAACTGCTCCAGACGGTCAATGCGGCACATGTCTTTCAGCGAGAGCAGATAGCGGTTGCGGTCTATCGTGTTGCCGTCGGCATCCTCAAGGTTGAATTTCAGGCGACAGAACTGGGCGCACTCTCCACGGTTGGCACTGCGCCCGAAACAATACTGCGAGGCGTAGCACTGTCCGCTGTAACTGACGCACAGGGCGCCATGCACAAACACCTCAAGTTCTACATCAGGCACAGCCTTGTGAATGGCTTTTATCTCCGCCATCGACAACTCTCGGGCAAGTACCACACGGCTGAAGCCGAGCGACCTGAGCCAGCGCACCTTCTCCACAGTGCGGTTGTCAGTCTGGGTGCTGGCATGCAACGGCAATGGTGAACACGGCACAAGCGACATGTCCTGCACAAGCACTGCATCGACACCTGCCTGTTTCAGTTCGTCAAGCAAGCGTCGAGTGTCTTCCAGTTCGTTGTCATAGATGATGGTGTTCACCGTGACATAAACCTTCGCCGCATATCGGTGTGCGTAACGGCACAGTTGCTCTATGTCTTCGACAGAATTGCCCGCAGCAGCCCTTGCACCGAAGCGTTGCGCTCCGATGTAAACAGCATCGGCACCATGCGCGATGGCAGCGATGCCGCATTTTAAGTCTTTTGCTGGTGCAAGCAGTTCTATCTTTCGCATTTTTTATTGTCGAGCGTTGAGTGTTGAGCGTTGAGCGAGGTTAGTCTTTGTTGTCACTCAACATTCAACTGTTTTCGCTCAACACTAATCATCCTATCAGGTTAATATCATACGGCGTCTCCTGGTAAACGTAATAGTTAATCCAGTTGGCGTAGAAGAGATTGGCATGAGCCCGCCATCTCACGAGAGGGTCGTTGTCGGGATTGTCGTCGCGATAGTAGTTCTTTGGCAGTTCCACGTCGTCGCGCTTTCCAATGTCGCGGCGATACTCCATGTCGAGAGTGCGGGGAGCATACTCCAGATGCCCTGTGACATAGAACTCTCGTCCGCCACGCGCCACCACGACACTCACGCCGCTCTCCTCGCCTTCCGCGATAATCGAGAGGTAAGGGTTCTGCTCTATGTCCTCGCGGTGAATCTCGGTGTGACGGCTGTGCGGCATGTAGAACATGTCGTCAAAGCCACGGAATATTGGCATTTGCGGCACCAGCGGACGTTGCTCGAAGATACCGAACATCTTTTTCTCTAACGGATATTTTGGGATGCCATAATGGAAATAAAGCCCTGCCTGTGCCGCCCAGCAGATGAAGAGCGTTGACTGCACGTGGGTTTTCGCCCATGTGAAAATCTCCTTCATCTCGTCCCAGTAGGTTACGTCCTCGAAATCGTAGGTTTCGACAGGCGCGCCAGTGATAATCATTCCGTCGAACTTCCGCTTCTTCAGCACCTCGAAGTCTTTGTAGAACATCATCATGTGCTCCACAGGAGTGTTCTTAGGGGTGTGACTCTTTAGTTTCATGAACGTGATGTCCAACTGAAGCGGAGTGTTGGAGAGCAGGCGAATGAGGTCGGTCTCCGTTGTTATCTTCAGCGGCATGAGGTTGAGTATCACTATGCTCAGCGGACGGATATCCTGGTTATGGGCGCGCGAGTCGTCCATAACAAAGATATTCTCTTTCTTCAAGAGGTCAATCGCTGGCAGTCTGTCAGGTATTCTTAATGGCATCTTTGGGGTTTAGAGTATAAAGTTGAGAGTTGAGAGTTTAGAGTTGAGGGTTGAGCGATAAAGGTTGAGCGGTGAGCGGTGAGAGTTGAGCGATATTAGCCAGTGTGTCGCTCAACATTCAACGTTCAACCCTCATCGAAATTACCACAACTGGAGTCGCTCTGCCTTTGGCACGAACATCTTGTCGCCCTCCTTCACTCCGAAGGCTTCATACCATGCGTCGATGTGCGGCAGTGCACCGTTCACGCGCCAGCGTCCCAGCGAGTGAGGGTCGCTCTTTGTGCGGCTGCGAATCTCAGCCTCGGTGATGTTGCCTGCCCATACTCCAGCATAGGCAACGAAGAAGCGCTGGTCGGCAGAGAGACCGTCTTTCTCCTCGAGCGGAGCATTCTTTGTGGCATTCTTATAAGCGTTGTATGCCACCTGCAGACCTCCGTGATCGGCAAGATTCTCGCCGAGAGTGAGGTTACCGTTGGCACTGAGGTCGGGCAGCACCTTGATGTTAGAGAAGAAGTCGGCATACTTGCCAGTGCGGGCCTCGAAGTTCTTGCCGTCGCTCTCCGTCCACCAGTCGGTCATGTTGCCATCCTTATCGTAGTGGCGTCCCTGGTCGTCGAATCCGTGAGTCATCTCATGACCTATAACCACTCCGATGGCACCATAGTTGAAGGCATCGTCAGCCTCTGGGTCGAAGAAAGGATATTGCAGGATTCCTGCGGGGAAGCAAATCTCGTTTGTTGTGGGGTTATAGTATGCGTTCACCGTCTGCGGTGTCATGTGCCACTCGTCGCGGTCAACAGGTTTGCCTGCCTTCTCCTCGATGTGCTTCTTTGTCTTGAATCGATAGCACTCCAGTATGTTCTCGTAGTAACTCTTTGCAGGGTCGATGTTCAGGTCGGAGAAGTCTTTCCACTTGTCGGGATAGCCAATCTTAACATAGAACGTAGAGAGTTTTGCCAGTGCATTGAGTTTGGTGTCTGTTTCCATCCAGTCTTGTGCCATGATGCGCTCGGCAAGCGAGAGTTGCAGGTTCTTCACCAATCGCTCCATGCGCTGCTTCGACGATGCTGGGAAGTAACGCTCGCAATAGATTTTTCCGAGCACCTCTCCCATCTGGCTTGCTGTCTGGTTAGTGGCACGCTTCCACAAAGGATAGTCCTCCTTGCGTCCGCGCATTGTCTTGCCGAAGAAGTTGAAGTTCTCTGCCACCACCTTGTCGCTGAGATAACTTGCAGCACCTGTAATCTGTCCCCACTCCATGTAGGCACGATATTCGTCGGCAGTCATCTCGTTGATTATCTTGTCGGCACCAGCCACGAAGTCGGGCTGTCCAACAACCATCTCCTGTATCTGTTTCAGGTCGATGCCCTCAGCCTTTGCCAATGCTGAGAGTTGCACATGTGGATACTTCTGCTCAAAGTCTTTCAGCGTCATCTTGTTGTAGTTGGCCTCCACGTCACGCAGTTCGGTGCGGCTCTTGCTAACCCGTGCCAGTGCTGTCTCTATCTTCAGCACCTGTTCCATCTTCTGCTGTGCCACAGCCTTCTTGAAGCCGAAGAGTTGGAACATTGTAACGATGTGCTTCTTGTATGCCTCACGAATCTTCGCTGTAGCCTCATCGTCGTCGAGATAATACTCTTTCTGTCCGAGCGTAAGTCCCGACTGATAGATGTTCAGAATGTTCTGCGATGCGTTCTTGTCATCGGCACCAAAGCCCATATACATGAACTGCTGGTCGCCATACTCCATCAACTGCTTCTGAATGTCAAAGAGTTGCTCCTTGGTCTTGGCTGCCTCCATCTTCTCTATGATGGGCATCACGGGCTTCACGCCTTCCTTGTTGCGGCGTTTCTGGTCCATCGCGAGTTTATAGAAGTCGGAGAGTTTCTGCTCAACCGTTCCCTTGGAGTATGTTCCCTTCTCCATCTCGCTCAGTATTCCGTTTATGCGCTTGTCGTTGTCCTCCTGCAGGCGGTCGAACGAGCCGTAGCGCGAATAGGCAGCAGGCAGTGGGTTGTTCTTAACCCATCCTCCGCAGGCGAAATCATAGAAGTCGTCACAGGGTTTCACATTCTTGTCAAGATTTTCTGGGAATATTCCTGTCTTCTGTGCTTGTGCATAGGCTCCCGTAGTTGCCGCTGCTATTAGCATTGTGGTCATAATAGTTTTTACTTTCATATTATCAAATTTTAGTTGTTTATCTCGTTTTGTAGTTCCTCGAGTTCGGTGGACAACTGCTCCCAGCGGTCGGTTTCCTGGTCTATTATCTTCTTCGTCGAGGTGTATTCTGTCACAACGGTCATATCACTCGCTCCTTCCGGAGTGCAAAGTATGGCATCGAGTTCGCCCAAGCGTTTCTCAAGACTTTCTATCTTCGCCTCGGTTTCCTTCACACTCTTCTGCAAGCGCGAGATGCGGCGCATCATTTCCTTGCGCTCCTGATAGGATTGAGCACCCGTAGGACTTCCCCCGGCAGGTGTTGCTTTCGTCTCTGCAGTTGCATTACTTGCAACCTTCTTTTCAGCGCCATTACGCTCTCCAATTCCTGTAGATGGTTGAAGCGGTGACTTACTGATCCAGTCGTAGATTCCGCCAAGATGCTCCTTCACCTTGCCGCCGCCGAACTCATACACCTTGCTCACCAGCCCGTCGAGGAACTCACGGTCGTGGCTCACGATGATGGCAGTGCCGTCGAAAGCCTTGATGGCCTCCTTCAGCACGTCCTTCGACTGCATGTCAAGATGGTTTGTCGGCTCGTCGAGTATGAGCATGTTCACTGGCTCCAGCAGCAGTTTTATCATTGCCAGACGGCTGCGCTCGCCACCACTGAGCACCTTTACACGCTTGTCAGACTCCTCGCCTCCGAACATGAAGGCACCAAGTATATCGTTGATTCGCAGACGCACCTCGCCGCGAGCCACATGGTCGATGGTCTCGAAAACCGTCAGACTCTCGTCAAGCAACTGCGCCTGGTTCTGTGCGAAATAGCCTATCTGCACGTTATGTCCTATCTTCAGCATTCCGTCGAAAGGAATCTCGCCCATGATGCACTTAACGAGCGTCGATTTTCCCTCGCCGTTCTTGCCCACAAACGCCACCTTCTCGCCGCGCTTTATGGTAAGATTTACATTAGAGAACACAACATGGGTAGCCTCCTCCAAGCCTCCCCACGTAGGGGAGGCTTTCAAAGATAGTTTTATCTTATTCAGAACATCATCTGTATCAAAGAAAATCTGATTATTGGTGAATCTAATGACATTAAAGCCAACACTATTCAAATAGTCGGTTCTTACCTGATCTATTTGTTTCTGTTTTTCGTCATCATGATATTCACCATCAACTTCCACAACCAAATGATGTGACAAGCAAACGAAATCGGCAATATAATCACCTATCACATGCTGTCTTCTGAACTTAGCCCCAAGTTGCTTGGATTTCAATTGTTCCCATAAGACGCTCTCTGCATCAGTCATATCGTGCCTGTTTTCCAACGAATATGCCTTCAACAATGCATAGGTATCTGGGTGAGCCGTTCTGTAACTATTAACCTTCTTTTCTGTTTCGGCGGTGTTTTCTAACCCTCCCCCTATGGGGGGGAGTTGGTGGGGGGCCGCATATACTTTCCTCACATCCTCGCATATAACAGGATAGTCGCCGCTACGCAGACACGGCGGGAACTTCAGGCGCAAGGCAGAGTTATCAACTTCGTCAATCTCTATCGGTTCTATCTTCTCCAGTTGCCTAATCTTCTGCTGCACCTGGACGGCCTTCGTTGCCTGATAGCGGAATCTCTCTATGAAAGCCTTAGCCTCAGCAATCTCACGCTGCTGGTTCTCGTATGCACGCAACTGCTGTTCGCGGCGCTCCTTTCTCAGCACGACATACTCGTCGTACTTCACCTTATAGTCAATCACTTTGCCACAACTTATCTCCAGAGTGCGGTTGGTGACGTTGTTTATGAACGCACGGTCGTGGCTCACCAGCACCACAGCCTTTGCACTCTGGGCAAGGAACTGCTCGAGCCACTGTATAGACTCGATGTCAAGGTGGTTGGTGGGCTCGTCGAGCAACAGCACGTCGGGCTTCTGCAAGAGAATCTTTGCCAACTCTATACGCATGCGCCAGCCGCCACTGAACTCGCTCGTGGGCCGCTCAAGGTCGGTGCGCAGGAATCCAAGTCCGCTGAGAGTGCGTTCAATCTCTGCCTCATAGTTCTCAGCGCCCATCATCATGTAACGCTCGTGTTCCTCTGTGTAACGCTGCACAAGATTCATATACTCATGACTCTCATAGTCGGTGCGCTCCTCCAACTGGCGGTTCATGGCGTCGAGCCTTTCCTTCAACCGAGTGTTGTCTGCAAAAGCCTTGCGGGCCTCCTGGCGCACGGTGGTGTCGTCTTGCAGCACCATCACCTGCGGAAGATATCCTATTGTGGTGTCGGCTGGTATGCCTATCGTTCCTGCTGTGGGACGCTGTTTCCCACACAAAATCTTGAGCAACGTGCTCTTCCCCGCCCCGTTCTTGCCCACAAGAGCAATGCGGTCGCGGTCGTTAATCACGAAACTGGCATCAAAGAACAATGGCTTCACGCCGAACTCCACTCTTAATCCTTCTACTGAAATCATTATGACTGCAAAGGTACATTAAAGCAAAGAGATAACAAAATAAAAACTGTAGTTTTAAACTTTTTCAACCACAACTGACATAACAAGAATGGAAACAAACATGATATCCGCAAAAATGCTACCAGTTTCTAACTGATGTCAGGCCACCAACGGTAAGTTTCGCTTCTCGGCGGTTACTCCAAGTTCAATTTCTTCTTGGCCTCACCTATCTTTCTCACATACTCCAGCAGTTCATCATCAGAAACGTCGGAGGCACCTATTTCCGCTTCAGCAGCAATTTTCATCTGTTCCCTCTCACGGCAATAGACATCCAGATCCTCGTCGCTGACTCTTGTTATCTGCTTACACTGTGTGAACGACTGCCGCATACCCGTAAGCAAACTCTTTGTCAGCAAGGCATAATAGTCAAAGTCGATATTGATAACGCCTCTCGCACTTGAAAAAGGATTATTTATCATCACATGGTGCGCTATAGAGTCACACACAATTCCCTTGTATCTGCTGCGCGCCTGATAGAAATCTGCCACGCTCTCCGAGAAAAGCACGTTGCCGACTGTGTTGATGGTCTCGATGCTCGACGAGAAGATTCGCTCGGTGGTCTCGGTATAGTCCACTTGCGGCACCAGAACAGCCATCTGGAATTTCAGTTTGTTGTACTGCGCGGTATCTTCTGCCACCTGCAGTTGATATTTCATCGCCTGGCGAAGCATCGTGTCTGATTTCTCCACCGACCTCAACGTGTTATACATGTCGTACATCACCATCATCACTATCTCACGCTTCTCTTTCTTCTTCTTTAGGTTGTCTATAACGGCTGCCGTGCCGAAAGTGAGGGCAATGGATACGGTGGTGGCAAGGAGCGAAAGCATAAACTGCTTCAGCGAGGACATTCCGCTGCCGTTCTTCAGGCTCTTTGGTGTGTGCAATTTTATGTTCATAAGACTGTTTGTTTAATCTTTACACGCTCTTTTCTTTTTCCCCAACGGCTCGGATAGCGGCTGTGGAAAATGTCAGAATGATAATGCTAATTATCGACTGCAAAGATACACCAAAGCAGAGACAATACAAAATAAAACTTGAAGAATTAATTTGTTTTGTAGTGATGTCATTGACTGCTTACGGCCCGTTTACAAATACGACGTAACATAACAAAGGGGAAAAAATGAGCAGTCATTATCACCAATATGAATGTATTTAAAAATTATTATGTATATTTGCAGTGGATTTTTAATACCTAAAAAGACATGAACATTTTCACTAAAATAATAGCAAGCGAACTGCAACTGCCACAGCAGGGAGTGGAGAACACACTGCGACTGCTGGAAGAGGGATGCACCATACCGTTTATATCACGTTACCGCAAGGAACGCACCGGTGGGCTCGACGAGGTGCAGATAGCGAAAATCTCAGATATGAACGAGCGGCTGAAGGAGATTCAGAAACGCAAGGAGACCATCGTGAAGACCATCACCGAGCAGGGGCGAATGACCAAGGAACTGCAACAGCGAATAGACGAGACATGGAGCGCAACAGTGCTTGAGGACATTTACCTGCCATTCAAGCCCAAGCGCAGGACACGTGCCGCAGTGGCTCGTGAACAAGGACTGGAACCTCTGGCAATGATTCTGATGATGCAGCGAGAACAACAGCCACGAAAAGCGGCCGAAAGATTTGTGCGCGGAGACGTGAAAGACATCGACGCGGCACTGCAGGGAGCAAAGGACATTATTGCCGAACAAATAAGCGAGGACGAGGGGTCGCGCCAGCAGGTGAGACAGCAATTCCGACGCGACGCTGTGATTCGCTCCAAGGTGGTGAGCAAGAAAAAAGACACTGACGAGGCAGCAAAATACTCCGACTACTTCGACTTCAGCGAACCGCTGCGCCGATGCTCGTCACATCGTCTGCTGGCCATGAGGCGAGGCGAGGCAGAAGGCATTCTCCGCGTAAGCATCACCACCGACGACGAGCAGTGCATCGGCCGTATGTGCCGCCACTATGTGCATGGCAGCGGACCATGCCAAAGACTCGTCGCCGAGGCTGTCGAGGACGGATATAAACGACTGCTGTGCCCTTCGATAGAGACAGAATTTGCATCATCGAGCAAGGAAAAGGCAGACGACGAGGCAATAAAGGTGTTCTCTGAGAACCTCCGGCAACTGCTGCTCTCCCCTCCCCTGGGACAGAAGCGCGTGATGGGCGTTGACCCCGGATTCCGCACGGGCTGCAAAGTGGTATGTCTCGACGCTCAGGGCAACCTGTTGTACCATGAGGCGATATTCCCTCATCCGCCAGTGAACCACACCATGCAGGCACGCATGCACCTGCAGAAAATGATTGCCGACTACAGCATCGAGGCAATAGCCATTGGCAACGGCACGGCAAGCCGTGAGACGAAAGAGTTTGTGGCGGAGAGCGTTTCGACGATACAGCCATCACCCAAAATATTTGTCGTCAGCGAGGACGGCGCAAGCATCTACTCTGCGTCGAAACTTGCACGCGAGGAGTTTCCCGATGAGGACGTCACGGTACGCGGCGCGGTGTCAATAGGCAGGCGACTGATGGACCCTCTGGCCGAACTGGTGAAGATAGATGCAAAAAGTATTGGTGTTGGACAATACCAACACGATGTTGACCAAACAAAACTAAAGCACTCGCTCGACCAGACAGTGGAACTGTGCGTTAACTCGGTGGGCATAGACCTTAATACAGCATCGCAACAACTGCTGACATACGTTAGCGGACTAGGACCGACGCTGGCAAAGAACATTGTGGACTATCGCCGCGAGAACGGAGCATTTACAAGCCGCGCGCAACTGAAGAAAGTACCGCGTCTGGGACCTTCGGCGTTCGAACAATGCGCTGGATTCCTGCGCATTAGAGACGGGAAGAACCCTCTGGACAACACTGCCGTTCATCCAGAGAGTTACGACGTGGTGGAGCACATGGCAAAGGACTGCGGATGCAGCGTAGCAGAACTAATTGGCAACAAGACAAAACGCGAGAGCATCAACATCAACCGCTACGTGGGAGGCGAGATAGGCTTGCCTACGCTGAACGACATTATGCACGAACTGGAAAAGCCTGGACGCGACCCGCGTCAGCAGATAGAAGAGTTTGAGTTCGACGCAAGAGTGAAGGACGTTGACGACCTCGTGGAAGGCATGGTGCTACCTGGCATCGTTACCAACATCACCAACTTCGGAGCCTTTGTTGACATCGGTGTTCACCAGGACGGGCTGGTGCATATTTCGCAACTTGCCAACAAGTATGTCCGCGACCCTAACGACGTGGTTCATCTGCATCAACATGTGCAAGTGAAAGTGCTCGATGTTGACCGCCGCCGTAATCGTATTTCATTGACCATGAGGCTATAATGCTATTAAAACATAAGAAGTAAAGCGAAAAGGAAAAGCGTGGACAGATGACTAATTGTCGGAGGTTCTGGACTACCTTCTACACAATTTATCAAAGTCCACGCCGAAGCGATAAAATTAAAATTATGCAATATTATCTGTGTAGAATGTATTCTCCATGTTGGAAACGTCCAGATTTCCGCTCTGATAAATATGCCAATATAATTTAGTAATTCATAATGTGAGAGACTGATGTTCTCAATCCTTTGCAAATGTAATCATTTTTTTCTTAATAACAAAATTATTACGAAAAAAAGTGACAAAATCAGTAAAAAAGGATAATAAAACGGAAAAAATAATCGTCAGACATATTGCTGTCTGACGATTATTATATGTATAACATTAAGCAGAGCACATGCTCTGAAATGCTGCGGTTTACTTAACCTTCTCTACGATAGCCTTGAATGCATCAGGGTTGTTCACAGCGAGGTCAGCGAGAACCTTGCGGTTGATCTCGATACCAGCCTTGTGGAGAGCACCCATCAACTGTGAGTAACTCATGCCCTCGAGGCGTGCTGCTGCATTGATACGCTGAATCCAGAGAGCACGGAAAGTGCGCTTCTTGTTCTTGCGATCGCGATATGCATAGGTGAGACCCTTCTCCCAAGTGTTCTTGGCAACGGTCCAAACATTCTTACGTGCACCAAAATAGCCGCGTGTAAGTTTAAGTATTCTCTTTCTTTTTGCTCTTGAAGCAACGTGATTTACTGATCTTGGCATAGTTTCTTTCCTTTCTTAATTAATGATTAACGGAGGCAGAGCAAATCGCGTACCTGCTTCAAGTTGCTGTTGTCTACTATTGCAGAATGAACAAGGTTTCTCTTCTGCTTCTTTGTCTTCTTTGTCAGGATGTGGCTATGGTAAGCATGGTTGCGCTTTACCTTGCCAGTACCGGTGAAACGGAAACGCTTCTTAGCACCGGAATTTGTCTTTACTTTTGGCATTTTTTTATTATTTAAATTGTTTTTATTAATGTGGGGCGGCAACGTATATACCTGACGTTACGCGCACCCGGAATTTCACTAATCCTCGTCTCCCTTGAGTTTTGCCAGAATCTCGTCTCCGCCTTTTACATTGGCAAAGATACCTCCCTTTGCTGCTGCCTCGGCCTCAGCCTGTCTTGCCACTTCAGCCTTTGATTCTGCCTCGTCGCGCTCGCGGTCGCGCTTCTGCTGGCTCTTCTTCGCCACACCTGCCTTCTTGGGTGTGAGATAGAGGAACATCTTCTTGCCCTCAAGACTTGGCATCTGCTCCACCTTTCCATATTCCTCAAGATCGTTGGCGAAACGCAGCAGGAGCACTTCTCCCTGCTCCTTAAACAATATCGAGCGTCCTCTGAAGAAGACGTATGCACGCACTTTGTTGCCTTCCTCGAGGAACTCCTTTGCGTGCTTCAGTTTGAAGTTGTAGTCGTGCTCGTCGGTCTGAGGCCCGAAGCGTATTTCCTTTATCTCCTGCTTCACCTGCTTCTGCTTCATCTCCTTGGCACGTTTCTTCTGCTGATAGAGGAACTTCGAATAGTCGATGAGACGACATACTGGCGGATTGGCATTAGGAGAAATCTCAACAAGGTCAACTCCCTGCTGGCGAGCCATATCTAATGCCTCGCGGGTAGGCAATACTGATGATCCACCATCGCCCACAATTCTCACTTCACGAGCACGTATCTGCTCGTTGACGCGGTATTGGTTACCTTTCTTGTCGTTCTTCATCAAATGTTTTTAAGTGACTATTTTCGAAAATCGGGTGCAAAGGTACGAATTAGAAAGGAAACGACAAAATAATTCTGAATTTATTTTTCTTTTCGGATTATTTTTTGCAACTTTGCACTCGTCAAGAGGAAATCGCAGCCTTCAAAGAGGTTGCTACTAACAGGCGAAAGAGATTCAGGCAGTCAGGAAAAGCAGATGAAAACCTCAATCATTCAAATGGATATTGCGTGGGGAAGCCCTTCGGTGAACGTCAGCAAGGCGAATGCTATGATTGACGATGCGCCGGAAGCCGACCTGTATGTTCTTCCCGAAATGTTCTCTACGGGGTTTGCCACTTGCCCTGAAGGCATTGCGGAGGACGAAAACTGCGACACACTGCAATGGATGAAGCGCAAGGCTGCCGAAAAAGATGCTGCCATCACAGGCAGCATAGCCATCAAAGACGGCAAGAAATACCGCAACCGTCTATTCTTCGTGAAGCCTGACGGGAGCGTGACGGCATACGACAAGCGTCATCTGTTCTCATACGCTGGCGAGGACGAGCATTATACAAGAGGCGACAGCCGTGTGATTGTCGAATGGCGAGGTGTCAGAATCATGCTGCAAGTGTGCTACGACCTGCGGTTTCCTGTGTTCAGCAGAAATCATGGCGACTACGACATGATGGTTTACGTGGCGGCATGGCCTACGAGCCGCATCCATGTGTGGGACACACTGCTGAAAGCACGCGCCCTGGAGAACCAGTGCTACGTGGCAGGTGTCAACCGCATCGGCACCGACCCAAAATGCGAATACTGCGGCCACTCCATGATTATCAGCCCATACGGAAAAGTGGAGGCCGAATGCGAGGAGAATGCAGAATGCTCTACGCTTGCCGAAATAGACGTTGAGCGACTTCTATCATTCCGAAAGAAATTCCCCGTTCTCAACGATGCCGACAGTTTCGATTTATTATAAAGAACAAGGAGCGTTGTAAAAAAGTAAAAAGGTAAAAAAGGAAAAGGGTAAAAAAGAAAAAGGGTAAAAAAGAAAAAGTAAAACAAATCCTCTAACGGCCCTCCCCTCGGGGGAGATAGAAGGGGGTTACAAATATATAAACTCATAAACATAACATAAAATGACTGAAAGAAAACTTTTACTGGGCGACGAGGCAATTGCACTTGGAGCCATACATGCCGGACTTTCCGGAGTGTATGCCTATCCGGGCACGCCCTCGACCGAGATTACAGAGTTTATCCAAGGCAATGCCATAGCAAAAGAGCGTGGCATACACAGCCGTTGGAGCACCAACGAGAAGACGGCAATGGAAGCCGCTCTCGGAATGTCGTTCATGGGAAAACGCGCTATGGTATGTATGAAGCATGTTGGACTTAACGTCTGTGCCGACCCATTCGTGAATTCAGGAATGACCGGAGTGAACGGTGGCGTGGTGGTTCTTGTTGCCGACGACCCTTCGATGCACTCATCACAGGACGAGCAGGACTCTCGTTTCTATGGCAAGTTCGCACTCATTCCCACATTTGAGCCAAGTTCTCAGCAAGAGGCTTACGACATGATGGCTGATGCCTTCGAGTATTCTGAGAAGCAACATCTGCCTGTATTGATGCGCGTCACCACACGCATGGCTCACTCGCGCGCCGTGGTGAATGTTGCTGCAGAGCCACGCAAGGAGAACGAACTGAACTACGATGCCGTGGCAAGCAGTTGGGTGCTGCTGCCAGCAAATGCACGCAAGCGCAACGACATCGTCACTGCACAGCAGGCACAACTCGAAGAGGATGCCTTGAACTCAAAATACAACTTTCTCAAACAGCCAGCAGCCAACACCCATCACCCATTGGGCATCATCGCAAGCGGTATTGGTTACAACTATGTCAACGAGTGTTTCCCAGAAGGATGTCCCTACCCTATCCTGAAGATTTCGCAGTATCCGCTGCCTAAGAAATTGGTGCGCGACCTCATGGCAGAATGTGACAAGATATTGGTTGTAGAGGAAGGACAGCCGTTCATCGAAGATATTATAAGAGGTGTCGGCGAGACAAAGAACATCATGGGCAAGTTGACAGGCGAACTGCCACGCACAGGAGAGTTGAATCCCGACATCGTGAAAAAGGCCTTCGGCATAGAGACCGACCAATGCTACGCTCCATGCGAGGATGTGGTACCACGTCCGCCAGCCCTCTGCCAGGGCTGCGGTCACCGCGACGTTTATGCTGCGCTCAACGAGGTGCTGCGCGAATACGATAATGCTCGTGTCTTCGGCGACATCGGCTGTTATACACTGGGATTCCTCCCGCCGTTCCGCGCCATCCACTCATGCGTTGACATGGGTGCCAGCATCACAATGGCCAAGGGTGCCGCTGATGCAGGACAATGGCCGGCTGTGGCAATCATCGGCGACTCAACGTTCACCCACTCGGGAATGACCGGACTGCTCGATGCCATCAATGAGAACGCCAACATCACCGTAATAATAAGCGACAACCTCACTACGGGAATGACTGGCGGACAAGACTCCGCCGGAACAAATAAGTTTGAGGCCATTTGCCGTGGACTCGGACTGAGCGACGAGCATCTGCATGTAGTGGTTCCACTGCCAAAGAACATGCCCGAAATCACACGCATCATTCGTGAGGAGATAAACTACAAAGGAACGTCGGTGATCATTCCGCGACGCGAGTGCATGCAGACGCTGCAAAGACATCTGAAACAAAAGAAAGCACAGGAGGGACAGAAATGAAAACAGACATCATACTCTGCGGTGTGGGAGGACAAGGCATCCTCTCCATCGCCACAATCATAGGCGAGGCAGCCATGAACGAGAACCTATACATCAAGCAGGCAGAGGTGCACGGCATGAGCCAGCGAGGCGGCGACGTGCAGTCGAATCTGCGCATCTCGTCGGAACCAATCAACAGCGACCTTATCGCCAAGGGCGGTGCCGACGTGATAATCTCCATGGAACCGATGGAGGCACTGCGCTATCTGCCATACCTCAACAAGGAGGGATGGATTATCACCAGCAGCACTCCGTTTGTCAACATCCCCAACTATCCCGATATGGAGAAAATCAATGCCGACCTGGCAAAGATTAAGAACGTCATTGTCATCGACATCGAAAAGATGGCTAAGGAGAACAGCGTTCCGCGCTCTGCCAATGTCATTCTGCTCGGTGCAGCGCAGAAGGCACTCGGCATAGAATACTCGAAACTCGAGGATGCCATCCGCCGCGTATTCGGCCGCAAGGGCGAGAAGATAGTTGATGCCAACATCAAGGCACTCGCACTGGGACGAGAGGCTCAGAAATGACATTCAACATAACTCACATAACCAAGGGCAACAACCAGAAACATTTCTTGATTGTTGCCCTTATTCGTTATCATTTCCCAACGAAACAGATACGTCGTCATTTAGCAATACGAATGATTATATCTTCTTCCACATCCTAAACACTTTACAAAGAATCACAAATAGTATGATATAGTTGTCGTTTTTGTTTGCCTTGTAGATTCTTATCCTTTATAGGTTTCCAATTTGTTTAGAATCTTTTGTTCTGAGCGAACCATGTTAGAAAAATAATCCTCAAAGGAGTCCGCATTGAAACATACGTCCATGCCATAGATAGACATATCGCCTCCCTTACCTTTGAGATTTTTGGTTGGGAACTTTGGTGAGGACCAATCTACAGGGACTATATACCCTCCATTCTCCCGATCCAGCACATGCATATATGAGATTACTTGGTACAAATCTTTTGTCTGAACCTTACTCCAATCGTCATACCATTTGTATTTCGCATCAAGCACCATATCTGGACTCAAGAAATCTGGATAGCACCAGCCTGAGCCGTCTGTGAACAGACTCTTATGCCCCAATCCTTGTTTGTTTCTTGGATGTTCAAACCCTATGTCTGCAAGGAATGTATTCAGATACTCTTCCCATAACCAAGCACCATCAAACAGCACTCCATAGATTTCATCATCGTCTCGCCCATATTTCAATTCCTCTTGCCGCAGAATTTGCATGCAAAGTTGTTGCAATGGGCGATACTCATAATAATAGGGATGGCTGATGGGACGAAGATTCGCGTTAATTACCGTCTGCCGTTCGTTTCGATTATAAGATGATGTTACTTGACAAATAGCCTTTACGGCATCTGTCGTATCATCATCATTACGAAGGATATTTCCCGAATACCTATGGTGTGAGATATATTCTATAGTATGACGAATCAACTGCGTGAGATGATTGTCCTGAGCGTACTCGCGGGTGGTATAGGCTATCTTGCCTGCAAAAGGAATGTTCTGCTTGATATGGCGAGAGATGTCAATTCTCCCTTTTACATTGGCATCATTATACTTTCGGGTCTGATATTCTCTATACATTCCTTGTTTCATGGCCCGTTTCAGGAACGTAGGGAATAAGTATATAAGGAAGTCGAAGATGCTTTCCTCGTCGGAGTTGAATTGCAAGTCAAACAGATTGACGGCAAACACCTTTCGAAGCATGTAGTGCAGGAAATAGTCGTTCTTGTCCTGCGTGAAGCGAGAACTGATGCTTACCTTTGTATCGCCACAACCAATAAAGCCCATAATATTGCCCGTGACAATTGTTTCGCCTTTCACATCAAAGATATGGGCATCGCCAATCTTATCCCCATAGGCATCTAAGTCTTGTGGGAATATCAGCAAATTGGGATGCTCTTTACGGCATAGGTCAGCAATAGATGGCTCTGCCAACTTCTTGAGCGTTTCAAGATGGCAAACTTCTATTTCAGTCAAATGCCGTTCAGAGTTGTCCTTTGTCTGTATGGGCAGGCTACTCATTTAGGCTCTTCTTGTTGTATGCGTCGTGTAACTTCTTTAATAATTCTTTTGCCCTACGATTACCTCGCAGGTATTCAAAGAGTAAACCTTTCAGATGGTTTTCCCATAGGCAATCGAAAGCATTGGCTTTTTCCTTATAGTCGAGATACTTTCTGAAGTAGGCAGCACCTATTTGATAGGCTTCATCTAAGCCTTCCGTCTCAGCAATGGCTTTATTCAGACTGAACATCCTTTGCTTGATTTCATCTTTCACAAGTACAAACTCAGGATCATTTTCAATCATGTTGGTATAACTCTCCTCTGCCGTCACCTCCTGCCATGCAAAACGGCGACGCATAGCAAAGTCCATGCTCTCTACGCTACGGTCAATGTCATTCATTGTTCCGATGATATATACGTTCTCAGGAACATAGAAACCATCGTGAAAATCGTTGGATTCAGGAATCATGTTCTGATATTGGGTTTGTACTTTTATTTTGTTACCACGATAACCAGGATCTATAGAAAAGAACAACTCTCCAAACACTTTTGATATTTCGCCACGGTTTATTTCATCAATAATCATGACGTATCTCTTATTCGGATTTCTTGATGCAATTAAACAAAGGCTTTTAAACACACCATCTTGACGGCAAAATCCAATATTACTATTCTCTTCTTCTTGTATAGGCCGAAGTCCTTCCACGAAATCTGTGTAATCGTATGACGGATGGAATTGAACAAACCGATACTCGCCTTCGCTTCTGATTTCTCCGTTTTCAATCATTTCTCCGTCTTTGATGTTAAAATGATTATACAATATGCTCATGAATCCAAAAGGAGAAATGTCTTTGTCTTTTGTCATTTCCTTATAAAAGCGATAGATAGCTTTATTCTTCTCAAATACATTTTGACCTTCGTATTTGATGTTAAATAATGAGATAATATGGTCTATGTGCGTCCTACTATTGATGGGTGCATATTCGTAAGGATAATAGCTGTTAAGAATCTTTAGGATAAATGACTCTCCAAACTTGTCTACATAGTCTTCGGGTTTGTCTTGATTGACCATGTTATGAATATCATTGGCCAATATTTTCATTAGCGATTCAGGATTCTTTAGCTTTTCATTTTTCAGGTATCCATGTACCTTGTACTCTTCGTCATTCTTGTTCCAGTAGAGTAGGTAGGAACGTGATGAGCCAGGGAAGTAATAGCCAAGAGGTTTCAGTTGCCGCTCCATCCAGAAACAGAAGTTGTCTTTGTTTTCTTCGCCTCTACCGATACAATAATCTTCCAATGTCATGTCTTTCAATTTCTCTTTAGGAAATCGAGCGTAAAAGCTATCTAACAGACTAACATACATTTGCTCCATTTCGCTATGCTTGGAATAATTGTCGATAGCCTGATGCAGCACGTCCATTGGCTGAGCAGCAGTGGAATGTTGCGTAATGAGTTCTTTTGCAATCTCTATTGCCATGAATGATTTCCCCGTTCCTGGCGCTCCAGTCAGAATCAGGTTCTTGTTTGTCTCTAATAGGTCTATATATTTCTGATATTTTGATTCCATAATAACTTCTGAATTAATGTCTAACAATTCTTTAATATGTAATGCTTGTTTGTCTGTTGTTCCTTGGAAAAACACGCTGTTCCCCATTTCCTCATTCTGCTTGGGTATCTTTAGAAAATTACGCCATTGAACAGTCCTGCTCATGGGATTCTCATTGGACACATTGACAATACAATCAGATGTAAAAACGCCCCAACCATGCAATAAGTGATATTGCTTGCCATTCCCTTTTTTCGGTTCAAAGAGCACAACAATATCGCCAATATTCACTTCATTGATAAATGACCAATAGGCATCAGGAATCTTCAAATCTCCGTTGCCTACATCTTTCTGATAGGCTTTACGCAGCGCATTCTTCGACTTGTATGATGTGAAATCTTTAATGGTATTTGCTGAGGAGCCTATTTCCAATGTGTCCTGCAAGTCAGATAGAAACGCTTTGTTCCATAACCATACGCGTTGTTTTGGAGAAGTCAAAAGACTGTGGACATATCCCATCTCTTCTGGAAATTCTATCAGCAAAATCCAAAGAACATCTTGCGCCAGCAGCAAATCACTCCGCAATTCTTCTTTCAAAGAAGGTTCAACAATCTGCTGTAGTTCTTTGTCGCTTACTGCCAGAACGCTAAGAGGCTTTAGTAATTTGAGAAAATGCTCATAGCATTGCCCAGCGGTTTTCCTTTGTTCGCCAAGATACTTGCAGAACAATGAATATACGTCATATTTATAGAAGGTATAATGCATGGGATTCAGACACGTAAGGATGGTTGATGCCGTACGTTCGTCGTTAGCCTTGCTGTTAAAACCAGACGTAGGAAGAAGTGAAACCATTGCTGACTTATAATCTGCCAACCTGTCATTCAAGGACTTTGTTTCATCAGCGAGCACATCTAATGCTTTTTGAAGTCCATTGGGATTGTTGTCAACCAAGTGTTTTAAAGTCTTGTTATCACGAACAGCATCAATGAGATTTGAAAAACCGCCCAACTTTGGTTTGCCTGGATGCGCAACGTGGTCACGAACAATCTCAAAAGGTGTTTTCCCTTTGCTGGCCGTTATCAACTGCCATTTATATATTTCTGTCCACTCTTCTCCATCAATAGGAATCTGCTTTCTTACTTCTTTGTATCGTTCTATAAGATACCAATACAAATAATCCCTAATTGCTTCTACCAATTCGTGGCGAAGTTCCCACTCAAAGGTACCTTCGCTACCTTTTGGCAAATCTATCCCTTCGCTCATAGGAACAATCAAGAAGCAGGGTTTCCCATTGGAGCGTACTATCTGGAATCGGTTAAGTCTTTTCTGGACGAACTGGCCGATTTTTGTAATGTATGAGTTAAGAGACTGCGGGTCACCTCCTATTGCATTACTCACGGCTGTGCAGGAACCTCTATGTTTAGGCATATAATAGAACCGCAACAAAGCATCCCTGTATTTTTCTGGCATATTGGTGTCTTTCAACATCTCAAGCCATTCCTCTTTGCTGATGCTTACGTCGCAGGAATATACACCTTCTATCTCTTTAACAAGGATTGTTTCTATCATATCAAAAAGAATTATATCACACTTCTATTATTTGTGCTACATGATCACTCATTTCTTTGTTCCATTCAAATAGTGAATACGATTTTATTGGCATATTAGAGAAAGTATAGTCAAGAAAGAAAGGCGAGTTCTCATTAAACCTGTGATAGTAGGTTGCCGAGTTTTCTTTACCTAACTTTTCACCTGTATTTTGGTGATAGGCACTGATGTAACACATACCTTCCCAAAAACCGAATATCGTTTCAATGCTTTATTGCTTTGTTTCGCCTGCCTGTGCTTTATCAGAATCATTGCTATGTGAGAATAGTCTTTCGGCGCATTCTCATCAGACCATGTGGTCGATGCCATGAAGGCACTAATGCTGCAAATATACAAATAAAATCCTAAATAACGTCTTTCTCGGGGGAAAACTTCATAAACGAAATAAAAATCTACTCCAAGATCGGCTTTGTGGGGTTTTTGAAACTGATAATATGGGTGGAGACGAGCAGCATGGTACTCTACAGATTCAAGTCACACAGGTTAAGCGAATTTAGGATTCTACAGTCAATGGGCAATAGCCCCTCACAATATATTCATGAGAGGCAAATGGCATTGTCTTTGCATACGTCAACTGGCAGCGAGTAATCATCTAGCGCAATTTGAGCAACTCATTTTTTCCCATTCCTTTTTATTTTAATCGTAAGATGAACTTGATTCTCAGGGTGAGCATCAGTATTAATCTTACAGATACGGCATTCGAACATATCAGTCCATCCCATTTCCAGGATGGCGGCAATGGTCTCGTTGTCCTCGCGGGGGATATAGCCAATACAATAGGGCTCTTCCTCTTCTGGCTTCTTGTACATCACGGCTATGGCATTGAGATCGTGACGGTTATCCATTTCTCGCTGGAGTTGCAGCAGGGTTCCTACTTTCAGTTCGTCCCACACTTCGTCGGCATCGTGATACTTGCGGCCTGCCAGATGGCAATCCATGAAATACTTCTTTCTTGTTTCCATAATTCCTTTTGCTTTAGTTCAACTTCATTGTTTACGATGCAAAGATAGGTGCGCGTTGTTTCAATTCGTGGAACAGTCGCAAGGAATTTTTATTTTTTGTATCGTTGAATGGCATTTTGGTGCCATTCGACGATTTCGTCAGCCAATGACTGTGGCTCCAGTACCTCAATCCATTGTCCACGTGATAGCAGTTTTGACTTAAAATCAGAGGTGGGCCTGAGCGTCAGTTCGAAGTCGGTGTATTCTTCGGTGACGTAGATTTCACGCTGACTATGGTGAAGGGGCAGGTCTCGCAGATAATAGCGTTCAAAACCATGAGCACGAAGCACAATGTGTTGCAGTGGCATATTGTCGTCAACCACAATGCCGTAAGCCTCACGGAAATACTCTACGGCATCGAAATCATCCGCTACCTTGTACTTCGTTTCAAGCATCTTCATACTCTCTATCCTGTCGAGCGAATAGGTAGCCAACCAACCGTTGGACAATTTGCCCAACATATACCAACGTTGACGGAACAATTTTATGCAATAAGGTTCCATGGTAAAACTGTAGCCTGAAGGAGAGCCATAACGCTGATAGGTAATCATCAGGCATCTATTCTCTTTCATGGCCTTGATGACTTGCTGGAGTTTCTCGCCGCCGGAAGGAATATTTTCCAACAGAATGCGATTATGAAGACTTTGGCTCTCACTCAGCAGATTGCCTACACTCATGGTGGAAAGCATCCAGTTCTGTACTGAATCTTCTTCAAGGACATCCTTGTTACTTATATAATATTTGTTGCCCTGCTTCTTATTGCATTCGATGAGCAGTCCAAACATCTCTTCAATAGCGATACGATGGCGATGGAAGGTCGTTCGCGACAATGGGATTCCCTCGCTCATTTCCGTCTGTAGCCACTTCTCGTTAATCTCTGCGAGTGTAATCGCTCTGGCCCGGTAAATGGTGTTCACCAGCCAGATGTATTCCTTGAATTTTGTATAAATTGTCATACTTCTGGTATCTTCATTGCGCAAATATACGATTTTTCTTCGAAAGTACGTTCAATCTCCACCCTAATTTTACACATCTTTTAAATTATGGGACTTGATTTCTTTGTAAGATGGTTGACCTTTTTATTTTCTCTCATACCATTTCAATACCGAAAAAGTATTTCTACTCGATTTGCTTAGTGGCACGTTACGGACTTTCCACAATTTCCATCGAAATGCCTTTATTTATGTGGCAAACTGCGTTAATCATCCAAAAATGCTTCCGTATGTCAGCATTATTTCGTAATTTTGCATGCAATTAAACATAATCTAACATGGCACAAACACCAATAAAGAAAGAAATTGTTGACGGGCTCATCAACGAACTCGGCATTCAGGACTTCGCAAAGGCAACGATACGCGAGGTGAAGCAGGTGGCTGCAATGGCTGAGAAGGCCAGCGGCGTAGAGTTTATAAAAATGGAGATGGGCATACCAGGACTGCCCGCCGCACAGGTGGGTGTGGATGCACAGGTGAAAGCACTGCAGGACGGCATCGCACACAGTTATCCCGACATTCAGGGACTGCCCGAACTGAAGCGTCAGGCATCGCGTTTCGTCAAGGCTTTCATCGACGTTGACATCAACCCCGAGGGATGCGTGCCGGTGTGCGGTTCCATGCAGGGGACATTCGCCTCGTTCTTAACCTGTTCGCAAGCGGACAAGAAGAAGGACACGGTGCTCTTCATCGACCCAGGCTTCCCCGTACAGAAAATGCAACTGCAGGTGCAGGGTGTGAAGTACGAGACTTTCGACGTATATGACTATCGTGGAGAGAAACTACGGCAGAAACTGGAGAGTTATCTCTCTAAAGGAAACATCTGCGCCATCGTATATAGCAACCCTAACAACCCGTCGTGGATATGTTTCAACGACGACGAACTGCGCATCATAGGCGAACTGGCAACTCAATACGACACCATCGTGATGGAAGACCTAGCATATTTCGCTATGGACTTCCGCCGCGACCTCAGCCGTCCATTCGAACCGCCATATCAGCCGAGCGTGGCTCACTATACCGACAACTACATTCTCTTGATTAGCGGAAGCAAGGCATTCAGTTATGCCGGCGAGCGCATCGGAGTGACATGCATCAGCAACAAACTTTTCCACCGCCACTACGACGACTTGTCCAATCGTTACGAGGGACTGCCCTTCGGTCTTGTCTTCTCCACCCGCATGCTCTACGCTCTGTCCTCTGGTACAAGCCATAGCGCACAATATGCCATGGCGGCAATGCTCGGGGCGGCATGCGACGGCAAGTACAACTTCCGCGACGAGATAAAGGTGTACGGCGAGCGTGCTCACAAACTGAAGGAGATATTCTGCCGCAACAACTTCCACATCGTATATGACCGCGACCTCGACCAGCCCATTGCCGACGGCTTCTACTTCACCATCGGCTACAAGGGAATGACGAGCGGGGAGTTGGCTCGCGAACTGATGTACTACGGTGTTAGTGCCATCTGCCTCATCACCACCGGCTCTCATCAGGAAGGACTGCGTGTCTGCACTTCGTTCATCGAGGACCACCAATATGCACAACTCGAAGAGCGCCTGAAACTATTCGCTGAGAACAATCCTGTTTAAAGCACAAAGCACATTAATCACAATAATAATACAGGCAGGGGTTTCTTTTTACCTCTGCCTGTATTATCTTTGGGGACTTCAGAAGTATATGATTCGTCCTCTAATTTAGCACCTTTCACATTGCGAAAGGATATGAATGGCCGTCCTGGCAATGTTCTGTTGCGCCACCTCTTGGCGCATCGCTTCCTCCAACGGCATGTCGATGGGATTGATACATTCTACCCATGCAAAGCCGGCATGCAAAAGCGCATCACCGTCGCTGATTCTTCCTGACAACAACGCCACGGGGACATTGTCTGCATGTTCCAAAACTCCCATCGGCAACTTGCCCATCAGAGTCTGACGGTCGGCTGAACCCTCGCCTGTGATTATAAGGTCGGCACCCTTGACAAGTTCGCGGAAATGTATGGTGTCGAGCAATAACTGTATGCCTGACTTACATTCCGCGTTGAGATATTCGAGGAACGCATAGCCAAGACCTCCGGCAGCACCTGCTCCAGCCATCATCGAGCGGTCATAACCAAAATGCTTGGCTGAAACATCTGCGAATTTCCTTGCCTGCCCGTCAAGCAGGAGCACCATTTCGGGTGTCGCTCCCTTTTGCGGAGCAAACACATGTGCCGCTCCATTATCGCCGCACAGAGGATTCCCCACGTCAGTGGCAATGGTGAATCTCACAGACTTCAAGTCCTCGATGTCGTCCCATGTGCCGTTCTTTGCAAAAGCGTCTTTCAGCGCACGGAGCATCCCCTTACCAGCGTCACTTGTCGCGCTGCCTCCAAGCCCTACAAGGATATGCTTTGCACCTCTCCTGACAGCATCGGCAACCAACTGCCCCGTGCCATAACTTGTGGCAACCAACGGGTTACGTTCTTCAGCAGTCAGCAATGTCAGTCCACTGGCACGAGCCATCTCTATCACAGCCGTCTCTCCTTGCAGCAGATATTCTGCCTTAATGAGACGCATCATAGGGTCTCTCACTACCGTTTCAACCAACTCACCACCGATGGCTGCACGGAAAGCCTCAAGGAATCCCTCGCCGCCATCACTTACAGGCACCTGCATAATCTCCGCCTCAGGGCATACATTTCTGATGCCTTCTGCTGCCGCCATGTTCGCCTCAACAGAACTCAGGCATCCTTTGAACGAATCAATCGCTATGACTATCTTCATAAACAACAAAATGTTTCTTTATATTATGAAACTATTATGTATGGCAAATATAACAGTTTTTATCTATAATGACAAAGTTTTCCACAAAAAATATGTTTATACGAATTGTATTGGCAGCGATGGCGAATAGGAAACATGGCACAAAGTAAATGAAACATCATTTTTACAATGATAGGCAAGAAAAGTATATCTTTGCACCACGAAACTAATAACCTATAAATAAAGACATGAAGAAATTTAGTTTGCTTTTTGTGGCGCTTGTCGCCTCTCTCGCCTGTTCGGCTCAAAATCCTTATTTGCCTTTATGGGAGCACGTGCCCGACGGCGAACCGCGAGTTTTTGAAGACCCTGACAACCCCGGGAAGTTCCGCGCCTACATCATCGGCTCGCACGATGTGGCTTACACACGCTATTGCGGACCGGACATACGCATGTGGTCGGCACCTGTAGAGGACCTTAGCCAATGGCGTGACGAGGGTCCTATCTTCACTCATTACGTTAACGGACAATGGGACACGATGTTTGCACCCGACCTCGTCGAGGTAAAGGACCGCAACACGGGCAAGAAGACCTACTGGCTCTATCCCCACTCTCGTGGATGGCAGCGCGTGGCAATGGTATGCCGCGGCGACCGCCCCGACGGTCCGTTCACTCCTGTCAATCTTACAGAAGACGGCACCAAGTGCGTTCCTGGATCGTTCATCGACTTCGACCCATCGGTATTCGTTGAGAACATCTCCGACAAGAAAGACCCCGACTATGACAAGGGATTCCGTGCATACGTATTCTACGGTTTCCAACACTCAACGGCTGTAGAACTCGACCAGAACACCATGTTCTCTAAGCGCGAAGGCACAGAGCCCATCGACCCGTTCATCCCTGCCAGCAGCGCCGACGGCCGTCTGCTCGACAAACCTGGCAGCGAGTACAAGGCGCTCTATGAAGGACAGAATCCGCTGGACTTCAACTTCTTCGAGGCCAGCAGCATACGTCAGGTGGGCAACAAATATGTGATGGTGTTCTCGGGTTACAGCGGCAAGGAATACGGCTTGGGCAATACCAACTCCGCTCTGCGCTATGCCTACGGCGACTCTCCGCTGGGACCATGGCGTTCGGGAGGTGTGCTGGTTGACTCTCGCGGCGTGGTGCTCAACGAGGACGGCTCGAAACTCATCACAACGAACTTCGGCCACAACACCCACGGTTCTTTGCAGGAGATAAACGGTCAATGGTACGTCTTCTATCATCGTCCGCCACGCGGTTTCGGCAACGCCCGTCAGGCTATGGTGGCTCCGGTGAAGATTACATGGGACAAGAAGCCCGTTGCAAAGGGCGGCAAGGTGACCATCACAGGCTATGACCCCTACGTTAAGGATAATGTATGGACTGCAAAGGCAAGCGACGGCAACGAATATACAGGTGCCGAGGTGACCAGCGAAGGTTTCCAAATTTTCGGTCTGCCACCTTATCAATATTATAGCGCAGGTTATGCCTGCTTCGTTTATGGTCCAGGTGCCAACGAATGGATGCAGGACAACCACGATGTGTGGAACAACTCGATGGACCTTGCCGGCATTCAGAACGGTGGTATCATCGGCTTCAAGTACTTCGGCTTCGGCGGTCTGGCTCAGGACACCAAGGGCTGCAAGGCCTTCGAAGGTATCAAGAAGGGCGACAACGCCCATCTGTACCTGAACCTGACCTACAGCGGTAAGGGTGCCTTTAAGATTCACGTCATGCTCGACGACCCCTGGAAGGGTAAAGAGATTGGCCTCATCTATGTCGGCGATAAGACTCCTACCAATCAGGCGGTTACTATTTCTCATTTGGTTCCCGATGTGGAAGGTCTGACCGGCAAGCATGCCATCTATCTGGTGACAGAAGGACCTGACATTCCTGAACCGCAGCAGCCGCAATGGGGCCGTCGTCCGCAGGGTCCACAGCGCCCGCAAGGACTCTTCGACCTTCACGGCATCGGTTTCACTAAGACTGACGCCAAGCCCGTTCCCTTCGTACCTGAGGTGACCATTACCGTTGACGGACATAAACTGCAATTGCCGAAGACTCCTATCCGCTCTACCGAAGCCAATGGCTACACCGAGGAGAACCGCTACCAGACCTATGCACGCATGACCGACACATCGGTAATCAACGCAACAGCACCGTCTAGCGTGAACATCAAGGTGGGCAAGATTACCGACGGACGTGCCACGGTGACCTGTGAGTATCGCGGACAAAAGAAGATTTATCTCATCAACTAACCGCATCAACGGATAATAAAAGCCGTCGATATTACAGCATTAATATCGGCGGCTTTTATTGTTTCCGAAAAAGTGCACTCACGAGAATCATTGTTTTTAAGTATTGAGCATTTATAGAAATAGCGTTACCTTTGCACGCAGTAATAATTAAATACCAGAAAAAGAATGAAAACATCAATGAAACCCAACTACGGTAACTGGATTCCCAAGAAACTGCTTGTGCTCATCGCTGCTGTTGCCTTTATGGCAGGCGCTCTGCTCATAGTATCTTCGTGCTTTGCATGGGGATGGTTGTTGTCAACCATCATTGCTCTTCTGTTGTGCCTCGTCGTCGTTCTCCTCACATATTTTACACTCTCTTACCGTGCCTTCTCACATGACGGCGGCTGTTTCATGGAGAAGGTGCATCGTTATGTTGCCGACAGTCTGCCGTGGAACGGCGAGGGCACCCTACTCGATGTGGGTTGTGGAGCAGGAGCACTGACCATTCTCTGTGCCAAGAAGTTTCCGAAAGCACAATGTACGGGCATCGACTATTGGGGCATAAAGTGGGACTACAGCCAGCGCATGTGCCAACATAATGCCGAGGCCGAGGGTGTTGCCGACCGCTGCACTTTCCTCCACGGCGATGCTAATCGTCTGGACTTTGCCGACGAGTCTTTCGATGCCGTGGTGAGCAACTTCGTCTATCACGAGGTGACCAACAGCAAAGACAAGGAACGGCTCATTCGCGAGACGCTGCGAGTGCTCAAGAAAGGTGGTGTGTTTGCCTTGCAAGACCTTTATGGGCAGCACTCGGTATATGGTGATTTCGAAAAGACCATCGAGCGTCTTAAGGCAGATGCCGTAAGCGAAATACACTATGCCGACTCTTGCAAGGAAATACCTGTGCCAAAATGGATGATGATGCCCGGCATGCTTCCAGGAGTGGGAATTATATACGGAAGAAAATAAATAATGTATAGTATTTGCACATTCGATAATTTTATTTATCTTTGCACCATCAACTTAAAACGTTTAACACAATGAAAAAAACTTTATTAGCAATCATGATGCTTCTATGCATCTCAACGTATGCCAAAGCACAGGTACTGGATGTGTACACCTACGATTCCAACGGTACTTACACAAACATACGCAACGCTCCCAAGGGAAGTATTGTGGATAAAATACCTACAGAGTCAACCGCGATGTTCGATGTTGAGACTCCGAGAAACGGATGGTGGAAAATAGTAGACAACAGTTACTCTCTTCCCGACCAAGACGCTGTCAATCTGAAAGGTTCGAAGACAGGCTACTGGATTCACTATTCTGTCCTTGGCATCGGCACTCGCAACTATGGCGGACAGAAACTCTCTCTAAGGTCTAAACCATCTGGAAAGGTTGTCTATTCTTTTACCGAAGAAATAATGCTGCGACCTGTGGACATCAAGGGCAACTGGGTAAAGGTGAAGACCATTGACGGCAAGCACACAGGATGGATTGAAAGCGAGTGGCTGTGCGGAAACCCGCTTACAAACTGCAATTAAAATTCAAGCCTATGAAAAAGACAAATTATGCCATTGCTTTTATAGTCATGCTAATGACTGTGGCCTTGTATTCGTTTGCCAGCGCCAACGCTTCGCAAACCAAATCGAACGCAGCATCGACGAAAAAGACAAGCATAACCGACGATGGTTGGCAGAACGTGAGCAGCGAGGAGGCTCTCGCTTTCATCGAGGAGTTCTATTCGCATGCCCCGAAGCAAGGCTCGTCTGAATGGGACGAGCAAGTGCTGAAACGCTATCTCGCTCCCGCCGTGTTGCAGACATTGCGCGACAGCGTAAAGAACGCATACAACGAAGACACCGATGCAAAATATGCCACATGGCTTCTTACATGCATTGACAACTCTGAAATGATATATCTGAGCAGCGACAATCAGCCCGCATATCAAGATGATAACGGCAGATATGTGAAAAACTTCAAGATATTCTACTGGGCAGACCCAATGCTCAGTTATGTACAAGGGCTTTACTTCACCGTGAAGAAGAAAGGCGGCAAAATGTATATCACTCAGATTGACGGTCTCGGAAACGAAGGCGCTGATGCCGTGTGGAACTTGCAGGCAGAGAGAAGCCGTTGGCAGCAGGTGGAGATTAAGGCGCAAAAACTCGGAGGCATAGAGAATCTGACCGAGGCACAGGTGGACAGTCTTTACGAACATGCATTTGATGAGTAACCATTAGCCGAAGTAATTATACAAAAACCAAATTATGATGAGAAGAAAACACGTTTTATTCTTTGCATGCACGGCCCTGACTGTAAGCCTCTTCACGTCGTGCAACCTGAAGGACAAGTTGAAAAGCCTTATTGAGGAAAAGACAGGCAACAAAGTGGAGGCGAAGACCGACTCCCTTTTGAGCATCACCATAACCGAGACTGTTTCCCTCGAGAACGACAAGCAAGAAGCGGTAAGCGACGAGGAGGCAATAGCATTCATCGAGGAATTCTACGCAATGGACGGATGGGATGTCAGCGACCTGCAGAAATATCTCAGTCCGGAGGCCTTGAAAGCAATAGAGTT
The DNA here is from genome assembly GCA_002394385.1 of Prevotella sp. UBA4330. Classification (GTDB taxonomy): domain Bacteria; phylum Bacteroidota; class Bacteroidia; order Bacteroidales; family Bacteroidaceae; genus Prevotella. The sequence continues at coordinate 210,425 of DGTS01000011.1, forward strand.
GGACTCTGACGACGAGAACCTCCGTGATATGGCCATTGGCGATAAATACATGGGATGGGAACTCGTGTGCAGCGACCCCGTGGGCGACCTGGACCTGCTGAACACCACTAAGGCAAAGGCTATCGGCAACAACCAGTATGAGAAAGTCTTCACAGTTGCCCATTGGATGGACCACTCCAATAAGCAGAACGTCACCTACCGCTACACCGTCGGTCGTATTGACGGCGAGTTGAAGATAACCAAAGTGGAATATAATTGATTTAAAAGTATTACAAGTGGCTTGTAAAGAGATTACAAGGCGCTTGTAACAATGTTACAGACGGCTTGTAATAGTGTTACAAGCCGTCTGTAATAAGATTACAAAGAATTTGTAAACCCCTGTAAAAAGATTCCAGAGATTTCAAAATCTCTGGAATGCCTTTATATAAAGGGATTTCTGCTATTTCTCTACAAGTATTCTGGCATCGACAGCGATGACATCATTCTCGTCGGCAAGCAGCGGGTTGATGTCCATCTCCTTGATTTCGGTGGCAAAGCGGAGGAGAGTCGAGAGGCGCACTATTATCTCGGCATACTTCTTCTCGTTGACGCCCTGCTGTCCACGCGTACCTTTTATTATCTTATATCCTCGCAGAGAGTGAATCATGCTATATGCTTCTTCGTACGACAATGGTGCAAGACCGCTTGAAACATCTTTCAGCACCTCGACGAATATGCCGCCAAGTCCGCAGAGCACCACATGACCGAAGCGCGGCTCATACTTCGCCCCGATGAAGAGTTCGGTGCCGCGTATCATCTTCTGAACCATCACGGACGTTGCATCGGGTATCTTCATCATGCGCTCAAACTCAAGTGCAAGGTGTTCGGGAGTGCGCACATTGAGAGCCACACCGCCAACATCGCTCTTATGAACAGGACCAACCACCTTGGCAACAACGGGATAGCCACACTTCTCGGCGAACGCCAACAGTTCTTCCTTGTCGTCGCTGACAAACTCGGGAACCGTAGGTATGCCGGCGCTCTGCAAAAGGTCGTGAACAAGGTTGGGGGCAATGTACCCGTTCTCGCCAATGCTGTCGATGATGCGCCGTATGCGCGGCACATCCACTCCGTGTATCTCTATCTGCCCGTCGGCAGGTGCTGGTGTCTTCATCACCTGTGTCAATGCCGTGGCAAGCACCACCTCGTCGGAGAAGTTGACGTGTCCGCGTTGCAGGAACTCGTGAACCTCCGGTCCTGCCGTGCTCACGCTGGGCAGTATGGGGAATATAGGTTTCTTGCATTCCAGTATCTTCTTGTGCAGTACGTCGTATGTTTCATACAGTTGCACAAGTCCTGGCGTGCCGAAGATGACCATTATGGCATCAATGTCCTTGAACTTCTTCTCACAGAAGTCGATGGCAATGCCCAGTTGTTCCGCCGTTCCGGTGGCGAGAATGTCTATGGGGTTTGCAACGGAAGAGCCTGGGAAGAGTTTCTCTTTCAGTTCGTCGGCAGCCTTGCCTGAGAGTGGCGGCACGTTCATTCCGCCCTTTGAAAGTGCGTCGGTGAGCATCACTCCCGGTCCTCCAGCATGTGTCACTATGGCGAAATTCTTGCCCGTGAAACGCGGCAGGGTGAAGATGCAGCCTACGGTAGTAAGTTCGTCGCGCGAGAAGCATCTCACTATGCCCGCCTTGCGGAACAATGCCTCAACGGCAGAGTCGCTCGACGCTATGGCTCCAGTATGGCTCGAAGCGGCACGGCTGCCACTCTCTGACGAGCCAGCCTTGATGGCTGCTATGCGGCATCCCTTGCGTATGAGCGACGTGGCATGATAGAGCAGTTTGTCTGGATCGGCAATGTTCTCTATATAGAGCAGTTTCACCAGTGAGTCTTTCTCAGCATCGAAGTTGTTGTCCATGTATTCGAGCACCGTCTCTATGCCTATCTGGCGACCGTTGCCGACGGACCATACCGAGTTGAAAGGCAGTCCTTTCGTCACAGCACTCTCAAGAATGAACACCGCCGTGGCTCCCGAGCCAGAGATGAAGTCCACTCCTTTGGGATTGAGATGAGGTATGGGCTTGGTGAACACCGAGTGGTGCCAGCGTGTGAGCAGTCCGATGCAGTTGGGACCTATGAGTGCGCAGCCAAAGCGTTCGCAAGTGTCAAGGATGCGCTGTTCGAGCGCCGCGCCTTCCTTTGTCTCCTCTCCGAAACCGGCAGAGATGATGATGAAGGCTCGCACTTGTTTCTCGGCAGCAAGATACTCCACATAGTCGGGGCAGAAACGCGCCGCCACGACGAGGATGGCAAGGTCGGTAGGCGGTACTTCCTTAACGTCGTGGAACACCTTGATGCCCTGCACCTCGTCCTCCTTAGGATTCACTATGCGCAGCGTTCCCTGGAAGCCTCCACTCAGAAGATTGCGCACCACTGCTCCACCCGGCTTATGGCAGTTGTTGGAACCGCCGATAACTACTATACTCTCTGGCTGTAATAATTGCTTGTTTATCATATCGTTTAATTAGTTAACAAGTTGACGAGTTGACAAGTTGACAAGTTTAGGAGTTGGCTGGTTGACAAGTTGTTTGCAATCATAGCGACCAAAGGTCGAGCAGACAGGCCAACTCCGAATTATGATGCAAATTTAATACAAATAGTGGAAAAGACAAAAGTTTTTCGTTGCTATTTTTTGTAACCTTATGATTTTGTTGTACTTTTGCATGACATTAAGAACATAATACATTTTTATACAAACGATGAATTATTCAGAGTACTTTAATCCTGAAATCGAAACGATGTCAAGAGAGGACATCGAGAAACTACAACTGGAAAGACTGAAAAAGACCGTGCAGCATTGCATGAACTCGCAATTCTACAAAAAGAAGTTCGAGGAAATGGGCATCACTCCCGAAGACATCAAGACTCTTAACGACGTGAGGAAACTGCCCTTCACCACAAAGGAAGACCTGCGCGACAACTATCCCTTCGGACTGGCATCGGTGCCGCTGAAGGAATGCACACGTCTGCACTCGTCAAGCGGAACAACGGGCAACCCCACCGTAGTGCTCCACTCCAAGAAAGACCTTGAGGAATGGGCCAACGCCGTGGCTCGCTGCTTGTGGATGGTGGGCAGCCGACCAGAGGATGTGTTCCAGAACTCGGCTGGCTACGGCATGTTCACCGCAGGACTGGGCTTCCAGTACGGCGCCGAGAAGGTGGGAATGCTCACCGTTCCAGCCGCCGCCGGCAACACCAAGCGACAGATAAAGTTCATCAAGGACTTCGGCACCAACGTGCTGCACGCCATACCGTCATACGCATCGCGCATCTACGAGGTGATGCAGGAAGAGGGAGTTGACCCACGCAAGGATACCAACCTCCGCATTCTATGCATCGGAGCAGAACCGCATAGCGAAGAGCAACGCAAGCGCATCGAGGACAACCTCGGCGTGAAGGCATACAACTCGTACGGAATATCAGAGATGATGGGTCCCGGCGTGGCCTTCGAGTGCAAGGAGCAGAACGGCCTGCACATCTGGGAAGACTACTTCATCGTGGAGATAATAAACCCCAAGACGCTTGAGCCGGCAAAAGAAGGCGAACTGGGCGAACTAGTGCTCACCACCATCAACCGCGAGGCAATGCCGCTGCTGCGCTACCGCACACGCGACCTGACGTACATCCTGCCTGGCGAATGTCCATGCGGCCGTCATCATCGCCGTCTGGCACGTCTGCAGGGTCGCTCCGACGACATGATAATACTGAAGGGCGTGAACATCTTCCCGATACAGATAGAGAAGATACTGATGCAATTCAAGGAACTGTCGTCCGACTTCCTCATCACACTTGAGACCATTCCTAACGGCGACATCATGACCGTAGAGGTGGAACTGAAGGAGATGACCGACGACTATCAGCACCTGCAACTGCTCACACGCGAAATCACGCGCCAGTTGCACGATGAAATTCTTATCACGCCGAAGGTGAAACTCGTGCCGAAAGGCTCGCTCAAAGCATCCGACGAGGCTAAGGCGGTGAGAGTGAAAGACCTGAGAAAGAAGTTTTAATATAGCAGTTGACGAGTTCTTTGCAAGCAAAGCGACCAAAGGTCGAGCGGACAAGTTGACAAGTTAATTGCCAGCAAGTCCTGAAATCAAGCAACTCGTCAACTTGTCCGCTCGACCTTTGGTCGCTTTGCTTGCAAAGAACTCGTCAACTCGTTTACTTGTCAACTCATCAACCTATCAACTACAACAAATATGACCTTCAAACAAATATCGATATTCATCGAGAACAAGCAGGGAACACTCGTAAAAGTGCTCTCAATCCTTAAGGAGGCAGGAATACAGATAATAGCCTCCACAGTGGCCGATACCATTGACAACGGCATCTATCGCATCATTTGCAACGAGCCGGAGCGCGCTTTCCTGATGCTCAGCGATGCCGGGCTTACGGTGAACATCACCGAGGTGAACGCCATAGAACTCGACGACGTGCCGGGAAAGGCTGCCGACGCTCTCGCTCCCATCAGCGACAGCGGTGCCGACATTGCGTACCTCTACTCGTTCCTGCTTAACGGCAAGGGCATTCTGGTTTATCGAACTCGATAAACGTGCCCTGCTTACGATAAGCGCTTGAGGTGAAGATTGCCAGCAGATTACCCTCTGCATCGGTAACCTTCACTTCACCGTATGGCATGCGGTGATGATTCACCACCTCGCGTGCCTCGGCATATATAGTGCCCTTGTTGGCCGAACGCACGAAAACGATGTTCGACGATGTGTTGAACGTCAGTGTGCCGTGACTGTTAACGGCTGCCGCAAAGGCAAGGTCGGCAAGGGTGAACAGCGCGCCACCCTGACACACTCCACCGCCGTTAAGGTGCTCGTCGCCCACCTCCATCTTTGCTCTGGCGTATCCCTCGCCCACCTCAATGAGTTCGGCACCCGCAAGTTTAGCGAACTTGTCGCCCTCAAAAAAATCCTTCAGTGTCATTATTATATTCTAAATGATTTTGAAAAACGCCACAGACCCAATGAAGAGTCCGTGGCGATTATCTTTATGTCTTTCTGTCGAAAAAAACTTATGTCTTTCTGTCAAAAACACTTTATGTCTTTCTGTCAAAAACACTACTCGTTCGGACGCAGGTCTGTTGCCTTCAGCATCTCGGCAACCTCGGCATTGAGTTGAGCGGCAAACTCCTCCATCTTCAACTGGCCCTGGTCGCCCTGTCCCTGCTTGCGCACGCTGACAAGTCCCTCGGCCTCTTCCTTCTCGCCCACGATGAGCATATAAGGAATACGCTTCAGTTCGTTGTCACGTATCTTGCGTCCTATCTTCTCGTTGCGCTCGTCAACGGTAGAGCGAACACCTACGCTGTCGAAATAACGCTTCACGTTGTTTGCATAGCCGACGAACTTCTCCGATATAGGCAGTATTGCCACCTGCTCTGGAGTTAGCCACAATGGGAACTTGCCTGCGGTGTGCTCTATCAGCACAGCGGTGAAACGTTCCATTGAGCCAAAAGGCGCACGGTGAATCATCACCGGTGTCTTCTTGGTGTTGTCCTCGCCAGTGTATTCCAGTTTGAAGCGTACAGGCAGGTTATAGTCCACCTGTATGGTGCCCAACTGCCAGCGGCGGCCTATGGCGTCCTTCACCATGAAGTCGAGTTTCGGACCATAGAAGGCAGCCTCGCCATACTCCACCTTAGCGTTCAGACCCTTCTCCTTACATGCGTCGATGATGGCCTGCTCTGCCTCTGCCCACACCTCGTCAGAACCGATGTACTTCTCGTGGTCGTTAGGGTCGCGGAGCGAAATCTGTGCCTCGAAGTTGTCGAAGTTGAATGTTGAGAATACCGACTTGATGATGTCCATCACGCGCATGAACTCCGTCTTTATCTGGTCGGGACGGCAGAAGATATGAGCATCGTCCTGAGTGAACGAGCGCACACGTGTCAGTCCGTGCAACTCACCGCTCTTCTCGTAGCGATAAACCGTGCCGAACTCCGCAATGCGCAGCGGCAGGTCCTTGTAACTGCGCGGTTTGTTTGCGAAAATCTCGCAATGATGAGGACAGTTCATCGGCTTCAGCATATACTCCTCGTCCTCCTCTGGTGTGTGGATGGGCTGGAACGAGTCCTTGCCGTAGTGAGCATAGTGGCCAGAGGTCACGTAAAGGTTCTTCGAGCCGATGTGCGGTGTGATGACCTCCTGATAGCCGTAGTTCTTCTGTATCTTGCGCAACATGTCCTGAAGGCGCAGACGCAGGTCGGTGCCCTTTGGCAACCATATAGGCAGTCCCTTGCCCACACGGTCGGAGAACATGAAGAGTTCCATCTCCTTGCCAATCTTGCGGTGATCGCGTTTCTTAGCCTCCTCCAGCATAACGAGATACTCGTCGAGCATCTTCTTCTTCGGGAACGAAATGCCGTAGATACGGGTCATCTGCTCACGGTTGGCGTCGCCGCGCCAGAAAGCGCCAGCCACGCTGGTTATCTTGATGGCCTTGATAAGTCCTGTTGACATGAGGTGAGGACCACGGCAAAGGTCGGTGAAGGCTCCCTGCGTGTATGTCGAGATGGTGCCGTCCTCCAAGTCCTGGTCGATGTGCTCGCACTTATACTCCTGACCGTCAGCCTTGAATTCTTTCAGGGCGTCAGCCTTCGATACATCGCGGCGCACCACTGGCTCGTCCTTGCGTGCCAGTTCCTGCATCTTAGCCTCAATCTTCGGGAAGTCGTTCTCCGAGATAGCAACGCCCTCAGGCGGCATCACGTCGTAGAAGAATCCGTTCTCGATAGCAGGACCGAAACCGAACTGAATGCCCGGATAGAGTTCCTGCAGAGCCTCGGCAAGCAGGTGGGCACTGGTGTGCCAGAAGGTGTGCTTGCCCTCCTCGTCCTCAAACTTATACAGGGCGATGGCGGCGTCTTCGTTGATAGGTCTGTTAAGTTCTACTGTCTCGCCGTTCACTCCGCAACTTACAACGCTGCGTGCCAAAGCCGGCGAAATGCTTTCGGCAATCTGAAGTCCAGTCACGCCCTGCTCGAACTCGCGAACTGAGCCGTCTGGAAAAGTGATTTTTATCATATCTACAATATATGGTTAGTTTATTGCCTGCAAAAGTACTGCAAATTAAAGACAATACCAAATAAATAAGTTTGTTTTTAGAAAAACACATAAATTATTCCGTCTTTCATACAGCAACATGTAGGGGCGCTCCCCCGTGTGCGCCCGAAACCACGAGAATCAAACTTGTTATGATTAAACGGGCGCACGCGGAGGAACGCCCCTACAGATTAATCGTGCCCGTTGTGTTACATTTCCGCCTCCTAGTAGCGGATTGTCTTTTTGGCACGGATTACGCGGAAAACACGGAAAAAGGTTATTGGTTATAGGTTATTGTTTATAGGTTAAGCCATGCGGGTTTGTAGGGGCGCTCCCCCGTGTGCGCCCGTCTCGAAGAGTGTTGCGGATAAAAAACAAAAACACCCCTCCCAAAGGAAGAGGCTCATTTCCTCCTCCTAGCAGGGGGAGGTCAGGAGGGGATTGTCTCGAGAATAGAGGTCAGTTAATCAATCCCCCTCAACTCCCCCTTCTTGAGACCCTTCGGGAACAAGCGCCCCTAACGGGTCGAGCGGCCAAGAGGGAGAAATGTCCCCCAAACTAGATAGTTTGGATTTTCTAGAATGTCTAGCCCGGCTAGAACGTCTAGTTTTCCTATAATGCCACCCCTGCCTTTCTCAGCCTCTCCTCCAGTTCAACTATCCTTCTGTTGGCCTGCTCCAGCTCTTGTTTCAGCCTTGCTATCTCCTCCCGCTGGTTAGTGCGGTAGCCTAGGCGCGCGGCGGTCATCCGCTCCTTGATGCCGCCCTCCTTGATGAATGTATCCTCCAGCTGTTTCTCGTAGGTGGTCATCATTCTGTCCACCATATGGCAGAGCGTCAGGGCGATGTTGGCCATCTCTTCGTCGCTCCATTTCTCGAAATAGGCCTGGTAGTCGTCTATGCTGTTATGCTGGCGACAAAACTTCAGCATGCCGTCGTAGCGTGCGTGCTGCTGTCCCCATCGCTCCAGATGGCGAGAGACGATATAGTCCTCGTAGTCCTCCTTCAGTTCCTTGATACTGCTTCGTGCCACGTTCAGCAACTTCAGTTCCATCTCAGTAGAGGTAACGCCGTCTGCCGAGCCCTCTACGATGTTCTGTTTGCCCGAGCGTGCCGCCTGCACCATCTGGTCTATGGTGCGGTCGCCCCGAGTCAGGAAACGCTGTGTGAAGACGAATGTCAGTTGATACAGCACGTTCGACTTCTGATAGAAATAAAGCTCTTCCCAATTGGCTTGCTTGCGCAGCACCTGTGCTGAGCCTTGTGTTTTCGGAACGTCGTTTGCCATGAGCCTATATTGCCTGTTTTAATAGTTAGATTTTATCATTACCATTCAAGAATGAATCCTCCTTAGCAATCCATTGTTTTAGGTTTATATTGCAAAGATACAAATAATAAAAAACAAATCCAAAAAGAATTTGGGTTTTCTTTTTTTCATGTTGCTCCAAATTATTGGGAAATGATAATCATGATATGATAATGAACAAATGGAAGCGCAACCCGCGCGTGTTCAACGGGGAGTATATCACCGTGACGCGCCGCGACGACGGTTCGCTGCGCCCTAACTTCAAGCCTATAAAGACAGGCAGGGGCTTCGACGTGGTGCGCTACGCTATGGCCGTGAGCAACGAACTCCTCTGGGCACTCGATGGCCTGGTAGAGGAAAGTGAGTGAACAAGACCAAGTGTTTCAGTTGTTTCAGTTTCAAAGCGATTTCAGAGGTTCAATAATATTACACACCCCCTTTCTTATACCATATAACTAATTAATAATTAGTAAGTTATGATAAAAAGGAGAAATATATACCCCCTTAAATTTTGGCTGAAACAACTGAAACTGAAACACTTAATTCATTATTAATTCATCTAAAAAGCAGAATATCAATGACATACGATATTACTAAGCCAACAGCACCTAAGATGCCAAGGCTCGGAAAAGGCACAGAGTGCATCAAAATTCTGCTCTCGCAGGTATCAAAAAGCATGCACGAACCCCTCGTTCCGATGCTTTTCCCTATACTTGGCGCACATGTGAGTGGTTCTGAATTTCAATACCCTGACCTCACTTGGAAGGAACTTTGTGGCCAAATGGCACACTTAGTTGCCGATTCGGGTATGGGAAAGGGCCAATTGACCGCATGTGTTGAAACAATTATGCGTAAGCGTCGTCAGCATGATGAGGAAGAGTTGCAAAAACTTGTGGAATGGCAGAAGACTATAAAGACCAGGGGAGCGAACAAGGAGAAGCAAGGAGGCGGAATTGTAACTTGTCATGTTAATGCGCCCGTTTCCTTATCACAATATGCACCCATTGCGGGCGCACACGGGGGAGCGCCCCTACAATTAAGATGAAGTTTTTCCGTGTTTTTCCGTGCCTTTTTATGTTGATTTTTGGCGCGGATTACGCGGATTTAACACGGAATATTTCTCCCCTTTAGTAAGGGGGAGTTAGAAGGGGATTGTAGTTTAGCAAGAATCAGGGACATGTGTTTTACAATCCCCTCCTAACCTCCCCTACTAGGAGGCGGAAATGTATCTTATGTGGCGCCACTATATGTTAATGGTGGTGCGATACATCGTACTTTGGGCTCTCACTTGTGCCTTCTGGCCGCCCCAGAAGTGGTAATTACGGCCCTGCAAGAATGCATTTTTGACTGCGAATCTTGATGGTGACAAAAATTTATGTAATTTTGTAACCGAATTAAGAAAATAATTAAACGATGGCAAACAAAAAACAAACAAAAATACAGACAATCGACTTCGACAACTTCCAGAAAGAGGAAGCAATGATGGACGGCCCTCTTCATATAGGGGAAACGAAGCAGTACGAGGACGGGAGCGAAATACATCTCTGCAAGCGCGCATAGCGAAGCGGAGAAAGAACCTGTGTGCGCCCGTTTCCTTATCACCACATGCCTCCATGCGGGCGCACACGGGGGTACGCCCCTACAGGTCGAGCGGGCTATTATAAATTATAAATTACGAAGTATCGCCGACCCCGCCCCTAGCCCCGCCCCTGCATGGGTGGGGAATCTTTTTCCGTGTTTTTCCGTGAAATCTGTGCCAAGAAAGAATGAGAAATAGACAATCCCCTCCTGACCTCCCCTTACTAAGGGGCGGAAATAAAGCACCTGTTCATCATTAGAGATTGATGCAATAACTCTGTACATTTCTCCCCTTTAGTAAGGGGGAGTTAGAAGGCGCTTGTTCCCGAAGAGTCTCAAGAAGGGGGAGTTGAGGGGGATTGTCTTGCAAGCGGGAGAAATACCTCTACTACATCTCGAACTCTCCGAGTCGCTTCAGGGGTTCTTTGGGGAGGTTCGTCCATCTTGTCACTTCCTTCACCTTGCTGTTGCGGAAGGCGTTACCCGTCGTCACCTGACGTTTATGAGTCAGATAGTTCTCGCTGGTGTCTGTCGTTTCACCTGAATACCGGGACAGTTCTGTTTGGTCTTTGCCAATAAGGAAGAAGTCGCCATCCTGATAGCGGAACACGTATGTGGGACCACCTGTGGTTGCGCCGCCCGCAGTCATAAATGTTGAAACGCCTATGCGCAAGATTCCTTTGGCATTGATATCCAACGACGTTTCCACAGTCATGTACTCTTCCCTTGCCGGAATCAGTTCATCATACTTCTTGAACAACACGAAATCGCCCGAGGCGTCGCCGAAATAGATTGCCAACTGTGGACGGTTAAGGTTATACACATAGCCGTCTTCGCGCGTCTTCATGTTCTCCTTGAAGTTGGGTATCGCAATTACCACGAGGTCCTGGCGCCCGTCTTTGTTCATGTCGCCCACCGCCTCGGAGTATTCCCAGCCCTCGGGCACTATGGTTTCTACCGATGAGCCGCGCTGGCTCATGCTTTGCGCCATTGCCATCATTGGGGCAAGGAGCATGAGAATAAAGATATTCTTTTTCATATTTAGGGGTTTAGGGATTAAGAGTTTAGAGTTTAGAGTTTAGAACTTAGAGTTTAGAACTTAGAGTTTAGAACTTAGAGTTTAGAGTTCAGAGTTTAGAAGTTTAGACAATACTTTTGCTAATGTCGCTCACCGCTCAACACTCAACACTCAACATTCAACGCTCAACATTCCTATATTTCCTTATCACGCTATATGCGTCGAAGAGACCAAGTTCGCCTGCTTTGCTGAGGTCGGCGACGGCGCCGTTGGTGTTGCCGCTGAGTTGCCTCACGATGCCTCGGTTATAGTATGCCTCGGCGAGATTAGGGTCTATGCGAAGAGCAGCGGTGTAGTCGTCGATGGCGTGTGCATAGTCTTTGCGCACGGCGTAGTAGTTGGCACGGTCATAAAGGATGAACGCGCTATGAGGGTTCAGACGAGCCGCCTGGTTGAAGTCGTCGAGAGTGCGTGCGTTCTTGAGTTGCACGTCTATCCCCTGCGACGCATTGAAGTCATTCATCATCGACTGACACACGGCTCTCTGCCAGAATGCCATTGCCGAGGTGCTGTCTGACGAGATGTATGTGGTGAAGTCGTTTATGGCATCGTCGAGGTTCTGCGTCTGCATGTAGGCGGCCGCCCGTTTCATCAGCATGGGACGCACGCGACTTATGTCAGTAGAAGCCGCTATTTCGTCGCTAAGTTTTTCTATGAGCGTGAAGTAGCGATTGCTCTGTTCCTCGGTGAGCGACGAGCGGTTGCACACGAGATAGAGGTTGTCGTCAGACTTCCTGAGCGTGTTTATCTTCTCCAGTTCTGGGTCGAAGGCAATATACGAGCGCACGCCGTTGGCTGCCTGTCCGAAGGCGAGTACGAACATCGGCATCAGTTCGTCGCCGGTCTTGCGGTTCTGCACCTTTCCGCGGTATTCGCTGCTGTACTCATGCTCTACCGTCTGCTCGTCGGCCACCACCATCTGGTTGTACTTGTCCATATCTATCTCGCTCTGTTTCCTCACCTCGCGCGTTTTGCTTGCGCTCCATCGCTGCTGTATGCCGAAGTGCTTGTTGTTCTGCGCCTGGAAGATGCGGAACTCGTCTTGTTCGGCACGTGCCGTCATTCCGAGACGACGGTAGCACTGGGCGCGGTAGTGAAGACCTGTCCAGAAGTTTGGGAACTGGTTGATGACGGTGGTATAGTCGCGAATGGCACCGCGCAGGTCGCCGGTACGGTCGAGCAGCAGGGCACGGTTGAAGATTGCCATGAAGTTCTGCGGCTCGTGCTGTATGATGAAGTCGAAGTCGGTGATGGCGCGGTTGTCGTCGCCCACCTGCACCCTGAGTTGTCCTCGGTTGTAGTGAGCGAGGAAGTTTTCTGGGTCTATCTCGATGGCCTTGTCATAGTCGGCCATTGCTCCGCGAATGTTGTTGATATTATAACGTGCAAGGGCGCGGTTTACATAGTTTCCCACGGTGTTAGGCTTCAGGTGTATGGCCTTGCTCAGTTGCTCGTCGGCATCGCGCCATTGCTTGCGGGAGAGACTTATCATGGCGCGCACCATCCATGTCTCGCCGTCGTAGGGGTCTTTCTCGAGGCTCTTGTCCAGATATTGAGCCCCGCCAAGCGTGTCTTTCTGTTGAAGACACACCTCTGCCTTTAGCGAGTAAATCTTGGAGTAGTCGCTCCAGCGCGTCATCATGGTGTCGAGGTCGGCATTGGCGCGGTCGTAGTCTTTGTTCTCTATGCGGCAGAGCACTCGGTTGTACCATAGTCCGCGACTCGTGGGGTTGTACTTTATCGACATGTCGTAGTCGCTGATGGCATCGTCGTATTTCTTCTGGCGTATGCGGCAAAGCCCGCGCAACTCGTACATCCCCGTGATGTATGGATTGCGGCTGATGGCCTCGGTGCAGTCGCTCTCCGCCCCAACGTAGTCGTCAAGGTAATACTTTGCCACACCACGAAAGAACCATGGCTCATAAAGAAAAGGCTTGGCAGTGATTGCCTGATTAAAATATTGTATCGAGAGGACATAGTCCTCATAATAGAGCGCGCTGCGCCCAATCATTATAAGACGGTCAACATTATACTGCGCCCGAGTCTGCTGGACAGTTATCTGCAAGAGGCAAAAGAAGAGCAGAAGCCATCTGAACAATGCGGATGACTTCTCATGCGATGCACTCTGCGTGCACCTGCCTTCATATATAATACCATTTCCTCCCACCAAAAATGCTTAGTGACTTTTATTTTCTAACAGGCTTCGTGCGGTAGCCGCAACGATACTTGCCGAGCATTAGCGACTTCAACTTGTTCTTTATCATCGTCTTGCGAAGCGGTGTGATGCGGTCGATGAACATCTTGCCGTCAAGATGGTCGAACTCATGCTGCATGACGCGGGCTAGATAACCCTCTATCCACTCGTCGTGCTCGTTGCGGTCGGCATCTTCCCAACGCACATGGATGCGTGTGGGGCGCTTCACCTTCTCGTGAATCCCCGGCAGGGAGAGACATCCCTCCTCAGAACTCGCCACCTCGGTGTCGTCATACTCTATGATATGCGGATTGATGAACGCCTTCTTGAAGCCTTTATATTCTGGAAGGTCGTCGGAGAGCACGTCAAGGTCTATGACCACAACTCTGATGTCGCGTCCTATCTGTGGTGCCGCTAGACCTATTCCCTCGCTTGCCGCAAGTGTTTCAAACATGTTTTCTATCAGTTCTTCCTGCTCGGGGAAGTCTTTCGGGATGTCTTGTGCCACCTTGCGAAGCACAGGCTGGCCGTAGATATAGATTGGTAATATCACTTTCTTTGATAATTTAAATTAACTAGGGGCCTCTCCCCTGCCCCCTCCCCCACAGGGAGGGGATTTATAATCACATCTCTTATGTGTTCTCTAATCTTTCGGAGCGGAGCGAAGAATTAGTTATTTTCTTCTCCCCTCCATGTAACTTTGCAGTATGATAGTGGCGGAAATCTCATCGACGAGAGCCTTGTCCTGACGTGCCTTCTTGCGTAGCCCGCCGTCAATCATGGCGCGATGGGCAAGCACAGAGGTGAATCGCTCGTCAACATACTCGATAGGGACATCGGGCTGAGCCTTCTTCCACCGAGCCACAAACTGCTGAACCCGCGCCAGGTTCTCACTTGGCTGGCCGTTAGGCTGCATCGGCTTGCCTATCACAATGCGCTCCACAGGCTCCTTGGACATGTAATCGACAAGAAACTGGTATAGTTGAGATGTAGAAACAGTCGCCAACCCATTGGCAATGATTTGCAATGGGTCGGTGACTGCTATACCTGTTCGTCGCTTGCCGTAGTCGATAGAAACTATCCTCGCCACGTCACTTCGTTGCCACGATTATTTAATCTCTGGTGAGAGCAACCAAGCGTCTGGATACTGCGAACGGAACTCGTTACGGCTGCGTGCTGCGTCTGCCTTGCTGTCGAATGTGGCAACAACAACACGATACATGCGGCGAGCCTCGCTATATGCCACCTGTGCGTCATAGCCTGCGTTCTTCAACTTCTGCTGCAAGCCATAAGCATTGGCATCAACACTGAACGAGCCTACCACAACGCTGAAGTTCTTAAGGCCACTGCCATTCACCACGCGCACACTCTCCTGACGCACCGAAACATTGTCGTAGTTGTCGGTAACTGTCGTCTCAGAGATAGGACGCTCTGTAACAGGAGCCACCACTACAGTCTCCTCGCCCTGATTGTTGTTTGTCAGCGTGCCGAGGCCCGCGTCCTGGTTGTTCTTAGCAGCGTCATACATCTTGCGGTAAGCACTCTCTGATGATTTGCAACTTGTGAACGCCAGTGCCATTGCCAGTCCGGCGCAAACTAACATGTACTTTTTCATAATCTTCATTTGCTGTTTGTTAATGGAATTGTATTGTAGTTTCTTTAAAAACTGCTGCGAAATTACACAAAAACAATCAAACAATACGAAAAAGTGCGCATAAAGTTTGTTAAATGACGCAAATAGTAACCTTTTTTTGAAAAAAAACGGCAGTTTCTTGGAAGTTTGCGAAAGAATTAATAAATTTGCCATTCGGAAAACATGACGAAATGTATTAACCTATTAAATATTAAAGAAATGAAAACAGTTGGTTACATCGGCGCATTCCTCGGAGGCGCTATCGCCGGAGCAGCACTCGGTCTGCTCATGGCTCCAGAGAAGGGTACAGACACAAGAAAGAAACTCAGCGGCAGCATCGAGAACTTCTGCGAGAAGCACAAACTGAAACTGAGCCGCAAGGAGATTGAGGAGTTTGCAGGCGACCTCGAGGAGATTGCAGCAACATCCGAAGAATAAATTGTTTTGGAGTTAAGCGAAAGCGAAACTTAAGCAAAAGTGTATGTTCTCAAGCGACAGAAACATTGAGACGATAGGGCAACTCGTGGAAGTGTTAAGGCACTATGTCGGGTTGCAGACGGAGTATGTCAAGTTGGACGTCATCGACAAGACGGTGCGCTTGATTACCGTGCTCGTGATAGGCGCGGCCACATCGCTCGTTACGCTGCTGGCGCTTATCTACCTCTCTTTCGCCGCAGCATGCGCTATGGCTCCCGCTATAGGCTATCCGTGGGCATTCTGCATCGTGGCCGCTTTCTACCTGATAGTGCTCGTCATATTATATCTGTTCAGAAAGCCTATCATCGAACGTCCGCTCGTGAAGTTCCTTGCAGAGATGCTTTTCGACAACAGTATGAAGTCTGACCTTTAAAAACGCTCAAAAGATATGGAAGAGAACAAGCAGATAACTCCTGTGCCGCCAGCGCAAACGAACTATAAAACGCTGAAGGCTATATCTGAGAGGAAACAGCAGTTGCTTACTGGCATCAGGGCAGACCATGCACAGATGGACACGCTGTGGAAAGACCTCACCACAAAGCACGAGCAACCCACAAGAGGACTAAAGATGGCGGACATGCTGAACACCAGTGCCGGAATCTTCGACGGTGCCATGCTCGGATGGAAACTCTATCGCAAATACTACGGATTCTTAAGCAAGTTCAAGAAGAAAGACTGATGCTAATGTAGAATGGAGAGTGGAGAATGTAGAATTATGATTACAACTGTGAGACATGCACTTGAGCCAGTACTTGAAATGTTATCATAATTCTACATTCTCCATTTTACATTCTACATCATATAAACTCTACGCCTTAGATTACTATCTGCTGCCCGTCATACGCCAGTTGTATGTCGGGCGGTAGTTTTTTATTAACCTCCGCGTGAAGACCAATATCGTGACAACTATGGATGAGGAATGTCTGCCGCGCCCCTACCCTACGGGCAAATGCCACGGCATCGGCAACACTCTGATGAGCATGATGGTCGGGGGCATAGCGAAGGGCGTTGACAACAAGTGTATCTACATCGTGTAAATAAGCCATCTCACTCTCGTCAATGGTCTTCATGTCTGTGATATATGCCAGTTTGCCAATGCGGAAAGCCGTGATTGGCAACTTGCCGTGATTCACCACAAAAGGAATCACCTTTAATTCGTTTACCTTTAGTTCCTTATGGTGTTTCAGCCTAACGAGGTTTATCTTCGGCGCACCAGGATAGCGATGCTCGGCAAAACAGTAAGGCACGGTATGCATAAGCGCATCTGCCGTAATATCATCGGCATAGACATTCACCTCGCCGAACTGGCAGAACGGGCGCAGGTCGTCTATTCCGCCCGCATGATCATAATGTATATGGGTGAGCAGCACCGCGTCAATCTTTCGGAATGGCTGTGTGAGCATCTGCTGACGAAAGTCGGGACCCGTGTCAATGAGTATCCTCGTGTGCTCGGTCTCCACCAATGCCGAGCAACGCAGGCGTTTGTCGTGCGGGTCGGTGCTAAGACACGTTCTGCACGTACATCCTATAGCCGGCACCCCCACCGATGTTCCTGTTCCGAGAAATGTCAGTTTCATATCCATCTCCAAACTCCTAAACTCCTGCACTCCTGTACTCCTGTACTCCTGCACTCCTAACTAAATAATATTCACCTCGGGGAATATTGCGATGCCGAACTTCTCCAGCACATCTTTCTTAATAGCCTCACAGAGTGCAACGACCTCCTGCCCAGTGGCTCCGCCACGATTGACGAGCACCAGTGCCTGCTTGTCGTGCACTCCTGCCCTACCAAGCGAACGTCCTTTCCATCCGCATTGGTCAATCATCCATCCTGCCGGAATCTTCTCCTTGCCGTCTGGCAGAGAATAGTGCGGCATGCCTGGATACTGCAGGGCAAGACTCTCATATTTCTCCTTGTCCACCACAGGGTTCATGAAGAAACTGCCCGCATTGCCCTGTACCTCGGGGTCGGGCAACTTATTGCGGCGAATGTCTATTATCGTCTGGCGCAACTGCTCCGCCGTGGGATTGCTTATGCCCTTTCGTTGCAGTTCGCTCTGTATGTTTCCGTATTCCGTATGAGGCTCATAGTCGCCCGTCTTCAGCCGGTATGTGACGTGAGTGATGAGATAGCGGTCTTTCCATTCACCCTTGAAACGACTCTGCCGATAAGCATATTGACAGTCGGCGGCATCGATGACGACCACCTTTCCTGTTGCTATCTCCACTGCCTCGACGCTCACTATGAGGTCTTTCGCCTCTGCTCCGTAGGCACCTATGTTCTGAACGGCACTGGCACCCACATCACCCGGGATTAGCGACAGGTTCTCGGCTCCCCACATCTCGTGCTCAACGCAGTAGGCGACAACATCATCCCACTGCTCGCCCGAGCCGCAACATAGCATAGAGTCATCCTTACGCTCCATTCCCTTGACGGCAGAATGTACCACCGTTCCGCAGAAGTCGCGCGTGAGCAGAAGATTGCTACCGCCACCTATAATAATATAAGGTGAGTCTATTGTTTGTAGGATTTGTGCCACTTGCTGCGCTTCCTCTACAGTGGAATACTCAAGGAAGCGGCTGCATCGTGCTTCTATGCCGAAGGTGTTGTGCTTCAGCAGACTATAGTCTCTGAGGTCTTTCATCTCTGTCACTCAACAAGTTTCGTCAGTTTCCATTTTCCGCCAATGAGTCTGAACGTCATCTCCATCTCCTGACCGTTGGCAATGCCGCGCAAGCAGAAAATCTTCTCTGCTCCGCCAGGATACTTAGGACCATATATGATGTTATAAATAAGTCCGCTAGGCATGTCTGTCGGCGCGAAGGCGAGCCATGTCTCGGGTGCTATCTCGCCCGTCATCGTGGCGAAATCGTCATCAGGATCGGGTCCTGTGAACTGCACGGGATTGTTAAGGCTTGCCATCTGGAACGTGGTGTCTTTTGCAAACTTGCCATAGAAATTGAGGAACGAGGCGTTTTGGTTTTGCCCAACGCTGCTGTTGACGATACTTGTCAGCATCCATTGTCCGTTTGTTCGGTCGAAGACGAACTGCTTCACCGCCTTGTTTCCAAGGTTTATCTTCTCTACTACCACATGATTCACCGCCGTGTCTTTCACCAGCGACATCTGCTTGCGGTTGTCAAAAATCAGCGTGTAGAATCCCTGCTCCATGAAGAAGTGCTCGGTCTTCCACTGGTTGCGCTGCAACATGGTGGTTTTGTTGCCTGATATTACCGGAAGGGGGAACACTATGCGGGTGCGCTGCAGTTTGCTGTTGCCTGCAAAGTTGAAGACAAAGTCGTCGAAGAGTTCGTCTGCAGTCTTCGGCATCGGTGTTTCCTCAATTATCGTCTCCATAGAGTCGAACGCCGTGGTGTCCTGTGACAAGGAGTCTTGCATAATGCTGTCCTGCACAGGTTTCTTGTCCGTGCAACTCGTTGTCTGCATCACCAGGAATGAGCAGAGGAAAGCAATAACCGCAAAAACAAAAGCCTTTTTCATCTCTCTTTCTATGCCTAAAAATGCCCTTTATATATAAATGTATGGTTCGTCTTCTCTTTCCGCCTGCAAAGTTACGGAAAGTTGTGGGAAATAGCAAACAAATAGTTTATTTTTATTGATGAATCATTGTCATTCCACATCAAGAATGATGCGCTTATAGGCAACAAGACGGAAGGGACCGCTATCGTGAACCTCGCATACGATGTGGATGGTCTTTCCGCTAGCATCGCGAGGAACGGAGATTCTGACCGAAGAACCTTCGGTATGAGAAAGGTCAACGGGATGTGCATATGTGCTTGCCTCCGGCTGTTGCCACCAAAGGAAGTCGAGATGGTCGCCATCAGGATCTGATGACTTTGAAGCATCAAGGAGGACATCGCTGCCCGCCGCCACTTTGATGTGTATCGGCGAAGGACTATGTACTTTCCCTTGCATGCGACCCGACTTCGAGCGCACCACGACCACAGGGTTCTTGTTGCCCCTGCCTTCGCTTGCCCATTGCATGCGGGCGCAGAAGTCGTTCAGTTCGTCGGGATAGAAACGCTGCTTGTCGCCCTCGGTAATACTTTTCATCGGCTCCTGCCAACTGGTCCAGGCGTAAGTAAGAGAGTCGGCACAAAGCCCGAAGGCATGACATCCGCCCCACCCTGTCTGCGACGGGTCTTCAGGGTCGGACAAACCGTTAGGCATCACATAAAGGAACGACGGCGTGTCACCCTCAACACCATATTTATACTTGGGATATATTCTGCCCAAAGCGCCGTGCCCCTGCACCTGCCGCTCGTACTGCTGCCAGTAGTCAACACCCAGTCCAACGTGGAGTTGCCACGTGCCTTCGTCCCAGATGAACTTCAAGTCGTCCTTGAACTCCTGAAGCATCCATCGGTGTGAACTGTACGCGCGGTTCATGCGCATAGCGTAAACCATATCCTGGTCGGTAATGGTATAGATGCGGAACTTGTGCAGAAACGCCTTCAACTCCTCTGCTGTTCTTGTCTGCTTCACGCGCCAGATGGCCTGTGCCAACGTGTTGCCTCCACCCCATGCTGCCACCCATATAGGACGGTCATCATCCTCATCTGCCAGTCGTATGAGGAAATCGCTGCCCTCAGAGTCGTTGCCCTCGCCTATGACGCCAATACCTGCCCTGTGACTTCCCGCCATCGTGCGGCTGTGGATGTACTCGGCGCTTGGCCAATAGCCCAGGCGTTGCTTCCCGTTCTCCTCCTTCAGCGGGAGGAAACTCTTCTGTGATGAACGCTGGCGCAGGTTATACACATCTATGGAATATGCATCCACAACTTTATCCAGGAACTTTGTCCACTCTTCAGGATAGGGGTCGCAGTTCCATCCCACGGTGGTCATGATGGCCTCTATCTCGAAGCAGTCGGCATAACTCATCAAGCGCACCGCCGACTCCATGTCGTCGGGTTCCACATCGCAGTCGCCGATGTCTGTCAACACCACGAGACGCGGTTTCAGTTCTGCATTCTTCGTCTTAGCCGTAAGACCTGCCATAACCATCAGCATGGCAGACAACAGTATCACTCTTTTCATACTCAGTTTTATTTTGGCACAAAGATATACAAAACTACCAACATTCACGAATTAACATGCAGGAAATTAAAGACCGTATTTTTACAAATATCAGATTTCAATCCCAAAAGCCACCTTTCCCACGCCAAAGATATACATATGACACTCTCAGAAGACACTTCTGACTCTCCGAAAGGTATACTTCTGACACCCCGAAAGGTATACATATGGAACACAGTCAAGAGGGAGGAATGTATAGTAGGGGGAGAAATAACAATTATCGCAACCACGAAAGGCTAAGTCTCTTCTGCGAGAATCTACTTTACAGGCTCCATGTGAAGGGTGACGTGAGTGTTGTTGCCGAAGCGCTCCTTCAGTTTCCGCTCTATGGCAGAGGCACGTTCGTGAACGGTGTTCAGTGTCAGTTGACCGTCCATACGCACATGCGCCTCGATAGCGATGCGGTTGCCTATGCGGCGTGTGCGCAGGTTATGAGGCTGCTGCACGTCGTCGAACGAGAGGATAATCTGCTCTATCTCGCGCTCCGTCTCTGCCGGCAGCGAACTCTCGGTCAGTTCGCCCGTGCTCTGCTTCAGCAGTTCGTAAGCCACCTTCACAAGCATCAGTCCTACAACGACGGATGCCAGCGGGTCGAAAACTGCCCACCTTCGCCCAAAAAAGATTGCAAGGCCAATGCCCAGTGCCGCTCCTATCGACGATAGAGCATCGCTACGATGATGCCAGGCGTTGGCAATCATCACCTTCGAGTCAAGTTGCCTACCCCTGCGCACCGTGTATTGATAAAGCAACTCTTTGATGACTATGGATAGCAGAGCCGCCCATAAGGCTATCCAGCCAGGCGACTCCAGTTGTGCACCACCCCACCAGTCGATGAGTTTCATTACTCCCGTCACCACGATGCCTGCCGCAGCAGCCACCAAAGCCAAACCGATGAGGAACGTGGCAATAGTCTCGAACTTGCCGTGACCATAGTCGTGCGACTCGTCCTGCGGCTTGGCGCTGATGCTCACAAACACCAGCACGAAGATGTCGGTAAGGAAGTCGGAAAGCGAATGCACGGCATCGGCAATCATCGCCGAACTGTTGCCAGCCACTCCTGCGACAAACTTAAACATGAGCAGAGCCGCATTGCCCGCGCTACCCACCAATGTCACCTTATATATTTCCTTTTCTCTCGTCATGCGATAATACACATAATCCGCTATTCGGGTGCAAAGGTAATGCTTTTTCTGAATTATCGTATCTTTTATAGCAGAATCGTGAAGAACATTTTGTTATTTGGCAGATTCGTTTTCTATTTGTATTTTTGCAAATTCTTTATGACATGTGACGAAAACGTTTCCCTGTTGATGTCACCTTTTGCCATGCGGAACTGTTATTTAAGTGAATCAGTTCACGAAACAACAATTTTAACAAACAAAAAACAAGAAATAATTATGAGTGTTATTGATGATTTAGTCGGTCTTTTAGTACCTATTGCATGCGGATGCATTCTCCCGATTGTTGCCATTTGGCTGGGTGTCCGCCGAAAGATGAACGAGACGAACAAGCGTACCGAAATTGTATTGGCGGCTATCGAGAAGAACCCCGATATGGACATCGAGGAACTGATGAAGAAGATTACGCCAAAGCCGTTGCTACTGAAAGAGAAACTGCTTAAGAAACTGCATTGGGGATGTCTCACCTTGCTGCTCGGCATAGGAATGCTTGGTGGTGAATTATATCTCAAATTGTCTACCAATAGTTCGAGTCCTATGGGCATTGCAGGTATTGTGTTGGTTGCCGTAGGCATAGCATGCCTCACCAGTTATCATGTTGGCAAAAAGATGCTCGCCAAGGAAATTGAGGCAGAAGAACAACAACTGATAGCACGGGCAGAAAGCAGGTGACACGCGGAGTATTCATAGAGCATGTTGAGCGTGAGCAGGAGGCACTTCGCGGCTTCTTGCTCGCACTCTGTTGTGGCAACAAGAGCGAATCAGACGATCTGGCACAAGACTCGCTGGTGAAGGCATACCTATCGTCGGCTGGCTATCAGGACAAGGGACGCTTCCGCTCGTGGCTCTTCAAGATTGCCTACAACACGTTCCTCAACCACAAGGCCAGCCTTCGCACTACAGAAAATATCGAGGAGGCACGGATGCTCACGAGCAGCAACGCCGCCGACAGCAGTTTCGAGCACCAGAGCCTCTACCTTGCCCTGCGCACTCTGCCGCCAAAGGAACGCTCGGCCGTCACACTATTCTATCTCAACGGCTACAGCATTAAAGAGATTGCCGCGATTACCGACACCTCGGAAGATGCCGTAAAGAAGCAACTTTCACGAGGGCGTGACAAACTGAGGAAAGAATTGACAATTGATAACTGACAGAAAATGATAAAGGATAAAACACTTGAGGAACTGTTCCTCGCCCAGAAGCCGAAGTTTGACGACAAGGCCGACTTCATGGCAAGCCTCACCAAGCGTCTCGATGCCGTGGAGTACGTCAAGCAGCATCAGGAGGCAACCATCTGCCGTTACAAGATGGCAATAGCGGCGGCCTTTGTAGTGGGCATCATCAGCGGTGCCGTGACCATTGCGGTTCTTCTTTCAACACCCTCCAACGTTCCTTTGTTCACCTTTAAAGTGCAAGCAGGGTGGCTGCTATGGTTCATAGACAATTCACGTATCATTGCCGCTACGGCTCTCGCCCTGATAATGAGCCTCGGCATCATCAGCGTTTTCAATAACGTGCAAGAGATAATGAGTATGCGCACACATATAAAAGATAGTGCATTTAACGCAAAAAATGAATAAATTCTTTTGTTTTGCACTCAACTTTCAGTATCTTTGCACCCCGAATAAGGTTACTTAAGGAAATGATACTTGAAAGAATTGAACAACTTCTGAAAGAAGTGAACGGCCTGACGGCCTCAAAAGCAGACGAGATAGAGGCTCTCAGACTGAAATATCTCAGTAAGAAGGGTGAGATAAACGCCCTGATGGCGGACTTCCGCAACGTTGCCCCAGAGCAGAAAAAGGCTGTGGGAATGAAAATCAACGAACTCAAGCAGGCTGCAATCGACAAGATTAACGCCCTGCGCGAGCAGACAGCGGCTAAGGAGGAGGCCAACGACGACCTCGACCTGACGCGCACCGCCTACCCTATTCCATTAGGAACACGCCACCCGCTGACCATCGTCGAGAACGAGATTATCGACATCTTCTCGCGCATGGGATTCGTACTGGCCGATGGACCGGAAGTGGAGGACGACCTGCACGTGTTCACCAAGATGAACTTCGCTGCCGACCATCCTGCACGCGACATGCAGGACACCTTCTTCGTGGAGACAAATCCCAACGACGTTACGAAGAACATCATCCTGCGCTCGCACACCTCATCGGTGCAGGCACGCGTGATGGAGACACAACAGCCTCCTATCCGCGTCATCTGTCCTGGTCGCGTTTACCGCAACGAGGCAATCACGGCTCGCGCACACTGCTTCTTCCATCAGGTGGAAGGACTCTACATCGACAAGAACGTGTCGTTCACCGACCTCAAGCAAGTGCTTCTCTCGTTTGCACGCGAGATGTTCGGAGCCGACACCAAGATACGTCTGCGCCCGAGTTACTTCCCGTTCACCGAGCCAAGTGCCGAGATGGACATATCGTGCCACATCTGCGGTGGCGTGGGTTGCGGTTTCTGCAAGCACACCGGATGGGTTGAGATTCTCGGTTGCGGCATGGTTGACCCCAACGTTCTTGAACTTTGCGGCATCGACAGCAAGGTGTATAGCGGCTATGCTTTCGGTCTTGGCGTTGAGCGCATCACCAACCTGAAATATCAGGTGAGCGACCTGCGCATGTTCTCCGAGAACGACACCCGCTTCCTCCGCGAGTTCGAGGCAGCATACTAAGCATTCACCGAAAATGGAGAGTGACGAATGTAGAATTATGATTACCTCTCAAGAACAGGCCCAAGGGCATGTCTTACGGTCGTAATCATAATTCTACATTCTGCGTTTTCCACTCTTCATGAAGTCCGATTGCAACTCTACGTCCTAAACTCTAACCTCTCCGCTCCAAACAATTCGATGAAACTGAAACTCTTTAAGGCAAAAACCGACTCGCGTGTGCCCATACCCTACGCCACAAGCGAGGTGAAGGCAGGGTTCCCCTCGCCTGCACAGGACTATATGTCTGAGGAGATTGACCTTAACATCGAACTGATACACAACCGCGAAGCGACATTCTACGTCCGCGTGTCGGGCGACTCTATGACCGACGCGGGCATCTTTGACGGCGACCTCGCGGTGGTTGACAAGTCGCTGGAAGCCTCTGATGGCGATTTTGTCATTGCCTTCATTGACGGCGACTTCACCATAAAACAGTTCCAGCGCGACACCGACGGGCAGCGCGGATGGCTTGTCCCATGGAACAAACGTTATCCGCGCATCGAGGTGAACGCCAGCAACCAGTTTGTCATCTGGGGTGTGGTGACATACGTCATACATGCCCTGAAACGCTAAAAATCCTATGACTCTCTTCGGTCTTGCCGACTGTAACAACTTCTATTGCTCCTGCGAGAGGGTGTTCCACCCCGAACTGCAAGGCAAACCAGTGGTCGTGTTGTCAAACAACGACGGCTGCGTGATAGCACGCTCGGAAGAAAGCAAGCGGCTGGGACTTAAGATGGGCGACCCGTTCTATCAGGTGCGCGACATTCTGGAAACCAATAACGTGGCGGTGTTCAGCAGCAACTACACCCTGTATGGCTCGCTCTCGAAACGCATAATGTCCATTCTCTCGCGCTATACGCCACGTCTCGACATCTACAGCATCGACGAGGCGTTCCTCGACCTTTCTGACATGGGAAGCGCGGAAGAAATGAAGTCTTACGGCGAACGCATCTCACACGAGATTAAAAACTCCGTCGGCATTCCCGTGTCCATAGGCATCGCACCGACGAAAACACTCGCAAAGATTGGCTCAAAATATGCCAAGAAATACGCGGGATATAAAGGCTGCTGCCTCATCGACACCGACGAGCGGCGGCAGAAGGCACTAAGCATGTTCGAGATTGGTGACGTTTGGGGCATCGGCAGGAAATTGACAAAACGCCTCAACAACGAAGGCATCGTCACGGCAGCCGACTTCGCCGCGAAAAGCGAGCGCTGGGTGAAGAGCCGCTTCAACGTAACCACACTGCGCACATGGAAAGAACTGAACGGCATCAGTTGCATCAGCGTTGACGAACTGCCACAGAAACAGTCGATATGCACCAGCCGCAGTTTTGCCGACCAGGGCATCAGCGACCGCGGAATACTGGAAGAGGCGGTGGCAAACTTCGCCTCGCGATGTGCCGAGAAACTGCGCCTGCAACGCTCGGTGTGCCAGAGCATCACGGTGTTCGCGCATACCAGCATGTTCCGCGACGATGTTCCGCGCAACTTCATCAACAACTCGATGACGCTGCCCATAGCAACACAGTCGCAGGCAGAGATTGTTGGAGCGGCGCTGCAGGTGCTGCGCTCGTGCCTACCAACGGCAGACAGCGAACGCGCCGACCGCCCCTCAACCACTTACCTGTATAAGAAAGCGGGCGTAATACTGTGGAATATCTCGCCCGAACGCCCGTTCCAGCAGGACTTCTTTGACACCATAGACCGCGAAAAGCAGAAAAAACTGACCGAGGCCATCGACCAGATAAACCGCAAGGGAGGGCACAACCTCGTGCGACTTGCCGTTCAGGGCACCGACAGGCGTTTCGAACTGAAGCGCGAGTACATTTCTCACAACTACACCACCGACATCAACGACATACTGAGAGTAAAGGTATGACCATAACACCAACCATCGCAACAGGCAGAAAAGAATGAAGATAATTAGTCTGAAAGGCGGACTCGGCAACCAGATTTTTGAATATTGCCGATACCGTTACTTAAAAGAAAACACCGACGAGAGCATATATCTTTATTACGACTCGCGCCGGCTGAAGCAGCACGGGGGCACACTGCTCGACGAGTGTTTCGACATCACGCTGCCGAAACACACCATCGGCATAGACCTCTGCGTTGCTACGCTGAAACTGTTGCGACAGATGCGTCTCTTCCCGAGGCTTTACGACGACACACGCAACGACTGTGTGCTGATAGACGATTATTGCCAGGACCGCCGTTTCATCGACAAAGCCTCAGCATGGCTTCGCTTCCGCGACTTCCATCTGCATGAAAAAAGCCAGCAAGTGCTGGCAATGATTGAAGCCGAACCGTATCCTGTGGCCATACATGTGAGGCGAGGCGACTATCTCATAGAGCAGAACCTGAGCGACTTCGGGCTGTGTTCTGCCGACTATTACCGCTCAGCCATAGACCACATCCTCGAGAAACACCCCTCGGCACGCTTCTTCATGTTCTCCGACGACATGGCTTGGGTAAGACAGAACTTGCCAGTAGAGAATGCTGTTTATGTGGAGAAGGATAGTGGCGAGCCTGATTACATCGACCTTTTCCTAATGACACGCTGCCGAGGGCATATCATAGCCAACAGCACTTTCAGTTACTGGGGCGCCACGTTCGCCAACGATGAAGATGGCACAAACATCTATCCGCGCCGCTGGTTTGCCAACACCGAATGGACGGTGCCCGACATCTTCCCCGACGGCTGGATTTGTTTATAACCGAAAGACAACCCTCACTCGCCTATAATAGTGCACACCAAACGGCGCTGACCGCCTCGGTTGCGGTGCTCGCAGAGATAAATGCCCTGCCAGGTGCCCATATTCAGCCGCCCGCGAGTGATGGGAATGGTTAGCGAGTTGCCTATAATCGTGGCCTTGGCATGTGCCGGCATGTCGTCACTTCCCTCCAGAACATGGTCGTAGTAGGGCTGGTTCTCGGGCACGATATGGTTGAATATCTGCTCCATGTCAGACCTCACGTCGGGGTCATAATTCTCATTTATCGACAGGCTGCAACTGGTGTGCTTCACAAAGACGTGAAGCAGCCCCGTCTCTGGCAACTTGGGCAACTGCCCCAAAATTTCTCCCATAACGAGATGAAACCCTCTGCGCTTCTCCTTCAGTGCTATCTCTATCTGCTGTATCATTGCGTTCTTTGTTTTATCATTATTCTTCTTGGGGCAAAGATAACTAAAATTTTGCAAAAACATTTCAGCAGTCGGAATATTATTCGTATTTTTGTGGGGTGAAATCAGAAATCAAACTATGGACGAGAAACAACGTATAATGCAACTGAGACGCGAGTTGCACGAGCATAACTACAAATACTATGTGCTGAACCAGCCAACTATCAGCGACCAAGACTTCGACTTCCTGATGAAGGAACTGCAGCAGTTGGAGGAGCGACACCCCGAAATGGCTGACCCTAACTCGCCGACACAGCGAGTGGGAAGCGACCTCAACCAGGAGTTCAGGCAAGTGAAGCACCGCCGACCGATGCTCTCGCTCTCGAACACTTATAACGAGCAGGACGTGCGCGAGTGGTTCGACAGCGTGGCACGCGGCCTTGGCGGCGAGCCGTTTGAGGTGTGTTGCGAGATGAAATACGACGGACTGTCCATATCACTTACCTACGAGAACGGGCAACTGATGCAGGCGGTGACGCGCGGCGACGGCGTTCAGGGCGATGACGTTACCGCCAACGTGAAGACCATTCGCAGCATTCCACTCGTACTGAACCCGTCCTTCTCCTCCTTATATATTAATAAGGTAAGCGCAGAGCCACAACTGTTCCCCACCGAGGAAGAGCAAAACGACAAAGCGACGACGGGCTATCCTGCCTCGTTCGAGATTCGCGGAGAAATCTTGATGCCGTGGAAATCGTTCGAAAGACTCAACGCCGAGCGCGAGGCTGCCGAGGAACCGCTCTTCGCCAACCCGAGAAACGCGGCAAGCGGAACACTGAAGAGCCAGAAGAGCGAGGTGGTGGCGCAGCGCGGTCTTGATGCCTACCTCTACTATCTGCTTGGCGACGAGGTGCCTTTCGACGGCCACTACGAGAACCTTATGGCGGCACGCTCATGGGGTTTCCAGATTGTCCCGAAGGCGGACAACTGCATAAGGAAAGCCCACTCGGTGGAAGAGATTTTCGACTTCATAAACTACTGGGACAAGGAACGCAAGAATCTGCCCGTAGCAACCGACGGCATCGTGCTGAAAGTGAACTCACAGCGCCAGCAGCGGGCATTGGGATTCACGGCTAAGAGCCCGCGATGGGCAATAGCATACAAGTTCAAGGCGGAGCGCGCATGCACCAAGTTGATTGACGTCACCTATCAAGTGGGACGCACAGGAGCCGTCACCCCAGTGGCCAATATGGAGCCAGTGCAACTGGCGGGAACCACCGTCAAGCGCGCCACACTTAACAACGAGGACTTCATAAAGAGTTTCGACCTGCATCTGGGCGACTACGTATATGTGGAGAAAGGCGGCGAGATAATTCCCAAAATAGTGGGAGTGGACATCGAGCAACGACCCATCGTGGCGCAGCCAGTGCAGTTCATAACGCGCTGTCCGGAATGCGGCACGCCACTGGTGCGCATCGACGGCGAGGCGGTTCACTACTGCCCTAACGACGCTGGCTGCCCACCGCAGATAAAGGGGCGCATAGAGCACTTCATAAGCCGCCGCGCAATGAACATCGACTCGCTGGGACCCGAGACTGTTGACGACTATTACCGCCAGGGACTGATACACAACATAGCCGACCTTTACACCATCGACGTGCAGCAGATAAACGGCGACGGAAGCCGCGACAAGTCGGCACGCAAGATTGTGGCGAGCATCGAGGCATCTAAGCAAGTGCCCTTCGAGCGCGTTGTATTTGCCCTGGGCATCCGCTTCGTGGGCGAGACTTCAGCCCGCCTGCTTGCCCGTCACTTCAAGAACATCGATGCCCTGATGTCGGCATCGATGGAAGAACTGCAGGAAGTGGAGGGCATCGGCGAGGTTATGGCACGCAGCGTCATAAACTATTTCCACAACGAGCAGAACATAGCCATAGTTGAACGGCTGAGACAATACGGTCTGCAGATGTCACTCTCTGACGAACAGATGACTGCGGCAAGCGACCTCCTGGCAGGAAAGTCGATAGTTATCAGCGGCGTTTTCGAGCACCACAGCCGCGACGAATACAAGCAGATAATAGAACAAAACGGCGGAAAGAACGTGGGCAGCATATCGGGCAAGACTTCGTTCATCCTCGCTGGCGACAACATGGGACCAAGCAAACTGCAGAAAGCCGAAAAACTGGGCATACCTATCGTAAACGAAGAGGACTTCCTGAAAATGATTGAACGTTGAAGTTTAGGAGTTTGGGAGTTCAGGAGTTCAGACAACAGTTATGCTATGCTGTTTCGTGATATGAACAAACTGGTCATTGGTCTTAACTCCTAAACTCCTAAACTTCTAAACTCATCATCGCACAAAAACACAAAAAATGTGCAAAAAACTTTGCAGGTAAAAAGATTTTTATTATTTTTGCACATAATATGTAAAACACTATGAAAACAATACACAATTTCGAGGAACTCAGAGAAAGACTGCGCCAAGGTGAGCCTTGTCGTGTGGCTGCCGTTGAAGCAACAGACGACCATTCGAGCGAAGCCGTCGAGACAGCGGTAAAAGAAGGATGGGCACGTGTTACCAACCTGACCACAGGCGACCCGCAACGGTCGGCAGACGAGGCAGTGCAGATGGTGAGAAACGGCGAGGCTGATGTCATAATGAAGGGCATCATTAACACCGACGTGTTGCTGCGCGCCGTGCTGAACAAAGAGCACGGACTGCTGCCGAAGGGCAATGTGCTAACCCACCTGAGTGCTATCTACCTGCCAATGCTGGGAAGAATAATCCTCATGGGCGACCCCGCAGTGATTCCCTACCCCACTCTGGAGCAGCGGGAGGCAATGATACGCTATGCCATAAAACTGGCATCGGCATACGGAATAAATGAACCGCGCATAGCACTGATACACTGTACGGAGAAGGTTTCTGAAAAATTCCCGCTGACACTCGATTATGTGCAACTCGTGGAGAAATGCAAACGCGGAGAGTTCGGCAAGGCTATTGTTGACGGACCCACCGACCTGAAGTGCGCCATCTGCAAAGAGTCGGCAGACATCAAGGGCATCGTGAGCCCCTTGGAGGGAAAGGCAGACATGCTGATGATGCCCGACATCGAGGCAGGAAACGTGTTCTATAAGACTCTGACAGCATTCACCGACGCGCAACTGGCGGTAGGACTGATGGGAGCGGCATGCCCCATCTCGCTCACTTCGCGCAGCGACAGCATGCAGACAAAACTAAACTCACTCGCAATGGCGTGTCTGCAAGCACATCACACGTGATTATTTATAAGCATCAAGAAATAAAGCAATTAAAGGAGTTAAGCCAAAAGACCTAAAAAAACATACCAAATCTACTATGAAAATACTTGCTGTTAACCCTGGAATGATTTCCACCAAGGTGGGAGTGTTCATAGACGAAGAAATAGTGATGCACGCATGCATCAACCATCCATACGAGGAACTGTGCAAATACCCGTTCATCATGGACGAGTTCGACTACCGCAAGGATGCACTGGTGGCTGAACTCAAGCGCCAAGGCTACGACATGGACTTCGATGTCATAGTGGGACGTGGCGGACTGGTGAAGCCTATTGAGAGCGGTGTCTATGAACTGAACGACAAGGTCATCGAGGACACGCGCCACCCACGGCTGCACCACGCATGCAATCTCGGCTCGCTGATAGCACTGGCACTGGCAAAGGAGATTCCCGGATGCCGCGCATTCACTGTTGACCCGGGCGTGGTTGACGAACTGGACGACGTGGCTCGCATCACAGGACTGCCCGAAGCACCTCACCGCACTATATGGCACGCATTGAACCAGCGTGAGATTGCCAAGCGATACTGCCGCGAGCACGGCGTGAAATATGAGGAACAAGACCTCATAGTGTGCCACCTCGGCAGCGGCATCTCGTTCGCAATGCACCATCACGGACGAGCAATAGAGTGCAGCGACGCGCTGAGCGGCGACGGACCGTTCACACCCTCGCGCGCCGGCATCATCTCGCCAGTTGACATTATACACCTATGCTTCAGCGGCAAATACAACGAGAAGGAAATGCTGCGCAAGATAAACGGGCACAGCGGACTCACCGCTCACCTCGGAACCAACGACGTGCGCGAGGTGGAGAAGCGCATCAGCGAGGGCGACGAGCATGCAAAACTCGTTCTCGACGCAATGATTTACAGCGTCTCGCGCCATCTGGCGTCACTCGCACCTGCAACCTACGGTCATGTTGATGCAGTGATTCTGACAGGAGCCATAGTGCACAGCAAGTACGTCAGCGAGCAACTCACCAAGCGCCTCGAGTTCCTTGCCCCTGTCTTCATCTATCCTGGCGAAGACGAGCTCACCGCCCTCGCCCACAACGCCTACCGCGCTATGACGGGGCAACAAGAGATAAAGGAGTATAAGTAAACCTATCCCCGACCCTTCCCGAATGGATGGGAGGGTTGAACACAACGGGCACGATTAACGTGTAGGGGCGCCGCTCGGCTTTCTTGCGTCCCTTCGGTAGCAAGCGCCACCCTTTGGGATGTCGAGCGGCCGCTTTCATAGCGAAGCGGAGAAAGAACTCCGTGTGCGCCCGTTTAATCATAACAGTTTTGGTTCTCGTGGTTTCGGGCGCACACAGGGGTACGCCCCTACACGTTTTTGTACCATCAAAAAGAAAATCCGCGTTATTCCGCGTTAATCCGCGCCAAAATTCAACATAAAAAGGCACAAGTAAGGGAGCAAGGAAGCACAAATGAGAGGCCAAGGAGACACAAGTGAGGGGCTCAGAAGTACCTTTTGACATGCATAAGTGACACATGTAGCGCTTAAACAGGCGCATACAGTGGCACGCCCCACAAGTCGCGGGGGAGTTAGATTGCAAGATTGCATATTGCATTCATTTTTTTATGAAGCGTGTAGTTGAGATTAAAGTAAAGATATAGTAAATATTATATAAATAATTAATAATCAATATATTATATAATAAAATTATACTTTATTAACTATAATTTCTCCACTCCACGAAAAAAAAACGCATGCAATATGCAATCTTGCAATCTAGCGAGGGAACAGGAACGCTTATAAGTTGTCACTCTTGACTCCCCTCTCTACGGAAGAGTAGTAAGGGATGAGGTCTTATCCTCCCCTACGGGGAGTATGGCGGGGCTTCTTCAGCGCTTATCCATCACTCCGTAGCGGGCCCACTCGTCCTGCGGATAGTTGTTCTTGATTATCTTTTTCTTCTCGGCGAACTTATCCTTTACTACAAGGAGTTTCGTGTTCACCTCCTTAACCTTTGCCGTGAGCGTCTCGCGGATGGCGTCGCACTCCTCGTTTACCTTTGCGAGTTCCGCAAGTTCTGCCGACATGATGTCGAGTTCATCCTGACGGATGCCTTTGTCGCCCAGTCCGGCAAGGTTCTTTCTCAGTCCTTCAATGAGCACGCGGCTCTTCTCTACCTGTAAATCAATTGTTTTCGACATAGCGTTTTTAATATTAAGTTAATGTTCTAACTGTTACAAAATTACGAAAAAAATGCTATTTTCGATGCTTTATATATGCTTACATTTAGTGAAATTTAAGAGTCTATAGGCTCCATGTGTAACCATTTTTAAGACATCTGGAAGCAGCATATGAAAAAAAAGACGTTTCATTTGCCCATCTGACAATAAATAAGTAACTTTGAAGCGCAAAAGAACTTAAATTAATCGGGAACAACATTATGAAGGATTTCAAGTACTACGCACCGACAGAGGTGGTCTTCGGCAGAACAGCAGAGGAAGAAACAGCCAAAATGGTGAAGAAATATGGCGGCAAGAAGATACTGCTCCATTACGGAGGCAAGAGTGCGGAACGCTCGGGGCTGCTGCCTAAGGTGGAGGGACTGCTGAAGGCTGAGGGCATAGAGTATGTGAAACTGGGCGGCGTGGTGCCTAACCCGCGACTGTCGCTGGTGCGCAAAGGCATGGAGATTTGCCGTGAGGAAGGCATCGACTTCCTGCTCGCTGTGGGCGGAGGCAGTGTGATAGACTCGGCAAAAGCGATAGCATACGGACTGGCATACGATGGTGATGTGTGGGACCTTTTCCTGCGCAAAGACACTCCGAAGGCATGTTTCCCACTGGGATGTGTGCTCACCATTCCTGCCGCTGGCAGCGAGATGAGCGACGGATGCGTCATCACCAACGAGGAGGGATGGCTCAAACGTTCGTGCGACTATGACCTGGCACGATGCAAGTTCGCCATAATGAACCCCGAACGCACGTTCACCCTGCCGCCATACCAGACATCATGCGGCGTGACCGACATAATGATGCACACCATGGAGCGCTACTTCTCGCACGACAACGACATGCTCGTGACCGACAACATGGCAGAGGCTGTGCTGCGCACGGCAAAGGAGAGCGTGTTCCACGTACTGAAGAATCCCGAGGACTATGAGCACCGCGCACAAATAATGTGGGTGGGAAGCCTGGCACACAACGGCCTTACCGGCTGCGGTCTGGAACAAGACTGGGCAACACACCAACTGGAGCACGAACTGAGTGGTATGTTCGACGTGGCTCACGGAGCAGGACTGGCTGCGATATGGCCCAGTTGGGCACGCTATGTTTATAAGGAGAACATGAAGCGATTCGTGCAGTTCGCTGTAAACGTGATGGGCGTTCACAACAACTTCAACGACCCAGAGCAGACAGCACTTGCCGGAATAGAGGCGATGGAACAGTTCTACCACGCCATCGGTATGCCTGTGAACATCAAAGAACTAATAGGACGCGACATCACCGACGAGGAAATAAAGGAGATGGCACGCAAGTGCTCGGACGACGGGAAGAACGTGATTGGCGGCTTCAAACGTCTGGCACAGGCGGATATGGAGAACATCTATATCATGGCAAGAGGATGATGAGCGTTGAGCGAAATTAGAAACAAACAGAACTCATTTAATGAGAATAGACATTATTACAGTATTGCCCGAGATGATAGAGGGATTCGTTCACGAGTCGATTCTTGCCCGGGCTGAGAAGAAGGGGTTGGCAGAGATTCATCTGCACAACCTCAGAGACTATACACTTGACAAATGGCGACGCGTGGATGACTACCCTTACGGGGGCTTCGCGGGAATGGTGATGCAGATAGAGCCTATCGACCGCTGCATCTCGGCATTGAAGGCGGAACGCGACTACGACGAGGTGATATTCACGTCGCCCGACGGCGAACAGTTCAACCAGCATATTGCCAACGACCTTTCGCTGAAGGAGAATATCATCATTCTCTGCGGACATTACAAGGGCGTTGACCAAAGGGTGCGCGACCACCTGATCACACGCGAGATAAGTGTCGGCGATTATGTCCTTACAGGCGGAGAACTGCCTGCGGCGATAATTGCCGATGCTGTGGTGCGCGTCGTTCCTGGCGTTATCGGCGATGAGCAGAGTGCCCTGTCCGACTGTTTCCAGGACGACCTTCTAGCGGCTCCCATCTACACTCGTCCAGCAGAATATAAAGGATGGAAAGTTCCCGACATACTGCTGAGTGGCAACGAGGCTAAGATAAAGCAGTGGGAAATGGACCAGGCGATGGAACGCACTCAACGGCTGAGACCGGATTTATTGAAAGGCTGAGCGTTGAAGAAGGTTGAGCGTTGAAGGTTGAGCGTTGAGCGAAGTTTGTACTTATTACAAGTCTAATGTCGCTCAACGCTCAACCTTCAACCCTCAACATTCAATAAAAAATCCTCGCCGAGTCGGAAACCTTCTTCATAAAGGCGCTCCAGTTTGTCGGTATCGCGAGTGACGCGCCCCACTTCCAGCGGACGTTCGGGGCGGATTACGACAATCTCTCCCCAACGTTCCATACGCTCCATCATTTCGAGTTGTTCGTTATAGGCCTCGATACGGTGGCTCAAAGCAACTCTCAGACGAGGGTATTCATCGTATATAAGAGGTGGTAATTTCATGTCGTGCCCCTTCGAACGATAGCCCATGTTGCGCGTAGAGATAACAATGTTGAAGTCGTGCCCCGTGTCAACGGCGCGTTGTATTGGTATGCTGTCAATGATTCCGCCGTCGAGCA
This sequence comes from Prevotella sp. UBA4330, assembly GCA_002394385.1. Lineage (GTDB taxonomy): Bacteria > Bacteroidota > Bacteroidia > Bacteroidales > Bacteroidaceae > Prevotella. The sequence goes on from DGTS01000011.1 coordinate 245,989, forward strand.
TCGGTGTACCGTCCACTTCGACAACACTGCTGACAAACGGCAATGCCGAGGAAGCCATGATGATATCGTTCAGACGCTGAGGGTTCTTGTATTCAGAGAGATACTCTGAGCGCCCGGTATGGCAGTTTGTAGTAACGACCTCGAACTCAGCACCACTCTTGGAATAAGTCTCCCAGTCGAAAGGAACAAGTTTATTGGGGAATTCGTCATAAAGAAGTTTGCGGTCGAAGATGCTCCGCTGCGTGATGAGATTCTTCAGCCCGATGTAGTCATACTGTCCGAGCATGTTGATATTCGCTATCCTCGCCCGGCGGATTTGATGGCTCATGTACGACACACCGTTGCATGCGCCAGCAGATACGGCAACGACATAACGGAAATACAGGTCGTGCTTCATGAACGCATCAAGCACACCGGTGGTGAAAACGCCACGCATTCCGCCACCTTCCAGCACCAATCCAGTATTCCTGTTTATCTTCATCACTCTATATTTATTGCAAAGATAATATTTTTCCTTTTATCAACAAAATAATTTGTTATCCAATTTTATATTCGTATATTTGCAAAGTTAATTTATAAAATCATATAACTATGTTCAATAAAGACGTTTATGTAGAAAGGCGAGCACAACTGAAGAAGTTGGTGAACAGCGGTATTATAATATTGTTCGGCAACAACGAGTCGCCAAACAACTATCCCTCAAACTCTTATTATCCATTCCGTCAGGACTCCTCGTTCCTGTATTATTTCGGACAGCGCCGCGACGGACTGGTGGGTGTTATCGACATCGACAACGATAAGGAAACCCTTATTGGCGACGACATCGACATCGAGGACATCGTTTGGTATGGCTCTGTGGACAGCGTGGCCGACCTTGCCGCACAGGTGGGTGTTGCCAACAGTGCCCCGATGGCTTACCTCCGTTCCGTTTGCAGCGATGCAATAGCAGCAAAGCGCACTATCCACTTCCTGCCTCCCTATCGTCACGACACCAAGATACAGATAATGAACCTGCTCGGCATTCACCCTTCGAAGCAGAAAGAAGCCGCCTCAGTAGAACTAATAATGGCTGTCATCAAGATGCGTCAGGTGAAAACCGACCTCGAAATAAAAGAAATTGAGAAGGCATGTGCCATAGGTTATGAGATGCACACCACCGCAATGCGACTCACCCGACCGGGACTCACCGAGAAATATATCGGCGGACAGGTGGACGGCGTTGCCCATTCACTGGGCGAGCAGGTGAGTTTCGCCACTATCTTCACACAGCACGGCGAGATAATGCACGGCACTCCATCGTATAATGTGCTTGAAAGCGGACGACTGGCACTGTGCGATGCTGGTGCAGAGAACGCAGAGAACTACTGCTCGGACAACACCCGCACTTTCCCCGTTAACGGGAAATTCACGCAGAGACAACTCGAAATATACAGCATCGTGGAGGCATGCCACGACTATGTTCTTGACGTTGCCAAGCCTGGTGTGCTGTGGTATGACGTTCACATGGAGGTTTGCCGAATGATGACCAACCGCCTGAAGGAGATAGGACTGATGAAGGGCGACACCGAAGAGGCTGTTCGCGCCGGCGCTCATGCCATGTTCCTGCCTCACGGACTGGGTCACATGATGGGTATGGACGTACATGATATGGAAGGACTGGGGCAGAACTACGTGGGTTTCGACGACGAGATACAACCTTCCACACAGTTCGGCACCAACGCCCTGCGCTGTGGCAAGCGTCTGCAAGAGGGCTTCGTGATGACCGACGAGCCAGGCATCTACTTCATTCCCGCTCTCATTGACAACTGGCGTGCACAAGACCTGCACCGCGACTTCATCAACTACGACCTGCTGGAGACCTACAAGGACTTTGGCGGAATCCGCATCGAGGACGACATCCTCATAACTGCCGACGGCTGCCGCTTCCTCGGCAAGGACCGCATCCCTTACCATCCAGAGGACATCGAGGACTTCATGGCTCAATAGCGAACGCCATGTTTGCTGTGCTGTCATCCGCAGTTCCGTATGTTGCGTTGCCAACGCAACATACAAAACAACAACAATAATGGACAGAGAGACCTACGAAAGCCAGAAGCCCTTTGCTGGAGAGAAGAAGCCTTCCATGCTTCGCCGTTGTGTCGGTCACGACTACACAGGGCGCCAGATGTACATGGTGACTATGGTGACAGAGAATCGTCGTCCTTTATTTGGAAGTGTTGTTGGGAACAGCGAGGCTGAAGAAGGAACAGCAGATGCCACCTCGTAGACTGGAGATACTACCCCAGCACAGAGTCGATGGTTGCTGCTGTAAGGAACGTACACGCCTTGGAGAATCAGGCTCTCGTCAACCTCTTCCCGACAGAAGGCCCGACCACTATCGTGCGCTCGGTTGCAGATGACCTGACAGGTCACAAGGTGAAGGTGACAAAACTTGACAACGGAGTTCGTCTTGACGGGCTTGTTGCCGGAAAGAAAGTACGTCTCTTCCGCTCTGACGGCATAACAGAGTTCAAGAAGGAGGCAACCGGAAACACGATGTTCATTCCGCTTACCCGCAACGATGTCTATCTGCTGAGCACAGGGGAGGAAGTGTTCAAGTTCAGTTACTAAAAGTCGTAGAAGTAAGAGGTACTTAAAAGTGGCACGCCCATTGCATTTTGTGAAATGTGATGGGCGTGTCTTATATGTGAAAGAAACACTATTTCTTTAGGAACTCCTTATACCAAGCATGGCAACCTATCTATTCTATCGAGACTGTCTCCACGCCTGATGTGCCTCTTCCTCGGTATCATACCAGCCGCCTACACGTCTAAAGCCTCGTCCTACGACGGCATAGCCCTTCTCCTTATCCTTTAGTATATAGTAAGAGCCGTTATTGTTATAAGCCTTGATTTCCTCAAAACCGGTATTTCCTTCAATACTCAGTTTTTCTCTATGCCAGTTGAAGATATTATAGTAAGGATAGTCATCCCCAATCAATACATAAGCATCATCATATTGCGTGATATTGTGGCCATCAGCAATCACTTCGCCGTCTTCATTAATGATAAAAGAAGCCACGGTCTGCTCGTCTTCGCCTACATATAGGAGACTTTTCCCATCCACCGTTCCTCCAAGTACACGGATGTTATAACCATCTCTTACGAAATCTCCTTTACCGTCATACACCTGCCTGTACCCGCTGGTAAATTCGGCGATGATATACTTGCCCTGTCCCTCAAAATGGACATCACGCAATTCTCCGATGTTCTTGTAACCTGACCTTCCTTCTTTCAACTCCTGTTGTGAAACTGGTCTAAGGTCTCCATTAGACAGTCGCTCGAGAATAGTCCAATGATACCTTCCGTTGTCTTCGTGGGTACCGAGAATAACTGCGCCCTCATCGTGGTTGTATCGTTCTATGTCGAACTCTCTGGGGATTTCTTCGTCGTATTCCGATTCATAGGCAAACAAAAGGCCCTCGTCAATCTCTCCCCAATCGTGTACTCCAATGACTTCCACGGGCTTTTCATGCCGGATGTTCGTCTCATTGATGCCGGAGAACTGCGGTGCCGGCTGACGTAGAGGCATCTCCATCAACGGTTCCGACACTTTAGGGCGTTCTGATGCAGGCGTATAGTCCTTTAGGCTCGTACTTGGGTTCTGTCCTGGTTTGGGTTTATATTCCGGGCAGGTTTGTTTGTGGAGCCATGGGGTATTAGCAAATATGTTGGATGCATCATTAATGCCGTACGCCTTAACACTCGCTTTGCATATATTGCATTCATATGTAAGTTTGATTCGCTCAGTAGACGAGGACGAAGAACTGTTTGAATCTGATGACGAACTGGAGGTATAGGTGGGATGATCCTTCTTCCACCAGGCATCATTGACGCGTCGCTTCAGTTCTGACCAAAGTTCCTCGCGCCTGTCCAAGGCCTCCCTGTATGCCTTCTTTTTCCATTTCTTATCAGAAAAACGTATCTCGTTGTGTAATCTTCTGTATTCGCTCTGCACTTTGCCCAACTGACAACTGCCAGTATGATGTAAATTGCCACACTCAGGACAACGATATCTTCCTCTACCGTATTCATCTAGATTCACATCAGTTCTCTCGTTGAAAGGACGACTGGGTTTCGACGATGTTGAACTCGACGACGAACTGTTTGAAGACGATGAAGACTCGTTTGCCGGCTCAGAATAATATGGACAACCGCGATTATGGGCTTCACCTGTTTTCAGGTTTACATCGCAATAGGCACAATGCGGATCGGAAACGGGAAACTGTGCACGGACCGACAACACGGCAGCCGATGCAATCGCTACCAATAAAGCAATTCTTTTCATAATCGTATTGTTTTATAGGTCATTCTTTTATAACTATTATTCTATTTCTGCAAGTCAGGAACTTGCTGAACTTCAATCACTTTATTGAAAAGCGGACAATCGCTTTTATGGTTGCGAGGGTTTTCCATGAAAAGTTTTGCCGACTTACCATGAAAAGTGGCGCCACATTGTGGACATGTAATCTCAATATCACGCATTTGCTGAGGTGCAAATACTGATTCCTGCTGTGGAAATTCTTCGACATTCGGATTCAGACTTTCAAGAGCCGTGATGAGCGCATCTATCTCCTGCTTGGAACCGAAAGGCATGATAAAACCGGGATGACGGTTCTTGTCCCTGTCAACGATAGGTGCCACACTAAGATATACAGCACCATCACCCACGAACATCATCTGCGTATAAGCCTCCACATGGGCATCCTTCATGTTGTGATACTCCGGTTCTGGCGGTGTGCCCATATCAAACCATGCCGTCACGTTCTTGAAGTTTGTATCGAACAGGACTGCTGAATCCTCGATGCCTGTAACAGGTGCCTTTGTCTCCCACCACAGCCCTGCCTTGTCAGCAAGAGAACGCAGTTCCTTGACAAATGCCGGGATGTGCTTACTCGATAAACGTATTCCAACGATTGGGATATGCCTGTTAAGCGACTGGCCATAGATGAGACAGTCGAAAGACTTTCCCTTAACATTCTCTACCGACACGCCATAATACCTGTCGGTTACCGACGAGTGCCAGGAACCATATCTCTGAGCACTCGCACAGAGACAATATACCGTAGCGACGGCTAATAATAACAGTTTTTTCCTCATTTCTTCTGAGTTTTACAACACTTCTTGCAGCAATCCCCCTTCGCATACTCCACCTGTACATCATCATTCCCGCTAATTTCAGGTTTGCATCCCTCAGCGAGGATAATCTTCTTCAGTTCAGACGCATTGCTGACATTAAGTTTCTCGAGTTTTGGCTGATTCCGCAGGTCTATTTCTTCCAACGGAGTGGTACCTACTCCAAGTGCGGTGAGGTTGGGGAAATACTTCAAGAAGTCGTAGTTGGTAATAACATTGCTGCGACCGCCTCTTTCAAGAGAGAGGAATGATGCTTTCATAGCCTCACAGCAATCCACTATTCCGTCGCCGTTGGCGTCAATATCCTTGAAGCATTGAGAGAAGATGTTGTTGTCTTCAATCTTGACAACAGTTTCTGCCTTGCAACACTTCTGTTCCTGTGCGTGCAACATGACAGCAAAGGTAACTAAAAATAAAAGCATTAATTTTCTCATAATTTCCGGTTCTTAGTTAAATATAGGTAATGAAAATGGTTTTTGCAAATGTAATAAAATTATCATTAGCCTCCAAATATAATTACATAAATTATATAATAAATTCAAAAATGTCATATTCTCTGACGCAAAATGCACGTCTATTATAAATATTTTGTATCTTTGCAAAGAATTACCAGTAATCAACTAAAAAAAATCATAATAAAGAATTACAAATGAAAAGATTCATGACGTTGGCTCTGGTGGCTGCGATGTTCAGCACAGGAGCAATGGCACAGGACGAGGCAGAGAACAAGAACAAGCCTGTGTTCACCACTATCAAGTCGCTGCCTATCACAAGCATCAAGGACCAGAACCGCTCGGGCACATGCTGGGCATACTCCACCCTCTCGTTCTTCGAGAGCGAGATACTGAAGGCTACAGGCAAGACGTACGACCTCTGCGAGATGTTCATCGCCAACAAGGACTACATGGAGCGTGCCGTTCTTACCGTTCGCATGCACGGCGACAGCCAGTTCTCACAGGGAGGTTCGGCAGGTGACGTGCTCGACATTATCAAGCGTCACGGCATTTGCCCCGAAAACGCGATGCCACTGCCCGGCACCATGCAGGGCGACTCACTCGCCAACTTCAACGAGTTCTTTGAGGTGATGTCTCCATACGTTGACGCTGTGGCTAAGAGCAAGGCAAAGAAAATCTCTAATCAGTGGAAGCCAGGCCTGCAGGGCATTCTCGACGCATATCTGGGCAAGTGCCCCGAGACCTTCGTCTATGAGGGAAAGACATACACTCCGAAGCAGTTCTCAGAGAGCCTCGGCATCAACTGGGACGACTATGTGAGCATAACAAGTTACACACACCACCCATTCTATACCTCATTCCCCGTGGAAGTGCAGGACAACTGGCGCTGGGACCGCTCTTACAACGTGCCTATGGACGAGATGATGCGCATCATCGACAACGCGCTTGACAAGGGTTACACCATCGCATGGGGCGGCGACGTGAGCGAGGAAGGCTTCACACGCAAGGGGCTGGGCATCGCCTACGACACCAAGGCAGTGCAGAGCCTCGCCGGAAGTGACGCCGCTCGCTGGCTGAAACTTTCCTCTACAGAGAAGAAGAGCAAACTCGACTCGCTGGGAGTGAACGCTCCTGAGATTGTTCCTACACAGGAAATGCGCCAGGAAGGCTTCGACAACTGGGAACTCACCGACGACCACGGAATGCACATCTACGGTCTGGCAAAGGACCAGAACGGCAAGGAGTACTACATGGTGAAGAACTCTTGGGGCGAGTATGGCGACTATAAGGGCACATGGTATATGACCAAGGCTTTCGTGGCTGCCAAGACTATGGACTACCTCGTGAACAAGAACGCCATTCCAAAGGACATCCGCAAGAAACTCGGCATCTAACACATAAGACACCGATGCCCATCAGTGGCAACACACTTACAGGCTGAATTGCACCGCAGTTCAGCCTGTTCTTTTTCTATAAAAACATAAAACGGAAAGCAAAATAGGCGATATTACTGACCAAAATAGCCTATTTTGCTGAGTAAAATAGGCTGTTTTACTTTCCAAAAGCATATCAATGGCGTTGCGAAAGAGCATCAATGGGAAGGCGAAAGGACATCAATGGGAAGATGAAAGGACATCAATGGGAAGGCGAAAGGGCATCAATGGGAAAGGCGTTCCCTATCAATCCCCTCCTAACCTCCCCTTACTAAGGGGCGGAATTATCATGTACCCTGCTGCAAATGGCGGGCAACGACATTCAGAGTGGGCATTCTATGGTTTAAAGAAACAAAAAAAATGTGATTTTTCTTGTAATCAGCGAATATGTCATTTTTATTTGCTAACTTTGTGGCACATTCTATGCTCTTGCGAAAAAGACACGCTTCGAGAACGTCGGGAACAGCATAGGATTATGGCCAAGAAAGGAAATAAAAATAATATAAATGCACTTTAAATGGAACTACGAAACACCATCACCAGAGCAACAGAAGGCGGCTGAGGAACTGGCAGCCAAATTGGGAATGGCGCCTGTGCTGGCATCAATCCTGATTAAGCGGGGAATCACCACCGAGTCGGCGGCAAAACGCTTCTTCCGTCCGCAACTCGGAGACCTGCTGAACCCGTTCCTGATGAAGGACATGGACGTTGCCGTTGACCGTCTTAACGACGCCATGGGGCGCAAGGAGCGCATAATGGTTTACGGCGATTACGATGTTGACGGTTGCACTGCCGTTGCATTGGTGTATAAGTTTTTGCAGCAGTTCTATTCTAACATCGAATACTACATCCCCGACCGCTATGACGAGGGATACGGTGTGAGTTATAAGGGAATAGACTATGCAAAGGAAAATGGTGTTAAACTTATCATTATTCTCGACTGCGGAATAAAAGCGGTCGATGAGATTGCCTATGCCAAGAGCATGGGTATAGACTTTATTATCTGCGACCACCACGTTCCCGACGACGTGATGCCGCAGGCTGCCGCCATACTGAACCCCAAACGGCCAGACGACTCTTATCCTTTCAAGCATCTGTGCGGTTGCGGCGTGGGATTCAAGTTCATGCAGGCGTTTGCCAAGAACAACGGCATTCCCTTCGCGCGGCTCATACCCCTGCTCGACCTCTGTGCCGTAAGCATTGCGGCAGACATCGTTCCCGTGACCGACGAAAACCGCATTCTGGCGTTCCACGGACTGAAACAACTGAACCAGAACCCCAACATCGGTCTGAAGGCTATTATCGACATCTGCGGCATGAGCGGACGAGACATCTCGATGAGCGACATCGTCTTCAAGATAGGTCCGCGCATCAATGCCTCGGGACGCATGGAGAACGGCAAGATGAGTGTGGACCTGCTGGTGGAGAAAGACTTCCAGACGGCACTCAGCAAGGCGCATCACATCAACGAATACAACGAGCAGCGCAAGGACATCGACAAGCAGATGACCGAGGAGGCCAACCAGATTGTGGCACGCATAGACAGCCAGAACCATCAGCAGAGCATCGTGCTCTACGACGAGAACTGGAAAAAGGGTGTCATAGGCATCGTGGCATCGCGACTGACCGAACTGTACTTCCGCCCCACTGTGGTGCTGACGCGCGACGGCGACATGGCCACTGGCTCGGCACGCAGCGTGAAAGGATTCGACGTTTACTCCGCAATAAAGAGTTGCCGCGAACTGCTCGTCAACTTCGGCGGCCACACCTATGCTGCAGGTCTCACGCTGAAATGGAGCGATGTGACCGAGTTCCGCGACCGTTTCCAGAAATACGTCGAAGAGCATATCCATCCCGAACAGACCGAGGCGATACTCGACATCGACGCGGTGATAGACTTTAAGGACATCACCCGCCGCCTGCACAACGACCTGAAGCGCTTCGCCCCATTCGGACCTGCCAACGCCAAGCCGCTGTTCGCCACCCACGGAGTCTATGACTTCGGCACAAGCAAGGTGGTGGGAAGGCAGCAGGAGCACATCAAACTGGAACTCGTTGACTCTAACTCTAACAACGTGATGAACGGCATCGCCTTCGGACAGAGCGAGTCGGTGCGCTACATCAAGAGCAAACGCTCGTTCAGCATTGCCTACCACATCGAGGACAACGTGTTCAAGAAAGGCGACGTGCAACTGCAGATAGAAGACATCATGCCCGAAGGAAATTGATATATCAAGGAGTTATGGAGTTAAGGAGTTAGTTAAGACAAATGACTTGTCGAAAACGAAACCGCTGTCATAACTCCTTAACTCCATAACTTCTTAACTCCCCCCGAAAAGAAACTATGGAACAACCAACCACCTACCGCCAGATACTGAAAGAATACTGGGGATATGATGATTTCCGCGGCATTCAGCGAGAAATCATAGAGAGCATCGGTTCTGGTAAAGACACCATGGGACTGATGCCCACGGGCGGCGGCAAGTCGATAACGTTCCAGGTGCCCGCAATGGCGATGAAGGGAGTGTGCATCGTGATTACGCCTCTCATAGCCCTGATGAAAGACCAGGTGGCAAACCTGCGCCGGCTGGGCATTCCGGCAGCATTCGTCAACAGCAGCATGGGGCACGAGGAGATGCTCGCCACGCTCGAGAACTGCGTCTATGGCGGCACCAAACTGCTTTACGTCTCGCCCGAACGACTCTCCTCGGAACTCTTCCAGACAAAACTGAAACACATGGAAGTGAGTTTCATCACCGTCGATGAAGCCCACTGCATCAGCCAGTGGGGATATGACTTCCGTCCCTCATACCTCGAAATAGTAAACATCAGACAGTTGAAGCCCGACGCTCCCGTGCTCGCGCTCACAGCGACGGCAACTCCCGAGGTCGTGGATGACATTCAGGAGCGGCTCGGATTCAAGGAGAAGAACGTCTTCAAGATGAGTTTCGAGCGCAAGAACCTTGCCTACATCGTGCGCCACGCCACCGACAAGGAGGAGCAACTGCTGCACATTCTGGGCTCGGTTGACGGCAGTGCCATCGTATATGTGCGCAGCAGAAGACGCACCGCTGAACTGGCTAAACTGCTGATGCAGAACGGCATCAGCGCATTGGCTTACAACGCGGGGCTCGACAGCGAGGTGCGCAACCAGCGACAGGAAGAATGGACTGCCTCGAAAGTGCGAGTGATGGTGGCAACAAACGCCTTCGGCATGGGCATCGACAAGCCCGACGTGAGACTGGTGATACACATGGACTGCCCCAGTTCGCTGGAGGCATATTTCCAAGAGGCGGGACGTGCAGGGCGCGACGGCAAGAAGAGTTATGCCGTTCTGCTGTATAACGACGCCGACAGCAGCAAACTGATGAAGCGCGTCGCTGACACCTTCCCCTCGAAAGAGTACATAATGAACGTTTACGAGCATCTGGCTTACTTCTACCAGATGGCCGTAGGATGCGGCGAAGGGACAACACGCGAGTTCAACATGGAGAAATTCTGCGTGGCGTTCAAGCACTTCCCCGTGCAGGTGGAGTCGGCACTACGCATACTGACACGCGCTGGTTACATCTCCTACGACGAGGAGCACGACAACCGCGCACGCCTTCTCTTCACGCTCGAACGCGAAGAACTGGACCGCCTTAACCATCTTTCGGAGGCAGAGAACACCGTCATCACTACCCTGCTGCGCTGCTATGGCGGACTGTTCGTCAACTATCAGTACATCAATGAAGGCTTCGTAGCGCAGCAGGCGGGCATGGACATGGTGAAGGTGTATATGGTGCTGAAAGGCCTTAACGACAAACACATACTGCACTTCATTCCTCAGAAGAAGACACCTTATATAACATACACGCGCGACAGGGAAGACGGCGAGAACATTGTGCTGCCTCCCTCTGCCTACGACGACCGCAAGAGCGACATGGAAAAGCGCATAAAGAAGATGATTGAATATGCCACCGACAACAACACGTGCCGCTCTAAGATGTTGCTGAGATATTTCGGCGAGGAACGCTCGGACGATTGCGGACAATGCGACGTGTGCGTAGAGCGCGCCACCAACCATCTCTCTGAAAAGCGCACATCGCCAGGAACAGAATATATAATGAACTTGCTGAGCGACGGCAAGCGCCATCACGTCACCGAACTGCTGCGTTCTAAGGTGGCATCGGAGATTATCGACGAAGCCCTTGAGGACCTTCTTGCAGAAGAAAAGATAAAGATGAACGGCAGTTTTATTTTTATTTAGGACTTCAGAAGTGCAGGAGTTAAGGAGTATAGAATAGGAGTTAAGGAGTTAAAGGAGTTAGGGAATTAAGACAAATGTTCATATAAAAGAACTGATGTCCTAACTCCCTAACTCCTTTTATTCGGTAACTCCGAAGAGATTAGTTGTTCTCTGGGCGCAACTTACGTACAGTTACACCAGCCTGCCACATCTCACTCTCGCGCATCTGGCGCAGTTCCTCGTTCAACTTCTCGCGATAGTCTGGCTGAGAGTTGCTGTCGATGGAGATCTGAGCCTCGTCGCCAGTCTTCACTGAGTAGTAAAGCCACTCCATAACCGGTTTGATGGCAGCCTTGAAACGCGGTGCCCAGTCAAGCGCGCCACGCTGAGCGGTGGTAGAACAGTTGGCATACATCCAGTCCATTCCCTTCTCTCCGAAGAGCGGGCCAAGGCTCTGTGTGAGTTCCTCAACGGTCTCGTTGAATGCCTCCGATGGTGAGTGACCATTCTCGCGGAGCACTTCATACTGTGCAGCAAGCAGTCCCTGGATGGCTCCCATCAGCGAACCGCGCTCGCCGGTGAGGTCGCTTGTTGCCTCGCGCTGGAATGTAGTCTTGAACAAATAGCCTGCACCGATACCGATACCGAAGGCTATTGTCTTCTCCTCTGCCTTGCCGCTGGCGTCCTGATAGACAGCATACGAGCAGTTGAGTCCGCGACCTTCGCAGAACATAGTGCGCAGCGAGGTGCCCGAACCCTTAGGTGCAACCATTATAACATCAACATCTTTTGGTGGGACAACGCCTGTGCGGTCGCTCCAGTTGATGGCAAATCCGTGTGAATAGTAAAGTGTCTTGCCCTTTGTAAGATATTTCTTGATGGTTGGCCACACCTGAATCTGACCTGCATCAGAAAGCAGCATGCAGAGTATTGTGCCCTTCTCGGCTGCCTCTTCTATTGAGAACAGAGTCTTTCCTGGTACCCATCCGTCGGCAACAGCCTTGTCGAAGGTCTTGCCCTGACGCTGGCCAACGATAACGTTGAAGCCATTGTCGCGCAGGTTGCATGCCTGACCAGGACCCTGGATGCCATAACCAATAACGGCGATGGTCTCGTTCTTCAATACTTCACGTGCTTTCTCCAAAGAGAACTCCTTGCTGGTGACTACGGTTTCCATTACGCCACCAAAATTCATTTCTGCCATAAATAAATGGAATTTTAAATGTTATACTTTCCTCTTGAACCATGCCCGCCCTACCCGAGAGCAGTCGTCTTGTTGATTCTTCACGTCCTTCACGAGGACACGAACCAGAGGCTAAACTAAAAATCGTGTGCAAAGATACAACAAATTACGCGAATACGGAAACAAAACATTGCAAATTGTTACCATATTCGCGCAAAAACTTACATCTTTATACTAATTTAACAAGAATGATGTATATCAAACGAACTTCACCTTGGAGCGACACACCTCCACCTCGTCACCTCCATCGGCAGGCAATTTGGTGATGCGTATCTTGAAAGCGAGGGCATCTTCCTCGTCGGTTTCACGATAGAAACGCAGTCTGTCGCCGCCATGCGACTCGGCAACATACGCTATGTCGAAACGTTTTAACGAATGCTCGCGGTACCACTCCAACGAGAAGAGGTCGAGAACATGCTCGATGTACTTCACGGAGTTGATGTGCCCGTTAATGTCAACATCGTTATAGTTGGTCTCGATGGTGCGCACAGGCTGGGCATTCTCGTCCATTTTGACGCGAGAAAGTTTTGCCATCGGGTTTTCCTTCTCCTTTTCCACATACTCCATTATTGCCCCGTTGTTCACCTCGAGCAGGTTGCACGGTTGGCGTGTCTCGGTGTCTATCATCGCCCAGATGCTGCGGCCGTAGCCATATACCTTTGGTGTTGAGGGTTGGTTGTTGGATGACGATTCGTCAGGTGCAGCCACCACGCGGAAGTTTCGGTTAGTGAAGTATCGCATGGCACTTTCCACCCACGTCTCGACATAGAATTTCTCGTACTGTCGCGGCATCTCGTCCATCTCGATGGCGAGTCGCGAGAGCACCCACGTCTTGTTGATAGTGTTCAGGTAGTCCATGCCAAAGCCACGGTCGCGGCTGTGGAAGTCGGCAGCGTTAAGCATGTGGTTGCCCAGATGTCCCATAAAGAGACGATGGCTGAAGTCGCAATGGAACGGCTCGGCGGTCTCCAGATAACGTCCTACTTTTTCCATATCCCGATGCTTATCCATTTTTCCTATGTGCCTTTTCCTGCTCCTCGAGGAAGTCGGACACCTGTTCCACGGTGCTGCGTGTTACGGCAATGCGTCCCGAACGGGTGTATTGCAGCACGCAGCCCAGTTTGTCGAGGGCATAGTAAAGGTCGGTTATCTCCTCTGTCTTGCCTGAAAGCATCACCGAACAGAAGGTAGGGTTCACCTCCATTATGTGTGCATCGGCGCGTCGCACGAGCCTTGATATCTCGGGATTCTCGAGAACCACCGATGTGGCAAGTTTATACAGGCCCACCTCGCGGATAAAGAGTTGGTCGTCGGTGTAGTAACTTGCCTTAATCACATCAATCTTCTTCTCTATCTGCTTGGTGATTTTCACTATCTGGTCTTCGTCGCTATAGGCGGTGATGGTGTATTTATGCACGCCAGGAATGCTCGAAGCCGACACGTTAAGGCTCTCGATGTTCACCTGGCGACGTGTGAAAACGGCGGTTATCTGGTTAAGAATACCCGCGATGTTCTCCGAATATACCAGCAACGTATATAATGTCTTGTCTTCCATTTGTTCTCTGTTCTGGGTTAGTTATACTTCCAACATCATCTCGTCAACGCTCTTTCCGGGAGGTGTCATCGGCAGAACGTCGTCTTCCTCGAGTATGGCGCACTCCATGATATACGGCCCGTCGGTGGCAAGCATCTTCTCGATGGCTGCCTGAAGGTCTTTGCGCTCCACAACAGCCTGATACGGAATGCCGTATGCCTTGGCCACTTGCTCGTAGCAGGGGTTCATCATCTTGGTGAACGACTTGCGTCTCTGCCAGAACATGTCTTGCCACTGGCGCACGTTGCCGAGGTAGTTGTTGTTCATAAGCACCATCTTCACCGGTGCCTGTTGCTCCATAATTGTGCCCAGTTCCTCGATGCACATCTGGAAACCTCCGTCGCCCATGAAGCAGACAACGGTGCGACCAGGCGCTCCGAAGGTGGCACCGATGGCGGCGGGCATGCCGTAGCCCATCGTTCCCAGACCTCCACTGGTTGCTATCGAGCGGTTTTTGTTGTATTTAAAGTAGCGTGTTGCGAACAGTTGGTTTTGTCCCACGTCGGTCACGAGCACTGCATCGCCCTTGGTGGCTTCGGCAACAGCGTTCACCACCTCGCCCATCAGCAGCATGCCTTCCTTAGGATGTATTGCGGGCTCGATGACCTTCTCGCGCTCGCGTTCTGCCAGAGGGCGGAACGAGTCAATCCATTCCTTATGGTCGTTCTTGTTTATCAGCGCTGTCAGTGCGGGCAACGACTCCTTGCAGTCGGCAATCACCGCCACATCGGTCTTCACGTTCTTGTCTATCTCGCTGCGGTCGATGTCCAGGTGAATCACCTTTGCCTGCTTGGCATAGGTCTTCAACGAGCCGGTGACACGGTCGCTGAAGCGCATGCCGATGGCAATGAGCACATCGCACTCCTGCTCTTTCATGTTAGGCGCATAGTTGCCGTGCATGCCCAGCATGCCCATGTTCAGCGGATGGTCGGAGGGCAATGCCGAGAGTCCGAGCATCGTGCGGCCTGCCGGAATGCCCGCTTTCTCGAGGAAAGCCTTCAGTTCTTCCTGCGCATTGCCGAGTTCCACGCCCTGCCCCACGAGAGCAAACGGCTTCTTGGCAGAGTTAATCATCTCTGCCGCCTGACGCACTGCATCCTCGTTGAGTTTAGGGTATGCCACGTAAGAACGCACGAAATCGACCTTTTCTGCATGGAAATCGACCATCTCGGTCTGCGCGTTCTTGGGGAAATCGAGCACCACAGGACCCGGGCGACCGCTGCGTGCGATATAGAACGCACGGCTTACCGCCCACGCGATGTCCTCGGCATGCCGTATCTGGTAACTCCACTTGCTTATCGGCTGGGCAACACCCACGAGGTCAACCTCCTGAAAGGCGTCTGTTCCCAGTGCTCCGATGGGCACCTGTCCGGCAATCACCACTATCGGAGTGGAGTCCATCATGGCATCGGCAACGCCAGTGAGAGTGTTTGTTGCGCCAGGACCACTGGTAACAAGCGCCACACCCACCTTGCCACTGACACGTGCATAGCCCTCGGCAGCGTGTGCTGCGCCCTGCTCATGTCGCACGAGTATATGGTCGAAGCATTTCTTCTCGCCCCGGGTATAGTCGTAAAGGGCATCATAAACGGGCATGATGGCACCGCCGGGATAGCCGAAGATAGTCTTCACCCCTTCTGCCTGCAAAGCGCGCATCAATGCTTCTGAGCCCGTTATATAGCCCCCTAAGTTAGGGGGTTGGGGGTCTGAACATTTAGTATTATCTATTATCTGACTCATTTCTTTTGATATCTTAAATTGAAACTATTATTGTTTATAAACCTCCTTATTCGTTCCAAAACATCCGAAATGTCGTTTTCTATCTCGTCATTAGTGAATCTAATCACCTTTATTCCGTTGCTTTCCAAAAAAGATGTCCTTTCTTTGTCCTTCTCAACTACATCTGTTCTTTGATGTATCTCTCCTCAACTTCAATACAAAGTTTCAGAACCGGACAATAGAAATCTAAGACATAGGGGCCAAAACCATGCTGTCTTCTGAACCTCCAGCCATCTAATTGTTTGTCACTTATATGTTTCCAGAGCATCCTTTCGCTTGGCGTCATATCGTGACGAAGCAATCGGCGATATTCTTTATTATAAGGTTGGTTGGAGTCGTTCATAATGTCATGCTATTGTTCAGACCCCAAACCCCTAACTTAGGGGGCTAAGGAGGCGAACACCGCCCTTGTCAGCACTCGAAACGCTCTGGGCGTATGCGCGCAAAGCCTTGCTAACCACACGGTTGCGCTTCAGCGGCTGCTGCTCGCGGGCTGCAAGTTCCTCGTCGGAGAGGCGCACATTGATGCTGCGCGACGGGATGTCTATCTCTATGATGTCGCCATCCTTTATCTTGCCAATGTTTCCTCCCGAGGCAGCCTCCGGCGAAACGTGGCCTATGCTGAGTCCGCTGGTGCCGCCAGAGAATCGTCCGTCGGTAATCAGAGCGCACTCCTTGCCGAGATGCATCGACTTGATGTAACTTGTGGGATAGAGCATCTCCTGCATGCCTGGTCCGCCCTTGGGTCCTTCGTGAGTGATGACGACACAGTCGCCGCTCTTCACACGTCCACCCAGAATGCCCTCGCAGGCATCTTCCTGAGAGTCGAACACCACGGCAGGTCCCTCGAAGTGCCACAGGCTCTCATCTACACCGGCGGTCTTCACCACGCAGCCGTCCTGGGCAATGTTGCCAAAGAGCACCGCCAGTCCGCCGTCCTTGGTGTAAGCATGTTCAAGGTCGCGGATGCAACCGTTGGCACGGTCCTTGTCAAGTGTGCCCCACTGGCAGTCCTGACTGCCCATCTTAGTAGAGAAGCGGTTGCCCGGAGCCGACTGATATATGCGGTTGGCATCGGCGTCGATGTCGTCTTTCATTATGTCATATTTCTCGAGTTGCTCGCCCAGAGTCTTGCCATCGACGCGGCGGCAGTCCTTGTTTATCAGTCCGCCCTTGGCGAGTTCGTTGATGATGCCGAGTATTCCACCGGCACGGCCGCACTCCTGCACACTGTATTTCTGGGTGTTCGGAGCCAACTTGCACAAGCAAGGAGTCTTGCGGCTCAGCGCATCGATGTCCTTCATGGTGAAGTCGGCGCCAGCCTCCTGAGCCACTGCCAGCAGATGGAGCACGGTGTTTGTGCTTCCACCCATAGCGATGTCGAGCGTCATGGCATTGAGGAAAGCCTCGCGAGTGGCGATGTTGCGGGGCAGAACGCTCTCGTCTCCGTCCTCATAATATGCCAACGCATTCTTCACTATCTGTCGAGCGGCTTCGCGGAAGAGTTCTATTCTGTTCTTGTGAGTGGCGAGAATAGTGCCGTTTCCAGGCAGAGAGAGACCGATGGCCTCGGTCAGCGAGTTCATAGAGTTTGCCGTGAACATGCCCGAGCAAGAGCCGCAGCCAGGACAGGCACAGCCTTCTATCTCTGCCATTTCCTCGTCGCTAACACTTGGGTCGGCGCCTTTAACCATAGCGGTGATAAGGTCGGCATTCTCGCCGCGCCAACGACCAGCCTCCATAGGACCGCCCGAGCAGAACACCGTAGGGATGTTCAGGCGCATTGAAGCCATCAGCATGCCCGGCGTAACCTTGTCACAGTTGGAGATGCAAATCATGGCATCAGCCTTATGAGCATTCACCATGTACTCCACAGAGTCGGCAATGATGTCGCGAGAAGGCAGACTGTACAACATGCCGTCGTGCCCCATGGCGATGCCGTCGTCAATGGCGATGGTGTTGAACTCGGCTGCATAGCAGCCCATGCGCTCAATCTCCTCACGCACTATCTGCCCTATCTCGTGCAGATGGGTATGACCCGGCACAAACTGTGTGAAAGAATTGACGACTGCTATGATTGGTTTCCCGAATTGCTCACGTTTCATTCCTGTTGCCACCCACAATGCACGGGCGCCAGCCATTCTCCTTCCCTCAGTGCAAACAGCACTTCTCAACTGATGTTTCATAATGCTTTCTCCTATTATATATATGGGACTGCAAAGTTACTTAGTTTTTACCGAATAACCAACAATTACCTGAATATTTTTACAAAACACTGACAATCCGAAATGAAAAGCATGCAAAAATATTTCATTTCATAACTGTTTGCAGACAAATAAATGTAAATAAGAAACGAGAAAACCACGACCAACCACGCAAGACGCCAGTTCGGAGTTCAGTACTTGACGTTCGGACTGCCAGTACGTGGCGTTCGGACTGTGAGTACGTGACGTTCGGACTGGCAGTCCGAACGCCACGTACTGATTTCAACAAACAACACCGCAACGGCCAATAACGGCAGTACGGTGTCTGAAAAGCAAAAAAATCCCGCCCCTCGAAGATGAGGGGCGGGAGTGGTTTTACATAATAATCTTCTTAGGTTGGATTATTTTGTAGTGTCGTGGAATGTAACTACGCGGTTGAACTCTACCTGCTCGAAGAGTTTGTCTGTTGGGCCGTGACCCTCAGTGGTCAGACGGTCAGCAGCAATCTTGTACTTCTTAACAAGTGCGTTCTTAACAGCCTCAGCGCGGTCGATAGACAACTTCTTGTTGAGTTCGATTGAACCCTCTGGAGAAGCATAACCGTCAATCTTAACCTTTGCGTCTGGGTGATTCTTCATGTAGTTAGAGATGAGTTCGATTGGAGCATACTGTGCTGGGTCAATCACGCTCTTGCCCTGACGGAAGAGAACGGTTGGCTGCAGGTTAGCAACTTCCTTAGGCTCTGGACAAGTTGGGCAAACGCGTGCGTTGCACTCGTCGAGGAGTTTCTGGAGGCGTGCAATCTCACGATCCTTAGCATCGAGGTCGTTGCGCAGACCGTTGATGATAGCGTTCAGACGATCGATCTCAGCCTGGTTGCGGAGGTCAGCAACCTTGAAGTTGTGAGTACCGTTAGAGTTCTTGAACTTGTAAACGATACCAGCGTTCAACTGGAAGTATGCGTCGTTAACATTGAACTGTGTGCCAGTGTAAGCCTTAAACAGGTTGCCAAAATTGTCTTCATAATCAAGATACTCAGGACCATTGAGACCCCATGTAACAGCAGGCTCGATGTAGATCTGCCATGCCTTCTCAGCACCGAGGTTGAATGTGAAGTCAAGACCAGCCTTTGCAGTGGTGTTGTTAATGTTCTTTGGGAAGCCATTGTTGCCATACCAGTGTGTCCATCCAAGACCACCAACAGCAACAACTTCGAATGCGCGTGGCTCGCCAGGATATCCACCGAACCAGTTGCTCAGGTTAACAGTAGCGATAGCGCCTACGTTGGTAGCACGAACTGCTGTACCTGTTGATGGGAAAGGTTTGTTAGAGAAATAAGCATTTCCCTCGGCAGCGATACCGAATACAGGAGTGAACCAACGACCGATGCGGAGACCTGCGTTAGGGTTGAGGCCGCCGAGCCAGCCGCTCTGCTCTGTCATCTTTGTAGAAACTCCACCATTGATGCCAATGTAGAAGTTGTCAAAAGTCTTGCTTTCCTCAAGGGCCTGAGCCGATGCGGTAAGAGTCATTGCTGCTGCAGCAAACAATACAAATAACTTTTTCATGTTTCTTTTGTTTTAATTAGTTAACTATAATAAATGTGTTAAAATTATTGTCGTAATTTATGTTATTGAGTGCAAAGTAATAAAAAAATGTTGAAACTGCCAAATTTTTTCAACTAAATTTCGTAATTTATTGCATGTTTTGTTGATTTAGGTTAATAAAAAAGGAAAAACGAACACCTATATCACTTCTTTTTTGTAATTTCGCAGCATGAAAAAGATTATCTTGATTACAGGCGGGCAACGCTCGGGGAAAAGCGCTTATGCAGAGAGACTTGCGCTAAGCCTTAGCCAAAATCCCGTGTATATTGCCACCGCCCATGTATGGGACGAGGAGTTCCGCCAGCGTGTGGCAAGGCATCAGGAGCGCAGAGGCCAGCAATGGGAGAACATCGAGGAGGAGAAATGGCTAAGCAGACACATTATTAATAATAAGGTGGCGGTGATAGACTGCATCACCCTGTGGTGCACAAACTTCTTCTACAACCAGTCAGCGAAAGAATGGGAACAGCCGTCTGTCGAGGACGCGCTGCGGGAGATTGAAGCGGAGTTCGACCGTTTCACCGCACAAGATGCCACCTTCATCTTCGTGACCAACGAGATAGGAAGCGGCGGAGTGAGTCCCGACAGCATTCAGCGGCGCTTCACCGACATGCAGGGATGGATGAACCAGTATGTGGCACAGCATGCCGATGAGGTGATACTGATGGTGAGCGGCATTCCCGTTAAGATAAAATAACGTTGAGCGCTGAGCGACAAATGTTTTGAATTATGGAAAAAAGAATAAACAAGGACATCATTCGCAACAAGATTGACAATCTGAACAAGCCTAAAGGCTCTTTGGGAATGTTGGAGACGCTGGCGGAGCAGATATGTTATGTGCAGCAGACGCTGTCGCCGTGTCTGAAGCATCCATGCCATATACTGTACGGCGGCGACCACGGCATCGAGCGCGAGGGGGTGAGCGTGAGTCCACGCGACGTCACATGGCAGCAGATGCAGAACTTCACGCGTGGCGGCGGCGGAGTGAACATGTTCTGCCGTCAGCATGGGTTCAAGTTATTTATCGTTGATGTCGGCGTTGACCACGACCTGAGTGACTTCCCGGACATCATTAACCGCAAAACGGCACGCGGCACGCGCAACTTCCTATACGAAGCGGCAATGAGCGAGGAGGAGTATCAGAAGACTATCGACGTGGGCAGGGAGATGGCCGAGCGTTGCCATGAGGAAGGAAGCAACATCGTCTGCATCGGAGAAATGGGCATCGCAAACACCTCTCCGTCGAGCATCTGGGCGCATCTAATGGGGAACATTCCGCTCGACGACTGCATCGGGGCAGGCGCTGGACTCAACGACGAGGGCGTCAGGCATAAGCGCGAGGTGCTGCACAAGGCAGTGGAACGATTCAACAACACATACACCGAGAAAGACACGCGCCTGATAATCCGCTACTTCGGCGGTTTCGAGATGGTGGCTGCCATAGGCACAATGCTGCGCGCGGCAGAGTTAGGAATGCTTGTGATGGTCGATGGTTTCATCATGTCGGCCTGTATGCTTGCCGCTTCGCGCCTCTGTCCTTCGGTTCTCGACTATGCCATCTTTGGGCATTGCGGTGCAGAGAGCGGACACCGGCGCATGCTGGAACTGATGAATGCCCACCCTATCCTGCAACTCGGCATGCGGCTTGGCGAAGGCACGGGTGCTCTCTGCGCCTACCCTATCATCGAGAGTGCCGTGAGAATGGTGAACGAGATGAACAATTTCGAGAATGCACATATAACGAAGTATTTTTGAAAGGAGTGCAGGAGTTTAAGAGTGAAGAAATAAAAAGCATTAATCACAAACATATTAACAAAGGTAATGTCTGAACTCCTTCACTTCTGAACACCCAAACTCCCCCTAATAAAAACACAATACATCCAAAAGAAACTATGGAAATAAAAATAGACCAAACAAAGTGGTGGCAGAGGATTTACGCCTCGTTGATATTCTTCACCCGCCTACCCTTCTGGCGCATCTACCAACCGCCACAGCAATGCTATGAGACGGTTGTAGAGCATTGGCCGCTGGCGGGATGGCTCACGGGCGGTGTGATGGCAGCGGTTGTTTATTTCGGCAGCATGCTCTTCCCTTTCCACATCGCGCTGGTGCTTGCCATCGCGGCACGCGTATTGCTCACCGGAGCACTGCATGAGGACGGTCTTGCCGACTTCTTCGACGGCTTCGGCGGTGGCGGCAACGACCGCGAACGGATACTGAGCATAATGAAAGACTCGCACATCGGCACCTATGGTGTGGTGGGACTGATTCTTTACTTCGCCCTTCTCTATGGCGCGCTCAGCACACTCACTCCGCTTGTTGCGGCAATGACGATATTTGCTGGTGATGCCTACTGCAAGATGATTGCTGCGCAGATAATAATGTTCCTGCCATACGCACGCAACGAGGAGACCAGCAAGGCGCACACCGTGTATCGCAAGATGAGCATGAAGGCAGGCATCCTGCTCTTCATCCAGGGCGTTCTGCCTATGATTCCTCTTGTCTATGCCAGTCTTGAAGGACTGTCCCTGCGCTGGGACTTGCTCATCTTCGTGCCCTGCATCGTGATGTATTTCATATATTATATGATGCTCCGCAAGATTAAGGGATATACCGGTGACTGCTGCGGAGCCCTCTTCCTGCTCATCGAACTGTCGTTCTACCTTACAATGTCGTTAATATAAGAAGATTATGAAAATCTACATGATAAGACACACAAGTGTGGGTGTGCCAAAGGGCACCTGCTACGGCTGGACTGATGTTCCCGTTGCCGCCACCTTCGAGCAAGAGGCGGCAGAAACAAAGAGCAACCTTGAGAAGATGCTCGGCATCAACAAACTGGACATGGTGTTCTCGTCGCCGCTCACCAGAGCACGCAAGTTAGCGGCATTCTGCGGTTACGACACTCCCGTAACCGACGACCGGCTGAAGGAGATGAACATGGGCGACTGGGAAATGATGCGCTACGACGACATTGAGAGCAAAGACCCCGCGATATTAAAGTGGTATAACGACTACATGAACCTTGCCGCCACCAATGGCGAGAGTTACCGATTGCTATATCAGCGCGTGGCCGACTTCCTTGACGAACTGCGTCAGAAAGATTATGAGCGCGTGGCAATCTTTGCTCACGGCGGTGTGCTTATCTGCGCCGGTGTCTATGCACGCCTGTTTCCCGAAGAAGAGTGCTTCAGTCATCTTGTACCATACGGCGGAATACAATTAATTGAATTATGATGACCTCCACATCAAGATGAATCTTATTCATCTTCAACAACTAACAAAGAGAAACAAAAATGCCCGCAACTTCGACATTTGCGGGCATTTCTTTATCTTATAAACATGAGAGTCACATCTTCTGGATGATTGTTCTGCCAGCCTTGATGGCCTCCATATTAAGCGGAATGAGGGCATGATGGCGCTCAGGCAGGGTCTTGAAGAGAGCCTTCTCCACACCCTTGTCGCTGACAACGGGACAAACCTCAAGCAGTCCGCCAAGCACAATCATATTGAACACCTTCGAGTTTTTCATCTCGGCAGCCTTGTCCATTGCGTCGATGCGATAGACGGTGATGTCCTTTCGTGTCGGCGGATTGATGATTCCGAAACCATCGTAGATGAGTATTCCACCTGGTTTGATTCTCGGCTCAAACTTATCGAGTGACGGCTGGTTGAGCACGATGGCAATGTCATACTTGCTCAGAATAGGCGACGATATGCGCTCGTCGCTCACAATCACTGTCACGTTGGCTGTACCGCCGCGCTGTTCTGGTCCGTACGCAGGCATCCACGTAACCTCTTTATCCTCCATCAGTCCGGAGTAAGCGAGAATCTTTCCCATCGAAAGCACGCCCTGACCACCGAAACCACTTATAATAATTTCTTGTTTCATAGCACTATCCTCCTTACTCTTTAGTTGTGTCCTTTAAATCTCCCTGCGGATAGAACGGGAACATGTTCTCCTCCATCCACTTATTAGCCTTTGACGGCGGCATCTTCCAACCGCTGTTACATGTAGAGGTGACCTCAACGAGGCACGAGCCCTTGCATGCCATGTTAGCCTCGAAAGCCTTGCGTATGGCCTTCTTTGCCTTCAGTATATGTCCCACGGTATCAACACTCTGGCGAGTCACATAGCATGTGCCCTCGAGTTGTGCTGCAATCTCAGGCATCTTGAGAGGATAACCGTGCAGTTCGGGCACACGACCGTAAGGACAAGTGGCTGTTTTCTGCCCGAGCAGTGTTGTAGGAGCCATCTGTCCACCCGTCATGCCATAGATGGCATTGTTGATGAAGATGATGGTGATGTTCTCGCCACGGTTCAGGGCATGAATTGTCTCGGCAGTACCGATACATGCCAAGTCGCCGTCTCCCTGATAGGTGAACACCAGACGGTCGGGCCACAGACGCTTGATGGCGGTGGCGATGGCTGGCGCACGTCCGTGGGCAGCCTCCTGCCAGTCGATGTCAATATAACGGTAAGCGAAGACAGCGCAGCCCACTGGAGACACGCCGATAGACTTCTCCTCCATTCCCATTTCCTCTATCACCTCTGCAACGAGTTTATGTACGACGCCATGCGAGCATCCCGGGCAATAGTGCATGGGCACATCGTTCATCAGCGTCGGCTTCTTATACACCAGATTCTCTGGGCTTATAATATCATTCTTTTCCATGGCTTACATCAGTTTGGTTTTGATAGCATTTACAATCTCATCCGGCTCGGGAACGATACCTCCCAAACGTCCAAAGTGTTCCACAGGCACAGCGCCATTGATGGCAAGGCGAACGTCCTCAACCATCTGACCGGCGTTAATCTCAGCGACGAGAACGCCCTTCTTTCCGCGTGCTGCCTCAGCAATCTGCTTCGACGGGAACGGCCACAGAGTGATTGGCCGGAACAGTCCGACCTTGATTCCTTCCTCATGAGCAAGTTCGAGCGCTTTCTCCGCGATGCGGGCAGCAGAGCCGAAACTTACTATCATATACTCGGCATCGTCGAGGTGTTGTGTTTCATAGCGCACCTCCTTGTCGCGTATTTCCTGATACTTCTCCTGCAGATGGATGTTGCGTTTTTCCATCTCCTCAGAGCGCAGTTCGAGCGATGTGATGATGTTAGGCTGACGGTCCTTGGTGCGGCCGAATGTAGCCCAAGGGCACTCCTTCTTCACTTCCTCCTCGGTGCGGCGTGGCTTGTAAGGCGGCAGCACCACCTTCTCCATCATCTGTCCGATGACACCGTCGGAGAGAATCATCGCGGGGTTGCGGTATTTGAATGCCAGTTCAAAGGCGAGGTCAACAAAGTCGGCCATCTCCTGCACGCTGTTCGGAGCGAGGGTTATGACGTAGTAGTCGCCATTTCCACCGCCGCGTGTTGCCTGGAAATAGTCTGCCTGAGACGGCTGTATTGTTCCCAGACCGGGACCGCCGCGCTGCACGTTGACAAAGAGTCCGGGCAGTTCGGCACCAGCCATATAGGCAATGCCCTCCTGCATCAGTGCCACGCCTGGGCTTGACGATGATGTCATCACACGCTTGCCAGCGCCGGCACCTCCATAAACCATGTTGATTGAAGCCACCTCGCTCTCGGCCTGAACCACCACCATGCCAGTGGTTTCCCATGGCTTCAGTTCGGCGAGTGTCTCGATTACCTCACTCTGCGGCGTGATTGGATATCCGAAATATCCGTCAGTACCACAGCGGATTGCGGCATGGGCTATCGCCTCATTGCCTTTCATAAGAGTTACTTCCTGTTCTGCCATAGGTCAATCCTCCATACGTTTTTTGTAAACCGTAATACATCCGTCAGGACACACGATAGCGCACGAAGCACACCCGATGCAATCATCAGGATTCGCTGCTTCCACGTATGGGTATCCGTGGACATTCACTTTCTTTGCTGCCAAGGCGATTACCCCCTTTGGACAGGCCTCGGCACAAAGTGCGCAGCCCTTGCATCGGTCGGTATTCACCACGATAGCACCTCTGAATTTTGCCATAATGTTTGTTTTTGTCCTGCTCGCCATGCCGCCCCAGCCAAGGCAGCACGGTTCTCAGGGGTTGTACATGTCTTTACAATAGTAGTTCAATATGTCGTCGAGCATCCGTTTTGCCTCGACGGCAGGGCTGTGTGGATCTAAGGCTATGGCTTCAAGGTAACAGTTGATTGCTTCCTGAAAATTACCCTGTTGCCGGTAGTTGTTGCCCTGCTTATAGTATTCTTCGGCTGTCATTTTCTCTTATATGCCTCCAGCGTGTTCTTCATCAGCGAGCAGATGGTCATCGGACCCACGCCGCCTGGCACTGGAGTGATGAACGAACATTTCGGTGCCACCTCGTCGAACTTCACGTCACCGTTCAGACGGAAGCCGCTCTTGCGAGTAGCATCGGGAACGCGGGTGGTGCCCACGTCAATCACCACGGCACCTTCTTTCACCATGTCGGCCGTCACGAAGTCGGGCTGACCTATCGCGGCGATAATGATGTCGGCTTCGCGGCACTCCTCTTTCAGAGTCTTCGAGCGGCTGTGGCACACCGTCACCGTGGCATCGCCATACTGCTTCTGCATCATCAACTGCGCCATCGGCTTGCCCACGATGTTCGAGCGGCCCAGAACGACGCATTTCTTTCCCGATGTCTCTATGCCATAGCGCTGCAACAGCGTCACAATGCCAAGGGGTGTGGCTGAGATGAAGCACGGCAGACCTATCGACATGCGTCCGACGTTGATGGGATGGAATCCGTCAACATCCTTGCGGTAGTCTATTGTCTCAATCACTTTCTGCTCGTCGATGTGTCTCGGCAGCGGCAGTTGCACTATGAAGCCGTCTATCGACGCGTCTTCGTTCAACTGGCGCACCTTGTCGAGCAGTTCTGCCTCAGTAACATCCGACTCATATCGAATCAGCGTTGACTGGAAACCGCACGCGTCGCATGCCAGCACCTTGTTCTTAACGTATGTCTCGCTGCCTCCGTCGTGCCCCACGAGGATAGCAGCCAGATGCGGACGTTTCTTTCCGTGTGCCACGAGGTCTTCCACCTCGTGTCTTATCTCTTCTTTAATCTTGGCGGCTGTTGCCTTGCCGTCTATCAATGTGTAACTCATAATCTTTTTTATTTAGGCATTGGCATTCCTTTCATCATGCCCTTCATGCCGCCGCTGGTCACCATCTTCATCATCTTGCGCGTCTGGTCGAACTGCTTTATCAGTCGGTTCACCTCCTGAATGCTTGTTCCCGAACCTTTCGCTATGCGATTGCGGCGGCTGGTGTTCAGTATCTCGGGATTGCTGCGCTCCTTGGGTGTCATGCTCTGGATAATCGCCTCGATGCCTTTGAAAGCATCATCGTCGATGTCAACATCCTTTATCGCCTTGCCCACTCCTGGAATCATG
Organism: Prevotella sp. UBA4330; assembly: GCA_002394385.1. Lineage (GTDB taxonomy): Bacteria > Bacteroidota > Bacteroidia > Bacteroidales > Bacteroidaceae > Prevotella. The sequence continues at coordinate 273,099 of DGTS01000011.1, forward strand.
GCAGCCAGGTCCTTCAGATTACCCATCTTCTTTATCTGCTGTATCTGTCCGAGGAAGTCATTGAAGTCGAACTTGTTCTTCATGATCTTCTTCTGCAGGCGTTTCGCCTCTTCCTCGTCATACTGTTCCTGAGCGCGCTCAACGAGCGAGACGATGTCGCCCATTCCCAGTATTCGGTCGGCCATTCGCTCGGGGTGGAACACGTCGATGGCCTCCATCTTCTCGCCCGTTCCCACGAACTTGATAGGCTTAGTCACCACCGTGCGTATCGAGAGCGCTGCACCGCCACGGGTGTCTCCGTCGAGTTTTGTCAGCACCACGCCGTCGAAGTCGAGTCTTTCGTTGAACTCTCGCGCGGTGTTCACGGCATCCTGACCCGTCATCGAGTCAACCACGAACAGTGTTTCGTCAGGGTTGAGCGCCTTCTTCAGCGTCTCTATCTCCTGCATCATCTCCTCGTCAACGGCGAGACGACCGGCAGTATCGACGATGACAACATCGTTTCCCTTGGCCTTAGCCTCGGCAATGGCATGGTTGGCAATGCTCACCACGTCCTTGCTCTCCGGCTCGCAATATACTGGAACATCGACCGATGCGCCCACCACCTTCAACTGCTCTATAGCAGCGGGGCGGTAAACGTCGCACGCCACGAGCAGAGGCTTCTTGCGCTGCTTTGTCTTCAGCATGTTTGCCAGTTTTCCGCTGAACGTCGTCTTACCCGAGCCTTGCAATCCCGACATCAGTATTATGGCGGGCTTACCCTCGAGGTGCAGTTCCGATGCGGTGCCACCCATCAGCGCGGCGAGTTCGTCGTGAACAATCTTCACCATCAACTGCCCCGGCTTGATTGCCGTGAGCACGTTCATGCCCAGTGCCTTCTGCTTCACCGTGTCGGTGAACTGCTTAGCCACTTTATAGTTAACGTCGGCATCGAGCAGCGCACGGCGCACGTCCTTCAAGGTTTCCGCAACGTTTATCTCGGTGATTTTACCTTCACCTTTAAGTATCTTGAACGACCTTTCAAGTCTGTCACTTAAATTCTCAAACATCGGTTTCTCTTTTCTCTAAATTAATAAATTTCGGATAAAAATTCTTCCCTATCAAAATCATTTGCAAAGATATATAAAATAATGTAATAACGGCATAATGTCAGCACCAATTTAAAGTATTTTAAAACAATAATTAACTAAAATGCGCACATAGAGGATATAATGTGCAGTTTTGGGCGAATTGTAAAGCAAAATAACCTGTTTCGGTTTCCAAAAAATGTCATTCCGCAAAGTAAAATAGCCTATATTACTGAGTAAAATAGCCTATTTTGGTGAGTAATATAGGCTATATTGGTAAACGAAACCGCCAATATTGGTCGGCAATATCGGTGGTTTCGCTTTATGAATGACGGTAAACGTGCTTCCTTTCGGAATTGAAGAAAGCCCGTGAGGCTGTTAAATGTCGAACGTGAGAGGGATGACGAGTTTCAGCGTAATGTTCCTTCCCATGTTGAAGACGCCCATTCGGCCTGTCACGTTGTTCGTGTCAGCATATTTCAGTCGCGACAGGTGGTTCTGATATGCGCGGTCGAAGATGTTGGCAACGGTAAGGTATAGAGACACTATCTTCTTGCTATGGTGCTGGATATCAGTGCCTGCGGTGAAGTTGAAGAGTGTATATGATGGCGTTGCCGTCTCGGTTTCGTTTGCCGCGAGGAAGTGATTCTGCCTCAGATCACACTCCATCTCCAATTCAACAAAAGCATTGTTGAAGAGGTTTGACGAGTGGCTATGCACGGAAGACGGGTGATGGAAGTCGTAATGAACGGTGGAGAGCCATCTCGGAGCGGGTGTGAACGGCAGATAGCGCTCGTCTTTCGGCTTGTCGAGAAGTCGGCTATCCACATAACTGAACGAGTTCTCCCAATGCAGATGATGGAAGGGGTGAAGTATGGCTCGCGCCTCTCCGCCCAGCAGGCGCGCTGTTCCCTGACGGTTCTGATATACAGGCATTCCCTCTATTTCGGTGCCGTCGCGTTGCAGATAGATGAAATTGCTGATGCGGTTGGCGAAGAGCGACAACTGCATCGAGAAGATTTCTGTTGAGAAGTCGAGCCCGAGGTCGGCCTGCCAACTGTACTCTGGCTTTAGGTCGTGGTTGCCTATCTCATATCTTAGAGTTCCTTCGTGCACTCCGTTGCTGCCCATCTCGCTCATGTTTGGCGCGCGGAAACCGCGTGCGATGTTAAAACGCAGGTCGGTGTTCTGGCTCAGGTTATAAACCACTCCGATGCTTCCCGTAAGTCCGCTGAACGAACGCGAGAACTGCTCGAAGCGCATCTCGCCCTCCTCCATGAGCGAATGGCTGTGCAGATGGCGCGTGTCGTAGCGCAGTCCGCCGCTGACGTGCAGGCGGTCGGCGTATGACTTCGACGCTGTGGCGAACACTCCCAGGTCGAAAAGATTGTACGACGGTATGAGATATTCCTCGCCTTTGTTGAGCGAGCGCTGGTACATTCCGCCCGCACCAACGTTCATTGTCACGCCACTGAACTCGGGTGTGACATATCGGATGTCGTAATTCAGCGTGTGAAGCATGAAGTCGAGTTCGCACTCGTCAGCCTCCTCAAACTCCTGACGGCGGTTCTGCTGATAGCCGACAATGGTTTTCAGCCTGCCCTGCCCTATGCGGAACTGGTTGTCGATGACCGCCTTGTAGTGTTTCACTTGCTGGAAAGGAGCCAGCCGTCCGTAATGTTTGCCATTGTCCTCTGCCACGAGTTCGCCTGTTGTCTCGTCGCGCTCGCCCTCGATGATGCCTGGTGTGAGGTGGTAGTATCCCAGTTTCAGGTGCGAATATCCCCACGCCCCGTTTAGCCCGAACATTCCCGAGAGGGCGCGTTCGGCGAATCTGCTTCCCGGCACACGGCCGTCGAAGCGGTTCTTATAGTCGTGAGCCATCTTCTGACTCCAGTGCCAGTCCCACACAAAGGCATTTTTATGGCCCGCAGTGCTCAGACTGTATGCCCAGAGGCCGTTGTTGGTTTGGTATTCCGTTTCAGCGTCGAACGCCATTTCTCCCTCTGGAAGCAGCGGTGCATCCTTCATTATCAGCACTCCCGCAAGCGCATCGGAGCCGTACATCAGCGATGCAGGGCCCTTCATTATCTCTACAGAATGAACACTGTTTGGGTCAATCTCTATACCGTGCTCATCGCCCCACTGCTGCCCTTCCTGCCTTATGCCGTCGTTCACAACGAGCACACGGTTGTATCCCAGTCCGCGAATCACTGGCTTTGAGATGCCGCTGCCCGTGCTCACCTGAGCCACTCCCGGCTGCTTGGCTATGGCGTCTATGAGGTTTGTTGACGAATGAGTGTTGAGTTGTCTTGCAGAAATCACCGACACAGGTGACGGCGAACGGCTGATGTGTGTGTTGCCCGTGAGTCCCGTCACCACCACTTCGTTCAGGTGGACGCAACTATCTGGTTCTGCCGCATGAGAACCAACAGGAGACAAAAATAACAAAAATGCAATTCCTGAATACTTCATTTACCTTTTCATTGAAAACAGAGTGCAAAGGTAATAAAATAAGGTTAGAAAGCGACTCAGTGTTCTTGTTTTTTAACATATATCTTTTCCCTGCATCGCTTTTTCATTTTGTGGCGTATCATAAAACGCCAATGGTGTTTGCCCTTTTTGTTTTTATTAGTATATTTGCAGGACTTTACGCATTGAGGTCTAAATCATAACCACTAATCAATAAACAATGAAACGTATAACATTCCTGATTTCCACATTGCTTTTGGCAATAAACATCATGGCGCAAGACCACGTTCTGTGGTACGGCCGACCCGCAACCGACTGGCTCGAGGCGCTGCCCATAGGCAACTCTCACCTCGGCGCGATGGTCTATGGAGGCACCGCGAACGACGAGATACAACTGAACGAGGAGACTTTCTGGTCGGGCTCGCCGCACAATAACAACAGCAACGAGTCGTTGCAGTATCTGCCAGAGGTGAGGAGACTCATCTTCGAGGGGCACGAGGAAGAGGCTCACGAACTCATAGAGAAGCATTTCATCAAGGGACCTCACGGCATGCGCTACCTCACGCTGGGCAGCATGAAGATAGACTTCGACAATATAGGCAACGACGTTAGCGACTACCGCCGCGAACTGAACATCGGAAATGCTGTGGCAACGACACGTTTCCGCAGCGACGAGACCACCTATACACGCACGGTGTTTGCCTCGCAGCAGGACAATGTCATCGTGGTGCGACTGTCGGCAAGGGGAAAGAACAAACTATGTTTCAACGTTCGGCACGAGGTTCCATTTGAGGTTGAGCGCAGTGTGAGCAACCATCAACTGACGGCAAAGATAAAGAACGTGGAGCATGAGGGCATTCCAGGAGGACTCAGTGCCGAATGTCGCATCATGGTTTGCAGCGACAGCGAGATTGTTGACGGAGCAGAGAGCATCAGCGTTGTGAATGCCGACGATGCCACAATATTCATCGTGGCAGCCACAAACTATGTTAACTACCACGACATCAGCGGCGACCCGCACAAGAAAAACGATGCTTCGATGGCCGCCTTCAACGGAAAGGATTACGAGCAGATGCTCGCCGAGCACACCAAGAAGTATCGCGAGCAGTATGACCGCGTGTCACTCTCGCTCCCGAAAAACCAGAACTCGAGTCTCGAAACAGACAAACGTCTCGCCGCTTTCGCCAACACCCAGCAACCCATAGACCTCGACATGGTGTCGCTGATGATGCAATACGGGCGCTATCTGCTCATCTCTTCGTCGCAACCAGGCGGACAGCCAGCCAATCTTCAGGGCGTATGGAACGACAAACTATTTGCTCCGTGGGACTCGAAATACACCATCAACATCAACGCCGAAATGAACTACTGGCCTGCTCTTGTGGGAAACATCGCCGAGACGCAGATGCCTCTGTTCGACATGATTCGCGACCTGAGCGTCACCGGGGCACAAACGGCTCGCCAGATGTACGGCTGCAATGGATGGGTGGCTCACCACAACACCGACCTTTGGCGCATTGCGGGACCTGTTGACGGCACTCTGTGGGGAATGTTCCCTACGGGAGGAGCATGGCTCACCACGCATATCTGGCAGCACTACCTGTTCACCGGCGACCGCGATTTCCTCCGCAAGAACTACGACGTGATGAAAGGCGCAGCCGATTTCCTGCTCGACTACATGCAGCCTCATCCCAAGTATGGATGGACAATGACTGTTCCGACGGTGTCGCCAGAGCATGGTCCGATGGGCAAGAAAACCACGGTGACAGCAGGCTCCACTATGGACAACCAGATTGTTTTCGACGTTCTGAGCAACACCTTGCGCGCAACCGAGGTGTTAGGAATAAAAGACGCGGCATACATCAAGAAGTTGAAGAAGACTCTCGGCAACTTGCCTCCAATGCAGATAGGACGCTACAAGCAACTGCAAGAGTGGATAATCGACGGCGACGACCCGAAAGACGAGCACCGACACATATCTCATCTCTACGGGCTTTACCCCTCAAACCAGATTTCGCCATACCGAAACCCGGAACTGTTCACCGCTGCCGCCAACACGCTGAATCAGCGCGGAGACATGGCGACGGGATGGAGCCTGGGGTGGAAAATAAACTTCTGGGCACGAATGCTTGACGGCGACCATGCCTTCAAGATAATAAACAACATGCTGCACCTGCTGCCGCACGACAGTCTTGCAATGAAGATTCGCGACGGAAGGACATACCCCAACCTCTTCGATGCCCACCCGCCATTCCAGATTGACGGCAACTTCGGCTGTGCAGCGGGCATTTGCGAGATGCTGGTGCAGAGCCACGACGGTGCGGTGCATCTGCTCCCAGCCCTGCCAAGCACATGGAACGAGGGAGAAGTAAAGGGACTGCGTGCCCGCGGTGGCTTCGTCGTTGACATGAAGTGGCAAGACGGCACACTGAAAGAGGCTACCGTAAAGTCAACCATCGGCGGCACTCTGCGCCTGCGCTCATACACACCGCTGAAGGGGAAGGGACTGAAACCTGCCAAGGGCGACTGTCCCAACGCGCTCCTTATGTCGGCCGACATAAAGCAGCCTCTGAAGTCTGACGAACTGAAAAGCATCGACCTGCTCCCTCTCCGCAAAGTTTATGAATATGACTTGAAGACAGTAAAGGGGAAAGAATATAAACTCTTTTAAGCAGACACACAGACAAAGAATCTTCCCTATCTGCCACCTGGCAGCATAGGGAAGTTTTTTTATTGTTCACTTTGCAACTGGGTTGCATTTCTTTTGTCTTAACTTTGCACCCAGAAAAGAATAAAATTATCCACCAAGTAATTAAGATAACATGAAAAAGTCGTTTAAGATTGAGGTTGACTGCGCCAACTGCGCTAACCTCGTTGAGGAGAAAGTTAAGAATGTAAAGGGAGTGAAGAGTGTCAGCGTGGTATTCATGACACAGAAAATGAAAATCGAGTTCGACGACGATGCCGACCCAGAAACAGTTTTGAAAGAGGTGTTGCGCGTGGCAAAGAAAGTGGAACCGGATTTTGAAATTCTCAGTTGATAAGTTAATGAGTTAATGAGTTGATAAGTTAATGAGTTGACAAGTTAATGAGTTGACAAGAAACAAGTTATGACCAAGAAACAACGCACGATGCTCATACGCATCATCGTGGCGGCAGTGCTTACCGCCGTGCTGGCATTGCTGCCAGACATCACGGCGCTGCCACTGGGCAACGTGGCGCATGGGCTGCTATATTATATAGTGGTGTATCTCATCATTGGCTACGACATCCTGCGCAAAGCATTGCTCGGCATCAGGAACAGCCGTGTCTTCGACGAGAATTTCCTTATGGTTGTTGCCACTCTCGGAGCCTTCGCCCTGGCTCTTTACGAGCAGAGCGGCGACTATCTGGAGGCCATCGCCGTGATGCTGTTCTATCAGGTGGGCGAGTTTTTCCAGAGTTATGCCGTGGGCAAGAGCCGCCGCGACATCACGAAACTGATGGACATACGTCCCGACTACGCCAACATCGAGCAGACCGACGGTTCGCTGGAGCGCGTTGACCCTGATGATGTGGAGGTGGGACAGACAATCATTGTTCAGCCAGGTGAGAAAGTACCGATTGACGGCATCGTCATTGAGGGTGTTTCTTCTCTTAACACCGCTGCCCTCACCGGCGAGTCGTTGCCGCAGGAGATAAGCGAAGGACAGGAGATTATAAGCGGCAGCATCAACATGACTGGTGTGCTGAAGGTGCGCACCACGAAAGAGTTCGACGAGTCAACAGTGTCAAAGATTCTGGAACTCGTGGAGGACAGTGCCTCGCACAAGTCACGCTCGGAGGACTTCATCACGCGTTTTGCACGCATATACACCCCTGCGGTGTGCATCGCGGCTCTGACTTTGGCATTGCTCCCACCAATAGTGCGGTTGATATTCATGGGCAGCGAGCCGATGTGGAGCCAGTGGATATACCGCGCGCTGATATTCCTCGTCATCAGTTGTCCATGCGCTTTGGTTGTCAGCATACCGCTCTCGTTCTTCGCAGGCATCGGAGGTGCCAGCCGCGAGGGCATATTGGTGAAGGGAGCCAACATGCTGGAGACCCTGGCAAAAGTGAAGACCGTAGTGCTCGACAAGACAGGCACCCTGACGCTCGGTGTCTTTGACGTGACCGCAATGCACGATATTGACGATGCCGACAAGACCAACGAGGAGGAGAAACGCCGCCTCGTGGAACTGGCTGCGCTGGCAGAGTGCGCCTCGTCCCACCCTATCAGCAAGAGTCTGCAACGTGCCTACGGCAAGACTATTGACCACAGCCGCGTCAGCGACATTCAGGAAATCAGCGGCCACGGCATCACCGCCGTTGTTGACGGTAAGAAGGTGAGCGTGGGCAACGAGAAACTGATGGAGAAAGAGGGCGTGGAGTGCTGCCATTGCCATGCCTCGGGCACCATCGTTCACGTGGCGTGTGACGGTAACTATATGGGGCACATCGTGCTGGGTGATGTCGTGAAGCCACATGCAGCCGAGGCTATCGAGGCCATGCGCAAGGCTGGGGTAAGCCAGACGGTAATACTCACCGGCGACAACAAGAAAGTGGCTGAGGAAGTGGCGGCACACCTGCACGTTGACAAGGTGTATAGCGAACTGCTGCCTGCCGACAAGGTGAAGATGCTCGAAGAAATACAGACACATGCCCCTGTCTCGCAAACTCAGAAACCCACAAACTCAGGAAAACACATCCCTCCCTTGGGGAGGGCTTGGGTGGGTTCCCGCTCTATTACCGCCTTCGTGGGCGACGGCATCAATGACGCGCCAGTGCTCTCGCGTGCCGACCTCGGCATAGCAATGGGCGGACTGGGCAGTGATGCGGCAATAGAGGCAGCCGACATCGTGCTTATGGACGACGACCCGATGAAGATTGCAAAGGCAATACGCATATCTCGGAAGACTCTCTCAATAGTGTGGCAGAACATCATCATGGCTCTCGGCATCAAGGCGGTGTGCCTGCTTCTCGGTGCGGTGGGCATCGCTAACATGTGGCTTGCCATCTTCGCCGATGTGGGAGTGCTCATTCTCGCGGTGCTGAACGCTATCCGCGCGATGTACGTTAAAAAGATATGAATTACGGTAATAAGCACTTGGCTATGAGTGGTTTTTCCGTAAAAAGTGCACGAATCTCGGTAAAAATGGTAATGTGATATATGCAAATAATTATTATCTTTGCGGCATGAAAAGAATAATGGTTATTATCGCGGTGATTACATCATGTATGAGCATCGCTGCACAAACAAAACAGAATAACATGGTACTGAACAAGCAACAGCAAAGCATGGTTGCCATTGCCTGCCTTGAGGCAAAGGGCGACTTGGAGAACTTGAGCAAGGCTATTGACTGCGGTCTCGACAACGGACTGACCGTAAACCAGATTAAAGAGGCACTGAGCCAACTCTATGCCTACACGGGATTTCCACGCAGTCTGAACGGTCTGGGCACTCTGCAAAGGGTTATCGGCGAGCGTGAGAAGGCTGGCAAAACAACCATTGAGGGAAAAGATGCAGACCCAATGACTAAAGACTACGATGCCCTTAAACAAGGCACCGAGGTGCAGACTCAACTATGCGGCGGCATACCATTCAACTACACCTTCGCACCAGCAACAGACTATTACCTGAAGGCGCATCTCTTCGGCGACATCTTTGCACGCAACACGCTGACACATGCCGAGCGCGAACTGGTCACCGTCTCTGCACTGAGCGGCATCGAGGGTGTTGACCCACAACTGACAAGTCATGTTGCAGGCGCACGCAACATGGGACTCAGCGACGACGAGATAAAGAGCATTCCCGAGGCTCTCGCCACAAGTGTGGGCATCACCGAGGCCACACGCTGTCGCAAGGCTATTGCGAAAGTGTTCGGCGAGCAGATAGATGAACGCCAGTTTGCCATAGACAACAAGGTGGGCATTGCCGACAGTCCATATCCTGTGGGCAACCCTAACACAGGATACGCACAGTACTTCATCGGCAACTCATACCTTGCACCATTGGAGGCAGAAAAAGGCGGCGTAGTTAATGTTACCTTCGAGCCAGGATGTCGCAACAACTGGCACATTCACCACAAGCAGGTGCAAGTGCTTATTTGTGTTGCTGGCCGCGGATGGTATCAGGAATGGGGCAAGCCAGCCATCGAACTGAAGCCAGGCGTTGTCGTTGCCATTCCTGCCGAGATGAAGCATTGGCACGGTGCGGCAAAAGACAGTTGGATGCAACACCTGACGTACCACACCAACGTACAGGAAGGTGCCAGCAACGAGTGGTGCGAGCCTGTAGTTGATGAGGTCTATAACAAGTTGAAATAACGTTATGCGAAAGTTATAACTTACGTTACTGAAGTTTCGCAAGTTGAAGGAGTTAAGGAGTTGACTTGGCGAAACTTCAGTACTTTTAAAATAAACACTTTTTCGGTGTAAGATGCTGGTTTCTGCAAAAGAATGATTACTTTTGCAGAAAATAAAGCAATTACAACGATGAGACACAAGATATACGTTGCCAGCAGTTGGCGTAACGTACACTTCCCTGAAGTGGTTGAAGCGTTGAGGAAGGCAGGACATGAGGTGTACGACTTCCGTAATCCTCCGTCAGGCGACACAGGCTTCAAGTGGAGCAGCGTGAGCGAGGACTACATGGAGTGGAGCCCGCAGGAATATCGTGATCAGTTGCAGCACCCCAAGGCAGTGCGCCAGTTTGCCAATGACATTAGTGCTATGGAGACATGCGACGTGTGCGTACTGGTGTTGCCATGCGGTCGCAGTGCTCACACCGAAGCAGGATGGTTTGCAGGAAAAGGACGCACCACCATAGCCTATATTCCCGAGCGGCAAGAGCCTGAACTGATGTACAAACTGTTCAGCGCGGTGTGTTGTACGATGGACGAACTGATAGAGCGGTTAAATGAAGAATGAAAAAGGTGATATTTGAGACCCTATAATAATCTCACAAACTATAGAATTATGAGCAAGGTATTACTTATAAACGGTTCGCCACGAAAGAACGGGAACACGTTCATCGCTCTTTCAGAGGTGGCAAATACTCTGAACAGTCATGGCATCGAAACCGAGATTGCATGGATAGGCAACAAGCCTGTACGCGGCTGCATAGCCTGCGGCACGTGCAAGGCAAAGGGCAACGGACGATGTGTTTTCAACGACGACATCTGCAACGAAATGATTGAGAAGATGAACCATGCCGACGCACTCGTGGTGGGTTCGCCGACATACTACGGAACGCCCACAGGCAGCGTGCTGTCGCTGATTCACCGAATGTTCTTCGCCGGTGCCGACGTGCAGAACAAGCCCGCAGCAGCAGTGATAGTATGCCGTCGCGGCGGTGCCACGGCAGCATTCCAGACTCTGCAAATGCCGTTCCAGATGGTGAACATGCCACTGGTAACCTCACAGTACTGGAACATCGCATACGGTCGCGAAGAGGGCGAGGCCGCTCTCGATGCCGAGGGAATGCAGACCATGCGCACGCTTGCCAACAACATGGCGTGGATGCTGAAGTCGCTTAACCGCGACGATGCTCCCGAGCGTGAGCCCTGGCAGGGAATGCACTTCATAAGGTGAGAATAATCAGGTTATAATATAAGGAGGACCAGCAATGAAGAAAATCATGCTACTTTTACTGGCAGCGGCTACGATTGCCAGTTGTTCCACAACGATGTATAACGCCGACGGAACGAAGATGACGAAACAGCAGATGCAAGCCGCAAGGGCTCAGCATGTGCGCGAGGGCATCGAGAACAGGCGATTCACGATTAACGTTGACCGCATGTATCCCATGCGCATGCCGGCACGACACCTGTCGTCAACATACTCACTCGAAATAAAGGGCGACACCATAGTGTCTTACCTACCCTACTTCGGGCGTGCATACTACGTGCCGTATGGCGGCGGAAAGGCACTTAACTTCACCGGCATCATGAGTTATTATGAGCCACGCCAGGGGAAAAGAGACGAGACGCGGATAGAAATAGGGGTGGAAAACGACGAGGACACTTACGTCTATACCCTCTCCATCTTCAGCAACGGCAATACAAGCATCGATGTGTTCTCGCGCAACCGCGAACAGATAGCATTCTCAGGAGAGATGGAGTGATTGAGAGTTGAGAGTTGAAAGTGGAGAGTTGAAAGTGGAGAGTTGAAAGTGGAGAGTTGAAAGTTGAGCGGTGAATGTTGAACATTTAGCAAAAAACAAAACTATTTAAGCAATAAGAAAGAAAACTCATGGACATACTTAACGAGCGTATAATGCAGGACGGCAAATGCTTTCCTGGCGGAATACTGAAGGTGGACAGTTTCATAAACCACCAGATGGACCCGACACTGATGATGCAGATAGCAGAGGAATTCGTGAAGATATTCCGAGAGCGCAACATCAACAAGATAATAACCATCGAGGCAAGCGGCATAGCACCCGCAATACTCGTGGGTTATCTGATGCGCCTTCCTGTTGTCTTCATCAAGAAGAAACAACCCAAGACTATGGAGAGGATGCTCGTATCAACGATACACTCGTTCACCAAAGACCGCGACTACACCGTCTGCATCAGCAACGACTACCTCACTGCAAGCGACCACATCCTCTTCATCGACGATTTCCTCGCTTATGGCAACGCCGCAATGGGAGTGGTTGACCTTGCCCGCCAGGCGGGAGCAACGATAGAGGGTATGGGCTTCATTATAGAGAAAGCCTTCCAGAATGGCGGCGAAAGAATCACGAAAGAAGGTATTTACTATCGCGCCCTTGCCACCGTTGAGAGTCTTGACGACTGCAAGATAGTGCTGAAAGAATAGAAAAACAAAAAGGAGTGATGCCTCACTCCTTTTTTTATTATTCTTTTATTATCCTTAGTCCCACGCCGAAGGGTAAGTGGCAACTACAGAGAGCGACTGGTCTTCCTCGTCGCGTATGATAGAGAGAATATACTCCGGTTCTTCATCGCCAGTCTCATCAACGAAATACACCTTTGCACCAGCCAAGTCCTCGTCATTCTCGCTCTCAATAACTTTATTGTTGCCTATTATCAGTTGTTGCAATTCGGCACCCTCGTCAATGCTCTCAACCTCTGCACCCAGCATGATGGTAGAAATCTTGTCGTTATCGTCGAACTGTACAATGAGAAGGTCGTAATCGATGCCGTTACGCTCCACGTCGAGGAAGATGAACGTGTTGGCTTCCTGGTCAATCATTATGCTGTCGCAGTCAACCGATACGGCTGCCGCTTGCTCCTGTGTCATTCCGAACTTAAACCCTAAGACATCCTGCGCATTTACTGAAACGCTCGCCACAATGAAGGCAAGCACAAAAAACAATTTCTTCATTTTCCTTTTATGCATAAAAACGGTGCAAATATAGTCCAATAGTTCCTAACTGCCAAAACAAAAGCGATTTATTTTCTATAACCCCCTTTTTTCTTGACACATGTTTTTCCGAGGACACCTGACTAACCAAATTCTTTCTTTTTTCACTTCTCGTACTCCCTTACTGTCATTATTCTTTCCTTTCTGTCCCCATCTATTATAAAGCATTGGCGTGAGTCTATCATGGCAAGATTGTCGCACTCCACCATGCTGCCTTCTTTTCTTAGTCTTGTATGTCCGAAGACCTGGAAAACATGATTCAAGTCGTAAACATCTGGCGCATCAGGAATGGAATGCTCATTTACGTCTGCCCACAACACGCCGCCAGTCTTCTCGCCAAACCACGAGCGACTGTTGCCAATGACAGACAACAGTTCCTGCCCTTCATGTTCGTCGTCCATCATATTAATCCTGTCTATGATGTCCTGGTCGGCAATAGAAACCTTATTATCTGGAAGCATCCACAGGTTATCATTCACCTTCTTGAGCCAATACAATGTAACTCCTGCATGCGAGAAGATATACGGAATACCATTAACCTCCTCCTTATGTATAATGCCGAACAAGTCCTTGTTTTGCTTGAAGAACTCATGATTCCTGTTCCAGTTATTCCTGTCTTGCCGTGTACCGCCAGCAAGTTCATTAAACAATTCCGAAGCATAGTGTTGGTCGTGATTACCTTTCAGCAGAACAACCTTCTCCATATTCTCCTGCTTCAGCGCAATGATTTCCATCAGGTTCTGATAGATGTCATCAGCCACCCCATCCTCATCCTCGTAAGGGTCAAGATAGTCACCAAGGAAAACCACCCTGTCCACCACGTCAATATACTTCTGCACAGGCTCCTTCCAAAACAACCGCCCGTGCACATCAGGCAACACTAATATTCTTTTCGTCATGTAATAAAATATTGGTTAGTTAATCTTTAATTGTTCTAGAGTTCTTATTATACCCTCCAGTCTCGTCATAATAATCTATTGTGTATTAAGGTTCTTCAAAATCGCTATAACTTTTTCTGCATCTTCCTCCGTGATTCCCACTACGGGGTTTATCTGCACAAAGTGGTCCTGCTGGTCGGGAAGCATGTCGCAGACATCATCGAGAATGGCGTATTGAATAACGTCCTTACCGTTCTTCGACAACCATTCTTTTATCTCGTGTCCTTTGCCCGCCATCGCATCCCAGTCTTCAAGATTGGCGTTGAGCAGCATTTCGTCGCTCATGGTGTTCGGGGTAATCCCGATGATCTTGCCAGGCAAGTTCCTTTCTTCCCACATATCCGTCATAGCAGACAGTCCCCAGAACTTCCACGACGACGAGACAACGATATCCGCGCCCGTCTCGTCAATAATCCGTTTTAAATTAGCAACCGCCTCCGGATCAAAGGCATACCCATACCTATCGACAGGAGCAATGTCGTTTTCATAGCAATGCTCATGATGCCGTTCTGTGTTCAGCACACCGTCAAAGTCCAAGAACAATATCTTCTTCATACGTTTATTATTTTCTGCCCTATTACTAATATGTCAGCAAATCCCAGAACATCTTCACCCTTGCGAAATACTCGCGTATAGTGGTGAGAAAAGCCCTCCTTGTCTTGGGCATCTCCGCATTATATGCCTGCAGGTGCTCTACGTCCAGCCCCAGATGCTCCGCCAGATACAAAGCCCTTTCATTATGGAACTCCTGAGATATTATCGTGAAACTCCTTAGCCCGTACACCTTATTAGCATTTACTACGGAGTTGATGGTTCGGTATCCCTTCCCGTCAAGGATGATATCATCTGCCGGAACGCCACGTGCAACAAGCGAGTCCCTCATGCACTCCGTTTCATTGACGCCGTCAAGACTATCCTCGTCGCCGCTAATCAATATCTTCTCTATCTTCCCCGCCTTATACAACCGTTCCGCCGCATCAACGCGATAGATAAAGAAATAGTTCGTGATTTTCGTCACCCGCGCCTTAGGGTTAGTGCCCAGCAGCAGCCCCGCCTTATTATGCCGTATGCTGTCTATCTCATAAAAAGCCTTCCCCTCCGCGTTGCTCGATACCAAATGGTCGCAAAGCAGCATTAACACGGCGCACAGCACCGTCATTACGCCCACCACACAAGCAATCCTTTTTGTCACCTTTCTCATAAAGAAACAATTATCTTCTTTTGCAAAGATACGAATAAAAAGCGAAACTAACTAATTATTATATGTATAACTTGCGTGTGTATTTCACAGTATGCCCTCATCTCTTTATGGACAAAGCCAAGCAACAACGGACGAAGCCACCGCAACTTCGTCACTTGTTGATAATCCACAATCCATTCTTCCGGCTGCCCTGTCTGCTGACTATGCCGATATCTTTAAGTCTTTTCATCAACTTCTCAACACCGCGCAGACTCATACCTATACGTTCTGCCGCTTCTGTGGCTGTTAATGAAGGGTTGGAGTTCAGTAATAAAAGAAGCCGTTTGTCATTTTTACCGAACTTTATACCATACTTTATACCGAACTCTTCGCCAAATTTTAAACCGAACTCCTTATCTATTCTATGGAATCGGCTACTGTCATGGACAGTTCTTCTCCTTGATGTTCCTTTAGCGTCTTGTATATTTCGCCAAGCATGAAATCAATGAAAGGTCCCGACTGAGCAACTTTTGTACTGGCAGTGATGGCATCGTAATATGCAACTTACTGAAAATGGTGGTATGTACATATCGTTTTCTCCTTTCGTTCAAAGGTCAACAGTTGATTCCTGCAATATTTATATTACTATATCTAATCTGCAAAAATACTAAATTATCTGGAAAACGCCAACTCTTTTAGTTATAATTTCATGATTATTTCGGAACATGCGTAAGGTTATGGTTATAAGTCTTATGGAAACGGTCACGGTCACAGTTGTGACCATGTGACCTCTAGGTCCTCAGCAGGATATATTATTAGATGCAAATATCAGTAAATCAATAAGTTATATAGATATAGATTCTACCCTACTCTGCGGTCACATGGTCACAGTTGTGACCGTGTGACCATTCATCACGCAGAGAAATTATCCTATTATTAATATAAGTATTTGTATATCAGTATTTTATGCATATTATGCTTTACTCCTTTCGCTCTGCGGTCACATGGTCACAGTTGTGACCGTGTGACCATTAATGACTCGCAACATCGTTGGGACATATTTGTAAACAACTATATATCAACATGTTACAAATCATATGACTGATGCATCTCCTCTGCGGTCACATGGTCACACGTGTGACCATGTGACCGTGACCGTGTGACCGTGACCAAATAGTGTCTTTTCCTGATTATGGTTCTTTGCTGGTAACGACGGGTTCCAGGATATGCCTTTCGCTTGCAGAGCAGCCGTGTTTCAGATGGCCAGATGCGGTTGATGAGGGTGCGAAAGATGGTTTATGGGGAGGCGAGGGATGGCTTGTGGCGAACGGGCACAAAAACAGCCGCGCTGCAATCTCCTGTGGGTTGCAACGCGGCTGTTTGTTTCATTCATAGTATCATCTCATCAGTTGTACCAGATAGTTGTGTTGGACGACTCGTTGTACATCCGATCTTCGTCGTTATAGACGTTGTCGAGTTCGAAGTCTTCCTGATTGTGGCACTTTGGCTTAATGTTCATAATATAGCCTCCTTAATAGTTTATCATATCGGTGCTCCTTTCCCGATTTTAGTTAAACACTATGTCAGCCTGGAGCACATGGTCTGACTTATTATCCCAATTGCAAATGTACAAAGAAAAAAGATAGAATCCAAACTTTTGGAACGATTTTTAATCAAAATACCAATATTTGGTTATGTTTTAAAATATTTTTAACCGCTGTGCTTATATTTTATAAGTCATGCGTTGTGCTGTTCTGCTCGCTGACTCCACATGTCTTGCATCATGGTTGACGGCAAGCGGGGAAGTAAAATAGGCTATATTACTGACCAAAATAGGCTATATTGGTTGGTAAAATAGGCTATTTTACTTTGCGATATAGGCTATTTTACTTTTCAAGTGGATGCTGACGGTATGGCATTACCAGTCTATTCCGCGATAAGGAAAGTCGTTGTAGTGGTTGCCGAAGGTCATTGCTGGGAGCCAAGAGGGCTCGGAACGTCCTTCCACAGAGACGGTGACGCTGAACATGCGGTTGGGACTGTAGCGCACGGCGGCACCGATGCGGTCGCCCACATCGTTCATATAGAACAGCGGCAGGGGCATTTCGGGCTTTAGGAACGACTTCTGCCCATAGATGTAAGCCTCCCAGTGCTCGTCGAAACGATAGCCGAGCACGGCGTTGACGCCCGCGTCGCGGTAACTGCTGTGCCTCCAGTTGATGTTCCTGAAATAGCCGCCCACGGAGAGCCACGCGCGGTTGGACAGCGGCACCGAGTAGCGCGCGTCGATACTCTGGGCAAAGCCTGTGCCGCCAACACGATGCTTCCCGAACGAAGTGAACACGCTGGCACCGAACGAGACATGGAATCCCGAGTCGGGCCTGGCTACCTCCTGTGCCTGCACTGCAAGGCTGCCGAGTGCCATTATAAGAATGAATAGGAACTTCTTCATATCACGGGCAAAGATAACGTGAAGTTTCGTAATGCCAAAACTTATTAAGTCTTTTTCGGTGTTTTTTGTTTGATTAACATAATAATTCACGGTATTATAGCATTTTTTAATTATCTTTGTAGCCTGAACAAATAGAAACGAAGTCGAAATGAACTTTTTCAAGACATTGTTCGGGGGCAAGCCTAAGACTCCCGAGGAAGACAAGAAGGAAACGGAGGCGCACAACTTAGACGTGCTGAAGTACGACGGCAAGCAGGCTATGATGCAGGGCAATGCCGACTATGCCGTGAAATGCCTCACACACGCGCTGAAGATAAAGGACGACCCCGAGACACGCGACTATCTCAGTCAGGCGCTGATACGCCAGGGCGACCTGCTCATGGCTTACGAGCATCTGCAGAAACTCGCCGAGACGGAGCCCGACAACGTGAAGATTTACATGCGCATGGCCCATGTGGCTTATATGATGGAGGACTACAACGCCATGTCCAACGCCTGCGAGAAGGCAATGCTGATAGACAAGGACATGCCCGAACTGATGTACCTCTATGCCCAGGCATGCATCGGGCTTAACGACTCGTCTAACGCGGTGGCTATGCTCACGAAGGCAATAAACCTGCGCGAGGACTACGGCGACGCTCGTCTGCTGCGCGGCGAGACGCTACTTGACGAGGGGAACATCGCCGAAGCCAGCGAGGATGCCCTGTGGCTGAAGGAGCATTTCAGCGACGTGGAGGAGGTGCTGATGCTCAACGGAAAAATTGAGAAGGCGAAGGGCGAGACGGAGAAGGCCATGCAGACCTTCAATGACATCATCGACCTGAACCCGTTCTCGATAGATGCCTACCGCGAGCGCGCTGCCATAAAACTGGAACAGGGCGACAAGGCGGGGCACGACGAAGACATGGAGAAGATAGCCGAAATGACTCCCGAGAACAACGAGGAGGACATCGAGGAGAAGACGCGGCAGGCCTACAAGAACAGCAATCCATTCGGTTAAAACTACTATACTGCTGAACTCCCAAAGCATGCGACAGTTGAAACATAAAACTAAATAAACATGAAAAAGACTATCATCACCGCAATGATGTGCCTCATGGCTGTTATCGGCGTCAGGGCACAGGAAAACATTACTTATGAGGCATGGGAAGGAACGCTGAACAAGGGCAAGACTCCCGTGCAAGTATTTATGGAAAAACGCGACGACGGACTCGTTGCAGGATGGATACGCTATCCACAGGCACAGAAACCAGAATATATATTCCTCGTGGGAAATGCCGGAGAGCAGGAAAGCGTGGGACAGTATATAAGCATCTATGAGTATCAGAAGAACGGTCACCAGAATGGTGGTATGTTTCTCAAGAAAGAAGGCAATACATATAGCGGCACATGGCAGCATCTGGACAAAGAGATTGACATAGTGCTCACCGGAAACATCGACTATCCCGAAGAACTGAAAGGGCAACTGACACCCGCCACACGTAAGGAGATAGGCAGGAGGTACACCTTCTCGTACGACCACATCACGGGCGACGAGCGTGGAGGAACGGCGGAATTCACCATCAAGGGCACCGAGAAACTGTCTTACAACATCAGCGTCTATGCCCCCAATATTGCGGAGGGCGAGGGCGTGGGAGCACTCTTCAACAACATCATGACCGGTGTTGAGGAAGAGGCCAACTACGAGTTCCACGCAGAGTTCTTCCCCCGCTTCTGCATCATCACCGACATCGTGGGACCAGAGATGGGCTTCTACGGCGCTTGGACATCGTTCGCCCATGTGTATATTAAAAGGTAATCAATAAGGAAACAAAAGAAAGAAATTAGAATAATTGGAATAATCTCACTCCTTTGCTAATGACTCCCCTCCCCCTACATGGGAGGGGAAAAGTAAGGAGGCCATGCCAATTTGACAGAAAATCACTTTTCAACGAAAAAAAGTATCAAAATGTTTGCTTGTTTCGTGAATTTGTTTTACTTTTGCACCCGAGTTAATTAAAACAAAGAGAAATGAATAAGTCATACGCATCTTTCTATTACTTCTACTTTTACTTTGCAGGGAACTGTGAAGCGGGAAGTTGCGTGTAGATTTCAACTTAAGACAAACAAACGAAACAAAATATACGTTTAAGTCCCGCTTCATGATGATTGAGGCGGGATTTTTGATAATATGAAAAGAATAGCCATACAAGGATTGCTGGGCTCCTTCCACGACATTGCAGCCCACCAGTATTTCAAGGACGAGCAGATACAACTGATATGCTGCTCAACGTTCGAGCAGGTGTTCGAGAACATCAAGCGCGACCCCACCGCCATAGGCATGATGGCGATAGAGAACACCATCGCCGGGAGCCTGCTGCACAACTACGAACTGCTGCAGCAGTCGGGGACAACGGTGGTTGGCGAACATAAACTGCACATCAGCCACTGCATCTGCTGCCTGCCCGACGACGACTGGACAACGGTGAACGAGGTGCACTCTCACCCCGTGGCACTGATGCAATGCCGCAACTATCTCGCCAACCACCCGGAACTGAAGATGGTGGAAGCGGAAGACACCGCCGGCTCGGCACAGTATATCAAGGAGCACAACTGCCGCGGATGGGCTGCCATATGCAGCAGCGACGCAGCCAAGATGCACGGCATGCGCATACTGGAGGACAAGATAGAGGACAACAAACACAACTTCACACGATTCCTCGTGGTGTGCAACCCCATGAAAGCCGACTTCCTAAGGTCGCTGCCAAACACCAACAAGTCGAGCCTCGTCTTCTCGCTGCCACACGAAGAGGGCTCGCTGTCGCAGGTGCTCTCGATACTATCTTTCTACAAGATAAATCTGACGAAGATACAGTCGCTGCCGATAATAGGGCGCGAGTGGGAGTATAAGTTCTACGTCGATGTAACATTCGACGACATAATACGCTATAGGCAGAGCATTGACGCCATAGCACCATTAACACGCGAAATGAAAATACTTGGAGAATATGAAGGACATTAACATCAAGCCAGCAGAACGCCTTTCGCTGGTGCAGGAGTACTATTTCAGCCGTAAACTGAAGGAGGTGGCACAGATGAACGCCGAGGGAAAGGACATCATAAGTCTCGCCATAGGAAGCCCCGACATGCCGCCATCGCCACAGACCATCGAACGCCTGTGCGAAGTGGCACGCCAGCCATCGGCACACGGCTACCAGCCCACCATGGGAACACCCGAACTGCGCGAGGCTATGGCACGTTTCTATAAACGTTTCTACAACGTCACACTCGACCCCGCAACCGAGATACAGCCGCTGATAGGCTCGAAAGAGGGAATACTGCACACCACGCTCGCCTTCGTGAACCCCGGCGACGAGGTGCTCGTGCCCAACCCGGGTTACCCTACCTACACCTCGCTGAGCAAGATTCTCGGTGCCAAGGTGGTGAACTACGACCTGCGCGAAGACAAGCAGTGGCAGCCAGACTTCGAACAACTGGAGAAGATGGACCTCACAAGGGTGAAACTGCTGTGGACCAACTACCCCAACATGCCAACAGGAGGACCGGCACTGATGGAGACCTACGAACGGTTGGTGGACTTCGCGCGCCGTCACAACATCGTGGTGGTCAACGACAACCCCTATTCGTTCATCATCAACGAGAACCCTATCTCGCTGCTGCAAGTGCCCGGGGCAAAAGAGTGCTGCATTGAGTTCAACTCCATGTCCAAGAGTCATAACATGCCTGGGTGGCGTGTCGGACTATGCGCATCAAACCCGCAGTTCATCTCGTGGATACTGAAGGTGAAGAGCAACATCGACAGCGGCACTTTCCGCGGAATACAACTGGCGGCGGCAGAGGCATACGACAACAGCGACGAATGGCACCGCGAGGCGAACATCAACACCTACAGCCGTCGCCGCAAGATAGCAGAGGAGATAATGACCACGCTGGGATGCCAATACGACCCCGAGCAGGTGGGAATGTTCCTCTGGGGAAAGATTCCCGAACGATATGCCGATGCCGAGGAACTGACCGAGCGAGTGCTCCACGAGGCACGCGTCTTCATCACTCCGGGCTTTATCTTCGGCAGCAACGGCAAGCGATACATCCGCATCTCGCTCTGCGCCAAGGACGAGAAGATGAACGAGGCGCTCGAAAGAGTAAAAGCGATGAGCGATTAGCGACCCCCCGTTATCCCGAAATCCCGTTATCCCGAAATAACGATGACGATAACGATGACGAGAAACGATAACAACAACGAAATAACAAAATAAAAAAATAACACAGTAGAATATCCCCCACAAACATTCTACTCCCCTCCATCTCAGGGAGGGGCCGGGGGAGAGTCTTTTATGGAACTTGAATTAGAAAAACTCCAATTGCCAAGCGACCAGAGACGACCATTCGTCATTGCAGGTCCTTGCAGCGCAGAGACAGAAGAACAAGTGATGACAACAGCACGACAACTGGCACAGAAAGGTTGCCACATGTTCCGTGCAGGAGTATGGAAACCACGCACCAAGCCAGGAGGATTCGAAGGACACGGCGAACCGGCACTGCAGTGGCTCAAGCAGGTGAAAGAAGAGACGGGAATGCTCGTCACCACCGAGGTGGCAACACCAGAGCATGTCGAACTGGCACTGAAATACGGCATCGACATACTGTGGGTGGGAGCACGCACCAGCGCCAACCCCTTCGCCATGCAGGCTCTTGCCGACTCACTGCGCGGTGTTGACATCCCCGTGTTCGTGAAAAACCCCGTCAACCCTGACCTCGAACTGTGGATAGGAGCACTCGAGCGAATCAACGGAGCAGGAATCAAGAAACTGGCTGCCATACACCGAGGCTTCTCAAGTTACGACAAGACAATCTACCGCAACCTGCCCATGTGGCAGATACCAATAGAACTGCGCCGACGCATACCCGACCTTGCCATCATCTGCGACCCGTCACACATCGGAGGACGACGCGACCTCATAGCACCACTGTGCCAGCAGGCAATGGACCTCGGAGCCGACGGACTGATAGTGGAGAGCCACTGCGACCCCGACAAGGCATGGAGCGACGCCAAGCAGCAGGTGACACCCGACGTGCTCGACTATATCCTCTCGCTGCTCGTGATACGCGACGACACCGTGACCACCGAGGGCATCACACAACTGCGAAAGCAAATTGACGAACTCGACAACCAGGTGATGGACATTCTCGCAAAACGCATGCGCGTGTGCCGCGAGATAGGACAGTACAAGAAAGAGCATAACATGACCGTGCTGCAGGCACAACGCTACAACGAGATACTCGACAAGCGAGGCGCACAAGGCTCGCTCTGCGGCATGGACTCGGAGTTCGTGAAGAAAATCTACGAGGCAATCCACGAGGAAAGCGTGCGACAGCAAATCGAGATAATCAACAAGTAAAAAAAACGCCAATACCCCTGTTTCGGCATCCCCCTTTCGGGGGGATTAGAGAGGGGCTCCAACTATGAGAATATTAGTATTAGGAGCAGGAAAGATGGGAAGTTTCTTCCTCGACCTGCTCAGTTTCGAGCACGAGACAGCCGTATTTGAGAAAGACCCTAAAAGGCTGCGCTTCACATACAACACACTGCGTTTCACCGAACTTGAGGAGATACGCGAGTTCAAACCAGAACTAGTCATCAACGCCGTGACCGTAAAATATACCATTCCGGCATTCAAGGAGGTGATACCATACCTCCCCAAGGACTGCATCATCAGCGACATATCCTCAGTAAAGACAGGGCTCAAGGAGTTCTACGAGACAACAGGCATGCACTACGCCTCCACACACCCTATGTTCGGACCCACCTTCGCCAACCTCAACCAACTGTCGGAGGAGAACGCCATCATCATCAACGAGGGCGACTTCATAGGACGGCTCTTCTTCAAGGACCTGTACACCAAACTGGGACTCAACATCTACGAGTACTCCTTCGAGGAGCACGACCGCACCGTGGCATACTCGCTGTCAATACCATTCGTCAGCACCTTCGTCTTCGCCGCTGTAATGCAACACCAGGACGCGCCCGGAACAACATTCAAACGCCACATGCGCATCGCCAAGGGAGTGCTCAACGAGGACGACTTCCTCCTGCAGGAGGTGCTCTTCAACCCCTACACCAGCGAGAACGTTGCCAAGATACGCACCGAACTCAAGGAACTGCTCGAAATCATCGACAACAAAGATGCCGACGGCATGAAAAAGTATCTCACGAAAATACGCAACAACGTAAAGCGGGACATCGAGATAAAGAAATGAAAAGGCATCTGGTGATGGATGTAAGATGTTGGGCGTTTGTTATCGCCTTATTTATTGGTGCTGGCACAAAGGCTTTCTGCCAGCACCAGACACGCCCGTTCACGGTGGTTGAACTGAACTGCGAGAACCTCTTCGACACAAGGCACGACACTCTGAAGGAGGACAGGGAATGGACTGATGAAAGTCCAAGGCACTGGACCAAAAGACGATACTGGCGGAAACTAAACAGCATAGGTCAGGAGATTATAGCATGCGGGGAGGACAGCACAGGATGGCGGTTGCCTGACCTCGTGGCACTGTGTGAGGTGGAAAACGACAGTGTGATGCACGACCTGACAAGGAGATCGCTGCTGCGGAAGGCCCGTTATGACTATGTGATGACAGAGAGTGACGACAGACGAGGCATCGACGTGGCGCTACTCTACTGCCCCACCACATTCCGACTCATCAGCAGCAGGAACATAAGGGTGGAACCGCTGAAAGGTATGCGCCCGACACGCGACATCCTGTATGCTAAGGGTATGGTGGCAAGTGGCGACACACTGCACGTGTTCGTGGTGCATGCGCCAAGCAGATACGGTGGGGAACGCGACACACGACCGTCAAGAGTGAGGGTGGCTGAGACGCTGGCGACACATATCGACTCTATATGCGGGGCTTCGCCGGAGGCTGCGGTGATTGTGGCGGGCGACTTCAACGACTACCACGACAACGCTGCCCCGCAACTGCTGTACCGTCACGGCTTGAAGAACATCACACGAGACGCAAGGGGCGTCAACGGCGCAAAGGGCACATATAAATTTCAGGGCGAGTGGCGCAGCATAGACCATGTGATGGCGACTGAGACAATGGCACGAAGGGTGGCGGCAGCACGCATCGCCGACGAGCGTTTCCTTATGGAAGAGGACAGCAAATACGGAGGTGTGGCACCGAGGAGAAACTACCAAGGATTGAGGCACAAGGAGGGCTTCAGCGACCATTTACCGCTTGTAGTGAGATTTTATTTGGAAGTTTCAGATTAAAATCGTATCTTTGCCCCATAATTTATCAAACATTAATTCTATAAGTATATGAAATTAGACGGAAGAAGAGAAAGCGGCAACGTGGACGACCGCCGAAGAATGAGCGGTGGCGCAAAGGCCGGAATGGGTATTGGAGGTATTATCCTGGTGGCTATCATCACCTTCCTCTCAGGTGGTAACCTCGGCGACGTAATCCAGAACGTGGGAACACAGATGATTACGGGCGGCGGCGTGGAACAGCAGAGCGACAGGGAGTTTACACCGGAGGAGGAAGAACTGGCGGCATTCTCGAAGAAGGTTCTCGCCAGCACCGAGGACGTGTGGACACAGGTGTTCCGCGAGAACGGACTGGGCGAGTATCGCGCTCCAACAATGGTGCTCTACACCGGCGCTGTGCAGACAGCATGCGGACAGGGCAACGCGCAGGTGGGACCGTTCTACTGCTCGGCTGACGAGAAACTGTATATCGACCTCTCGTTCTTCTCGTCGATGAAACGCCAACTGGGTGCCGACGGCGACTTCGCCTACGCTTACGTCATCGCTCATGAGGTGGGACACCATGTGCAGCACTTGCTGAAAACACTCGACAAGGCTCATGCACAAATGTCGAGAATGGGCAAGGTTGACCAGAACAAACTGAGCGTGAGAATAGAACTTCAGGCCGACTTCTACGCCGGTGTGTGGGGTCACTACGAGCAGAAGATGTTCGGCTCGTTAGAGGACGGCGACCTGCAGGAGGCTATACAGTGTGCTCACCAGATTGGTGACAACTACCTGCAAGAGAAGGCTCAGGGCCGCAGCGTGCCAGAGAGTTTCACCCACGGAACATCGGCACAGCGCATGAAATGGCTGAAACTGGGACTGCAAACGGGCGACCTGCGTCAGGGTGACACTTTCTCGAAGAGCGAGAGCCAGTTGTAGAATTTGGAATGACTTTCTGAGAAGTAAAGACTATAAAAGAAAGGAATTAGAATAATTAGGAAAATACCTGCGGTCAGGTATGATTATTCCTAATTATTCTAATTTCTTTCTTTTTCCTTTTTTAGGGAATTATATACTATTTGCCCCCATCGCTAATGACTCCCCCCCTTTCGGAACACGTTATCGTTTTATGGGGTCTAACTATGTTTTGTTCCCTTTTTTATTACATTATGCGTTGAGAAGGATGCTGACGATGCGCTCGGCAGAACGGCCGTCCCAACGGTCGGGTATGCTGCTCTGCTTCCAACGGCCAGCGACGAGGGTCTCAATGGCAAGTGACAGTTGCTCTGGGTCTTCGCCAACAAGGACATTGGTGCCCACCTTGACGGTCTCTATGTGTTCGGTATAACTGTTCAGCGTGATGCACGGCACGCCATTGAACGTTGCTTCTTCGGCAACATTACCCGAGTCGGTGATGATGCCGCGGGCATGTAGCGTGAGATAGCCGAACTCAAGATAGCCCAAAGGCTCGATGATGCGCACCTTGTCGCCTCCGTCAATATTCGCCAGCAACTGCTCTACAACCTCGCGAGCCATTCCGCGCAGCGGTGCCACGACAGGCACGCTACCCGACTGCTCTACCACCGACAGCAACATTGCCTGAAGATTTTCGCGGTCTGAGAGGAGTGCCTTGCGGTTTAGTGTGAAGACGATGTACTCGCCTTCGTGCAGACCTATCTCGCGGAATATCGCCGGCTGCTGCCAGCGGTTGTGATTGAAACGCAGGTTATCAATGAGGATATTGCCCACCATATAGACGCGGCTCTGCTCTGTCCCCTCGCGGTTGGTGATGCTGTTGTTGCTCATGCCGGCGGTGAAGAGAAAGTCGGACAGTCCGTCGATGACAAGACGATTTATCTCTTTTGGCATCTTGATGTCGAACGAGCGGGTGCCTGCCACGAGATGTGCCAACTTAACACCCTGCTTCTTGGCCACAATTGCAGCAGCCATTGTGGAAGCAAGGTCGTCAACGACAATCACCACATCGGCAGGATTGTCTTCAAGATAATGCTCAAAGGCACTCATCACCTTGCCCGTTATCTCGTTAAGGCTGACGCTATCGACATCAAGGAAAACGTCAGGACGCGCTATCTGCAGGTCGCTGAAGAGCGAGCCCTCGAGCGTAGGGTCATCGCTACGTCCTGTATAAACAAGGCGATAGCAGATGTCGTCGGTCTTGTCGATGGCGCGTATTAGCGGTGCCACCTTTATAAAATTAGGCCGTGCACCAGCCACGATACATATTTTTTTCATTGAATTTTTTATTTGGAGTTCTTTTAGTCGCTTCGCTTTGTAAAAGCGCCCCTGCGGGTCGAGCGAGGGAGTTATGGAGTTAAGGAGTTATGACAACACCTTACTGATGCCGAGTTAGGAGTGAGGAGTTAGGAATTGGGAGTTCTTTTAGTCGCTTCGCTTTGTAAAAGCGCCCCTGCGGGTCGAGCGAGGGAGTTATGAAGTTAAGGAGTTAAGACAACAACATCTTTTTAATGGTATGATATTTATAAAGACATCATCCATGAGCAATGTCTTAACTCCATCGCTCGACGCTTGCGTCGCTTTCATAGCGAAGCGGAGAAAGAACTCCTTTAACTCCTTATTATTCACTCTGCTTTAAACAAGTCCTTGATACCACCGATGGAGCCGAGGAGATTGGTTGCCTCGTAAGGCAGATATACGGTGCGCGTCTGCGGTCCGTGAGCCAGTTGCTCCATCATCTGTATGTACTTCTGAGCCAGCAGGTAGTTGGCAGGATTGGTGCTCTTGCCCACGGCGTCGGTAATCTTCTGTATTGCTATTGCCTCAGCCTCAGCCTTGCGTATGCGTGCCGTAGCCTCACCCTCGGCGCGGAGTATTGCCTGTTGTTTGTCTGCCTCGGCGCGGTTGATGGTTGAAGTCTTCTCACCTTCCGACTGCAGAATGGCAGCCTGCTTCTGTCCCTCGCTGGTGAGGATGGTGGCACGCTTGTTGCGCTCTGCCTGCATCTGCTTCTCCATAGCGTTGAGCACGCTCTCTGGCGGTGTGATGTCTTGCAGTTCTACGCGGTTTACCTTTATTCCCCACTTGTTTGTGGCATCGTCGAGCACGGCGCGCAGTTTGGTGTTTATGGTGTCGCGCGATGTCAGCGTCTGGTCGAGTTCCAGTTCACCGATGATGTTACGCAGCGTTGTCTGCGTCAGTTTCTCGATGGCGTTGGGAAGATTGTTTATCTCATATACCGCCTTGAAAGGATCGACTATCTGGAAATACAACAGGGCGTTAATCTTCATCTGGATGTTATCCTTTGTGATAACGTTCTGCTTGTCGAAGTCGTACACCTGTTCGCGCAGGTCGATAGTGTCGTTATATACATAGCGCCCGTTGCGCAGTGTCACGATGTCCTTCGCCTTGTCGAAGAACGGAATGATGACGTTGATACCTGGCTGGAGCGTGGCATGATAACGTCCCAGTCGCTCCACAATCTTTGTCTCGCTCTGTGAGATGATGACGAGACTCTTCTTCACGAGTAACAGTGCCAGCAGCACTATCACGATTATTACTATCAGTGGTGTGTTCATTTTGTTTGGATGTTTTTATATACTACACTTTTTCTACCTTTATGATGATGCTCTCGCGACTCACCACGCGCACCTTGGTGCCTTTCTCTATCTTCTCGCCGTCGGCAGAAACGGCTTTCCAGTCGTCGCCGTCAATGGCCACTCTGCCGAAGCCGTCGGCATCTATTGTCTCGCTGACACGTCCCTCCTGCCCTATCAGTGCGTCGGCGTTACTCTTGCGGTCGGGGTCGTTGCGGTGGAAATAGCGCAACATTACGGGACGCACAAAGAACAGGCACAGCACGGAGATAACAGCAAAGAGAAGCAACTGCCACAGGAATCCCATGCCCGTGAGCGACAGCACCGCCGTTATGGCTGCACCGATGGCAAAACACAGGATGAAGAAGTCGCCACTTGTAAGTTCAAGTATCAGCAGCAGAAAAGCCACAATGGCCCACAACTGCCACAAGTTTTGCATGAAATAATCTATAATTCCCATTTCTCGTTTATAATTATCAATTTCAAGTTTCGCACGCTCCGCTTGCTTAAGGAGTTTAGGAGTTTGGGAGTGTAGGAGTATAGACTTAACCCATCTCTAACGCTCTACTCTCACCGTCCTCCCCCTTTCCGGCGCGCTTCGGGTATCTTTCCCTTTTTCAGCATCAGCCGATAGCGCTCGGGAAAACTCATGTGGCGGTACTCGCGCCACCCTGGGGCACCCTTCTCGAACTGCTCCAGATAGTGAAAGTCGCGCTCGTGCAGATAAGCCTCTACCTCAAAGGGATTGAGGTAGTAGGCCAGATTCTTGCGCTTGCGGTTAAGGCAAACACCCTTCAGCCAGTAGTAGCCGTAAAGGGTGTAGAAGCACATCCAGTTGTTAGCCGTGTTCTGCGCCTGCCTCAGGTGTATCATCTCGTGATTTTTCATCACAGAGTTGCGGGCGTTCAGATGGTCGGCAACGTCCTGCTCGTTGGTGAAGATGCGCCCAAAGATGGTTATGCCGGAGAATCCCTTCCTGCAAAGAAAGGTGTTCACCAGCGCCGGCATGTCCTTAATCCTGCTCGGGCGCTTTGCTTTTACTATGGCTGTGAGCAGGTTCATTGCTACATGCCTATTTCTTTATTCCCTTGTAATACTGCTGTGCCTCGGGCAGCCATCCCTGAATGTCCTTCACGCGCTTGGCATCGCTGGGGTGAGAACTGAGCCATGAGGCAGTGGTAGCCGTTGAACTTTGCGCCATGCGCTGCCAGAAGGTCACTGCCACTGCAGGGTCGTAGCCTGCCATAGCGGCGAATATCAGTCCCATGTGGTCGGCCTCGCTCTCATTGTCGCGCGAATATTTCAGTTGCGAGAGTTGAATGCCGTAACTTGCAACCTGTGTTCCCAGTTGTCCCAACTCCGAACCGGCAACAGACGAGAGCACCGCGCCGCCAATGGCGAGTCCTGTCTGTGCGCGCTGCGCCTTGCTCAACTGCTCGGCAGAGTGCTTAGCAACAGCATGTGCAATCTCATGTCCCAGCACGATGGCAAGCGAAGCCTCGTCTTTGGTTACTGGAAGGATGCCCTCATAGACAACAATCTTTCCTCCAGGCATGCAGAAAGCATTCACCTGTTTGTCTTGCACGAGATTGAACTCCCACTTGAAGTTCTTCACCTCGTTGGCATATCCATGATTGCGGAGATAGGTCTCCACGGCGTTTGCCAGACGCTGGCCCACACGCTTCACCATCGCGGTATTGGCCTGGTTGGTAGATGCCTTGGCCTTCTTCATGTACTCGCCATACTGCTGAGAACTCAGGCTCAGCATATACTCGTCGGTCACCGAGAGACGATGTGTTCTGCCCGTGATGGGCACTTTAGATACTGTTCCACACGATGCCAGCAGCATTGCCACAAGCATAAGGATGATAAAACTCGTCTTTTTCATATTTGTATGTTTTTAGTCGTAATTCCGTACCTTCCCTTTCACAATAATATATACGCTGCAAATTTATTAAAAAGAATCCAAACTTCCAAATTTTTGTTGTATGCGCCTTTGAGTTTACCAAGATTTTTCTGTATATTTGCAGCAGAATTAAACGATTAGACTCAAATAGTATCATAATAACAAAAGAAGTATAACAAATAAAAACAAATTGACTTATGAAGAAACTATTGGTAATGATGGCTTTGGCTCTGATCCCGATGCTCTCTTTCGGACAGAGTGTTTACAGCAGAAGCGGCTCGTATGAGGGAAAAGTGGACAGCAACGGCAGAATCTACGACCGTGGCGGCTCATACAAGGGCGAGGTGAGAAGCAACGGATATATCTACGACCGTGGCGGCTCATATCGCGGAAAGATAAGCAGCGGCAGTTACTACGACCGTGGCGGCTCGTACATAGGAAAGATAACAAGCGACGGAAAGGTGTATGACCGCGGTGGCTCATACAAGGGAGAAGTGAGAAGCGACGGCAGCGTGTATGACCGTGGCGGCTCCTACTGCGGCAAGGCTCAGGGAGTGCCACGCGCCACAGCGGCAGCACTGCTCTTCTTCGACCTCCTGATGCCGTAATAATTAGGAGAAAGGAAGAAGATAAAGATAACTATATACTATCTGGCCCCATTCCTGATGACTCCCCGCCCCTGCAGGGGCGGGGAAACTTCACGTACAGGGTCTTTCGGATTACATATAAAGAAACTACTTCTCCAGCACAAAAACATGCCCGAGAATGCCGAACGACAACGGCTCGCCAAGCATCTTGCTGCTGCTGCAAACATAATAGTTGTTGTATTCGAGCGCATGATTAAGCACAACACGAGAGTAAGAACGGGCATCCACAACCACCTGAGCGTCGCTGTTGAGCAACTCGGCATAGTGCTCCGTTATGGCGTCAATATGGCGCTGCCTGTTGGGATTAAAGAAATAGCAAGCCACAGCCAGTATCACCAGCACAGCGGCAATGATAGATAAGGTCTTCTTCATGATGTTCTGATATTAATGCGCCAAAGATAACAACTTTTCCCGATATCTGCAACATTTTAACTTAACAGCACAGTAATTTCAGTGAAATTGCTCACCAATATAGCCTATTTTGCTCACCAATATAGCCTATTTTACTTACCAATATAGCCTATTTTGGTCGGTCAGACATACCGAGCAGCGAGGCCGTTAAGCATGTTTGGCAGTTTCTATTGGTATTTATTCAATCTCGAGAAATCCAGATACCTGTAATAAAAGGTCTTGTATAAAGGACGAAGGTCAGCAGGGGCATTGTCGATGAATGCCGCAACCACCTGCTCCAACGATACCGCCATCACACGTGCAGCAAACGACTCCACGAGTTCGTCGCGTAGCGAAGCAACCTCACTTGCTGTCGTAGGATGGTCTCTGGGTGCAAGCACGACGGAGTATGCTATAGTATTCTCATGCGTTGACGGTTCTCTAAGCCTATAACACTCAGCAAGCAAGAAATTACGGTATATCTGACTAATCTCTATTTTTTCCGACAAAAGTGCCGCGCATATCCTTAAACTTCTAACTCCTTACTTCTCGCTCGACCCGAAGGGGCGCTTTTATAAAGCGAAGCGACTAAAAGAACTCCTAATTCCTAACTTCTAACTCCTAACTCCAATCACTTGCATCCATCGCTGTCTTGTCGCCGAGATAACGCTTAACATCTTCGTGAAGGAACTCAATGCCCACCTCATACACCTCGTCTATCGGAATTGCGGGGAATGCCGCGCGCACCATCTTTGTGACATCTCCTGCCCTACCCTCTTCGAGCAGTTTCATAAGAGGACGAAAAAGATTGAATGCCATTGGCTGACTGGAGAGCATGTTGTTGAACAGTCGGTATGCCTCTATCGTCTCGTTTTTCCTCTGCCTGTTCTGCTCCACACGTCGCTTGGCATAATTGAAAATGTCGTCACTGAGAAAATTCTTGCCCGTAACATCTCCGTCAACCAGCATGTTCTCATGCTTGTTCTTACTATGAGGGAAAGGTCCCACGCCCTCTTGTTCTCCAAGTTCCTCACGATACAGCCCCTGCAGTCTCCTGCATTGCTCCGTAAATCGGTGTATGTTGCTTTTCATCTCCAATGCTGATTTGTCTTTGTGTCGCAAAAATAATAAAAAATCGCAACAAATGCAAAACGAAAGATTCAAAATAGTTTAATAGTCCACCTTTTTTAGTTAAATGACAGTGTTTGCTTGTCGAAATCAATAGCACATCCTTTAAGGACTGTCATTCCAAGGATATTCTTTGCAGTCTCATCTTTAACAATAAAACACTTGGCATTTGTAACGGTGGTATTTCCTATTTTAAAATCAGCATAGAACCACTGCATAGTGGTAATGCTATTATCTGCCATCTGTAGTTCTTCTTTATGAAGTTTAATCCCCTCCATCTTTCCTTTTTTTTTCAGTGACTCATAAGTCGCACTGTTAATCATGGAATAAGAACATCCGGTATCAACCAAGAATGTGCGTTCTACACCAAATATCGATGCCCTCACACCGAAGCAGTTTAACTGAAAAGGAAACATTGCAACCGTCGTTTTTCCTGTTGAGGAAGAAGAAATGGAGGTATCTTCCGAAGAATCTTCGGAATAACTATCTTCGTCCTGCTCTGTAATTTCTTCTAAAAAAGGAACGATGTCACCAGAGAATTCTTCGGTGATAACAATGAAAAATCCCATACAGACAAAACAAATAGCACCAACCAGGGCTATTGTCAAATATGTTTTTATTGAATCCATTATTAGAATTGTTTGTTATGCATGCAAAGATACGATAAAAGTCCAGTGTGTGCCGGACTTTTATACGTATAACAGTTATTTGCCAACCATTCTGTTCCTGTCAATTTTAACCTCATATTGTTTCAAGTCAAAGCCATAATCTGCAAAAAGAGCGTCAACGTCAGCAAAATCAATTTCTTCACGAAGCACTCCTGCAATATAGTTGATGACAACATATGTCTGTATAATCTCACGCGGGAAAAGGTTTTTTAGATGCCTCATATCGTCCTCACTTGTATAAGGATGGGCAGGTGAGCATGCAAGTTCAAAGTCCAACAATTCCAAAGCCCAAGTATAATTTTGCTCGCTAATTGCGTTATGCAGAATGTTATGGTCATGAAGAATGCGAAGATTCCGAACAAGAACGTTGGCTGCTATCATGTGATACTTTTTGTAACCACGCTCATTCATCTGTTCCCACTTTGCCACCTCCGCTTGTATCTGCTCGTGCGTCATAAAGGCAGCATCGCAAATTCTATAAGGACATTCCACATCATATTGCAACAGGCATGGTTTCACTTTATGTCCATTAGGCAAAGCCAACTCTACATCAAGTTCCAGTACATACTCCATGTGGTTGGTTTTTATGCCAAGTGCATAAACCAATAATGGTTTACAAGTATATTCCACCAAGGGAAGAACATTGTGCCTATCATCTGCTTTACGTTTAAAGTTTACCAGACTTTTCAGTACAGACGAAAGTGTAAAACGCTTCCTCAAAGTGCCGTCGCCTTAACAACGACGATGCAAAGACAGGAAAAGTTTTTTAATAATGCTCACTCGTGAATTGTTTTTTTCTAATATCGTTATGAATTTAACACATTTCGTAAACAAATATTATCATTGCATTTGCAATGACAGTGGCAAAGGTACAATATTATTCTGACAAGCCAAGAATTCTACCATTACATTTTCGCCATTCAAACATATTTACCCAGATAAATATCAATAATACAAAAGGCGACTCTCACGAGCCGCCCCTGCTTATTATACAAAAACATTATGAATTTTATTTAGCGAACAAGATTCTAAAAAAAGTTTATTCCTTACATTCCATCAATTTATAGTTATTCGGGGTCTTATTACTACTGCGCCTGCTTGCACTTGCGACACTTTCGCTCGCAATAGCGTTCGCACTGCGCACATATATCGTAGCCCAGCATCGCCCCGAGAATGAAATCTTCTTCGGGGGATAGTTGGTTGAGCGGTCGGGTGACCATGACGCGAATGGCATCGAGACACTCGCGCTTGCCGAAGAACAGGTTCAGCCTGTCGTTGCCCACGGGCTGAACGATGTAACTGATGCCTTGACGTTCAAGACGACGGAGCGCATACTCCTCGTATCGTTTGTTGAAGGTGAAGAGCACCATGTTGCGCACTCCTTTCTTAAACTCATAAATGTGGTTCATGAGCACCTTCATGTTTATTGGCATCACCTCGGCTTTCATATTCATTAATTATTTATTTCAGGTTTCCTTTTATCTGCTCTATCCATGCGTCGATGCGGCTGTCGGTCTTATCGTCCTCGTTGATATCGTCAAGGGCAAGGCCCACGAACTTATTGTCAACCACGGCATCAGAATCGTCGAAGGTATAACCGTCGATGTCAACCTCACCGACAACGGTTGCGCCGCCAGCCTTTGCAGCATCGTAGAGTTCTTTCATCGCTCCGCAGAATGTGTCGCTGTAACTTGCTGAATCGCCGCAGCCGAACACTGCCACCACCTTGCCCGAGAGATCGGCTCCCTTCAGTGTGTCAACACCGTCGTACCAGTCGTCCTGCAACTCGCCAGCACCCCATGTGGAAGTGCCAATGAGCAGGTTGTCGTTCTCAGCAATAACATCGGCGGTGAGATCTGATACGTTGATGGCCTCAGCACCTATTCTCTCTGCTATCTTTGCTGCGATAGCCTCACATGTTCCGGTAGAAGAACCGTAAACAACTATTGTCTTTCCCATTTTCCTTTTACGTTAAAAATTAATTGTTTGACTTTTACGGGTGCAAAGTTAAAAGGAAAACAGTATTTTTGCAATACCTAAAAATAATGGTTTTTATTAATGTTGAGCGACAATAGACAATATTTAGAAACAAACTCCGCTCAACATTCAACCCTCAACATTCAACCCTCATCGCTCAGCCCTCATCGCTCAACAATCCTAACAAGAGTAGAGCCGCACACCAAAGGGTCTGACGACGTGAGTTGCACAGCATAGACTCCAGCAGGAAGTGATGAGAGGTCCACCTGCATAGACTCTTGCCCAACAGGGAGTTGCTGTGTGAGCAGCATACTGCCTGCGGTGCTATAGACACGCAACTGTGTTGAGACATCCGACGGCTTAGTGTATGATATGCGCAGCATTGAGCCGCCTTCAAGGGCGAAACTGACACCGCGAGGCTGTTCCTGAGAGATGCCTTCAATGCCATCGATGCCGAGAATGTGCAGCAATCCGCGATAAACGTCAATCTCGCCATAACCATAGGTGTTATTAGGATAGGTGAGTGAGGCGTCCAGATGATTGCATGTCTCACTGAAAAGGGTGATGATGTCGTCGGGGGTAAGCATGGGATTAGCCTGCAGCCAGAGTGCGATGCAGCCCGCAACGATAGGCGTTGAGAGCGATGTTCCCTGTGTAGCAAGCCAAGGATAGGTGCGCCCGTTGAACTCGCTCAATGCCACTGTTGATGCAGGATATGGCGGATTGTCATAAACGAAACTGCTCGATGTAGTCATAATGTTCGTTCCGGGTGCCACCACGTCAGGCTTAACGCGCCCATCATAGGTAGGTCCGCGGCTGGAGTAGTATGCCACCACGCCCTCTTCCCTGTCGTAATTCTGCTGCACCTCGCCCAAATAGTTTGTATAACTGGGGCAATAGGTGGACGCTCCAACACATATCACGGCAGGGGCACTGCTCGGAGCGTTGATGCTGTGTGACTTCACAGCACTGTTGAGTGACGGGTCTGTGCTGCTGCCTAAGAAAAGACCTGAGACGCGGAACAGTTCGACATCAGACTCAAGTCCCATCAACTGCATGGACAGTTGGGTGACATGTCCCAACTCGCCGTCGAGTGATTTCACCATGCCGTCGAGCATCACGCGGTCCTCTTGGAAAACATTGGGATAGGCACCGAGCGCAATTACGTAGTCCCTGCCATAGAAGGCGAGGGTGTCGATGATAAGAGAGTCGGCATCGGCGAGGATATCCGAGAACTTATATTCCACGCTAACGGCATTCTTTGCATCATCATAGGCATTGAAACGCAGCGTGAAATCGCCATCGGTAGATGCACGGAACAGCACTTTATCAGAACTTCCAATCATGAAGGTGCCCTGCCCCTGAGAGCCCACGGGCTTATGGATGTAGTTCTGATAATGTCCCTCGTTGCCTGCAGAAGCCACTATTATTCTTCCTGGACCGGTCATCTGCCGCAGCACCTCATAGTTGAGTTGCTCGTCAGAGTCGAGTGCCTGCGAACCGCCCTCGCTGAACGACACCACGCATGGCTTGCCCTGCGACTCGGCATAGTCGAAAGCATACTTGAAACCGAGCGCGTCTGTCGCCGAGGTAAATTTATAGCGGTCCTCCTTTTTAATAAATATAGTGTCGTTTGTGACGGCATTGCTTGTTGCCACAATCTCGCTCTCGTAAGCCATTCCGCGATAAGGTGTGCCGTAGCCGGTGCCCGCGAGCGCGCCAAGTGTGTGCGCACCATGCCCGAAAAGCAGGCCGTCGCGCGAGTGCTGATATTCGAGAATTTCATCTTCTGTGGTATATTCGGCTCCCACGAACATATTGCTGCCGATAGTGTCAGTAGAGAGCATGTCCCAGAAACGTTTTATTCTGTATTGCGACTGGTCTCCATTATATAAATTGGGATTGGTTAGGTCGAAACCTATGTCAACTATTCCCACCACTACACCGGCACCGGTGAATGCCTGCGGCAATGCCGTTCCTGCATGCACTTTGTCCGCTCCAACGACACCAGACGACTTCTCAAGCATTCCCGTTCGTGAGGGTGATGCTTCGATACGCATTACACTGCGCTCGCATGCCATAGCATTGAGATTGGCAACAGGAATGTCAGCGATATATATGTCGCCGAAAGTGGCAAGACGACGGCAGCCATACTTGCTGAAGACTGCATCGGCATCGCCTTCTATTCGCACAAAGGCGCACAGTGATGGAGTATCGGGGGTATTATTAACTTTTGCCTTTTTAAAGTGTCGAACACCGTCATTTCCTTCTTCACACGCCACCATTCGCACCATGGGCGACATCTTATGCAATGGCATGTTCTGAGCCATTACACAAAAGGCGGCGATGACCATGCAGGCAAGCAACAGTGTTCGTTTCATTGGCTGATGACTTTATGGCTGCAAAGTAAATGAAAAAAAACGAGAAAAGCAAATGAAACGGCATAAAAAATCCCCTGCCTCCGAGTAGCGAAAGCAGGGGAAATTATGAGTGTTTGCTGTTTATTTGTTCAAACCACGGTTGGTGAGAGTCAAGTTCAGCAACATCAGATACTTGTGATACTGCTTCTCATTGAGCACCTTGTGCATGTAACTCAGGTTGGTGTTCAGAGCCTTCTGAAGCATCTCTGGACGGTCCTCCTTGTTTGCCATGCCTACATTCTTCATCTCGGCACTGAAACTTTTCTCAATGTCTGCTACTGCCTCTGCCTGATCCATGCTAAGACCAAGTGCCTGGCTAAGTTTCGAAGTGTTGACAGAGATTTTGTAAGTCTCCATCTCGTTTGTGCTGTTGGCGTTCTCACCATCTGCAAATGCCATAGTCATGCTAAGCATTGCTACTACTGTTAAAACAATCTTTTTCATAATTTTATATAATTAAAAAATCGACTCTAAGGCTTTCGGCATCTCCCCACATAGAGCCTCAACCAGTCTAATTTTTAAAATGTTATCCCTTTCTATATTATTGCCGTGTCTCACGGTTTTGAGCAGTGGGGTTGCTCTTGATTTCGGGTGCAAAGTTAGTAACATATTCATAATCATAATGGTTTTTTGCTTACAGTTTGTAAAAAAAAGCCATTTATTTGACCTACATCAACATAAATAGTAACACATCCTTATTTGAGGATAGTCTTTTTACTCCTTTTTGTTACATTTATCGAATAATTTCGTTAACTTTGCAGCCAAAAGAATAAAAACAAGCAAAATGGAAGAGAATACTAAAAACATGTTTATTGCTGTGGCATACAGGCTGTACGCAATAGAAAACGACAAGGAAGAGTTCATCGAAGAGGCTACAGAGCAGAACCCATACAGGTTCCTCAGCGGCTTCGAAATGGTGCTGCCGGCATTCGAGAAAGCACTTGTAGGCAAGCAGAAAGGCGAGAACTTCGAGATTACTATTGCAAAAGACGATGCCTATGGCGACCACGACAACGAGGCAGTGGTGGAACTTGAACGAGACATCTTTACCATTGACGGCCACTTCGACAATAAAAGAATATTCCCGGGAGCCGTGGTTCCGCTCATGAACGAGGAAGGACAGCGATTCCAGGCTACAATAGTTGACATCACGGAGAGCAAAGTCATCGTTGACCTCAACTACCCTCTCGCAGGCAAGTCGCTGAAATTCAGCGGTCATGTGGTGGAAAACCGCGAGGCAACGAACGAGGAAATCCAGAGCCTCATAGCACAGATGAGCGGCGAAGGATGCGGCGGTTGCGGCGGTGGTTGCAACGGCGGAGAAGGCGGTTGCGGAAAGAACGGCGACTGCGGTTGCGGCGGATGCAAGTGATTGGAGTTAGGAGTTTGTAGGGGCTTACCCCCGTGTGAGCCCGTAAAGGAGTTAGAAGTTTAAGGATATGCGCAACACTTTTGGTCATATTTTCACGCTCACCACTTTCGGCGAAAGCCATGGTGAGGCAATAGGCGGCGTGGTTGACGGCATGCCGGCAGGCATCGACATCGACCTGGAGTTTATACAGTCGGAACTGAACAGACGGCGACCAGGACAGAGCCGCATCACCACCGACCGCAACGAAAGCGACAGTGTGGAACTGCTGAGCGGTGTCTTCGAGGGGAAATCTACAGGCACTCCCATCGGATTCATCGTGCGCAACAGCAACCAACACTCGCAAGACTAC
Source organism: Prevotella sp. UBA4330 (assembly GCA_002394385.1). Classification (GTDB taxonomy): domain Bacteria; phylum Bacteroidota; class Bacteroidia; order Bacteroidales; family Bacteroidaceae; genus Prevotella. The sequence continues at coordinate 312,310 of DGTS01000011.1, forward strand.
GAGAACATGCGCTGCCTCTTCCGTCCTTCTCATGCCGACTTCACCTATTATAATAAGTATGGCGTGCGCGACCATCGCGGCGGTGGACGCTCGTCGGCACGCATCACGATAAGCCGTTGCGTGGCAGGAGCGCTGGCGAAACTGGCTCTGCGGCAGATAGGTGTCACGATATGCGCCTACACATCGCAAGTGGCCGACATCGCGCTGGATAAAGACTACACCCGATACGACCTCTCGCGAATAGAAGACAACATCGTGAGGTGTCCCGACCAAGACAAGGCAAGGCAGATGGAAAGTCTCATTGCCGAGGTGAAAGCAGAAGGAGACACCGTGGGGGGAGTGATAACGTGCGTCATAAAAGGGTGCCCGGCAGGACTCGGCGAGCCGGAATTCGGCAAACTGCATGCCGACCTCGGCGCTGCAATGCTAAGCATCAACGCCGCAAAGGGATTTGAGTATGGCGATGGGTTTGACAGCATTCTGACACGCGGAAGCCAGCAAAACGACATCTTCAAAGCATGCAACGGCAGCGCAGAAAGCCCGAAGACGCTGACCAACCACAGCGGAGGAATACAAGGCGGGATAAGCAACGGACAGGACATCTTCTTCCGCGTGGCGTTCAAACCAGTGGCAACGCTGCTGAAAGAGCAGCAGACGATTGACCTGGAAGGCAACGAGACAACGCTCAAGGCACGTGGAAGACACGACCCATGCGTGCTTCCAAGGGCTGTACCTATAGTGGAGGCAATGGCCGCAATCACCATTCTCGACCACTATTTAATTGCAAAAACTGTGAAAATTGCCCCTTAAATCTATATAAAGTTAAAAAAAAAGGGAAATTATTTGCAGATAAAATAAATATTAGTAAATTTGCACCCGACAGCGGAGGTTTGTGAAAATCACGACTGTCAATTAAGTCTAATTTAGTTTTTGTGTTGGTTGAGGGCGGCTGTTTGGCCGCCCTCTTTTTATATATCATACTCACCTGATTAGTGATACGACATGTCACGCACACCAAAATAGGCGGTTTTACTGACCAAAATAGGCGGTTTTGCAAAGTAAAACCGCCTATTTTAGTCTGCTCAGTCTTCTAAAGCACCGATTATCTCGCTAACATCGTGACACCCGTGGGCATCGAGCCAGTCGCAGATTCCACGCGCTACCTTCACCGTAACCTGTGGATCGAGGAAGTTGGCAGTGCCTATCTCTATTGCCGTTGCACCAGCCATGAGGAACTCTATGGCATCGCGAGCATTGCAGATGCCGCCAAGACCAACGACAGGTATCTTCACCGCCTTGGCAACCTGCCACACCATGCGCAGCGCAACGGGCTTTACGGCAGGACCGCTAAGGCCGCCTGTGCCGATGCTGAGCATCGAACGGCGCTTCTCAACGTCAATGGCCATGCCCATAAGAGTGTTTATCAGCGACACGCTGTCGGCTCCCTCCGACTCCACAGCACGCGCAATGTCGGCAATGCTCGTCACATTGGGGGAGAGTTTCACTATCAACGTCTTATGATAACGCTCGCGCACGGCACGCACTACGCTCGCAGCACCGTCGCAGGTGACGCCAAACGCCATTCCGCCCTGCTTCACATTGGGGCACGAGATGTTCAGTTCTATAGCAGGAATCTTGTCCAAAGCGTCAATACGAGCGGCACACTCGGCATAGTCGTCAATGCTTGAACCACTCACGTTGACTATGATATTGGTGTCTATCTTGCTCACCTCGGGGTAAATATGCTCGCAGAAATAGTCAACACCCTTATTCTGCAGTCCCACACAGTTGAGCATTCCCTGCGGCGTCTCAGCCATTCGGGGGTATGGATTGCCCTGACGAGGATGGAGCGTGGTGCCCTTGACAATGATGCCTCCTATCTCTTCGAGGGGCACAAAGTCGGCAAACTCAGGACCGTAACCAAAGGTTCCAGAGGCCGTCATCACGGGGTTCTTCAACTGCAAATCACCTATCTTAACACTAATATTTGCCATGATTCTTTATTTTTTAGGGGAGTTTAAGGAGTTACGGAGTTGTTCCATAAGAATTCTACTTCCACTTCAACTGTCTGATATTGAACACCGGACCCTCCTTGCAGACACACACATTGCCCTCGGTGGTGTCCTCGACGCAGCAGAGACAGGCGCCCACGCCGCATGCCATCATGTTCTCGAGGCTCACCTCGCACTCTGTCTGAGCCTTAGCAGCATAGCGCGCAACAGCCATCATCATAGGTTTAGGACCGCAGGTGCTGATAAGCGAGAATCGCTCTTCGCCCAGAACGCTGTGATTAGTCACAAATCCGCGCTCGCCAGCGGTACCGTCTTCGGTGGTTACCAGCACACGGCCATACTTGCAGAACTCGTCAAGCATAAGCAAATCGGAGGCACTGCGGGCACCGAGAAGGAACGTCGGCTCCATGCCGCGGTCGTGCATCACCTTGCCCATATATAATAAAGGTGCAACACCAACACCGCCGCCAACGAGCAACACACGGGCATCGCGCTGCTCGGGAATGGTGAAGCCGCGCCCCAGAGGGAGCACACAGTTGAGCGTTTCGCCCTTCTTAAGCCCTGCCAGACGGCGTGTTCCGTCGCCAATGGCAGCCACAAGCAGCCACAGTTCGTTACTGTCGTAATCGACGAAATTTATCGAAATAGGACGGCGCAGGAATGTTGTGGGCGAGCCATCGACGCGCACCTCAACAAACTGTCCAGGCACCATTGTGGGCAGTTTCTCGGCATGTGTCAACTTGATAAGCACGTACTTATCGTTCACGTGGCACACATCAGAAACCGTCAAGTCAAGTATGTATTTCTTCATTTACCTTAATTTTTCGGCAAAATTAGGTAAAAAAAACGAGAAATAATGACTAATAGCAAAGAATTTAGCAGCATTTTGAGATATTACAAGGCATTTGTAACAACATT
>DGTS01000011.1:315363-405808 GCA_002394385.1 Prevotella sp. UBA4330
AAGGCATTTGTAACAACATTACAAGCCGTCTGTAAAAAGATTACAAGCCATCTGTAAAAGGATTACAAACGGCTTGTAACAGTCTCAAAAATGATTGTTCATATATTATTAACAAAGAAACAAGGTCATTTCTTGGGCACAAAACTCTCGTAGGTGAGGTCATCGAAATAGACTCTTATCTCGGTTATGTGCCTCTGAGGACGTTCAGCGTACTTTATTTCTGGCTGTACCACCTGTCTTTGCGCCATAGGTTGCTGACGCGAAACGGTGTTCATGACTCCCGGGTGAGACTGACACATAGCGGCGTCACTTTCCGTCTCGCCAAAATTCAGCATCTGTTCGCCGGGCTGTTGACCGGTAGTGGGAGTGGTGATGTCGTCTGCCGAATCATCGTCATACATCTTACCCTTGCCGAAGAGCAACCAGTCGCTATTGAGCAACGGCAGTTTTGACTTTATCGCCTCAACGGTGTTTAGCGTCGCATTGGTGCGACCATTGAAGATACTGCTCAGTGCTGCGGGCGAGATTCCTATGAACTGAGCGAACGTTTGTTGAGTCATGTGCTGGCTCTCCATAACCAGTCGAATTCTGTCTTTCATTTACTAACGAGTCGTTTTTTTGCCAATTTTGGCGATTTTTCTTTCGGTTTACAAAGGTAAAGCAAATTATTTAAACTTCCAAACATTTGAAGAAGAATTTTAATACCTAAACTTTTAGTTTTGAAATTCATATTTTTAAATATTTGATTTACGATTTTAAACCTGTAGATTTATAAACACAAATGTAAATTTAAGGGATTAAATCATTACAAACCTATTGTTTACGAAGAATTTACAAATAATTGACTATTATTTTGTTATTTATATCGCGTAATGCGAAATATAGCCAAATATGCAATTTGTAAAGGCTAAATGCCTGACGACATTATAGCATTTAATACTAAAAATACGACTAACTCACTGAGTGTTTGGTACTTACATTAAAGCATATTGCTATGAATAAAAATGGTATTTACAAATTAAACATTTAAATACTTAAACTAAAACGTAAAACAACATTTGTGCTTATAGGTTCGTGATATGTAAATTTCATATTGTAAATTGTAAATACTGGTTTAAAGTTTTACAATTTCGCATATTAAATTTTACATCTTCAAATACAAAAGAATGTGAAGACTAAATTTCCCACTCCACAAAAAGCGTTTTTTCGATAAAAACAAGTGATTTCTGAACTGGCGGCAAAACGCTCAAAAATATGCCCCAAAATGGAGAGGAGTTTTTCGCCAAACCCACTGAAAACAATGGGGATTACGCAAAAAAATCGTGTCTTGTAAAAACGAAATTCTAGAAAAAAATCGCCATTTTTGATGGCGATTTTTAGTGCATAATGAAGAAAATGAGTTCCTGCATCAGGTCAGAATCGGTGGCATTTCCCTTCCCGATTCCCTTAATTTTGGCATCCGTTTCTCTGATTTTGGAAATGATTTCGAGCACTTTCCTACCCGAGTAATTTCTCAATCCGGTGAGATAGTCACGGGCAGCCCACCCATTTCTCAGTCCAAGATATTGCGCCACCGCCTGCTCGTTGTTTTTGTTGGGAGCATAGTATGCTATCATCAGGTTCTGGAAATAACTGAACAGTTGCGGCAAGATGATGTAAGGTCCACCCGACTTCGGATTGCTGCAGAAGTACTTCATTATTCTGTTGGCCTTCTCTACATTTCTGTTCACGATGGCGTTGCGCATCTCGAAGGGGTTATAGTCTTTGCTCACGCCGATGTTCTTCTCTACTATTTCGGGAGTCACCGTCTGCTCCCCTTCCTTCAGCGAGAGTCTAAGTTTGTCGAGTTCGCTCGTCATTCGGCTGAGGTCGGAGCCGATGTGGTCGGCAATCATCTGTGCAGACTTGTTGTCGATGCTTATCCCGTACTGTCTGAGATAGGTTTCCACGAACGGCGGCAAATCCTGCTCGCGCTTCTTGTTGCTGGTGAACACCACCCCCACTTTCTGTGCCAGGGGAATCATTTTCTTTCTTCCGTCGATGGTTCCATTCTTATAGCAGATAACGAGAACGGTGCTCGGGAGCGGTTTTTCGACGTAATGCTCCAGTTGTTCCCAGTGTTTCAGCGCCTGCGCCTCTTTCACTATGACCACCTGCCGCTCTGCCATCATGGGATAGCGTCGCGCCATGTCGGCCACCTGTGCAGCCGTCACGTCGGCTCCGAAAACAACAGTCTGGTTGAAGTCGCGCTCCTCCTCGCGCAGCGCATGCTCTGAAATGAAGTCGCATATCTGGTCGATATAATACGGTTCGTCGCCCATCAGAATGTAGATGGGTGCGAATTTGCCCGCCCTAAGGTCGCGCATCACACTGTCATAAGACACCGCCGACTTCTTTTCTGCCATAATTTTTCGTTTATTTCCTTTAAAGTGAGTATCTTTGCGCTGCCTTTACGGTGATACAAAGATTTGGGTTACAAAGTTAATAAAATGTTTCGATTAAACCTACCCGATTACGAAATAAAAATTCAGGAGAAGGATGGCAAGCCCCATATTTTCGACTTTCTGCGCCGAAAATACGTCGCTCTGACTCCCGAGGAATGGGTGCGCCAGCACTTCATGCACTTCCTTGCCGAGCATAAGGGCTACCCTGGCGGACTGATGGCAAACGAAGTGGAACTTCGGGTGGGCGAGAAACGGCTGCGCTGCGACTCTATTATATATAATAAGGAGGCACGGCCGCTGATGATTATCGAGTATAAGGCTCCCACGATACAGTTGACGCAGCGCGTCTTCGACCAGATTACGGCCTACAACATGCTGCTGCATGTGGATTATCTCATCGTCTCCAACGGCATGCAGCACATTTGCTGCCGCATGGATTACGAGAGACACGCCTACACTTTCATACCCGAAATACCCGAATATGCGGCACTCTGAGGGGCCGAATGCAATGATTAACAACAAATAAAACAATATTACAGGATGAAAAAAGCGATAATGAAGAATATAATCACGGGCGTTGAGAAGCCTGTTCACCTGACGATGGACCACCCTGCCGTGCAGTGTGGCATCGCCGTTTGGGTTGACGACGAGGGCAAGGCATATTTCCCCGAGGACGTGCAGAACCCTTTCTACAAACTGGAAAACATTACCGAGGAATAGATGCTGAGGTTTCTTAAAGACTGGACACTGCCCGTTGCCATTGTTCTTGGCACGCTCTGCTACCTGCTTTTCTATTATGTACCTGCGCTGGATGCTGCCGGCAACTGGTTCGGACCAGTGTTCGACGTCATTTTCCCGTTCTTTGTGTTCCTCACGTTGCTGGTCACTTTCTGCAAGGTTGACTTCCACCAGATGCGCCCCCACCGCTGGCATCTGTGGGTACTTGTGGCACAGATAGTGCTCGTTGTGGCCAATGTAGGGGTTATTTTCTTTGTTGGCGACAACGTTGAGCAGAAGATTCTGTGGGAAGGAGTGCTCACCTGCGTCATCGGTCCTTCTGCCTCCGCTGCCCCAGTGGTTACGGGCAAGTTGGGCGGCAACATCAGCACGATGACCACCTTCACCCTTATTTCCTCGTTTGCCTCGGCACTCATGATACCCGCCGTGTTCCCATTGCTGGAGCACGAGGCACACATCACGTTCCTTGAGGCATTCTTCATCATTCTCGAAAAGGTGGCAATGGTGCTCATTCTGCCCCTAATACTGGGCTATCTGATACGCCATTACATGCACCGCCTGCACCAATGGATTGTCTCGAAGCCAAATCTCGGCTTCTATTTCTGGGGCGTTTCGCTGTCGATAACCACCGGAATAACGGTAAAGAACATCGTTCACAGCGATGCTTCGCTCTCGTTGCTACTGATGATTGCACTGCTCTCGCTCATAATGTGCTTCATCCAGTTCGGCATCGGGCGCGCCATAGGCACTCGTTTCGGCGAGAAAATCAACTCCGGACAGGCTCTTTTCCAGAAGAACACCGCTCTGAGCATCTGGGTGGCTTATATGTATCTCAATCCCGTTGCATCGGTAGGAGCCGGCTGCTACGTGCTCTGGCAGAACATCATCAACTCCCTTGAACTCTGGGAATACCGCAACGGCAAACTGAAATAATACTTGTTATAGAAAAACGTAGGGGCGAACCCCTGTGTCAGACCGCCGTAATTACACATTGACAATTACAGGCTAACACAGTGGTTCGCCCCTACTGTTAGTTGGAAATGTCAGCAAACAGCATGCTGAATGCTGTTAGTTATGCGCGAAAAGCGCACGTTTTCCTATTCCTCTGCAGGTTTTTCCTCTGCCTTCTTGCGAATAGCGCGCTTGCGCTTTGGCTTCTCCTCTGCCACCGGAGTGTCGAGTTTCACGCCAGCCAGTTCCGGGTCAATCATGATACGTCCGCAATACTCGCACACGATGATTTTCTTGTGCATCTTGATGTCGAGTTGTCTCTGTGGCGGAATCTTGTTGAAGCAACCGCCGCAGGCGTCACGCTGCACATAAACCACGCCCAGACCGTTGCGCGCGTTCTTGCGTATGCGCTTGAAACTGGTGAGCAGACGCGGCTCAATCTTCACCTCCAGTTCCTTTGCCTTCTGCTTCAGGCGTTCCTCCTCAGTGCGTGTTTCAGCGATAATCTCGTCGAGTTCGCCTTTTTTCTCCTCAAGAGTGATGTTGCGGTCTTTGATGATTTCCTTGTTCTTCTCAAGGTCCTGCTTTTTCTCGTCAATCTTCACCATCGCCTCGCGTATTCTCTTGTTGCAGAGTTGAACCTCCAGTTCCTGGAACTCAATCTCCTTGCTCAGCGTGTCATATTCACGGTTGTTGCGCACCTCGTCGAGTTGATGCTTGTAGCGGTCGATGCTCTGCTCGGCAGCGGCAATTTCCTGTTTGCGCTGTGCTATGGCATCCTGGAACTCCTTGATTTCGGCCTCGATGCGTTCCACACGGGTGTTGAGACCGATTATCTCGTCCTCCAGTTCGTCCACCTCGAGTGGCAGTTCGCCGCGAATGGCACGTTTCTCGTCTATCGACGACAGTGTTGTTTGCAGTTGGTAGAGCGCTTTCAGTTTCTCCTCTACCGACAAGTCTGTTGGATCTTTCTTTGCCATAATTCTGTCCCCCCACATATTCCCCTCTCGGGGAAGGCCGCAACGGGGGCGAGGGCCTATGGTTTATAACTGTTGTTTCACAAATATAGTATCGGGTTGGTGCATGTCTTGGTGAGCAGCGTTTTCACTCCCGGACATTCCTTCTCTATTATCTCGCGGAATATCTCGTTGGTGTATTGCTCGCTCTGGAAATGACCTATCACCGCAATCTGTATCTCCTGCTCGTGGCCGAAGTACTCGTGATAGTGCATCTCGCCCGTAACAAAGGCATCGGCACCCGCCTTTATGGCATCGCCAAGCAGGAACGAGCCTGCCCCACCGCACACTGCCACACGCTCTATTTTGCGGCGCAGCAGTTGGTTAGCCTGCACACACTCCACGTCAAACTGCGACTTGAGCATCTTTATGAAGTCGTCGGCAGCCATAGGCTTTGCCAGCGACCCTATCACTCCGTTGCCTCCCTGCACCTCGGTGCCGTCAATCGCCGTTGCACACTTGCGTTCTCCGAAGAAGACACACTTCTCCAGCCCCATCTTGTCGGCAATCTTGAAGTTCACGCCGCCGCGAGCGTTGTCCATATTGGTATGCATGCTCACCACGGCAATGTCGTTCTTGATGGCCATCATCACAGCCCTCTGCACGTCGTTGCCGCCTGAAATATGGCGCAGCGGGTGAAAAATGAGGGGATGATGACTGACAATGAGGTTGCAGCCTGTGGCAACAGCCTCTGCCACCACAGCCTCGGTAACGTCCAAACACAATAATGCCCCTGATACTTCCGTCTCTGTCAATCCCGTTTGCAGGCCAGCATTATCGAAACTTTCCTGCAAGGGCAGAGGCGCGAAACGTTCAAGGGCACGCAGCACTTCTATTATTTTCACGTCTTGTGAGTTTAGGATGCAAAGGTAACTAAAAGTTGCGAGACCATCCGTCTGCCGCTCCCCTTTCGTCCTTTTTTTATTGTTTTTTAACCAATCGGCCATTCCTTAAGCCTCAAGTTTTTCCCTCTGCGTGTACCCTTTCTATGATAGCGAAAAGTAAAATAGCCTATTTTGGTAAGTAAAATAGCCTATTTTAGTCAGCAATATAGCCTATTTTACTTTTTTGATTATACTGGAATAGAGTGCGAGACATGCCTTCCGGGCGACTGATTATTGCCAACAAAAACGGGCGCACCTACTGGTACGCCCGTTAATACTGCTCCTTTTCACGTTAGAAATATCCACGAGTGTGCTCCACCTGTTCCTCGGTGTTGTCTTCAAGATTGGTGAAGAAGTCGATGCCCGTGCGGCGTTCCACCTCGTCAACCGACATTGCGTAAGAGAACATCTTGCGCGATGTAGAGGCATTTGGATAGATGAATCCGATAGACTTGGGCGCTCCCTGTCCGCGCATGCACAGTATCACCTTGAAGAAAGCGGTGGGAACGGCCACGCGATTGCGCCCTATGGTGCGCGGAGTGCCCTCGTAAATAGGTCCGCAGGCGATGTAAACGTCGCCGTATTTGCGTGCCCAACTGCGGCATGCCAGTTCGAGGTCGTTCCAGGCACCGGCATTCAGACCGTGAACCTGCGGACAGATGTTGGTGAAGAGGAAAGTCTCGTTCATGGCATCGCGGCTCCATTTGTTGTCGCCAGCAGGACACATGTGTCCTCGGTCGTACCCGCTGTTATAGTAGTCGTTGTCGGTTGCTCGCGGCGACGGCACGTCAAGGTCGTCGTGGAACAGGTTTTCATGGCGTTCCACGTCGCCCTGTGCATGGTCGGCAGTGAGATGCCACGCCACCCATCGCGGTGTTTTGCGCTGTTTGTCGTAGGACACGGTGTAGCCTTTCCTGTGCAGCACAATCTCGTCTCCACCTTTCGATCGTGCCGGCAGTTCAAGGTTTTTCGACTTTATCTTTTGTTTCTGCTTGTTTACCTCGGCACTTGCAGAGTTGTCGAAGAACGTTTCCTGCCACTCGTCTTGTCCCTGCTGTGCAACGGGTTGCTTCGCGGTGTCGCGGCATGATGCCATCACGAGCCCTGCCGCCACAATTATTATTGAGATTATTTTCTTGTTCATATCGTTTGCGAAGATACCACTTTTTCTGATAACAACAAAAAAAACAGACCAATTTTGGATGCGACGCATGCAAAATTGGTCTGTATTTATGTTATTCGTTATACATTTAAATAATCGGACTCTGTCTGCTCATGATATACATTTTCAGCACATTAGCACAATACTTGTTAAACTTCTTGCTGTCCAATACTTTATTTACTATCTTCTTCATTTTGTTATCCTTTCTTTTACTTTAATCTTTTTACCTTTAGTCTCTTCCTGTCTTTCACCCTTTCATTATCCTTTTACAATCTTCCTTTACCTCTAAACTAACACCCTATGTGGTTATACGAGCGCTGATGCTGGAAGATTTCTTCTGTTCTCGCAGATGGTGCGGCTTGACTCTTGCCAACTCTTGCGCAACTCTTCTGCTATTCTTCTAATCTTTCTCATCTTTGTTATCCTTTCTTTTTACGTTTTAAACTAATTACTATTAATCCCTTTATCCTTTTTACCTTTTTACTTTTTTACCTTTTACTTTCTTACTTTTTTACCTTTTTACCTTTATCACTCTCTATATCCTGCGCTGGACATTGTCTGTGTTTCTGGGTGCAAAATTAATGCCTTCCGCAATTCTGGCAATAAAAAGGGGTCGAAAAACGTCACTCTGACACTTAATTTTTGACGCACGTCAAATGTTTTGACGTAGGTCAATGACATTGCGGCAGAAAGTGACAGAATAGACATAAAAAGGCCGTTGACAGGGTCTCAACATGACATTTTGACCGTTTTTGGCACATTTTTTTGGCATTTCAACAGCAAATGATTAACTTTGTAGGATAAAAAGTCATTGAAAATGGAGAAAAGAAGGGCTGTAATGCCCGCCGAATGGGAGCCTCAGAGCGGCGTGATGCTCACATGGCCGCACGCAGAAACCGACTGGGCACCATATCTTGAAGAAATTAACGAGACCTATCTGCAGATGGCAGAAGCCATAGTGAGACGCGAGCGGCTGCTCGTGGTGACGCCGCATGCCGAGGAAATCGCCGCAATGCTGCGCGAAAGACTTGGCGAACAACTTATGCAGAAGGTGCGCATCGTGCAACTGCCCACCAACGACACCTGGGCGCGCGACCACGGTTTCATCACCCTGCGATGTGCCGACGGCTCACCGCTGTTGCTCGATTTCCGCTTCAACGGGTGGGGAGAGAAGTTCGACGCACGGCTTGACAACGCCATAAACAAGGGACTGGCTGAATGGTTGAGCGATGAGCGTAGAGCGTTGAGCGACAAATGCACAGACAAGGGGCAAACTCCTCTCAACGCTCAACACTCGACACTTAACTATAAAAACATCGATTTTGTGCTGGAAGGCGGCTCGATAGAAAGCGACGGAGCAGGAACAATATTCACAACGACATCGTGCCTGATGGCTCCACACCGCAACCAGCCGCTGACAAAGGAGCAGATAGACGAACGACTGCGCGAAATGCTCTGTGCCGACCGCATCATCTGGCTCGACCACGGACAACTAACAGGCGACGACACAGACGGGCACATCGACACCATAGTGCGCCCTTGCGCGCGCGATACCTTATTATATATAAGGTGCGACAATCCCGATGACGAGCATTACGAGGACTTCAAGGCGCTGGAAGTGCAACTGCAGGGACTGCACACCGCAGAAGGCGAGCCGTATAAACTGCTGCCACTACCCTTCCCCGACCCCATCTTCTACGACGGGGAACGACTGCCGGCAACCTACGCGAACTTTCTTATCATCAACGGAGCGGTGCTCGTGCCCACTTACGGACAGCCTGCAAACGACAAAAAGGCAATGGAAACGCTGCAAAAGGCATTCCCCGACCGCGAGATGGTGCCCATAGACAGCACCGTAATCACGCGACAGCATGGCTCGATACACTGCTGCACCATGCAGTTTCCTGCGGAAATGGAGTTTTAGAAGTAAAGAATAAATACATAAGCAACAATAGAACAAATGAGAGAACTGAGAATAGGACTGCTGCAACAGCATAATGTTGCAGACATACAACAGAACATGGTGAGACTGGCCGAGGGCATCAGCGACCTCGCAAAGCGCGGAGCACAACTCATTGTGCTACAGGAACTGCACAACTCTCTTTACTTCTGCCAGACAGAAAACGTGGAGAAATTCGACCTTGCAGAGCCTATTCCCGGTCCTTCTACAGGTTTCTACGGCGAGTTGGCAAAGCAGTTCGGTGTGGTGATAGTGACATCGCTGTTCGAGAAACGCGCCCCAGGGCTTTATCACAACACTGCGGTGGTGATAGAGAAAGACGGAACCATTGCGGGAAAATACCGCAAGATGCACATCCCCGACGACCCAGCATATTATGAGAAGTTCTACTTCACGCCCGGCGACCTGGGCTTCCACCCCATCAAGACAAGCGTGGGAACACTGGGAGTGCTGGTATGTTGGGACCAGTGGTACCCCGAGGCAGCACGTCTGATGGCACTGCAAGGGGCGGAGATACTTATCTACCCCACCGCCATCGGCTATGATGCGCACGACGACGAGGCAGAGCAGCAACGACAGCGCGAGGCTTGGACAACGGTGATGCGCGGTCATGCTGTGGCCAACGGACTGCCCGTGATTGCCGTGAACCGCGTGGGATGGGAACCGACAGAACCCGACAGCAGCACCGGTGACAGCGAGAAAGAACCGGGAATACAGTTCTGGGGCTCGTCGTTCATTGCCGGTCCGCAGGGCGAACTGTTCTACCGCGCTTCCGAAACAGAAGAAGAATCGCTCGTGGTTGACATCGACCTTGAACGCAGCGAGAACGTCAGACGCTGGTGGCCGTTCCTTCGCGACCGCCGCATCGACGAATATAAGGATATAACAAAACGTTATATTGGTTGATGGTTGAGGGTTGAATGTTGAGGGTTGAGCGACATTAGTATTTAAAAAAAGCATAACTAACCGCGCTCAACCCTCAACGCTCAACATTCAACCCTCAACACTCAACGCTCAACACTCAACGCTCAACATTCTATCCTCAACCCTCAACCTTCTTTCCAAACGAAGGGTCAATCTTTACGAAGGCAGAGACAAGGAATGTCACAGCACATAGTCCCATCACAATGATAAAGAACGTGCTGTAGCCCACTGCATCCTTGAGATAACCCGAAATCATGCCTGGAAGCATCAGTCCGAGGTATGACAAGCCCGTGCAAATGGAATAATGCGAAGTCTTGAACTCTCCCTTACAGTAGTATAGCATGTACAGAGTGAGAGCCGTGAAGCCAAGACCATAGCCAAACTGCTCCACGAAAAGGCATGTGCTGATGATGAAAAGGCTCGAAGGCATGGCGAAACTCATCCATACATAGACGATGTCGGGCAAGGTGATGGCACATACCATAGGCCAGAACCACTTCTTCAGTCCGTCTTTCCCGGCAAGCATTCCGCCTACAATGCCACCCAAGGTAAGTCCTATCAAGCCCACTGTACCGTTCGCCAAGCCGAAATCTACTGGCGTAAGACCCAGTCCTCCCTCTGAATTTGGACGCAAAAGGAATGTCGCAGTCATCTTCGTAAGCATCGCCTCGGGCAGTCTGTAGAGCAATAAGAAAAGCATGGCAAACACCACATGCTTTGCGGGAAACTTGGTGAAGAAGGTCTTAAGCATCATGACAAGTCCGTTCCACACCTCCCGTGCCGATGCCTTTCTTGTCTTGTCAGCCGCCGGGCGTGGCATAATGAAGCCGTGATAGAGCCAAAGGGCGATGAAAAGTCCTGCCAAGCCATAGAACACAAGGCTCCATGCAAAGGCTTTCTGGTCGCGGAATTCCAACTGAAGGACACCCGCTATAGGCACCAGAACACCGTTTCCGAATATCACCGCAAGGCGATAGAAGGTGTTGCGGATGCCAACATACCATGCCTGGTCGTGGTCGTCGAGTTCCAGCATGTAGTAACCGTCGGCAGCAATGTCGTGAGTGGCGCTGCTGAAAGCCATGAGGAAGAAGAAGAACATCGTGCCCTGAAACCAGAAAGAGGCATTCAACGTGAAGGCAACTCCAGCAAGTGACGAGCCGAGCAGTATCTGCATCGCCAGCACCCACCACCGTTTCGTCTTGTACAGGTCAACGAAAGGACTCCATAAAGGCTTGATAACCCACGGCAGTCCGAGCCAACTGGTGTAAAGTCCTATCTCACTGTCACTCATTCCCAACTGCATATACATCACCACTGCCACTGCCATCACCACGACATTAGGCAGTCCTTCAGCAACATATAGTGTCGGTACCCACGCCCACGGAGTTCTTCTTGTTGAGCGTTGAGCGCTGAGCGTTGAGCGAGATTTGTTCTTTGTCAAGTGGAATTTCTCCATATTGTAATACAAATTATATGTTTCAAGTAATTTCAGTTAAATAATTCTATCTGGATGATTGCATCGAAGTCCTTAACCCGGACAACTGTTTTGCCAGCACCATGACATCCGACTGTATTGCATTAAAGTTATCATCATTTACATATCCCAGATTATGCGATATTTCAATCTGACACATTACCTCCATAAGAGAACCATACGAAAGTTCTATGTAATGAAGTTGTTCTTTGCGTGAGAATATGATGCTACCCTCTGCCAAGTTAGAAGGTATCGAAACAGAAGCACGTCGTAACTGATCTGTAAGGCAATAACGTTCCTCCACAGGAAAAGACTTTAATATACCGTATATAGAAGTTACAAGTTGCAAAGCACCTTGATAAACTCTTAAGTTTCTATATGAGAAAACATCCATATAAGAAATAATGCCTATAAATATCAACAGTATCTAACTACGCTCAACGCTCAACACTCAACATTCAACATAGTGTAACTATCGATAAAGTTTCTTTATCTCTGCGTTACTATAGTAATGAAGGAGTATCTGGTCGTAGGTGTAACCATTCTCGCCCATCACTGCGGCGCCTATCTGGCATAATCCTACGCCATGTCCCCAGCCTTTGCCCTTGAGAATGAACTTCTGAGGCACTTCGGCGGCGTTGCTGTCGGTCAACGGTTTGCCATCGGCAGACGTTCGTTCCACCTCGAAACAAGAACTCATGAGATGTGTCTCACTCAGTGAGCGGCGTATCTCCAGTTCCTTGCCGATGATGAACGAGCCTTTGCTTCCTACTATTTTCAGTCGCCAGATGCGCCCGCTCTTTCCGCGAGCAAGTGGCTGCAGGTCGATTATAGCGCCGAGATTTATCTTCAGTTTCTTCTCTATCAGGCTGCGCAACTGCTCTTCGGTATATTCCACTGTCCACTCGAAGAAGTCTGTTGTCTCCTGATCGTAGTCGTTGAGCACCTGCGCCAGAATGCCTTTGTCATGCGTCTTGCAGAACGGTTCGCCGCCAGGCGTTGCCGCATCCTCTATCGACTTGAGGTATGGTTTGGGCGCATCCTCCCAGCAATACTGAAACTCCTCGGTAACGCCACCGCAACACTTGGAGAAACGGGCATCGCATATCTCGTCGTCGTACATCAGCGTCTGTCCGCGAGTGGCACGAAGCGCCTCCACCACATTTGGCTTCGAGGCGTTCGTTATGCCCTGATAGCGCTGGCAATGGTCGTCGGCACAGACATCAAAAATGGTGTGGTCTTCGCGGTCGTACCAACGAATCAGTTCGTCATCCTTCTTCACAAACGAGAAGAAAGCGCCCTTCTCCTCGCTGCGTTCGGCACGTTTCATCATCTGTGCCAGCAGCCACGAGCGCGAGATTACGGCGTGAGCCTTAAGCAGTTCGATGCTTGCCGACGGACTCATCTCGCTCGAAATGACACTGGCGAGATAACTCTCTACGGGCAGTTCGTTGATGGCGCATATCTTGTCTGCCTCAACCACGAGTTTCAGCGAGCCGAGGAAGGTCTGCGTCTGCTTGCGCTCCCAATGGAACTCCCTGCCTATTGTGACATCACTGATGGAGAACGAGGCACCCTGTGCCACTGGCTTAAACACCAGTTCACGGTATTGCGCACCGTTCCAGAGTATTCCTCCCTCGCAGAACTCCACCTCCTGCTTGCCCTCGAGGGTCTCTCCCTTGGCAGAATATTCCTTGTTTAGAGAGAAGGTTATCTTCTCAGCACTTACTATTCCCACCTGCACCGTAGGCTCCTTCTTCATCTTTGAGTCTTGCTGCGATGACGAAAGACTGTTCTTCAGAGTGGCGACGATGTCGGCAAAGGTGGTCTCGTCGAGCGCCACCTCTTTTAATATAGACTCTGCCTGAGCCGCTGTTATGCGCTCAAAGTCCTGCTGTCGCGGTGTGATGATAAGGCCTGCCATGTCAAGTGCGCCCGGACTGACCATCATCTGACCGTCGTTCTCATTGCCATAACAGTCGGGGCGATGCTTGCGTCGCGGCAACACCACAGATAGGAAGTCGTCACCGCTGCGCCAACTCAGTATGTTCATCATCGGCTCAGAGTCGCCCTTTGCCACCGGCATCACCTTATATAATTTACGGAAGAGCCGCTCGTCTGTATCCTGCGACCTGCTCTTGATGAGCAATGCGGGCACGATATATTCGTCGATGATCCATATTCCCTCGTCGTTATTCAACAACAGTACTGGTGTGAGGGTGCGCGAGAGTCGCTGCCACTCGGCTTGCAATGGCACGACACCTGGCGAACCAGCCTGGAAGTGCATGTGGTCGGGAGCCGAAGCGCCGCAACGCGGACCGTTGTAGAACACCATGAGGTCGGGGAAGCGCTCCAGAATCTTGTGCATTTCGCCATAGTTCCCCTGTATCGTCTGCGGCTGGTGCTTCAGCGCAGGGATAGTGAAATGATGGGGAAGTATAGGGAACGGATTGAGCAACAACTCAAACCGCGAGTCTATCTTCTTTGACATCTGCTCTGCGGGACGGTTCTTCTCGCAGAGGAAACACGGGCGTTCCTTGATAGATGTCTTGTCTATCTTTGCCCCTGTAGATACCATTCGTGCAGGGTTGAACTGCACCTTAATAGCCAAGCCATCGGCAAGCAGGTCGCGAGTCTTCACCTGCTGCAGTTCCTTGAAGTGCAGCCGCGCATCGTCCCACGTGTCTATTTGCCTCAGGAAGAATCTTACCAGCGAGCCGTCGCGTTTCTCTTCTGTTCCGCTTGCGTTCTGCTGCAACCGCGCCTTCAGTTCAATGGTGCGCAGGCGGTCTTTATACAGGTTGTTGGCATTTATCTTCTCGGTGCTGAGCGCGGCGTCACTATTGCCTCCCCAGCGGCGGCAGAGATACAGTTCGGTGAAAATTCTGCCTATGCGGTATGACCTGCTGAACGCCAGTCCCATAGCATAGTCCTCGCCGTAACTGGTGTTTGGCAGTTTGATGTGGCGCAGCAGCGGTGTGAAAAAGGCGCGCGGAGCACCCAGACCGTTGATGCGCAATGCATTGTTCGGACCATTCTCGTCGGTCCACTCGGCATGACTGATAAGCCCTGGCGGCAGCGTGTTGAGGTCGAAGTCGCACATGCGGTAACTGCCTACAATCATTGCCGCGCCCTGCTGTCGGAACGCGTCCACTATCTGTTGCAGCGTAGTGGGCGACGAGTAGAGGTCGTCGCTGTCGAGTTGTACGGCGAAACGTCCGCAACGAGAATCGTTCACAGCCACGTTCCAGCATCCTCCGATGCCCAGTCCTGTGCGTTCTGGCACTATATGAATGAGCCTTTCGTCGGTATAAGCATCGAGGAGTTCAGTTGTCTTGTCGGTGGAGAAGTTATCCACAACGATAACATTATACTTGAAGTTAGCCTTCTGCGACAGCGCGCTATCAACCGCGTCGCATATCGTTTTCTCGCGGTTGCGCACGGGAATAATCACCGATGCCTCGAAGTCGAAGTGCTGTTCGTTGAAGTCGGGCACCGTATAAGCACTCGTGTCCACCAGTGCTCCTATCTCGCGCAAATGCTCTGTTACGGCACGTTCCATCTCTATCTGCACCTGGCGGTTGGCTGGGTTGACATAGTCGAACTGCTTCACACCGCTCGCTCTGAGGTCTTCCTCTTGCTCGGTATATAAAGGTTCGTTGAGGTGGAACAGTTCTCCGTGCCGGCTCAGATACAACCTCATTTCGTAGAAGCCCGCATACAAGTAATCGGAATCGGGCTTCTCGCTAAGGAAAGAGTGCAGAAGCCGCGTGTCAACGAGCACCACCGAGCCAAAGTCGAAGTCATCGCGCAGACTGCCTTGCTGGTAATCAATGACGGGATGCAGCAGTTGCTTGCCGTCCTCCATCTGATAGCGGTCGCTGAAAACCATCGCAGCACTTGTCTCACGCGCCACTCGCTCCAGCCGTTGCATGGCATAAAGCCCCAGTTGAAGGGGCGACGACTTCATCACTATCAGCGAGTAGCCCGCCGTGGCATGCGCCCCTATCTTGCGCATCGTGGCTGCCGACTGCATGTTGTCTATCTCTATGATGTTGCAGCCCTCTGGAACTGCCATCTTGCTGGCACTTCCCTCTGCCACCATCAGGAATATTCTGTTCACTATGTTGCTGCCTCTGAGGTTCGTCACCGTCGTTTCGAGGTCGTCAAAGTTCTGACAAGGCAGAAAGCAATCTATTCTTTGTCTCATTCTTGAGTATGATGATACAATTGTATATATTCTTTAGTTAGTTATCACAATTCGGAGTTTAACTCTTTCATATATTTCAAGACCTGCTCACGTAACGGTATCAAGTCTTTAGTGTAAGTTTCCCACACGAATATGGGACTTGCAACATAATATCCATGAACCAACACATTGCGCATATCCACAATGTTACGCCATGGCACCTCTGGGTGGCTCTCCCGAAACTCTTTGGTCAGCATATTTGCAGCCTCACCAATTATCATTATATTGTAAACCACCGCATGATAGCACATAACATCGTTTGTCATATCCTCAAGGCTCTTATCCTTCAGGAAGTCCATAATGTGTCCTATGCACTCGTCTATATGCCGTAAACGATTGATATCCTTAATTTTCTCTCTCATAAACCAACAATTTATCACGATTGGCAGAGTCCACAGCAAAGGGTTTGAGCATGCCTGCTTCAACAAGGTCAACATCACGGCCAAGCAGTTCGCTAAGTTCCCTCCACATCCTTGCATAAGCAAACAAGCCTATTGGCTGACTGTGGTCGAACTCCACAAGAATATCAACATCGCTCGCAGGAGTCTCTTCGCCACGCGCAAAAGAACCAAACACCCATGCCTTCAGCACAGGTTGCGTCTTGAAATAGTCCGCTATCGACTGCACCATTATCTGGTTACTCATATTTCAAACTCCTTTATCAATATATCCAACGTGTTCTCTATTTTTCCGCAAATATAAACATTTCTTTCAATACGTGCAAATTTTCATGGAGTTTAAATAGTTTTTACGTATGAATATTTGGCGACATAGATTATTTTTCATACATTTGCAAATGGAAAAAAATCCAACAACTAAAATACTATTTATGAAAACTACATCAATGAAAAAACTCATGGGGCTTTCCCTAAGCCTCTTCGTGGCTGTCGTGGCGCTTACCATGGCATCGTGCAGCAGCACGAAACAAGTGGCGAACGGCGCGCCAAATGTGCCGAAGGTGCAGAAAGCAGAACGTTTTCATGTAGCCGAGGGCAGAGTCCAAAACACGTTTGGCTATGCCGAGGCAAGGGAAAGGTCGGATGAAATCCAACCCATAAACCTTATTCTTGACGCCGACTTCGGCAGTTCTACCGACGACCTCTTTGCCCTGATGATGATCAACCACTACATGGACGAGGGGCGCGTTGACCTCAAGGGTGTCATCGTTGACCGCGAGGGAGAGAAGAACGCCGGCGTGGTGGACATCTTCAACACATACTACGGCCACCCCAACGTGCCCGTGGGACTGGAGCGCAACGGCGTGAAGAACCCGCGATGCTTCATCCCCTACAACGGCATCTGCGACCTCAAGGACGTTCACGGCAAACCGATGTTCGAGCGCACGTTCGACGAGAGCAAGTGCATGGAGGGCTACAAACTCTACCGCAAGTTGCTCAGCGAGGCGAAAGACAAGTCGATAACGGTGGTTGCCATTGGCTTCATGACCACCATAGCACAACTCTTCGAGTCGGGAGCAGACGAATATTCCAAGGAGAAAGGCGTTGACCTCTTCGGCAAGAAGGTAAAGGCGGTGTACATACAGTCGGGACGTTTCGAGGCGGGCGACAGCCTCTCGGGCTACAACATGCGCGCGGCATCAAGACAGGCAGCCATCTTCTACGACAAACTGCCCAAGGACGTGGACATCATAATGTCGCCAAGCAACATCGGCGACCTCATGGACTACTCGCCAAAAGATGTGCTCGCCGACCTCTCAACCACCGAACGCAACCCCATAAAGGCGGTCTATACCCACTACACCTGCGACACCGGGCAGCGCATGTGGGACACCAACTGCCTCGTGAATGCCGTCGAGGGTGACCAGGGCTACTATCTCTCGCCACGCGGATGGGTCACTTTCGTTGACCTCGGCGAAGCGTCTCAGATGCTGTTCAAGGCCGACCCGGCAGGCAACGCACGCTATCAGATGCCCGGCGACTCATACTTCGCGCAGGAGAAACTGATGGAACTGAGGCGATATAACCGCATAAACAAATATCCATCCAAATACACCATCGAGGCACCGCAGCCCATCCTCACTCGCGACGCTGCCGTGGAATGGACCCGCCCGCGACTTGCACAACTCATGGACAAGTATCTCGGAACGGCTGGCAACACGCTCGACCTCGACGAAATGCGCAACGTGTTCCGCCCGATAGGCTACTACGGGGCTAACGTGGGCGACTATCGCAAGGCAGAGAAGATGCTTCTCGACACACTATACACCCAGATGCTGCACAAGGCTGCCAACCTCGGAAAGAAGAGCCTGTTCATAGTGACTGGCCCGCCATCAAGCGGCAAGAGCACCGTAATGAAGCAAATGGACCTCAGCAAAGTGGGACTGGTGTTCGAATCGTCACTCAACGGGCAGAACCGCATTGAAAACGTAATCGAGCAGGCCAAGCAAGAGGGATTCCGAGACATCACCGTCATGATGGTGTATAACGACATCCTGACATGTCTGAAAAACTCTATCAGCAAGGGAAAGCAGACCAACCGCTTCAACAGCATAGGATATCTGGTGAAGTCTTATCGCGACAACATCAGCAAACTGAACCGCATCAAGAAGCAGCATCCTGACGTTAAGATAATCCCGATGGACTGCACCGGCAACAAGACTGCCCAGCAAGTGACCTTCGAGGAGGCACAAAACTGGAACTACAAGGTGTCTGACGAGGACATCCGCTCAATGCTCAACTACCTGCAGGAGCAAATTAACAGTGGCGACCTCTATGACTCTCAACTGAAACAAATTGCCAGCGGAATAACCCGAGTGGAAGACATCGGCGAGGCAAACATCAGTCTTGCACGCGACATCGACCGACAGATAAGCCAGAAGATGCAATAAGCAAGCAACAAGCAAGACCGAAAACAACGAGTGCGAAAGTGTGACAAGAAACATGTTTCTTCACACCTTCGCACTCATTAGATAAGGAAAAACTCACTTTCTAACTAAAACCCATTCACCATGAAACAAACAACTACCACCGACATCCAACTAACTGGCGTGCCAGAGCATTACGTGCTATGCTACAACGACAACTGTTCGAAGGCCCAGACATGCCTGCACCGCATCGCAGCAAAGGGAAACTACG
This sequence comes from Prevotella sp. UBA4330, assembly GCA_002394385.1. Lineage (GTDB taxonomy): Bacteria > Bacteroidota > Bacteroidia > Bacteroidales > Bacteroidaceae > Prevotella. The sequence goes on from DGTS01000011.1 coordinate 334,261, forward strand.
TCAAAGACAACATCGTGAGCGCCGTGAACCCGGCACTTTACGGAGGCGACAAATGCAGATACTACGCGCCAAACACACCCGTACGGCTGGCATACGGCATGCTGCACACATTCGACAACATACTCGCACGCGACATCGCAGCCATGAGAAACGACCTGCGCGAGCACTTCGGCAATGGCTCTTATTACAGGCGACGCAACGGCACTCAGCCCATAACACCCGAAGACCAACAATTCATAGCCCGAATGTTCAAGAAATATGGCTATGACATAGAGCCCGTCTTCGATTGTTACAAGACAGACTTTCTTTTCTGAGAAAACCCCTTGTACACCGCCATTCCCAAGTTTTTAAAGTCTTGGGAATCTTTTTACCAATCACTCCTGAAACTTGGGAATCCTTTTACCAACGCCTGGTAGAAACATTACCAACAGCCTGTAAAAAGATTACCAGCATCTGGTAAAAAGATTACCGACGGCTGGTAAAAAGATTACCAACCGTCGGTAACAATTCCGAAAACAATTAATCGCTTTCTTTTATCAGATATTAGAATGGAATCTTATAGCCTACGGTCAGCATAATCACGCTGTGGCGGGCTTTAGCATCGATATCTTCTTCATCTAAAATTTCAGCGACCTTACTTTTCTTATGGATGTTTGTCACACCGATGTTGTAACGGAAATCTATCACAAAGTCGCTAATTTCATAGGACGCTCCAATAGGAATAGAGAAATCAACGGACTTACATGCATCTTTGAAGTCAGCATCATCGACTTTTGCACGTGTCAAGAAACCAATCTGAGGACCTGCCTTCAATGCCAAACCTGGGGCAACATAAACGTTGGCAAGAACAGGAATATTGATATAGTCCATATTCCAGGCATCGTCAATTCCCTTTACCTTGTAGCCCTGCATAGTGTAAAGAACACCTGCGGTAATACCGAATGTACTGTTGATATTATATCCCAACTCAGCACCTCCAACGAGTCCAATCTTCGATTTAATGCCATCAGCATCACCAACAACTGTTGTCAATGTTCCACCCACCATAGGCTTGATGAACATCTGTCCTGCCTGCTGAGCACTAACGCTCAATGTAGCCACCATCATAGCGGCAATCATAAATAACTTTTTCATCTTACTTAGTTTTTTAATTAGACATTAAATATTCAATAATACTCATTATTTTGTCTTGCACTTTACACCACTCGTATTGTCATTTCTACGAGTAAAGAACGTAATAAACATCCCTTTTCGGTTGCAAAAATATAAAGAGTATTTAATATCTGCAAGTTTTTTTGATGTTTTTTTTCATTAATTTACATTCCGCTACGGGTTATCGGCATTGTCATTATATGCACTAAAAGTCTGATAATTTGTGGAAACGGGAAAAAAATAGTAACTTTGCAACCGATATTTCCATTATTTATGGACAGAAAAGAGAAACTACCGCTGTTAGGACTGACTGTTGGCGAACTGAAAGAGGTGGTCGCCGGTCTTGGCATGCCTGCCTTTACGGGCAAGCAGATAGCGGGATGGCTATACGAAAAGGGCGTTGCGAGCATCGACGAGATGACCAACATCTCGAAAAAGAACCGCGAACTGCTGGCAGAACGATACACCGTGGGACGGCGCGATGCCATCACGGTGCAGACCTCTGTTGACGGCACGCGCAAGTATCTGTTCCCTGCCGGCACGGCGAATGCCACCGTAGAGACGGTGTTTATTCCCGACGGCGACCGCGCCACGCTGTGCGTCTCGTGCCAGGTGGGCTGCAAGATGAACTGCCTCTTCTGCCAAACGGGAAAGCAGGGGTTTGAGGGGCAACTCTCGGCAACTGACATTCTGAACCAGATTTACTCCCTGCCCGAGCGCGAACGGCTTACGAACATCGTGTTCATGGGACAGGGCGAGCCAATGGACAACCTCGACAACGTGCTGCGCACGACAGAGATTCTGACCGCCGACTATGGCTGGGCATGGAGTCCGAAGCGCATCACGGTGAGTTCGGTCGGCGTGAAGAACAAACTGAAGAGGTTCCTCGACGAGAGCCAGTGCCACGTGGCGATAAGCCTGCACTCCCCTATCCACGAGCAGCGACAGGAACTGATGCCCGCCGAGAAGGCAATGCCCATCGAGGATGTGGTGGCTCTGCTCAGACAGTATGACTTCAGCCACCAGCGCCGCTTGTCGTTCGAGTATATCGTTTTCGGCGGTGTCAACGACACTCCCGACCATGCCAAAGCCATAGTGCGATTGCTTGCAGGACTGGAGTGCCGCGTCAATCTCATAAGGTTTCACCAGATACCCGATGTGCCATTGCATGGTGCCGACGACAAGAAGATGGAACAACTGCGCGACTATCTCACCTCTCACGGAGTGTTCACCACCATACGTGCCTCGCGCGGACAGGACATCTATGCCGCCTGCGGACTGCTGAACACCAAGAGTAAGCAGGGCTCCGGGTATTCAGAACATCCAAAGCATTCCGAATAAGACCATCGCAGCATTGAGAAAGATACACCTTATATATATAATAGGTATAGCGCTGTGCATCACGGCATGCACCAATCGCCGACCTAAAGAGCCAAGGGCAGGACACCCTTACGAGGTGTTCGTAGCCTCAACAACCGACGACGCGGCTGCAACGTTAATGGTGTGCAAGGCACTGGGCATTGACGCAGAGGCATTGCCACAAAGAGAACCGCAGTTCGATGCGGTGAAAATAAAGTTCGACGAGTATAATTCTGCAATAAAGAAGAGCAGCACCGTGCTCATTGACATAAACCGCCAGAAGTACCATTCACCAACAGTTACTTGGCAAACGGGCGACGGAACGATAGAGGTGATGCTTCATGCCGGGAGCAGCGAGTCGCTTGCCAGTGCCATCGACAGTCTCGGCGAGACGATGCGCGAGCAACTGCTAAGGCACGAAATGGCAGTGGCAAAGGACATTCTGAAGACAAAGCATAACCCGAAGGCAGAGCAGAAGGTGAAGGAAGTGACGGGAGTGGAAATGCTGATACCCGCCGACATGCAGCGAAGCAAGCAGGGGGAGCACTTCATCTGGCTCTCAAACGACGCGCTGACAGGGATGCAGAACATCTGCGTTTACACCTACCCAGGGCTCACTCTCAATGCCGAGAGAGCACTGGCGATGCGCGACAGCATACTGGGCAGGCACATCGAGGGCGAGACAAAGGGCATGCACATGGTCACCGCGCCGCAAAGCGTAACATCGAAGATGGTAACAAACGGCGGACGCAAAGTGCTGGTGCAGCGCGGACTATGGGAGATGAAGGGCGACGCAATGGGCGGCCCCTTCGTAAGCCGTAGCCACATCGACTCAACAAACCACCGCATCGTGGTGAAAGAGGCTTTCGTCTATGCTCCAGAACGCAAGAAGCGCAACCTGATAAGACAAATCGAGGCGGCAATATATTGACTTTCTCCGCATTGCTCCGAAAGCACAGAGTTCACAGAGGAGACAGAGGGCACGGAGGGGAGGTGACGGGTGATGAGCGGAGAATGCTGTAGGGGCGTACCTTCGTGTGCGCCCGTTATAATCACAACGATGCGTGTTTTGCGGGCGCACACGGGGGTACGCCCCTACTTGGCGCTTGACTCAGCCACTTATATGAGCGAAGCGAGTCTTAAGAAAGGCGTTAGCCGACAAAAAGAACTTGACACGACCATTGGTCGAGCGAGGAGTTATGAGTTAGAAAGCCAGCGACCGTTGGTTCCCCGCCCATGCAGGGGCGGGGATAGGGGCGGGGTCGGTGATAGATAAGGGGAGATTAAAAGTTATGTGTGGATAAAAGACACTGACCCCTCCCCTGGCCTCTCCCCTACAATGGGCGGGGATTCATTAGTATTGGGACCTAACAGTATATAATTACCTAAAAATATAATATATAACATATAGAAATATGGAAGACAGGAAAATTCGCGTTGCAATAACGCACGGCGACACCAACGGCATAGGCTACGAATTGATTTTCAAGACCTTCGCCGAGCAGGAGATGCTCGAACTGTGTACGCCAATCATATACGGCTCGCCCAAAGTGGCTGCCTATCATCGTAATGTATTGGGAATACAGGCCAACTTCAGCATCATCAGCAAGGCTGAAGAGGCTCACGACGGCCGCATGAACCTGCTGACGGTGTTCGAGGACGACGTGAAAGTAGATCTCGGAAAGCCTACTGACGAGTCTGGAGCAGCAGCAGTGAAAGCACTCGAACGCGCCATCGAAGACCAGAAGAACGGACTCGTGGATGCTATCGTTGCCGCACCGGTAGATGAAAGCGCACTCAAGAAGGGTAGCAAAGCATTCAACGGACAGTCGGCTCTTCTTGAGGCAGAACTCGGAAACACTGCAAAGACACTGCGAATGATTATAGGAAAGAAGTTAAGACTGGCATTCGCAACCACCGACATCCCTCTGAAAGAGGTGTCAACAGCCATCACTAAAGAACTCATCGAGGAGAAGGCGGCAGCACTCTACGACACACTGCGACGCGACTTCCGCATCACCAACCCGCGCATCGCTGTGCTTGCGCTGAATCCTTCGTTTGACAAGGACAACGCACAAAACAGCGAAGAGAGCGTAATAATAAAACCCGCAATAGAAAAACTCGAGAGCGAAGGTAAGCAGGCTTTCGGCCCTTACACCGCGGAAGAGTTCTTCGGCGAGGCACAGTATGTCGCATTCGACGGCGTACTGGCAATGTATAAGGATCAGGGAATAATCCCCTACCGCACTATTGAGCAGGAGAACGGACTGAAACTGAGCGCCGCACTGCCCGTGATAATGACACAGCCGGACATGGGACCAGAGTTCCGCAAGGCAGGAAAGGGCGAGGCCGACGAACAACCGATGCGCAACGCCATTTACATGGCCATCGACATCGCACGCAACCGCACCAGTTATGACGAGCCGCTGAAGAACCCGCTAAAGAAACTCTATCACGAGAAACGCGACGAGAGCGAGAAGGTGCGCTTCAACATCCCCAAGAAACAGAGCAAGGAAAACGACGCTGAATGAAAAAGAAATACCAGAACGCGTTCTTCATCTTCGGACTGGTGCTGCTCGCACTGATGATCACCCAACTCGACTTCAAGCAGGTGTGGGAGGGGCTTCAGCATGCTGGCTACTGGTTCGTGGCAGTGCTCGTGCTATGGTTTTTCCTCTATTTCTTCAACACCACGGCGTGGTATATTATAATAAGGAGTACATCGCCGAAGCCAAAATTCTCATATATGTGGCTTTACAAGGTGATGGTTTCGGGCTTCGCGCTCAACTACGCCACACCGGGAGGACTGATGGGCGGCGAGCCATACCGCATCATGGAACTATCACCGTACATCGGAACAGAAAAGGCCTCGTCGTCGGTGATACTGCACACGATGACACATATCTTCAGTCATTTCTGGTTCTGGCTCATTTCCGTGGTGCTCTTCATCATCACCGAGCCGCTGACACCTTTCATGATTGGCCTGCTCACCGCCGTCACCGCATTCTGTCTGCTGGGCATCTGGTTCTTCATGAAAGGCTATCAGAAAGGACTTGCCAACCGCGCCTTCGCCCTACTGAGTCATATACCTGGTGCAAAGAGATGGGCACGGCGGTTCATCGACAACCATCACGACGAACTCGACAACATCGACCGTCAGATAGCAGCACTGCACAAGCAGAACCCCCACACTTTCTGGGGGGCGTTGATGCTGGAACTCTCGTGCCGTTTCCTTTCGGCTTTCGAGATATTCTTCATCCTGCTTGTCATCATGCCGTCGGCAAACTATTTCCAGTGCGTGCTGATACTGGCGTTCACCAGTCTTTTCGCCAACCTCCTCTTCTTCATGCCATTGCAGATAGGCGGTCGCGAGGGAGGATTCATGATGTCGGCATCAGGACTTGCCCTAACTACATCAGCAGGCATCTTCGTTGCACTGATAGTACGTCTGCGCGAACTGTTCTGGACTGCTCTTGGCTTGCTGCTGATAAAGGTAGGGAAGACAAAAAGGAAGGAAAATTTATAATTAGGCCCTACAATGGTTTAGCGTTCCCAAAGATGCCGTACGCTATGTATCCCCTCCCCTGAAGTCCCCCTCGCCCCTTGGAGAGGGGATAGGGGTGAGGCCTTGAGGCCAGGGATGGGGTCGGTGATGTAAAGGAAGAATTTAGAATAAGATAGAAGAAATTGTGTGTGGATAAAAGACACTGACCCCACCCCTACCCCTCCCCTACAGGGGCGGGGAGTCATTAGCAATGGGGCTAAACAGTATATAATAAACAGAAAGAAATAATTAGCAACCCTTAACATATAACCATTACTGATAACGCTCAACGCTCAACGCTCAGCGCTCAACGCTCAGCACTCAGCGCTCAACACTCAGCACTCAACGCTCAATGCTCAATGCTCAACTCTCAACTCTCAACGCTCAACCCTCTGTGCCCTCCGTCTCCTCTGTGAACTCTGTGCTTTCATAGCGAAGCGACTGAAAGAACCAACAACCTTTAACCAGTATTTTCGTTAAATAAAGCAAGTTTTCTGCCAAAATTGCAGTTAATTGGAAAATAATATGTAATTTTGTCACCCCAAAATGAATACGTCGGAACTTCAAAGCATAAAACAGCGGTATAATATCGTGGGTAACTGCGATGCTCTGAACCGCGCACTCGATGTCGCCTTGCAGGTGGCACCGACCGACCTCAGCGTGCTCATCGTGGGCGAGAGCGGTGTGGGCAAGGAGATTATACCGAGGGTTATCCACGACAACTCACCGCGCCGCCGCGAGAAATATTTCGCCATCAACTGCGGCTCGATACCCGAAGGAACCATCGACTCCGAACTGTTCGGACACGAGAAGGGGTCGTTCACCGGTGCCATCGGCGAGAGCGAGGGCTATTTCGGCGTGGCAAACAAGGGAACGCTGTTTCTCGACGAGGTGGGCGAACTGCCGCTTGCCACTCAGGCGCGACTGCTGCGCGTGCTGGAGACAGGCGAATATCTGCGCGTGGGCGGTCAGAAAGTGATGAAGACCGACGTGCGCATCGTGGCTGCAACCAACGTGAACATGCGCAAGGCGATAAGTGAAGGACGCTTCCGCGAAGACCTCTACTACCGTCTGAACACCATACCCATACAGATGCCGCCACTGCGCGACCGTGGCGGTGACATCCTGTTGCTGTTCCGACTCTTCGCAATGCAGATGGCAGAGAAATACCGTCTGCCCAAGATAACACTCACGGAGGAGGCGCAGCAGATAATGCTGAAATACAAGTGGCCCGGCAACGTGCGACAACTGAAGAACATCACTGAGCAGATGTCCATACTGAGTCAGCGCCGCGAGATAACAGCACAGGACCTGCAGAAGTTCATTCCGCAAGACCCTGAGAGCATGCAACTGGCTCCAATCAACAAGGGAGGAAGCACGTCATACGAGAACGAGCGCGAGATTCTATATAAGATTCTCTACGAACTGCGCGGCAACGTGTCAGACCTGCGCCGCGACATGAACAACCTGAGGAAACAACTTGATGCCGCACGCAACACGCCTATAATGCCTGGCGACGCACAGATGCCTGCCATTTACAGGTCATCAGATGACGTGCAGATGCCGCAAACACCAAGCGTTCAGGATGCGGTGGCAGAAGAGATAAAAGAGCCTGAGACACTTAACCTCAGCGACATCGGCAGACAAATGGTGGAGAAGGCTCTCGAAAGGAACGGCGGCAACCGCAAGAAAGCGGCAGCAGAACTCGGAATCTCAGACCGCACACTGTACCGGAAGATAAAACAGTATGGGCTGGAGAATTAGAAGTTCTTTTAGACGCTTCGCTCAGAAAGCACAGAGTTCACAGAGGAGACAGAGGGCACAGAGGGGAGGATGACGAGCGATGAGTGGAGAATGCTGTAGGGGCGTACCTCCGTGTGCGCCCGACCAAGAAATTACGAATAAAGGAATAACGTTATAACGAAATAACGAACGGTTTAACATTATTTAAATAAGAAATGAACATCAGACACAAACAAGCATCAGCAACATCGGCACGCCTCTGGGTGCGCACGGCAATTTGCGTGTGCCTGGTTGCCGTCATGTCAATCGTCATATATGGATGTTCCGTAAGTTATAAATTCAACGGTGCAAGCATCAACTACAACGAGGTAAAGACCATTCAGATAGACAATTTCCCCATACGCTCAAGTTACGTCTGGGGACCAATGGAGGCAATTTTCAACAACCAGTTGAGGGACGAGTTCGCCAGCCACACCAAGTTGATACAGGTGAGACGCAACGGAGACCTCAGACTGGAGGGCGAGATAACAAACTACAGTCAGCGCAACAAGTCGGTGTCTTCAGAGGGTTACTCGGCACAGACCGAACTCTCGCTGACAGTGAACGTCAGGTTCACAAACAACAAAAACCACGAGCAGGACTTCGAGCAGCAGTTCACTGCCACCTCGTCATACGAGACAACCCAGAGCCTGAGTTCGGTGCAGCAACAACTCGTGACAGAGATGTGCGAAAACCTCACCGACCAGATATTCAACGCCACTGTGGCACAATGGTAATACCGATATGGACATAGGACAACTGATAAAGCATCCAGAACTGATGGATAAGGAGACGCTCTACGACCTGCGTTCCCTGCTTGCCCTCTATCCATACTACCAGACGGCACGACTGCTGATGCTGCAAAACCTGTACCTGCTGCACGACCCTACTTTCGACGAGGAACTGCGCAGAGCCGCGATATACATCACCGACCGACGAGTGATATTCAATCTCGTGGAGGCCGCCCACTACAGGCTACGCAACGAGAACAGAATGGAAGCGGCGCACACTAAGAGTAAGGCAGAGACAACGGGCGACCGCACACTCTCGCTGATTGACCAGTTCCTTGAGTCGCTGCCGAAAGACGGCACTGGCTCCGACGACAAGAAACGCAAACCCACACCGGTGGATGCCGCAGTCGATTACGTCGCCTACCTGCTCGAAACCGAGAGCGAGGAAGAGCGCAAAGCAGCGGAGGAAGCACCGCAGATGAAGGGACAGGAACTTATCGACGACTTCATCGACAACCAGAGCGGGAAAATTGAACTCCAGGAGATTCCCGACTATGTCATCCCTGAAGATGCCGGTGAGGAAAAGGAGGAAAAAGAGTCGGACGAGAGTTATTTCACAGAGACTTTAGCCCGAATTTACATAAAACAAGGGCGATATTCTAAGGCTTTGGAAATTATTAAGCGTTTAAATTTGAATTATCCAAAAAAAAATGCTTACTTTGCAGACCAAATTCGATTCTTGGAAAAATTGATTATAAACAACAAATATAAAAAACAATAAAAAAAGATGATTTACACATTATTTTTAGTGCTCATTCTGGTGGCTGCAGTGCTTATGATTGGCATTGTGCTCATCCAGGAGTCTAAGGGCGGAGGTCTTGCCTCAAACTTCTCTTCTTCAAACGCTATCATGGGTGTCCGCAAGACTACCGACTTCATCGAGAAGGCAACATGGGGTCTCGCCATAGCAATGGTGCTCTTCAGCATCGTATGCGCATGGACTGCTCCACAGGCAGAGGGCAACCGCAGCGTTCTTGAGAACACTCAGACACAGGCTCCACAGACCAATCCTAACAACGTTCAGGGATTTGGCGCAAGCCAGCAAGAGGCTGCTCCTGCTGCTGAGGGCGCAAAGGCAAACGCTAACGCAGAGGCTGCTCCTGCAAAGGATGCCGCTACCACAACTGAGGCTCCTGCCGCAGAGAAAGCACCTGCTGCACCAGCGAAGAAATAAGAGTCTTTCTTATTAAACAAAACTACAATAGGGACGGATACCCCAATTTCCGTCCCCATTATTTGTTTGTCTTCACCTAACAGTGATAATTGTAGGAGTGTAGAAGTTCAGGAGTGTAGAAGTCAAAAAGTGTAGAAGTTCAAGAGTGTAGAAGTTCTGCGCCCATCTCTTTCCCCTCACCCATAGAGTTCCCCGCCCCTCACGTTCCCCTCGCCATTACCGTTCCCCTCGCCCTTTGGAGAGGGGCCAGGGGTGAGGCCTTGGGTCAGGGGTAATTTCTTGGGGTTAGGGGTGAGGCCCTAGGGCAAGGGGTGGGGTCGGTGATAAAAAGGAAGGATATAGAATAAGATAGAAGAAATTATGTGGGGATTAAAGACACAACCCCCACCCCATTGTAGTCCCCTTCGCCCCTTAAAATTCCCCTCGCCCCTAAATATTCCCCTCGCCCTTAACGTTCCCCTCGCCCCTTGGAGAGGGGTCAGGGGTGAGGCTCGGGTTAGGGGTGAGGCCTTGGGGCAAGGGGTGGGGTCGGTGATATATAGTATATAATTTACGTTTCGGAAGTTACAAACTCCCTGAATTTAAGCGCCCCAAAGGGGCAATCAGTACACAGCCCAGGGCATCACCCTGGGTATTATTTACCAAGACTAACTATCGCGCTGAAAGTGCAAAAGAACTAATACGAATACTATTCTTTTGCACTTTCAGCGCGACTTTCTATTTTCCCGTTCCCCAGGGCGACGCCCTGGGCTGAGTTCTACTGGGCTTTCAGCCCGACATTACCCCAATTACAGGTCAAAAAATATATAACTATCTTTTCAACTGTAGGGGCGCACCTCCGTGTGCGCCCGCAAAATACGTTGGAAACGGCGGTGCTGGTTTCATCAGCAACCAGTTGTGTGCCCCCGTGTACGCCCGCGAAACACGCATTGTTGTGATTGTAACGGGCGCACACGGAGGTACGCCCCTACAACATTCTCCGCTCATCGCTCAAACCTCATCGCTCCGCTCGACCCACAGGGGCGCTTTCATAGCGAAGCGGAGAAAGAAACCTCATCTGCCAACGCTCTCCCCTCAGTGTCCTCCGTCTCCTCTGTGAACTCTGTGCTTTCGAAGCAAAGCGGAGAAAGGACCTATTACCTTCCTTGCAGGCAAAGATTATAAATCTCACACATCGACTGCTTCTTCACTGGTGAAGAAAAAACAAGGTAAACACCATGCTTCCCGCTAAGACCGTCTATGCCTGACAGTTTCACCGCGACATCCTTCGCCTTGGCAGCGGTGTTCTTCTTGATGTCAAGACTGCCAATCTTCTTGCCGCCTCGGCTTTCCCACGGACTATCCACCATCACATCAACATGTCCTGCAATGCCTAACGTCTTCATGTTCAGCAGCATACGCGCAGCGCGTTTACGGTCTATCTTACTGAAATTAAAATACTTATATCCCAGAACAGAGCCGTCGGTGTTATTCACCACAGGATTGCAGTTCACCTTCAGGTCATAGGGGTCACCCTTGGGAATGCCCTCAATATAAGTCGCCTTGACGTATGGTCCCGAGAACACCGAACCCGTCTCGTTACGATACACCTCCTCTGGACCCGTCATATAACATGCGATGGCTGCAGGATAACGCTTCTGCGGGTCAAGACCATTTATCTCGAAGCCCTCCGAGGTGTATTCTCCTTCAGAGATTTCCACCTTTCCGCCAAGTCCCTCAGTCACCTTCACCGTGATAGGAGCCACCATCGCCTGGCGCGAATACTCATTGACACCCGTCTGACGGTGGTAGAACACATACCACTGTCCGTTTATCTCACAGATGCTGCCATGAGTGTTTCCCGTGGGATTGGCTGTAGGTATCGCCCTACCCTGCTCATCGGTACCACGTGCACGACCGTCTATTATCGTGCCGCCGTACTTGAACGGACCGAGCGGATAGTCACTATATGCGTATGCCAGTGTGTAATTGGTGTCGTAAAGGTCGAACTCGCCCTTGCGCGTCCAGCGGCTGTAGATAAACACATACTTGTCCTTTATCTTACGTATCGACGATGCCTCGAAGAAACGGAACACATCGTCCTGCTCGAAACTGGGCACCATGTTCTCTATCCTCTGACCGCCCTTCTTCAGCGTTGCCATCGTGGCAGGGTCAAGTTCTGCGCCCCACGACTGGGTGAAGCCCCAGTAACCATACACCCGTCCGTCGTCATCCACGAAGGCACCCGGGTCGAACTGCAGTATGCCCACAGTCTCCTTCGGATTCTCCGGGTTCCAGTTGCACACCTCGAACGGTCCGTCTGGTCGGTTGCTCTTACATACCATTGTCTGCCTGCCGCCCGCCTGGTTGTTCGGGTAGAGGTAATACGTCTTCTTCCCGTTCTTCTCTGTCTTCACAGCAATGTCGGGAGCAAAGAGCACATCACCTTCCCCACCAGCGTTGAGCAGGTTGCCCTGTGCGTCTTTCTTCGACTCAAAGATAATGCCATCGTAACGCCACTGCGTCAGGTTATCCACAGAAGCCGACCACACCACCTGCTCCCGTCCGCAATAGTCAGTACGGCGCGAGTCGTGCGAGCCATATATATACACACGATATTTCCCTGGCATGTCAGGATCCTCAAAGACATACGGCTCACCGTCAGGAATATGCTCCCACAACGGCAAATACGGATTCTGCGCCATCACCTTAACAGCCATCACAGGAAGCAACAGCATCATCACAACCATCACAGCCCACCTACGAGCCCCAAAGTAAAAATAAGATTTCTTCATATATATTTTTTAGGTTTCAAGTTCCAAGTTCCATGTCTCAAGTTCCATGTCTCAAGTTTCATGTTCAATGTTCCGCTCGACCCTATAGGGGGCGCTTTCATAGCAAAGCGGAGAAAGAATGTTCAATGTTCAATGTTCCAAGTTCCTCTCATCGCTCTCCTCTCTGTGCCCTCCGTCTCCTCTGCGCCCTCTGTGCTTTCAAAGAAAGCCTGTCACCCTTATATTAATAACGCCCCTCCCCCACATTTATTGCCCCTCGCCCCTATTTCCATACCCGCTCACGCCTAATGAGAACTTCCTCAAGACTCGCTGTCGCTCAAATAAGTGGCAGAGCCAAGCGCCAAGTAGGGGCGTACCCCCGTGTGCGCCCGCAAAACACGCATTGTTGTGATTATAACGGACGCACACAGATGTACGCCCCTACAACATTCTCCGCTCATCAACCGTCACCTCCCCTCAGTGCCCTCCGTCTTCTCCGTGAGCTCTGTGCTTTCATAGCAAAGCGGAGAAAGAACCCTCTACCTTCCCCGCCCCTCAAGGGGAGGGGCCAGGGGTGGGGTCTGTAATTCCCAGTTTTCAGCCCTGTGCCATTAAACCAATGAACTCTAATCTCCCATCAAATATCGCTCAACGCTCTATATTCGCCTCCCCTCTGTGCCCTCCGCCTCCTCCGTGAACTCCGTGCTTTCATTGCAAAGCCGAACGCAAAGTTCCAAGTCCCGCTCAACCCTCCGCTCGACCCGCAGGGGCGCTTTCATAGCAAAGCGGAGAAAGAACTCTCATCTCTCAACACTCCCCCTCTTGACATAGATTAATAAACATAAAAAACACCAACAAAAAAGAACATGTTTCAAAAAATTATCGTATCTTTGCACCCGAAAGGATGTCTGCGGGGAAAGTGCACAAACCGCATTATTAGTTGAGAAACCAAGACAAAATTCCTAAAGACATTCGCAACGTGCTGTCAACGAGCACATTGCACATCATAGAATCATTACATGTTGCTGGTGTTCAGTGCAGGTATAGATTGTTTATTTCGCAAGACTCCGCTTTACTTATGGCGGTGACCCTCTCTTATGCTTTTTACGGAACAGATGTATGGCAGAGCGTGATTTAGTACGTTGGTATCCCATGAGAGTCACATACAACCGTGAAGTCAAGGTAAAAGAACGCCTTGACGCTCTGGAGGTAGAGACTTACATTCCCATGCACTACCAGATTGTTGTTCGTGGCGGGAACCGCAAGCGACTGCTCGTCCCAGCCATCCACAACCTCATCTTCGTGCACTCGTCTCAGGCATACATCACCAACCTCAAGATGACTGACCCCACGATGGAGCCACTGCGCTACATCATGCACAGGTCGCACGAGGACAAAGACGCACCCGCCACCATAGTAACAGTGCCCGACGCACAGATGGAGAACTTCATCAAGGCCACCAAGGTAGAAGACGAAAGCCTCGTCTATCTCAATTACGAGGACTATCTCAGCAAGCCCGGCAAGCGCGTCATGATCATCGACGGCCCCTTCACCGGAGTGAAAGGAGTAATCAAGCGCATAAAGAAAAACCGCCAGGTGGTAGTCGCCATCGACGACATCGCCGCCGTGATGATCACCGCCGTTCCCCGCAATTTCCTTCAGGAAATTTGAATTATTAACATTGAAACTTTATGCTTCCTTCCCTTCGGGAGGGGATGGGGGTAGGCTCTAAACAACAATACATTATGAAAATTGCAGTAGCAGGAACAGGTTACGTTGGCCTGTCGATCGCCACACTTCTCAGTCAGCATCATCAGGTGACAGCCGTTGATGTTATTCCAGAAAAAGTGGAGATGCTCAACCGTAGGCAATCACCCATTCAAGACGATTACATCGAGGCATATCTGGCAGGTTTTCCTGCAAAAAATGATGAAGACATCCGCCTTTTTCGTGCCTCATCGTCATCGTCATCGTTATCGTCACCGTCTCAGTTATCGTTGAAAGCTACCCTCGATGGTGCATCTGCATATCGTGATGCTGACTTTGTAGTCATTGCTGCACCCACGAACTATGACCCGACAAAGAATTACTTTGACACAAGTCATGTGGAAGAGGTCATTGACCTCGTACTTTCGGTGAATCCCGATGCCGTAATGGTAATCAAGAGCACCATTCCTGTGGGTTATTGCCGCAGCCTTTATGTGAAATACGCTCCACGGTTTGAGAAAGAGCCTGCGCTGAAAGGCAAACACTTCAACCTGCTGTTCTCACCAGAGTTCCTTCGTGAAAGCAAAGCACTTTACGACAACCTCTACCCAAGCCGTATAATCGTTGGTTATCCCAAGCACATAGAGAAATTCCCTGAAGAGAACGAAGCCATTAGTCGCATTGCCGACATCGACAAACTCGAAAAGGCAGCCCACACCTTCGCATCTCTCCTTGTAGAAGGCGCTATCGGTCCTCGTCAAGACAATGAAATTAACAATGGTACTCAACGTTCAACTCTAAGCGCTCATCATTCACGCTCCCTCCCTACGGGGGAGGGCTGGGGAGAGGCTAAGGGTATCCCTTGTCTTTACATGGGCACGAAGGAGGCAGAGGCTGTAAAACTATTTGCCAACACTTATCTCGCGCTGCGTGTGAGTTACTTCAACGAACTTGACACCTATGCAGAGGTTAAGGGTCTTGATACTCAAAGTATCATAAAAGGTGTGAGTCTCGATCCGCGTATTGGCGACCAATATAACAACCCGTCATTCGGATATGGCGGCTACTGTCTGCCCAAAGACACCAAGCAACTTCTTGCAAACTATCAAGACGTTCCCGAAAACCTCATCGAGGCTATCGTTGAGAGCAACCGCACACGTAAGGACTTCATTGCCGACCAGGTGCTTAAATTGGCAGGCTATTACGCATACAGCGAAAACAACCAGTACAATCAGATTAAGGAAAATGGAAGAACTTCTTCAGTCTCCCTCCCTACTGGGGAGGGCCGGGGAGAGGCCATCATTGGGGTCTTTCGTCTGACCATGAAGTCGAACAGTGACAATTTCCGTCAGTCGAGCATTCAGGGCGTGATGAAACGTATCAAGGCAAAAGGTGCCATAGTCATCATCTATGAGCCAACTCTTGAAGATGGCAGCACATTCTTTGGCAGCAAGGTCGTAAACGACCTCTCCGCCTTTAAGTCACAAAGTCAGGCCATCATCGCTAACCGCTACGACTCATGTCTTGACGACGTACAAGACAAGGTGTACACAAGAGATTTGTTTAGAAGAGACTGACTTCATTCAGGTTGTCAATTTTGACGTATTCATTCTTGTGGAAACATGCCAAAACGAGTTTTATAGAATTAGGTGAATTTGTTATTTGTCCTTAGAGCGAGTGTCCTAAACTGTCATTGCTGATTTATCTTACTATAAAAAACGATATTCCTTATCTGCGATAGAAACGCATTAGATGTTGGAGTATATTTATCATGAATAATTTCAAGGCACTAGTACAGCCAAAAGTTAGAGAATCCAATCTGGAGTTGTATCGAATCATTGTAATGTTCATGATTGTTGCCCATCACTATGTTGTTAATTCTGGGTTAATGGATGTTATGAAAGAAGCCCCAACTTCCCCCAACTCAATATTCTTTTATTTATTTGGGATGTGGGGGAAAACAGGGATTAACTGTTTCGTAATGATAACAGGCTATTTCATGTGCAAATCAAATATTACCATAAGAAAATTTCTGAAACTTGTCTTAGAGGTTATTTTTTATAATGTCATTATCTATTTGTTATTTGTTTCTTTTGGCAGATCTGACTTTTCATTCAAAGAAGCATTCTTATGCTTTTTACCTATTAAGTCTATTTCTGATGGATTTGTATCTTGTTTCATAGCATTTTATTTGGCAATTCCATTTCTGAATATTTTAGTGCGGAACATGACAAAAAGACAGCATCAATTACTGATATGCCTATGTCTGTTCATTTACACTTTTATCGGTATGATTCCCATCTTCAAATTAAGCATGAACTATGTCTCATGGTTTTGTGTGTTATATTTTATAGCATCATATATCAGGTTTTATCTCGACAAAAATGTTAATAAAGCACAAAAATGGGGGGGGGTATTTAATATTATTTATCATATTATGTGTGGTGAGTGTTCTTATGCTCCTTTATATTAGTAGTTTAAAAGGTCATCTTTATAAGATATATTATTTTGTCAGTGATTCTAACAAGATACTTGCACTGATGACCGCTATCTGCTCTTTCATGTGGTTCAAAAACTTGAAAATAAATTACTCGAAATGGATAAACGCCATTGCGTCATCAATGTTTGGCGTATTATTGATACATGCAAATAGCAATACAATGCGCCACTGGCTTTGGAAAGACACACTACAAAATGCCAACCATTACGGGGACAATCATTATATTCTGTATGCATTGATTAGTGTCATTGCCGTTTTCTGCATTTGCATTATTATAGATCAAATCAGAATTCACAGCATCGAAAAATATACTTTTAAACAAATAGACAAAATCTTAAATAATTATTCATTAAAATAGAATGGACAAAAACACAATAACAGTCACATCCCCTCTCCTTCCTAATCTAGATGAATTTCATGAGATATTGAAGGAGATTTGGGACAGCAAGTGGATAACTAATAACGGGCAATTCCATCAACAGTTGGAAAAGGCACTAGCGGAATATTTGAAGGTGCCCTATATCAGTCTCTTTACCAACGGCACCCTGCCGTTACTGACAGCCTTGCAGGCGCTCCGTATCACAGGTGAAGTCATCACCACACCTTATAGTTTCGTGGCTACTACACACAGTATCTGGTGGAATGGATGTCGTCCAGTTTTCGTTGATATTGAAGAAAGCACATGTGGTATAGACCCCAACAAGATTGAAGCAGCCATCACTCCAAAGACGACTGCCATAATGCCGGTACACTGCTATGGTAAACCTGTGAATACGGACGCCATTCAAGCCATTGCAGACAAATATGGTCTGAAAGTCATCTATGATGCTGCACATGCTTTCGGTGTAGAGGTAAATGGAGAAAGCGTATTGTCCAAAGGAGACATGTCCACCCTATCGTTCCATGCCACCAAAGTTTATAACACATTAGAGGGCGGCGCTTTGATCGTAAAGGATGAAGCCACGAAGAAGCGTATCGACTATTTGAAGAACTTCGGCTTTGCAGGAGAAACCGAAGTAGTTGCTCCTGGCATTAACAGCAAGGTTGACGAGGTGCGTAGTGCCTACGGTCTGTTGAACTTGAAGCAGGTAGATGCTGCTATCGAAGCCCGCCATCAAGTAGCAATAAAGTATCGTGAAGCATTAAGGGATGTTCCCGGCATCAGGTTCTTCGACGATATGCCCGACGTGCGCCACAACTACAGCTACTTCCCTATCTTCATCAATGCAGAGAAATACGGCAAGACCCGCGACCAGCTCTACTTTGAGATGAAGGAGAAGGGAGTACTCGGCCGTCGTTATTTCTACCCGCTTATCAGCACCTTCAGCACTTACCGTGGGCTTCCCAGTGCAGCACCGGAAAATCTTCCTGTAGCAACCAAGATTGCCAATGAGGTTATTTGTCTGCCAATGCATCACGATCTTTCACGACAAGACGTAGAACGTGTTATTAGCATAGTACAGTTTTAAATAGTACAACTATGAGCACATCCATAATAATAAGAAATGTAGGACCTATAAAGGACATTGAAATCACTTTGAACAAAATAAATGTCTTTATGGGACCTCAGAGCTGTGGTAAAAGCACCATTGCCAAAATTGTTAGTTTTTGCTCTTGGTTTGAAAAGAATGCGATATTAAAAGGAAAATCGAGAAATGAATTTTATTCAGATTTAGTTCAATTCCACAATTTTGAAGACAATTATTTCAGCGAAGCATCATATATCGAGTACAATACTGAATGGACACATTTTGTTTTTCAAAATGGGAATCTTACTACTGAGACAAAGATTGGAATAGGGAAGCCCACTTTTAGAAATAAGAAAATTGAGTATATTCCAGCTGAGCGTAATTTCGTTTCAGTTCCAGGATTTGGCAATTATAACGAGTCGAGAGATAATATCAAGGCTTTTCTCGATGATTGGTTTATGTATAAACAGGAGATAACCAATCAAAAGCAGTTCGAAATGCCGATAGCAGCTTTACCAGGATCATATTTTTACACAAAAGAAAATAACCAAGATAACATACTTCTTGAGAATGGTAAAGCAATCAGCTTACGACATTCATCAAGCGGCCTCATGTCCGTAACGCCATTGCTGATAGTCTTCAATCATGTTGTTGAGAAATTGTACATGAAGTCACGTGGGTTAAGTCCATTTGAAATAGTACATATCAATACCATGATTGACAATATTCAAATTGAAGAACCCCTAAAAGAACAATTACGCACCCTGGTATCCTCTATCAATAGTCTATCGCCTAATATATCAGCTGAAAAAAGAGACGAAATTCAAAAACGGTTGATAGAGGCCTTGAATATTTCAACAGACTATGCTTTCTCTGAAGTAATTATAGAGGAGCCAGAATTAAACCTTTTCCCTGAGACACAAGCCCAATTGTTGTGCTATTTGCTACAGAAAATTAATAATCCTGCATATCAGCATAAGTTGATATTAACCACACATAGCCCTTATATACTATATGCACTTAACAATTGCATTCTGGCCAGCGAGGTAAAAGACAAAGTAGATGCGGAAATGCAGTCCGACATAGCTTTATATACGTTGGCAGGTGTAAAACCATCCGAGGTTTCCATCTGGGAGATAAAAGATGGATATATAGAAGGTCGTACAGGTAGAAATAGTACCATTCAAGATGAAAACGGTTTTATCCGTAAGAACTTTTTTAATCATATCATGAAGGGTATTATGGTTGATTTCAGTAATATGCTTCAATATCGGGAAAGTTATGAATAGATTCACTGTAAGACAGCAATTCACATGCGATGTATATATCACTGACTACACCCAATATCGAAAAGAGTGTATAAAGGCAGGAACAACCAATGAGGAGCTAAATAACAGGGCAATTCCGCAAGGTGTTGATATTACGGACTCACCATCCTCTATCTTAGATTCCTTCCATGTTGTTAACAAACATCATGTTTCAATAGCCGCTATAAACTTCGAACGCAATATGCAGTTTTTTCGTGATGCCCATGGACATGATTTGTCACAATGCGAGTGCCTAAGCTATGCAGATGGAGCAACTAGTAAAGGGTGGCTGATGCTTCATGAACTGAAATACTGTAAGTCAGACAATATACAAACCAATTTTGATGCAGCTGTAGGACAGATAGAGAGGACATACCTTCATCTGAGAGATGATTTTCAGGACAGTCCGTTCCTCACTGATGGCCAATACCGTTATTACTGGGTTATTTCAGTTCCAGAACATTCAGAAGCATCACCATTTGATGGTTTTGACTTTGATGAGGATAGGGTGCTAGAAATGAACAGCCGATATAAATGTACAATTTGGGGGATAAATCAAGTAGAAGTCTTAAACACAGGTTTTGTGAAGGCTTTAAAATAGATTATGATACGGATTCAAATGTTAATCAAGAAATGAAGCAGAAGAAATTAATGCTCCTTGGAGGGCTTAGATATCTCTTACCTGTTATAGAAGCTGCCCATAAACAAGGATATTATGTCATTACGGCAGATTACTTGCCCGACAATATTGCGCATAAATATAGCGATGAATATTGCAATGTCAGCATCATCGACAAGGAGGCTGTGCTCCGAGAGGCCCAGAGACTCCAGATTGATGGCATTATGTCCTTCGCCTGCGACCCCGGCGTGGTGGCTGCATCGTATGTGCAGAACAAGATGGGACTGCCGTCCTTCGGACCCTTCGAGAGTGTGGAGATCCTCCAGAACAAGGATAAATTCCGTGCATTCCTTGCAAACAACGGTTTCAATGTTCCTCAAGCGAAAGGATTTGACAGTGTGGAGGCAGCAATGCAGGAAATGTATTGGTATCCATGGCCGGTGATTGTAAAACCTACAGATGCTGCAGGCAGTAAAGGAGTTACCAGAGTTGACCGTCCAGAAGATTTAAAAGCCGCACTGGAATATGCAATGGAGCACTCCATTTCTGGTCATATCATCGTTGAGGAGTTTATCGAAAAGGCAGGATGCTCTTCTGACACTGACAGTATGTCTATTGACGGGGAACTGGTATTCACAAGTTTCTGCGCTCAACGTTTCGATGATAATGCGACTAACCCTTATACTCCAGCAGCCTATTCTTGGCCATCAACCTTTACGGAGGAGCAGGAGGCCTATCTCAAGTCTGAGATTCAACGGCTCATCACCCTCCTTGGATTAAAGACTGCTGTCTATAATATAGAAACCCGAATTGGCACAAACGGCAAGCCATACATTATGGAGTTGACACCTCGTGGTGGTGGAAACCGCCTTTGTGAGATGCTTCGCTATGCTACTGGCGTAGATATGATTACAGCCATCACCCGTGCCATAGTGGGTGATCCCATTCTGGAACCTATAGGACAAAAGCCCTACAATGGTCATTGGGCAGAAATTATCCTTCATGCTGACAAGAGTGGTATCTTTGACCACCTTGAAATCAGCAAGGTACTTCCTGCAGAAGTCATTGAAGAAGACCTCTGGGTAAAGAATGGTGACAAGGTGGAATCCTTTGAAGGAGCCAATAATGCTATTGGAACCTTGGTACTAAAGTTTCAGACGGCAGAAGAACTTGAACACGCCATTACCAACCAACGTGAATGGCTGAAAGTTGTAGTGAAATAATGCAGGCAATAGGCGGATATTTCGAACTGGCAGACTACGAGCAAGGGGATGGTTTTCCTCATCAAGATGGCATTCTGCTGAACACAGGCCGTAATGCGTTGGAATATATCCTGCGTTATATTGGTGAAGTAAAAGGTGTTTATCTCCCCTATTACACATGTGAGGTCGTTCTTGAACCGCTGAAGAAACTTCATATTCCATTTTCTTTCTACCACATCAACGCTAAGTTTGAGATGGTGGAAGATATACAGCCCAAAGAAGGGGAGTATATCATTGCCAACAACTACTTTGGAGTCAAAGATGCCTATATTAAATTGTTAGCAGAAAAGTACGGAACGCATTTAATCGTAGATTGTGCCCAAGCATTCTTTGCCAAACCAATATCAGGCATCAAATCGTTTTATAGTACAAGGAAATATGTAGGTGTGGCAGACGGAGGAGCCGCTTATGGAGTCGATGACAAATATTCCCTCCTTTATGATGAAGACGATTCGACATTGCACAATAGCCACTTGCTAATTCGAAAGAAACACGGTGCAGAGGCTGGGTTCAAAGATTATCAACTGAACGAGACAAAACTTGACAATCAGCCAATTCGTCTCATGTGTCGGAATACACGTGACATTCTCTGGCATATAGATTATCAAAAGGTTATAACTAAACGCAGGGAGAATTTCGCATATCTGCACGAGGGATTAAAGGAAGAGAATTTCCTACAGTTGCCAGAAATTGAAACTTTCGCTTGCCCGATGGTTTATCCCTTCATGACGAAGAAAGATTGGAATTTGAGGAAAGAACTCATTGACAAAAGAATCTTCGTTGCCAAGTATTGGCCAAATATACACCAACTCAACGGTTACGAAACGGAATATGACTTGGCCATGAGGATTGTTCCTATACCTATTGACCAGCGGTATGGGAAAGAAGAAATGAACAGAATAACAGATATAATACGTAATATATGAAAATTGTTTTTATTGGCGGACGTGGAACTGCAATAGTAATTGCAGATCAGATGTACGACGCACATCAACGTTTTGGAATGGATATTGAAGTGTTGGGACTGGCATTAGATGACCACTCTGGGGGTGATGAAATTTCTGGATATCCAATTTTGTGTGATATAAAGGATGTATATGAAAAATATAAGAAGTTTGATGACGTAAAATTCGTCTATCAACTTTATCGTCCAGATGTGATTCGCGAACGAACAAAGATTTTGTATGATTTGAACATTCCCGCTGAAAAATGGTGTAATTTTATTCATCCATCTGTGATGGTGGCTAAGTCTGCAAAAATCGGATACGGAAACGTTTTTCTTGCAAATGCTGTAATTAATTGCAATGCTGTGATCGGCAATTTCAACACTGTCAATTCAGGAACACTCCTTGGTCACGACATCACAATAGGTAACAATAATTATTTTGCAGGACAAGTTTGCGTAGGTAGTGGACTTAAGATTGGCAATATGAACTTTATCGGCCTTAACAGTTCTATTCGTAATGGTATTAATATCGGAGATGGTAATGTTGTAGGCATGGCTTCAAATATTACGAAGAATGTAACCGATGACAATGTCCTTTACGGAAATCCTGCGGTAATTAAGCCAAAATTAAACCACGTTATTAGATAGTAAATATGACACCATCACCAATCGGACACTATTTTGAAGACTTTACCATAGGTGAAGTAATCAATCATGAACTTTCGAAAACCATCTTTGAGAGTGACAACAACCTGTTCTCGTTACTGACGATGAACAACCATCCAGTTCATACCAATATCGACTATGCTTCCCAAAATCAGCATGGTCAAGTATTGGTCGTTGGAACACTTGTCTTTTCATTGGCTGTTGGGATTACAGTGCCAGATATTAGCGGGAAAGCCATCGCTAATCTTGGATATGAAGATGTAAAGCATCTGGCACCTACTTTTCTCAATGATACCATCTATGTACGCTCCACCATTCTCGACAAGCGGGAATCGAAGAGCAAACAAGACCGTGGTATCGTCTATGTGGAGTCAGTGGCTTATAACCAACGTGGCGAAGACGTACTCTCTTTCCGTCGCCATGTACTAGTAAAAAAGAAAAACAATGGATAACCAGACATATTTGATGCGCAGCCTGATGTTCGTTCCTGCGCACAACCAGAAACTGCTTGACAGTTCCTTGCGTCGCGATGCAGATGTTCTGCTTCTTGACATTGAAGACTCTGTTCCTGTTATTGACAAGCAGCAAGCCCGTGAAAACATCAAGTTGTTCGTTCAACGTCCTGAAGCGCAAGGGAAAATAATATTTCCCCGTGTAAACGATCGTGAGAGTGGAGAGTTGCTGAAAGATTTGTACCAACTTACGATTCCAGGCATTACTGGATTCATGTATCCAAAATCAACGAAAGAAGAGGATGTATATTTTGTAGGCAAGTTGTTGGAAACTATTGAATATGAAAAGAACATACCTGTTGGAACTTTTAAATTGATTCCATTGATTGAAACGGCAGGGGCTATAGTTGAAATAAAGGAAATATGTAAGGCATGTACCCGTGTGGTTGCTGTTGCTTTCGGCTGTGAGGACTACGTGACCGACCTTGGTGGCAAGCATGACCCAGAAGGTCAAAGTATTTTCTATGCTCGAAATGCTATTGTGAATGCAGCCCGTGCTACAGGAGTACTCCCGATTGATACAGTCCATATCAAGGTTCATGATTTAGAGGATTTAGAGCGCAATCTTATCCTCTCCAAAAACCTTGGTTTCGAAGGAATGTTAGTGTTGAATCCGAAAGAACTCCCTTTAGTCAACCAGTATTTCTCTCCATCAGAAGAAGAAGTCGCATGGGCAGAAGAGATGGTTCAACTTACTGCCGAAGCAAAAGCAGAAGGTAAAGGCGTAGCCGTGAAAGACAATAAGTTCATCGGTCCTCCTATGCTGAAGATGGCTGAGAAGATTTTGGCCAAGCAGAAACAAATATCGAAATAGATTTTCATTCCGAACTACATTAATGGTCACTGGCAACGAATACATTTTTGACAATATCGACGAGGCGTTAAAGTATGTCTTGGAAACTGAGCAACGGGCTTTGGCTCAAGACCCATACAGGCAGAAACCTCCAATGATGATGCGTCAAATTCCACGTATGTTCTTACAACCCTTCTCTGAGGAGATTGTCCAACAGGCATACATACCTGTTGACTCTCTTGACCATGTGGAAATAAAAAAGTAAATTTTGCAGTTCCAAAAAAGATATCTGAGATATGATAAAAGAAATAAAACTACGTAATTTCTTCTCGTTTAAAGATGAGACGACGGTAAGGTTGAATCTGGGCGTTAATATTCTGGTGGGTATTAACGGTAGCGGAAAGACCTCGTTTATCAATGCATTCCGGCTGCTTTATGAGGGGGTATGCGGCAATGGATTCGAAAACTTATTCCAGAAGGAATGGGGTGGTTATATGAATGTAAGCAGTGCGGTAGCAGGTAATAACCAGAAGAACATAGAACTGACATTCGTGTTCGACCATAAGCAGTTGAAGAAACTTACGCCCAAATCACCTTTCAAAACAGATCCTTTTTACAGTATCGTTATCAAGCCTTTGGGCGACACCAGTTATACGATAGAGGAGAAACTCTATGCCAGGAATCTGAAGGATGTAGACAAACCATACGTGTTCTTGGACTTCAAGGACGAACGCGGTACCTTGAGCGTATATCACTCGACGGGGATAAAGACGGAGCGGTTTGCAGGCGACACTTCCGGTCAGGAACTGATACTGCGCCAGATCAGCGACCCTCGCCGATATCTACCTTCCCACACCATACGGACAGCCATTGCCCAAATGTCTCTGTACGACACATTTGACACTTCGAGTGACAGTATCATACGGCAACCGGTTAATGCCAGCAAGGATGTGCGACTCGACAGTAATGGCGCGAACCTGATTAATGTAATTAACAACCTTGCAATTAGCGAGCTTCCCTCGTATCGTGACATTGAAGGGATGCTGCGGCAGATTAACCCACATTTTGAGACTTTCGACTTTCAGTTGTTCGGTGCAAAACTCTATATGTCGCTTCGTGAGAACAATATGCAACGGAGCATCGGCATGAGGTTCGTGTCGGACGGCACGATACGTTATGTCATCATGATGAGTATCCTTATGAATCCGCGAAGTGGTTATTTCATAGGCATTGATGAGCCCGAGGGACGTTTGCATCCAGACATGATACACTCGATAGCACAGATGATTAAGACGGCAGGTCATAAACGTCAAATGGTGGTGGCCACGCATTCACCATTGTTGCTGAACGACTTTGAGTTGGAAGACATCTTCGTATTTGAGAAAGGACATGAGAATGCCACAGTGGTAAAGAGGTATTATGAGGACGACTTTCCCCAGTATGAAGGCGAACTGTTGCCAGGACAGTTATGGCTTGACGGGGAGATTGGAGGCAAGCGATGGTGATACGTGTGATGGTGGAGGGTGGCGTGATTAATGCCGACCCTTCGCAAAGCAGGCAGCACAATGCCATGATACAGCGGAACTCTGCCGCGCTGCGTGAATCGCTCAATGTATTCTTCTGCCGTGCACTTGGTATTGAAAATGTTGAGATAAAAGTGAGCGTGGCAAGCGGCTATAAGGCGGCTGCCAAATTATTCTTGTCGCAGACGGAAGAGGACTTTCTGTATGCTGACTTGGATGACAAGCCCGAGAACCGTAAGAAGTGGTTTGAGAAACTGGCAGAGGATGACATTGTCTTTCCTGATGGGCGCGACGAAGTAGTATGTTTCTGGATTCCCGAAATGGAAGCCTGGTTCCTGAAACAACCTGAAAGTTTGGAATTGTGGGCAAAGAATGAGCATATCGCTATTAAAAATGGTGCGAAGATGGCAGATGACAACAACATTAAAGGTAAAGACATCGAACATCTTCAACATAAACCCTCTGACATAGTTAACACGCTGTTTTCGCGATACCTTGTTTCCGACAGTGTGGATAAGCGTGGAAAGCCTAAAAAACTGATTTATGGTAAACTGCGTCATGCACCAGGCATAATAGCTTGTCTTGATGCACAACGAATGATAGAGCAGGATGGTGAGTTGTCGCGGTTTGTAGCCCTTGTTAAGAATAAGTCGCTGAATGTTGATACAGATTCTTATGTCAATAAGAATGAGACTGGTCGCTGGAAACATGAATCCTGAACCCTTAATAGCGAGGCATGCCTAATGACAAAACAAAGTTTAAGATAAAACGATAAAAGATTCATTAATATTGCACTAATTGAAGAATTATGATAACAACAAAAGATCTATATGACATCATAGGAAACAAGATTACTCATGAGAGCCAGAAGGCTCTTATAAGACATAATTTTCCGCAAGAAATTGCTGAGAAGATGTGTAAAGTTATTGACAGCCAAGAAAAATCCGAGCATTTTCAACGATTTCTGGTAGAATGGAATGAGTGGGTTAAAAATCAAATTCAGCAGCAACAATATATACAACGGTTCTTACAACAATATTACAATTGGAAATGATACATCATGCAAAAGCCGATAGTCTTTTTATTTTATTGAAGTAGATGATACTTCAAAGGATGATGAAGAAGTTGCCATTGCAGATGAGAAGGCTCAAATCACTGCGGAAACAAAAGAAGAGGTTAAGGGCTGTCGTCGTGAAAGATATACCCGATTATTCTGTTGCAGTAGGTGTGCCTGCGAAGGTTGTGAAGGTTTTGCCTCACGAAGAAGATTCTGTAAATTAGAAGAAAGCTATGGTCACTGGCAACGAATACATTTTTGACAATATCGACGAGGCAGACTGTAAAATGCTCTGGATGAGTTCATAAAGAATCCGAAAACAAGGATAATGTTTAGTCCGTGTGGGGAAAAATGTACTTTTGCAAAAAAGAAATATGGTTAAACTCATAGAACCGCAAATTAAAGCTTTAGTAGAGGGAGTCGGTCTGCTGAATGTGCCTCTTTGTCATAATCAACAAGCAGGTGTGCCATTATATGCTCTATTGAATGGGGCGACAAATAATGTGTGTGCCGGGGTTAACATAGAGCGTTCTATGATGGACTATCAGCAGATGGCGTGGTCGTCCGGCTGCTATTACTTCCTGGAGTTTTTACGTAATAGATGTAATGTAATAAGGTTTGATACGCCACGGATGGAGTCGTATGAAGAGACGGCTTTACTCCGAAATGCAGACAAGTTTTTCGATTATATAGCAAAGAGTAAGAGAAATGAGGAAAACCTGGTGGTACCTTTTGTTCTGCGGGTATATAGAAAATTACGCAACGAACTACGGCGCGAACAAGGTATAGACTCTTTACGTGGATTACTCTATCTATTAGCCTCGACTTGTGAACAAGAGCCAGATTTGATTAAATGGGGACTCTCTGACAAAGACCGTGAAATAGCCCTTTCAATAGGTAATGACCGATGGGATATGATAAGCGAAGAACTAAAAAATGGTATTTTGCTTAATGGGAGTACTTTGATGCCAGATATTGAGTTGATGCTTCGTCACTCCGCAGGTAAACTGTTCGAAGAGGCAAACTATATAGCCTATCTTCCCAATGAGTTGTCTCTTTTCCCTGATGAGCGTATACGTTATCAATATAAGACCAATGAAGACGGAGCCTATTTTACACCGTCTTATGTGGCTCGTTCAATAGTTGAGGAAGCTTTATTGCGATTTAATCTTGGTGGAAAAGATTGTATCACTCTATTCGACCCGGCTTGCGGTGCAGGCGGCTTTCTGGTGGAGGCCCTTCGGCAATTAAAGGCAATTGGATATGATAAAAAGGTAATGGTCTTTGCATGGGATAAAGCCGAGACGGCCATTGCCATCTCTAGATTTGTATTGAACTTTGAAAAGAGAGAATGGGGTGACAGAATGGAGTTAAAAGTGGAACATCAAGACTCATTATCTCCAGAGGTTGTTTGGCCTAATGATGTAGATATTTTGCTAATGAATCCGCCATTCCTTTCTTGGGATATGATGAGCGGCCAACAAGACTTAAGAGCGCGGGTGAAGGAGATAACAGGAGAGACAGGCAAGATGAATCTTGCGGCTGCGTTCCTTGTGAAGGCCTGTGAATCCATAAAAGACGATGGTGTTCTTGGTGCTGTTTTGCCTAACTCAATTCTTAATGATACAGCCTATAAGGGATTGCGGTCAAGGCTGCTTGATCAAATGAATCTGCAATTGGTTGGCGGATTGGGAAGCTTTGTTTTCGAAACCGTGTTGGCATACACTAGTATGCTTGTAGCAAGGAAGCAGCGTAATGGAATAGGTACAGATCCTACTATTTTATGGACAAATAACGTGGTCGGCGCTGCCGAAGAAGCGTTGAAAGCATTGAGGAAATCTCATACAAGTTCGGCCATTGTAGATGAGGCAAATTATTCCATCTACAAAGGCAAGATTGGTGTTGAACAGCAGAATTGGAAGCCTGAGAAAGTTCGCTATATAATGGAAAAGGCCA
Organism: Prevotella sp. UBA4330; assembly: GCA_002394385.1. Lineage (GTDB taxonomy): Bacteria > Bacteroidota > Bacteroidia > Bacteroidales > Bacteroidaceae > Prevotella. The sequence goes on from DGTS01000011.1 coordinate 363,133, forward strand.
AATTAGAGCGCGGTTTGGTCCATGGCCTGTTCTCTACAATTGGAAAACTGTTTGATATCATCCAAGGTGTCAGGACTGGCGCTAACCGCATATTCATTATTGACCAATCACTGTTTGAATCTTTCTCGCCTAATGAAAAGGCATATTTCCGCCCATCAGTAGATAATTTGGCCGTCCAGAATGGTAGGTTGTCAGTAGTCAATTATGTATTCTATCCTTCTACCGCTGGACTGGAACCGATAACATCTGAAGATGAACTGGCTACAAAAGTTCCAGTGTATTACAATAAGATTCTGAAACCGCATCAGAAACAACTTGCGGAAAGGTTATCGATAACTGACAAGAGGAGATGGTGGGAACTTACCCGCTATCGCCCTTGGCAAACTGAGCAACAGCCTAAAATGGTTTCCACGGAATTTGGACGGAGCGGAAGTTTCGCCATAGACTACAGGGGTGATTTTGTGGTAGAGCGCGGTTTCGCATGGAAGTTGAAAAACATAGACGAATCGCAGTTTCGGAAATATGCTGAAGCGTATTTAGCCATCTTCAATTCCGGATATATGAATCAACTACTGGGTATGTATGCAGATCAGCTTGCGGGGGGAGATGTCTATAGACTGGGACTTGCATCTGTAAAAAACATACCTATACCAGATCTAAGGCGAGAAGAGTTTTCCAAATATATCATTACTTTGCGTACATTCTCATTAGCAATGGCGGAAGGAGATTTTTGGGACGAGGAAGAATTAGATGAGTGTATAAAAAGTATTATGCGTATCAATGGATAAACAGATAGAGCCTGAAAAGTTTAATAAACAGTGCACAACGATTCTATCTAAATTTGTTGATGCACAAGATGAACTGGTCTGGGAGCGTAATGGTCTGAACAAAGTTACTTTCACTTGTAAAAATAGAAAGAATCCTATTATCAGTGGTGGTTTGTATTTGCTGTGTGTAACAGGTAGCAGCCTACTGATTCATTGCGACCTTACCTATATTGAGCCAGACCGTAACGCATCTGTTGAAAGAAAGTTCGCATTTCAAGGGATAAGCCTTCAGTTTTATCACGGGGCTGATTTCTGTTTCTGCCGTGCGGAATGGGATGTGAAAGACAAGCCGGACAAACTGGAGCATCCACAGCCTCATTGGCACTGGGGAGAAAAGAAGGGTATGAGCACTAAAGGAACTGACGCAGCAAAGGAAGAATTCGAATTCGTGATAGAGGAGAATCCCATGGCTATAGTCAGGATGCCTAACATCAATTTCTCTGAGCTGCATTATGCGATGAGTTCAAAGTGGATGGAAAAGGGTGAGAACATTCTGAGCTTTTCTTTTCAGAACCTTACCAAATGGATGGAGAACGCCTTAGTTATGGTCATTGACCAATATAACTATCAGGTCAACAAGAAGGGATTCGTAAGTGTAAGAAGATAATAATTTAATTCGTTTTTCATTTGTCGGACAATAATTATAAGATAAAATTTAAATTGAATTAGATGGAAAGTATCGACAATCAAATAGTTGTCAGTATTCAGTGCCTGGCATACAATCACGCACCATACATTCGCCAATGTCTGGATGGATTCGTTATGCAAAAAACAAACTTTCGTTTTGAAGCAATTGTTCATGATGATGCATCCACTGATGGAACTCAAGATATTATTAGAGAGTACGAAAAGAAATATCCTGACATAATAAAACCAATATATCAGAAAGAAAATCAATATTCTAAAGGCATTCCTGGTTATATTACAAATCTCATTACCCAACAATGCAAAGGCAAATACATTGCGATATGTGAAGGAGATGACTATTGGATAGATCCTTTAAAACTGCAAAAACAAGTTGACATATTAGAGGAAAATGTTTCCGTTTCATTAGTGTACACCGCTTTTCAAACAGTCGATAACAGAGGAAATGATTTTTATCGTGAGAATTACGAGAAATTTATGAGACGCTCATTTTCCGGTAACAACTTGCCAGAACTTTTTAACATGAACTATATTTTAACGTGTACTGTGGCATACAGAAAAGAACTGTTAGAGACACGTGAATATAAAGAAGGGAGCAGACTTGATTATGGCTTATTTCTTGCTGCTGCATCATACGGTGATTTTTATTATTTAACAGATAAAACAGCATCATATAGACTGAATCCCAACAGTCTGACAGCGACAAAGAATCCTATTGTTGCACAAGGCATTTTTTCATCATATAAGTATTATGCATCCTTATTCTTAGAAGGGTTACCAAAGGTGCAATCTTATGATGACGAATTACAATGTGCAAGGAACATTTTGAAGCAATCTAAACTACATGGTTTTATCCATTTAGAACTGGGAATTTTGAAGAAGTATAAAATGTTGCGTGAAGGAAATATCTTTCATTATTTATATTTATATTTTAAGTGTTTAATAAGAAAATAAACAGGATAACATTTTTAGCATGTCACAGGACGATCTAAAATTAAAGACGAAAAAAAGTTTATATTGGTCATTTCTTAATCAATTTGCAAATTACGGTATTCAGTTCGCTATAGGTATCGTAATGGCAAGATTGTTATCTCCTGCAGATTATGGTATAACTGCTTTACCTGCTGTATTTATGGCTGTCGCGGGAATCTTTGTTGATGGAGGTGGATTTGGAAGCGCTTTAGTAAGGAAACCAGAGATAACAGAAAAAGATCTTGCCACTTCTTTCTATTACAGTATAGTGGTTGGACTATTTTGCTATCTATCACTGTTTTTTGCATCACCCTGGATTGCCGCGTTTTACAATGCCCCAATTCTTAAGGATATTATGAAAGTAACTGCCATAGGATTCTTGATAGGTCCATTAAATACTCCACAAACTATAATTTTAAAAAGACGATTAGATTTTAAGACACCGACAAAGGTAAATATCACATGCCGAATTCTTTCAGGGATTGTTGGACTGACGTTAGCATTCATTGGATATGGAGTATGGGCATTGGTATTATCTAGTTTGTTTAGTAGCATTGTATCTCTCATCTTAAATTGGTGGGTTGTAAGATGGTATCCCAAAACAAGTTGGTCGAAAGAGTCGTTTAAATATTTATGGAATTATGGGAATAAAATGATGGGGGCTCAGTTATTAAATACACTTTACAATAATATAACACCTGTCATAATTGGCAAATTCTTCAGTCCTGCATTATTGGGCGTTTATAATAGAGCCCAAGGTTATGCGGCATTACCATCCAACAATATTTCCGGAGCGATTTCCTCTGTAACTTTTCCTGTAATAAGTAAAATACAAGATGATCCAGAAAGATTAGAAAGAGCATACCGAAAAATGCTTAGAACTGCTGCTTTCATCATTTTCCCTTTAATGATGGTGCTTTCAGCCCTGGCCCGTCCTCTAATCATTGTCATGATTACAGAAAAATGGGAAGCATGTATTCTACTTCTACAGATTATTTGTTTCAATAAAATGTGGTGGCCCATCCATGCGATGAATGTTAATCTATTGCTTGTCAAAGGGCGTACAGATCTTTTCCTAAGGTTAGAAATCATAAAAAAGGTATTAGGCCTCTGCATATTATGTTCTACGCTCCCTTTTGGAATTGTTGCATTTTGCGTAGGTGGAGTCATCAGTTCCGTCATTTGCCTGTTTATAAATACGTATTATACAGGAAAATTGATAAAGGTAGGTTTCTGGGTACAAATGAAGGATATTATACCAACATTTACATTATCATTATGCATTTGGCTTTTATTACAAGGGGCATGCTTATTAATTGACAATTATGTGATTCAGATAATTGTTGGTGGCATTTTGGCATTAACGTTCTACTTAGGAATGAGCATATTGCTAAAACGTCCAGAATTGCAAGAGGTCAAGTATATGTTAGATCGCAAAAGAAAGTACTAATGAATAATCAGAATACGCATAACCACCCATTGGTAAGTGTAATAACCCCTGGATGGAATGGCAAGTTATTTGTTCATAGATTGCTAGACTCAATTATAGCGCAAACCTATGACAATATGGAGTATATCTATGTTGACGATGGTTCAACTGACGGGACTAAAGACATAGTATTATCATACAAAGAAAAGTTTGAGGCTCGGGGAATTCCATTTAGATATATTTATAAAGAGAATGGAGGACTATGCAGTGCAATCCAAGAAGGGCTCAAATATGTTAAAGGCGAAATGTTATGTTGGCCAGAATATGACGACATCCTGTTACCTGAAGCCATGTCTAAACGAGTGCAATATCTACAAGAACATCCCGACTGTGCTGTTGTTACATGTGATGCATGGATAACACCATCAGACAATTTAGACAAGCCTACAGGACTTTTATCTGGAAATAATCCAAACCGTTATGATAGGAATCATTTTGTCCAACTACTAACGGGCAAGTCAATATTTACAGCCGCATGCCACATGGTAAGGATGGATGTGTTTGATGAAACCCACCCAAATCGAGAGATATATCAGTCGAGAATAGGCGCCATTTGGCAAATGCTATTACCCATATACTATAGCCATAACAGAGGTTTTATCGATAAACCATTAGTAAAATGGGTTGTTAGAAGCGATAGCGTGAGTAATAAGCACCTTCCACTGTCAAAAAGAATTCAAACTATTAATGAGTTTAAGGTTATTCGTGAGTCTGTTATTGACGAAATATTCATGCCAAATGAGGATGCCAAACTTTACAAATCTATTGTAAACAAACTAACGGCAGAAAGTTTTATAAAATACGGTATGGAATATAGAGATAGAGATCTTTTTTATAAAGGATATAACTTCTTTCAAAAGAATGGCATTCATATAACAAAAGATATAAGATTAAAAAAACTTCAAATTGATTACAAGGTTGCATACTGGGCAATAAATCTTATGAATTATTTAAGGAACGGTTTTTACGCAATGTTTAAGAAGTTCTATCACAAACTATATGGATAGACTGTCTATCATTAAAGATATACGGATAAGTACAGGAATAAAAGAATTGCCATAGTTTTTGCAATTGCATATACTAAAAGTGGATCGCTCATTCTGCCCACTAAAGCGATTTATTATAACATCTGACGGGAATAAGATTTTCTTAAATGAGAATATCGAACATGAGTACAAAAAATAGCAATAAAGTATCTTGTATAATCGATTTTTCTCGTTTCCCCCTTGCTGTGTTGGTGGTTTTCATTCACTACACAGGAATTGGAGACTTGACTATTTCTGCATCATCTTTTTGTGACATATCAGATTATGATGTTTATAGTTTTATTCGAATTTTTCTTTCAAGAGTTATTTCTCAAGTCGCGGTTCCTGCTTTTTTCTTAATCTCTGGTTATTTATTTTACAAAAGATTGGAACAATGGGACTGGAATATATGGAAAGAAAAAGTAAAATCCAGGATACATACACTACTAATACCGTACCTTGTATGGATAACCTTATATGTGGTATTCTGCAGGGTCTTGGACTTTTTCATATCTAATGATTGGAGTGTATTTGTTTCCAAATGGCACATAATTGGATACTATTACAATTGCACATATGCAGATATGGACAATATCAGTTGGCTCGGATCATCCTCTCCCACATGCTGTCCAGTTTTATTCCATTTTGGTTTATCCGAGATTTAATGTGCATGGTGATATTGTCACCTCTTATTTATTATGCGATAAAAAAAATGGGGAAAGGATTTATTGCTGTGTTGGTGTTAGCATATGTAAGTCAAGTATGGCCTATAATACCAGGTATTAGCATAAGGGCCTTTTGCTTTTTCTCTATAGGGGCTTTTTTCTCTTTATACAAAATCAAGATACCAAAAGTCATCTTGAAATTATCTTATTTTACGACACTGACTCTTGCAATTGCATGCTGTCTTACTTTCCACTCACATGTTTACTGGATACTTTTGCCATGGTTTGTCTTGAGTGCAATTCTGTCTTTCTATGACATTACAAAGAAGATTTCCGGGATGGGGGTGAGAATGCCCAGGCTTCTCGTAGAATCCACATTCTTCATTTTCGCATTCCATTTCTTTTTGCTTCATGCACTGTCCACATTTCGGACCACGACAAATATGTCTTTAGGATGGTTATTATTTGATTATTTCCTTATCCCAATATCATGTGCAAGCATCTCTATTATAGCATATTATGCTTTAAAGCAATGGTGTAACAAGGTAATTAAAGTATTAGTCGGCAGATAGTAGAATGAATCCACCAGTAATTAGTATTATAATTGCAATTTATAATGCAGAGTCTTATTTGAGCAAAGGCATAGAAGATATCCTGGCACAGACATTCAGTAATTTCGAGATATTACTCGTTGACGATGGAAGTACCGATACCACAGTTGAGATATGCGACAGATATGCAAATAAAGATACACGCATCAGAGTTTTTCACGAGCAACACCAAGGAGTAGCCCGTGCTCGGCAGGTCGGGATTAATAATGCTTGTGGAATATACACTATTCATATTGACGCTGACGACAATATAAGCCCAAATATGTTAGAGGAAATGTACAATTCCGCAAAAGATTCAGGTGCGGACATTCTTATATGTGATTACATGGAAGTTAATCATCACGGACCAATATATCATGCCCAACGACCAACAGTTTTGACACAAGAAGGAGTTACAAACGACTTGATACAAGGCAAACTATACGGAGCACTGTGGAACAAACTGATACGTACATCCTGTTTCCAAGATAACAATGTCTGCTTCCGCGAAGACCTAACCATGCGAGAGGATATGTTTTTTGTGCTTGATGTACTGCCTTATTGCTCTAAGATTGCATATCTTCCAGAGGCATTATACAGTTATGACAAGACGAGCAATGCATCCTCCCTTACGAACACATACCTTTCTGAAGACAGAAAGTATTATGTTCAAGAGTTAAAATGGCATGAAACGGCATTAAAGAACACACTTGTCAGTAAGGAAAATAAAGAACATGTTAGCAATTCTCTTTTGAACATTGCGTATATCACGCTAAGTGGCAATATATTCACAAAGGCCGAATGGAAAAAGTCATTCTCAAAATACAATGATGTTTTTGAAAAGGCTGCAAATAATTATAAAAAAAGGCTCGTGTTGATGGCAATAAATAAGCACTATCATCTGGCATCTACTATTAGAGCATTTTTGTCCATATTAAAAAGGAAAGCATGAAAGTAGGCATCCTGACTCAACATTTTTATAAAAACTATGGCGGCATCCTGCAAAACTGGGCTTTACAACAGATTTTGCTGGGAATGGGGCATGAGCCACTGACTTTTGAGCACGACACCTGCTATACAAAGAGAAGATGGCTAATGCGTATGGTGAAGCACATCATTAGTGAAAGGTCTTTAAAGCGTATTCCTGAGTATCCATATAAAGGTAGAATAGGACACAAGCCATTTATCGATTTCGTATTGAAACACATAAACAGTGAGACTGTACGTGTATTCACATCTGACATTGAAAAAAAATACGGTATAGATGCTTTTATTGTTGGCAGTGATCAGGTATGGCGGCCTGCATTTAATTCGGGCAGATTATACAATATGTATCTTGATTTTGCATCTGACTCCGTAAAGAAAATTGCTTACGCAGCATCATTCGGAGTATCTAGATGGGAATACAGCAATAATCAAACGGAGAAATGCAGAAAACTCGTTCAACGTTTCAATGCGATATCTGTTAGGGAGGATTCCGCCATAGCACTTTGTCAAGAGCATCTTGGTATTAATGCGGAACTAGTATTAGACCCCACTTTGTTGCTTGATATGAAGGACTATGAAAGGATATGTTATAACACACCTAAAAAAGAGCCTTATGTTTTTGTGTATGCACTTCACTTAAATGATGATATCATTAATCTTTCCAACAAAAAGGCCGAGGAACAAAGAACATATGTAAAAACCATACAGGCAGGCGACAAACTAAAAAGGGAAGATTGTATAGAAGACTGGCTTGCTTCTTTTCGTGATGCTTCATGTATCGTAACAGACTCTTTTCATGGAATGGTTTTTTCTATTATATTTAACAAACCTTTCCTGATAATCAAGAATGAGAGTGGAGGCAATGCTCGCTACTATTCTTTACTAAAGCAATTGGGACTGGAAAATAGAATAGTTGACAATATAAACTGTTTACCGGAAATAGATATAAACTGGGAAATAGTCAACGAGAAGAGGGAAAACCTTAAAGAATTGAGCATTCAGTTCTTAAAAAAGGCATTAAAATAAGATGAAAAAGAAAGACATATCTGTCATTATTCCATTGTATAACAAGGGGATGATAATAGAACGTACGGTCAAGAGTGTTCTTGAACAAACTTACCCAAACTTTGAACTTATTATTGTAGATGACGGGTCAACAGACAACAGTGTTGAGGTCGTACAACATATTAAGGATGAGCGAATACATTTGATACAACAAAAAAACGCAGGGCCAAGCGCAGCCCGTAATACAGGAGTTAGAAATGCGCAAACAGAATGGATTGTTTTCCTTGACGCTGATGACGAGTTCCTTCCTGATGCATTGGAACACTTTGACGAACTAAGAAACAATTTCAAAGACGTTGACATATACAATTGTCGAAGTAATATCAGAACTGGCGACAAGTTAACACCTACATACCACCCTTTAGAAGGCTATGTTAAAAATCCTCTGAAGGAATGTTACTTCAGTAAATGCATGCCAGGTGCAGGGTTTTCTATGTATCGTAAAGAATATATTAGCCAATATCCATACGATGAGAGATTGCGCAGGTTTGAAGATGCAGAATTACTTATCAGATTGCTGCCAAAGGCACGTGTGTTTTCAAGCAAGAAGATTGTTCAAGTACACGACATTAACTATGCACAAGCCAGTGCCCCACGTAAGGACATCAATGAGGACTATTCTGGACATCTTACCATGAAGGGTAAACCTTTCTGGGGAAAGATGTGCGTATATCGTACATTTCTGGAGAATCGAGAAGCATATAAAGATGATATGCATAGACTTTATCCGAGTTGGTATTGTAGGTATGACTTGCTACTTCTTTACAAAATACTGAAACATTTCAAATAATGAGAGTTCTTTGGTTTACAAATACTCCTTGTGATTACAATTCAGGCAAAGGAATTAGAGGCTATAATGGAGGTGGCTGGCTTACCTCTTTAGAGGATGAATTAGTTAGACAAGATGCAATAGAACTGGGCATCTGTTTTTGCCAGAATGGACAACCTTTCAAATCTGAGAGAAACGGTGTCGTATATTATCCTGTGCCATTACCCCAAAAAACAAAGAAGGACAAGATTCTTGACATCATACATCATGGAGATCTTAAACGAGATGAAATCCTATGGGATCATTACAAGACAGTATTTAAAAAGGCTATCGATGACTTCAAGCCAGATATAATTCACATTTTCGGTTCCGAACTCTATATGGGACTTGCGACCTTTGTAGCCCCATGTCCAGTAGTGCTCCATATCCAAGGACTCCTCTCTCTCTATATATATATATGGTTTCCTTCAGGGGTATCGAAAACTAGTTACCTATTTCAAGACTGGAACCCGAAGAAAATATTTGACAGGTTCCAATTGTATACCTTCTGGAAACGCAGTTGCTACCGTGAACAAAAGGTACTATCCCATACAAAGCATGTTATTGGCCGTACGCATTGGGATGAGTTGGCTACAGAAATTCTTAATCCTGAACGTGTATACCATTATGGTGGCGAGATTCTACGAAAAGAATTCTATCAAGAACACAAGCGCGTCATTCCAAAGAGACTGACAATTGTTACTACCAGTAGTAGTCCAACATACAAAGGATTTGATTATGTCCTTCAGATAGCCAATGTTCTGAAAAATGTAATGCATCGTGACTTCGAATGGTTGATTTATGGAAATGTTGTCCCCACGTTTCAACAGAAATTTACAGGGCTACAGCATAATGAATTGAATATCAAACTGATGGGGGTTGCTTCGGCTATAAAATTGTGTGATGCTATATCTAATGCGACGGTTTATTTCCAGCCATCATACATAGAAAACAGTCCAAACTCAGTATGTGAAGCACAGATTTTAGGTGTACCTGTGGTGGCGACCAATGTAGGTGGCACAGCATCACTGATAAGCGAAGGTGAAACAGGTTTTTTAGTACCAACTAATGATCCATACACTGCTGCCTATCGGATTACTCGAATTGGAGATGATCGTGATTGGAATCTTCGTATCGGCCGCCAATCTCAAAAGGTTGCGAGAGATCGTCATAACCATAAGGAAATTGTAAGCAGCCTCATCAAAACTTATCAAGATATTATTAATTCTTCAGAAAACATATGAACTTATTGATTAATAAATATTTTCGCTGGTTTAACCGTTTTTATTTCCAATTAAAAAAGATTAAATTCGGGAAAAACATACAAGTCTATAATAGGGTATACATTACTGGGAAAAGAGGCAGAATAACAATCGGCGATGATTTCTATCTTACTAGTGGCGATGGCATTAACCCTATTTGCGGTAATAACATGGGGTGTATTCATACAGAACTAACAACTACAACAATTACCATAGGCAACCATGTGGGTATGTCTTCACCAAGTATATGGATTCGAGATAGCCTTACCATCGGTGATCATGTAAGAATCGGAGGAAACTGTTTGATTATGGATACTGATGCCCACCAAATTGACTACCTTGCGAGACGTAGGGGTAGAGGAGACAAAACATCAATAATAAAAAGTGCTCCTATATCCATTGAGGAAGATGTATGGATAGGTGCCAACTGCATTATACTAAAAGGCGTCACGATTGGGGCACGCAGTATAATTGGAGCAGGCAGCGTTGTGACGAAGAGCATTCCTTCCGACTGCATAGCAGCAGGAAATCCATGTATAATAATACGGCAAATTTGAACTGGCTATGAATAATCTTAATAAACAGCGGGATGTATATGTTGATGTGGCAAAAGGAATTGCCATGCTTTTGGTAGTACGTATACATACAGAAGTATTTGGAGTTATCAATGTCCCATATCCCATAATTGCTGTCCCCTTTTTCTTCTTTCTGAGCGGTTTCTATGACAACACTTACAAGCCCGTAAAAGATTGGTTACCAAATACATTCAAACGTCTTTTCCTCGTCGGCATTTATTGGGTCATTATCAGTTTTACATATATTTCACTATTGCATTATCTTAAAGACCACACTATACCTATTAATGTCTCTGTATATCAGCCTTTAATAGGAGGAAGGGCGACATGGTTCCTATTCGCCTTGTTCTATGCGAAGTGTGGCACATGGCTCATTAATAAAACGAAAATACCCTCATACATCATTGTTCCATTACTCATACTGTTTGGTGGTGTGATTTCAAGAATTAATCTTCCTCTTCTGTTGGACGAAGGTATAGCAGCCATTCCTTTCTACTATGCAGGAAAAGTCTGCTACCCACTTATAAATAAAAACAGGAAGATTGTTAGTTGGCTCTCAGTAATAGGGGTAATATGCATTTTGTTAATGCAAATGAGGTGGTTTCCGTGGGTATTGGTTTCCTATACACGACATCCGCCATATATGTATCCAGTATTTTTTCTTATGACCTTCTGTTCCTTCGCAACGTTTATTTGGATAAGCAAGAAACTTGAAAATCAAAAATGGCTGGGTAATTTCGGTAAGCAAACAATGGGAGTCCTTGTTCTTCACCCACTATTATTACATACTATTGCCGTTGTTCTTAACAGAATCTTTGAGAAAGGTTCTACACCGTGGATCATCATCTTTTTAGTCGCTTATGTGATTGTCTGTGTTTTATCATACTATCTTTCTTTACTAATTATGAAGCACTGTCCAATATTATTAGGGGGCAAAAAGAAGTAATATAGCAAATCCCAGTTTAACAAACATGAAAATCACGATACTGAAACCATCGAAGGGGAAGGTGACTACCAACTGGCTGAAGCCAGAGGAGGTGGTGGGCCTTATCCGGAGCGATAGGTACAGTAAGGAAATTGGGGAGTTCCGCGAGGTCTATTCCATGATAAAGGAGGAGAAGGTGGAGATGCCGCGCGTGAACAACTCGCTGCCGGCTCTGTGCTTCGGCGCGGAACTGGAGAGAACGGAGGGAAACGATTTCACACGACATAACGGTTATCGTCCTGTCATCGCAAGCGAGAACCGACTGCTGCTGATGGAGATTAGCAATCTGAAGGACTACCGCGTGGCTACACGACTGAAGAACATGGCAGCGCAACTGCCGCAGACGTTCGTGGCGTTCATCGGATATGACGACCACTCGCTGAAAATAGTGGTGCGCTTCGAGTCTTCAGGTTACGACGATAACGCAGAAGCATACAGGGACGCGTTCCGCGACGTGCGCCATTTCTATTCGGCACAACTGCAGGTGACACCAGACATCACCGACCCGTCGGCAACGCAACTGTGCACGCTGAGCCACGACCCGGAGGCATTTTACAATGAGTTCGCCGTGCCGTTTTACCTCTCGGCGCAGAATCATGCCGAGACTGCCGCGCACCTGTCATGGAACAAAGAAGATATTAGTCCAAGCGACAAGCAGCAAGACAACGGGAAACTCCTCCCGGGGCGCGACGCGGAGCAGACGGAGCGCATGGTGTTTCAGTTCTGTCTTGAAAAGGCACTCGACAAGCATATCATGGCTTTCGACGGCGAGGAGGCGGAGCGCGTGCTCTGCTCGCTGGCAAAATACTGCCGCGAGAGCGACATTCCGCTGGCGAATGCTATACGCAAGGTGAGTTACCGACCCGACCTTAACGGCGATATGGAACTGGTGCGCCATATTTTCACCACGGCATACAAGCAGAAGGCTAAAAAGAAGGGCGACCCTATGAGGCACGCCAACCAGAACAGCCTGCTGATGTGGAACACGCAGTTCTTCATGGACACTTACTACGACCTGCGAATGAACATGCTCACGCATCGTGCAGAGTTCCGTCGCAAGGACGTGCCGGGCGACACGTTCCGCACACTGGAGGCTGAGGACCAGAACTCTATGACAATCCGAGCACAGGCAGCGGGACTGAAATCATGGGACCGCGACCTTAACCGATATATCAACTCGCGCGAGATAGCGCAGTTTAACCCCATCGAGGACTACCTCTGTGCCCTACCCCGCTGGGACGGCAAGGACCGCGTGTCAATGCTTGCCGACCGTGTGCCGACGGACACTCCCAACTGGAAGGAGTTCTTCCACACATGGCTCTTGGGCATGGTGGCTGGATGGATGGGACGCGACAGCGAGCACAGCAATGCCCTGGTGCCGCTGCTGACGGGCAGGCAGGGAACAGGCAAGACGAGTTTCTGCCGTGTGCTGCTGCCAAGGGAGTTGCGCCCGTACTATGCGGAGAACCTGAATCTGAAGAGCGAGACAACCATTGCACTGGCGATGTCGAGCCGTGCGCTGATAAACATCGACGAGTTCGACAAATACACACGCTCGCAGCACCCGCTGCTGAAGTTCCTCATATCGCAGAACGATGTGGATATGCGACTGCCGTTTGCCTCTCACATGGAGATGCGCCGCCGCTTCGCGTCGTTCATCGCAACGACAAACAGCGACCGCCCGCTGGTGGACACCACTGGGTCGCGCCGTTACCTGTGTGTGCGTGTCACCGACACCATCGACTTCACCACTCCCATCGACTACCAGCAACTCTATGCGCAGTTGCTCTCGGAGGTGCAGAACGGTAGTCCTTTCTGGCTCAACGACGAGCAGACAAGACTGTTGATGGCACAGAACGAGGAATTTCTCAACATCGCGGGACTGCCGCAAATGCTCAGTGCTGTCGTCACACCCGCCAAGACAGATGAGGAAGGCGAATGGCTGTCACTTACGGAGATACTGGAACGTGTGAAGAAGATGTTTCCCCACTACGCCCCCACGGCTAATGTGTTGCGCGATATGGGACATTGCATGCAGGCTATGGCGGCAGAAATGAAACACACCAGAGCGGGAAACATGTATAAAGTGAAGACAAAAAAGTAGTTTTTTCATTCAAGAAAAGCAAAAATTAACTTCACAATTTCACACCGCATGCAAATCCCTGTCATTCAACCTATTATGTGTGAAGGTGCAATTTCACTCAATTTCACCCACATTCACACCCGCAAGCATGTACGACAATACCGTCTTTCGTGCTAAACTACGGTATGTGAGCGAGTGATTAGGGTCTAATCACTTCCTCACTTGGCACTTCTGACCGAGTGATTAGGGTCTAATCACTCTCTCAAATGACTTAAATGAGAGCGCTACTCGATGATGACATACGACAGAACAGGCAAAAAACGAAGCGTGAAGTTAGGTGAAATTGAGTGAAACTGCACCTTCACACGCAAATAACAATATAACAGCGTTTTGCAACGGATGTGAAATTGTGAAATTAAAAATCACTTTTTCAAAAAGAAAAAAATCATGGCTATAGTTTGCACACTTGAGAAAAAGAGGACGGAAGACCGTTACTACGCACGCTCGCGCAAGACGGGGAACGTGGGGTTCGACCAGTTCTCGGAGGAGATAGCAAGCAACTGCTCGGCAAAGCCTTCTGATGTAATCCTCGTGCTCACCGAACTCTGCGACGTGATGCGCCACCACCTGCTGGCGGGCGAGGAAATAGACATCCCCGGTCTGGGCAGTTTCCACGTCGGCGTGAAGAGCGACTCCGTGGAGAATCCCGCCGACTTCGATGTAGAACGCCACATCCACGACCTCCACATCAAGTTCCGTCCCGTCTCCCGCCGCGACCCAGTAACATGGAAACTATCCACTCCCATGCTCAAGGATGCAGAAGTGGTAGTAGTGTAAAGTATTCCCCACAGAAAAATAAACAGTCAAGTTATTTGTATCAATATGTTCAATTTAGACATGTTTATCATTAGCAGTATGACTTTTTGCCCTGCCACCATGCAATTTTATCATAAGTGTGGTTGTTGATTATAACGAGAATAAGCAACTGTTGGGATTGCGAAATTAGCAAAGGAAAATTTGATATATTTGACTTTGCCAAATATTAAACAAAAAAGAAAAGAGACAACAAAAACCATCAAAGTTCTTTTCTTTATTAATTAAGAATATGGAAATACCATTAATTAGCATTATTGTTCCATGCTATAATGTTGTTCAATACATTGACGAATGTCTGTATTCTTTAACTAATCAAACATTA
The DNA here is from genome assembly GCA_002394385.1 of Prevotella sp. UBA4330. Classification (GTDB taxonomy): domain Bacteria; phylum Bacteroidota; class Bacteroidia; order Bacteroidales; family Bacteroidaceae; genus Prevotella. Next base: position 378,309 of record DGTS01000011.1, read on the forward strand.
AAGAATATTGAGATAATTTGTGTTGAAGACTGTTCTACAGATAGTACTTTAGACAAACTCACCAAATGGAAAGATAAAGACACCCGCATTCGAATTATCAAACACGAAGAGAATAAAGGTATTGGAACCGCTAGAAATACTGGAACAAAAGCAGCAAAAGCAGAATATGTTGCTTTCGTTGACTCAGATGATTATGTATCAATAAACAAATATGAATGTTTGTATAATCTTTCTGATAATGGGAATGCTGATTTAGTTGCATCGGCAAAATATATCAGACACTGCGAAAAAGATATTACAATAACACAGATACCCAGGCAAGTCACAGGAATTGAGAACATAAGAAGCCATGTTCTCACTCACGGATTCTCTATCTGGAATAGTATGATAAAAAAGAGCATTTTTTTTCAAAACGATTTGTTTTTTCCCGACCGTCTGCTATACGAGGATGCCCCAGTTTCTACATGCTTATTCCTATGCGCTAGAACAATTGCGGTGTATTACGATGAGCCATTACATTATTATAGGACAAACCCATCTTCCATTACACAGCAAAAAGGAAATTTGACATACTTTGATCGTTTGGAGACTGCCATAATGTTCTACAACAATACAAAACGACTCGGTTTTTATTACAAATACAAGGATGAAATAGAATATGCTTTTTTTTATTTGTTCTATAAAAATACTATATTATATTCTCTAAAAAAGTTCAACAATAATCCTCCATCTAAAATTATTAAAACGATACCCAAAAGATATAAAAGAGTAACGAGTGTTGACATCAAAAAGAATCACTATTACAGAAAGAACAAACCTCCGTTTTTATTATATGCAGTAGCACACTATCCAGAATTAATAAAAATATGGATACTGATGTTTAAAATATGGAAAAAAGTTACTAATTAATTACAGATCTTATATTTTTTATAATGTTAAATTTAAGCAACTTCATATCTCAACATGTCACTGGGCGTTCCAGCAGCATGTTCCTTCCTGACATTGAGGCGAACAAAGAAAAATTGACGGAAGAAATTAAAGACAAGAAAGTTTGTGTCATTGGCGGTGCCGGTTCTATTGGTTCCAGTTTCATCAAGGCAGTGCTGCGCTTTGAGCCTAAGAGCGTAGTAGTGGTTGACCTCAACGAGAACGGACTGGCAGAACTGGTGCGTGATGTGCGCAGCACCGATGGTCTTTATGTTCCTGAGGAGTTCCGCTGCTATACATTGAACTTCGCAGACCCTATCTTCGAGCGAATCTTCCGTGAAGAGAAGGGATTTGACATCGTGGCTAACTTCTCTGCACATAAGCATGTACGTTCGGAGAAAGACCGCTACAGTGTTCAGGCACTGATAGAGAACAACGATATCAAAGCGAAGAAACTGATGGACATGCTGACGATCTATCCTCCCAAGCATTTCTTCTGTGTCTCTACAGACAAAGCCGCAAATCCTGTGAATATCATGGGAGCATCAAAGCGTATCATGGAGGACTTGGTGATGGCATATAACCAGCACTTTAAGGTTACCACAGCCCGCTTTGCCAATGTCGCTTTCAGCAACGGTTCCCTACCCGACGGCTGGCTGCATCGTATTCAGAAGCAGCAACCCTTAGCAGCACCCTCCGATGTCAAACGCTACTTTGTCTCTCCAGAAGAGAGTGGCCAGATATGTATGTTGGCATGTATTCTTGGCAGACCAGGAGAGGTCTTCTTCCCCAAACTGGGTGAAGACCAGATGCTAACGTTCTCTTCTATCTGCGATAACTTCATCAAGGCACAGGGATTTGAGAAAGACCCATGTTCATCCGATGAAGAAGCAAAGCAGAAAGCCGCAGCGCTTGACTATTCTGACTCTCAACTCTCATCTCTCAACTCTCAACCTTTGAAGTACCCAACGGTGTACTTCAAAAGTGACACTACCGGCGAGAAAGCATACGAAGAGTTCTATGTTCCTGGAGAAAAGGTTGACATGCAACGTTTCCTATCCCTTGGTGTTGTGGAGCAAACCACTCGTCATAACATGGATGAAGTCTATGCTTTCTTCGATAAGTTAGAAGGAATCTTTGCTAAGGATGACTTCACAAAAGCCCAAGTTGTGGAAGCTATTAAGGAGTTCATTCCCAACTTCGAGCATGAGGAGAAGGGGAAGAATTTGGATCAGAAAATGTAAACAATGACAATAATAAGAAAATTATTAATTTCACTAATTCTTCTTTTTCTTATCTTTGGATGTGGAAAAGATGATTTTATTTTAGATTCGGATAGTGTGGCTTTTATCAATGATGGGGGCACAAAATTAGTTAGTATTCCAGAGTATATTGTTTTTAAAAAAGATAAAGGTTTACGTCCGGTTTTCAGAATTCCTTCTTTAATGATTAGTCAAAAAGGAACCTTTTTAGTGTCATGTGAAAATAGGAGTATAGTTGCTGACAAAGGTGAAATAGATGTGCTAGTGGCAAGGAAAGATAGTATTAATAATATTTGGGATTATCAGAAAGTTTTTGCAAATGATCCTGATAGGGGAAGGGTAATGAATCCTATTTTTTTACAAGATAAATCCAATGATAGAATTTATTTATTTGCTGCACGTTTGGCTAATAAAAATAAGTTTGCAGCCGAGCATTCTACCCGCGAAATGGATTGTGTATATAAGTATTCTGATGATGATGGCATATCTTGGAGTGAAGAGATTTCTTTAAAATCGAAATGGGATATAAGCAAATACACTGGTGCTATACCATCTGCCTCTAATGGAATTCAAGATGTTAACGGAACTTTATATATACCAACAATGGTCGTGAAGAATAAAAGTTGGTGTTCTGGACTAATAATTAAACACAGAAATAAAGATTGTTTTTTTTCATCTATAACACCTAATGCTGGAGATAATGAGTCAACAGTATATTTAGATAACGAGAATAGAGTCGTATTAGATTGCCGAACATTTAATGGCGTACGTAATAAATATTATTATGATGAAAAAAAGGATCTATTCATTAAAGCACCTGATAATATAATTGAAAGCATTATAAACTTAAAAGCAGAAATTACGAAATGTGTGTTATCAGAAAAGACATTATATTTAATGAGTTTTGTTAATACAAGATCAAACAAGAGAGAGAATATATCGCTTTTCTCTTCTAAAGACGGCATAAATTGGAAATTTATCCATTTATTAGAAAAAGGATCAAATCGTTTTTCATATTCTAATGTTTCTTGTTATAATGAAAAAATATACGTGGTGTATGAAACAGAGACATGTATAAAGTTAAAAGATATTTCTTTTTTAAAGACTGACATTATTAGTAAAACCTTTGATGAATAGTAACTTATAACTATGGAATACAAAAAGATTATAGATTATATTCACGATTTATACGGAACGCAGGATTTTGTTCCCTTGGCTGTTCCCGTATTTATCGGCAATGAGAAGAAATACCTCAACGAGTGTATTGACACGACATTCGTAAGTAGCGTTGGCAAGTTCGTTGACCGTTTTGAGGACGACATAGCGAAATACACAGGGTGTAAACGCGCCGTTGTCGTTGTGAGTGGTACCAATGCCTTGCACATGTCATTGATGCTTGCTGGTGTTGAGCGTGATGACGAGGTGCTCACGCAGGCACTCACTTTCATCGCCACTTGTAACGCACTGAGTTATATCGGTGCTCACCCTGTTTTCATTGACGTGGATAGGGACACCATGGGATTGTCTCCTGTCGCCGTTCGTGAATGGCTCACAAAGAATGCAGAGATGAAGGATGGACAGTGCTACAACAAACGCACTGGGCGTAGGGTTCGTGCTTGTGTGCCGATGCATACCTTCGGACATCCTGTGCATCTTGACGAACTTGTAGAGGTGCTTAACGAGTATAACATTCCTCTGGTTGAGGATGCTGCAGAGAGTATCGGTTCTCTCTATAAGGGGAAGCATACCGGTACCTTTGGCAAGATTGGTGCTTTAAGTTTCAACGGAAACAAGACCATTACCACAGGTGGCGGCGGCATGATGCTCTTCAATGATGAAGAACTTGGTGCTTTCGCTAAGCATCTTACCACACAGGCAAAGATTCCCCACCGCTGGGAGTTCCGTCATGACCATATCGGCTATAATTATCGTATGCCGAACATCAATGCGGCACTCGGCTGTGCACAGTTGGAGCATATCGAGGAATATGTGGCAAGCAAGCGTGAGACAGCCAAGGCGTATGAGGAGTTCTTCAAGGACATTCCTGATATTGAGTTCTTTGTTGAACCTAAGGACACCCGCAGTAACTATTGGCTCAACGTGGTTATCCTAAAGGACAAGGAGGCGCAGCAGAGTTTCCTGCAGTACACCAATGATAACGGTGTGATGACCCGTCCTATCTGGGAACTCATGAACCGCCTGCCGATGTTCGAGAAATGCGAGAACGATGGTCTCAAGAACACCATCTGGTTTGCAGATAGAGTGGTAAATATTCCAAGTTCTGTAAGATTGTAAATAATGGAGTGGTATGAAATTGTTCCGAATTGGATTACATCAATAGGAACTGTTGGCGCTGTAGTTGTTGCCTTATTTTCCAAAGGAATAAGAGATAGGTATAATCGTCCTAAAATCTCTATAACATGTCCTGAGAATAAACAATGCCAAGAAAAAATTAATAATGATAGTGAAAGTTCAGACTCGAGTCCAGAACTAAGAATTAGAATTAAACTTGAAAATAAAGGTAATTACATAGCAAATCATGCATCCATAAATGTTGACTGTATATACAAAAGACGCGGAAATGAAAATGTATTTGTCCAAGAGGATTTTACCCCAATACAAATGAAAGATTATCGCAATTCAAAACCCACATCTATTGCACCGCATCTTGTGTATTATTTTGATATCGCCTCTATACATAAATATGATGATATGACGAATGAAGGTGGAAATGTCAAATCAAAACAGTTTTATAAATTATATTTATTAGGGGATGGTAATGGACAAGAATTAGGGAAAGGAACTTTTATTATTCCTATTAAGTTCTATTCTTCAAGAATAAAAGTAAGTGTTCACTATCTTAAAATTTATTGGGATAGTGATGATTTTACTACTGACAAGATGCATTTTAGTGCAGAAATAATAACTAAAGAAGAATTTGCCGAACTAAATAAGAAATAGAGATGCTAACATTAATTGCATATGATTTAAAATCACCAGATAAAGATTATAAGCCTTTGTATGATGCCATAAAAGGACTTGGCGATAAATGGTGGCATTACATGGATTCTTTATGGCTAGTTCATACTAATTTATCTCCAGACGAATGTTCTCATCGCCTTCAAGAGGAAATAGACAAAAATGATTTTTTGCTTGTTGTTGACATCACAAATCGACAACGTCAAGGTTGGCTTCCATCTAAAGCATGGGAATGGATTAAAACAAACAATAATTAAATGAAACCTCTCATTCTTATAGGTGGCGGTGGGCACTGCAAGTCCGTGATTGAGGCGGCTGAGAGTGCCGGATACCATATTCTGGGCGTATTGGATATGCCGGAGAATGTGGGGAAGGAGTTGCTTTCTACGAAAGTCATTGGTACAGACCATGACATTCCTTCCTATGTAGATAAAGCAGAGTTTGTCATTACCGTTGGCTTTATTAAGAACCCTGCAATACGGATTAAACTTTACAACAGAGTGAAAGAGGCTGGTGGCAAACTGGCTACGATTATTGCCAGTACAGCCTATGTATCTAAATATGCTACGATAGGTGAAGGAACTGTCGTCATGCACCATGCCTTTGTGAATGCTGGAGCAAAAGTTGGTAACAATGTTATCCTGAATACCTTTACCAACGTGGAACACGATGCTGTAATAGACGATCAGTGCCATATATCTACAGGAACAATGGTCAATGGCGATTGTAAAGTAGGTGCTAACTGTTTTATCGGTAGCCAGTCAGTCCTTGCCAATGGCATCACGATTGGTGACGATATCATTGTAGGCGCAGGTTCTTTGGTGAGAAAGTCTATCAACATAAAAGGTATATATTCTGGCAATCCTGCTATACTTAAAATAAGAGCAAAATGACACATGTCACAATTATAGCGGAAGCAGGTGTCAACCACAACGGCTCTATTGAATTAGCCCGACAGTTGGTTGACAAGGCTGTAGAAGCAGGAGCAGACATCATCAAGTTCCAGACTTTCAAGTCGGAGAAACTGGTGTCAAAATCCGCACGTCAGGCAGAATATCAGAAAAAGAATATCGGTAAAAAGTCTGATGACAGCCAACTGAGCATGCTAAAAAAACTGGAACTGTCAGAGCAGGACCATAAAGATCTAATGACTTATTGCAAGCAAAAAGGCATTAAGTTCTTCTCCACCGCTTTTGACTTTGACAGCATCGAGTATCTTCATTCACTGGACTTAGGTCTTTGGAAGATTCCCTCAGGTGAAGTAACCAACTATCCATTCCTGAAGCGGATAGCTTCCTTTAATGAGAAAACCATATTGAGTACGGGTATGTGTGATTTGCAGGACGTTAGGGCTGCTGTTGATGCCTTGTATAAAAATGGACTTTCCAAAGATAATTTGACACTCCTTCATTGCAACACGGAATACCCGACCCCCTTTGAGGATGTTAATCTAAAAGCGATGGATGCACTTCGCAAAGAATTTGGTGTAGAAGTTGGATATTCTGATCATACCAAGGGTATTGAGGTTCCAATAGCCGCCGTCGCATTAGGAGCAACTGTAATAGAGAAGCACTTCACCCTTGACCGCAATATGGAAGGTCCCGACCACAAAGCCAGTCTGGAACCAGATGAACTGAAGACCATGGTAAGTGCCATCCGCAATATTGAAAAGGCTATGGATGGTGATGGAACTAAACATGTAAGTGAAAGTGAGCGCAAGAATATTACCATTGCCCGCAAGAGCATCGTGGCCGCTTGCGACATCAAAGCCGGTGAGATCTTTACGGAAGAAAATCTGACTGTGAAGCGCCCTGGAAACGGAATATCACCTATGCGCTGGGAAGAAGTGATAGGAACGAAGGCTATTCGCAATTTTGCTGAGGATGAATTAATTGAACTTTAATCGTTCTATTAGTATAATTCAGGTCCATGATAAAAAGAAAGATTTGTGTAGTTACCGGCAGCCGTGCTGAATATGGCATCTTAAGAAGGCTGATGTCGGCCATTAAAGAATGCCCAGAACTTGAGTTACAGTTAATTGCAACAAATCAACACCTTTCAAAAAGTCAGGGAGAAACTTATAAAGAGATTGAGGGTGATGGATTCACTATTGACTATAAGGTCTATATGGCTGATGATGAGGCACCTGATAATGCCAACACCACAGCCAAGTCGATCAGCAGAGGAGTTGCCGGCTTTGCAGATGCTTTTGATGCACTACAACCAGACTTGTTGCTGATACTTGGTGACCGCTATGAAATGCTGGCTGTAGCATCTACAGCTCTGATATACAAGATACCCATTGCTCATCTGCATGGTGGCGAAATAACAGAAGGGGCTTTCGATGATGCTATACGACATGCCATCACGAAGATGAGCCATCTGCATTTTACTTCCACAGAGGCATACCGCAAGAGAGTGATCCAGCTAGGAGAACAACCGGACAGAGTATTTAATGTAGGAGCACTGGGTGTGGAGAATGTGTTAAAGAATGACTTTATGAGCAAAGAGGAGATAGAGCAAAGTTTGAACTTCCAGATGACAGACAAATGCTTTCTTTGCACCTACCATCCTGTGACGCTTAGCAATATGTCATCTGAAACACAGGTCGTAAACCTGTTAGAAGCACTGGATGATTACATAGACTATCACATCATCTTCACCTACTCCAACTCAGACACTAACTCGCAGATTATCATCAAACGCATTCAGGAGTATGTGGATAGGAATATGGGGAGGTGTATGTTTATCCCTTCATTGGGTCAGCAACGCTATTTCTCCGCTTTGAAGTATATGACGGCAGTGATTGGCAATTCCTCCAGTGGTATTATTGAGGTACCCAGTTTTGGTATTCCTACCTTGGATATTGGAGACCGCCAAAAAGGGCGCATTGCAGCTGATAGTGTCATTCATTGCGGGTATTCCACAGAAGAGATAAAAGATGGATTGAAAAAAGTGGCAGTTTATGGTTATAAGACTATAGACAATCCTTACTATAAAGAAGGTTCTTGTGAGACCATTTTGAAGGTCATTAAGACCTATCCATTAGATAATTTGGTTCAGAAACATTTCTACGATATATATCAATGAAAATATTAGTAATAATACCTGCCCGTGGTGGCAGTAAAGGTATTCCACATAAAAATATTAAACCACTAGCAGGAAAACCTCTAATTCACTATACAATTGATGTTGCCAGGCAAATTGTGGCAAACGAGGACATCTGCGTAAGCACTGACGATCCAGAGATTATACAATGCGTTGATGACTACGGATTAAAAGTACCTTTTGTTCGTCCTTCAGAATTGGCAACCGATACAGCAGGAACCTATGAGGTGCTGCTTCACGCACTCAATTATTATGAACAACAAGGGAAAACTTATGATGTAGTAATCTTGTTACAGAACACGTCACCATTCAGAACTTCAGATCAAGTAAAGGAAGCATTGGCTCTCTATAGTTCTAATCTTGATATGGTAGTTTCTGTAAAGGAATGTTCTGCGAATCCATACTACTGCGTTTTTGAAGAAAATGAATATGGGTATTTAAATATTTGCAAAGGAGACGGTAGTATAACTCGCCGTCAGGATGCTCCCAAAGTATATGAATATAACGGAGCTATATATGTTATCAACCCTAAATCATTAAAAGAAATGCCACTCTACAAATTTACAAAACGTATTAAGTATGTTATGGATGAAAAGTCCTCGCTTGACCTTGATACTATGAATGATTGGCATATGGCGGAACTTTTAATAAGCAAATCATCATTATGATAGATCAAAAATATATTATAAACAAGGAAGAGAGTTTATTAAATGCTCTTTCCAAAATCAACGACATTGGTACAGGACCATTGGTGCTTTTTGTGGTAGATAAGGAGCAACGTATGGTCGGCACACTTACCGATGGTGATTCGCGTCGTGCTTTAATAGCAGGAGCTTCTGTTAACGACAAGGCAGAGAAGGTGATGCATCGTAATTTCAACTTCATGACAACTGATAACATTACGAATGTGAACGAGATTAAACGTCAGAAGGAATTAAAAATGAAGTTGATTCCAGTTCTTGATGCAAATCACTATATTGTTGACATTATTGACTTAGATCGATATAAGACTCGTCTTCCTATTGATGCAGTCCTAATGGCAGGGGGCAAAGGAGAACGTTTGCGCCCATTGACAGAAAAAACTCCTAAGCCATTATTGCCGGTAGGCGATAAAGCTATTATTGATCACAATATTGACAGACTCATTTCTTATGGAATCCAGCACATCAATGTGACAGTCAACTACCTAAAGGAACAAATTGAAGATCACTACCGAAAACCACGCAATGGTGTTAAGGTACAAACGGTACGTGAACCGAAGTTCTTAGGAACTATAGGTAGTGTAAAGTTTGTAGAATCATTCTATAATGACACAGTATTGGTGATGAACAGTGACCTCTTCACCAATATTGATTATGAAGACTTCTTCCTTCATTTCCAAGAGCACGATGCGGAGATGTCTGTTGCGGCTGTTCCTTATAATATCTCCATCCCTTATGGCATTCTTGACTTAGATGGCAGAAATATCAAGGGACTTTTAGAAAAGCCCCAGTACAACCACTATGCCAATGCTGGTATCTATCTCGTCAAGCGTCTTGCTTTGGAAGAAATCCCAAATGGAGAGTTCTTTAATGCTACAGACCTCATCGAGAAGCTAATCGCTGAGAACAAAAAAGTCATTCGTTACCCACTCAATGGTACATGGATTGATATAGGTAATCCACAGGAATATCAAAAAGCAAACGATTTAGTAAAACATTTATATATATGAATCCATTTGCAAAAAGAACGCCTTCACTATTTATTGTTTGTTCACCTTTTCAGGTTCTATGTGCACTTGAGGCGATTGAGAAGTTTGACATTAAAGAGTACAAGTTTCTTCTAAATCTTATTAGTGACCCTCGTAACAAACAACTGTTTAATTTACTAAATGAGAAGAAAATTGACTATGAAATAATTGATTTTAGTTGTAGAACAGATATTAGCTACAAACTCAAATTATCATTACTTATTCCTCGATGGAACAAATTCAAAAGGGCCTTTATAGGAGATTACCGCTCAAGAGAGTTTCATTATATAGCATTCAAAAAACTCTCAAATAATTCTTCTATTGTGTTTTTAGATGATGGAAACTGTAATGTCCCACTATTAGAAGGGATAAAAAAGCCTTTATTTTCAAATAAAAACATATTGAAAAAGTTACTATTTTCATTCAGAAACATAAATTATGGCAAATATATATTTACTCAGTATGCAGATATAGATAGAGGGCTCTTTGAAATAATGTCGAATGATTTTACATATCTATCCAATGATAATAATAGTAAAAATCTGTTGGGTATATGTATTGTAGGGACAAATCCTGATAGATTCGCCTGGGGATATGGCATGAGTCTTGATGATTTTTGGGTTGAAATGGAAAAGATATTGTTAATGATAAAAAAAGATAATCCTAATAAAGATATATATTATGTTCCCCATGGACGGGATGCTTTCCCAAATATGCATATTCTATGTAAAAAGAACGGAGTAAGATTTATTAAAGCCGAAACTACTGTTGAATTGTTTTTAATAAGTCAAAGAGTTAGTCCTGAGATAGTATATGGTTTAAACTCTTCCGCCCTTTTCTCTATAAAAAAATTAATGCCTAATACAAAAGTAAAAAACCTTCTTTATACAAGACCATGTCAATTTCTAGACGATCATATTGCTATTGCCAATTACTATCAAAAGCACGGAATAGAGACTATTAAATTAGAATAGTAAACAAATAATTATAGTCACTAGTGCCTCTTTATATATGTTAATCAAATTTGAAGTCAAAATAGAGTTGCTAGTCATCTGGCTTGTCTATCTCCTTGATAGGCCTGAGCAAGTTTTGGATTCCGTCCGTGGTGAGTGCATACTTGCCAAGGATACGCATGGCTTCAAAGACAGGTCTGCCTATCTTGAGGTCGTGCTCGATGACGGCAATGAGGCTGTTGGTGATGATGGCAACGTTAATCTGTATGCGTACCGCATTTTCAGACTCTCCCCAAAATCGTTTGACTTGGAGGTGCTACTTGATACATTTGAAAAACAGTTCCGCCTGCCACGTGTATTTATAAAGGAGCGCGAAATCCTTGGCAGCGAGATAGAAGTTGTTCGTGTAGTAGATGAAACTGCGTTTGAGTTCTGGGACATAATAGACAATCCTTCAGATAACTTTAGGATACTTCTCTATCCCCCTGAAAGCATATTTGCTCCGATTTTGAATAGGATGCCAAGGTTACCACTTCTAAACCCGGACAGGGTTTCAGAGGGATAAAAGGTTGTGAATGAGAACTTTAATTTTGAATTTAATTATTTTTAAGAGACAATAGTGTGCTCCTAGATATATAAAGATTGGCCATAGTCAAGCTTTCAAAGAAAGGCGGCGAAGGTATGTTTCGAGAATTCGTGGAAACAATTCTTACTGAAGAATGAATCAGAAATATAGTGGGAAAGGATTATTTGAATAAGCAATAAACTACTTATTAAGAAATAGTTATTTGGTGCCTAATTTATCCTTCCGTGTAAAGTTTTTTAATATTTATGTCATAAAATATGATACATGTAAAAAAGATTATCAGCAAATTGTTTGTGATTCCTTATTTTTATCTTTGGCTTATCAAAGACCCAACATTGAGAGAGCGTTTTGCTGTATATCAGGCAGGTGGCCCTAGATTTTTTTATACAAAGAAAGCCAAGGAAAGCGCTTCTTCGTGCGGGAAAAACTTGAAAGTGAACTTTGAATCTGTTTTCACTGGAGAAGTTCATTTCAAAGACAACTGCAACTTCAATGGCATGAGTGTTCTGGGGGGGGGAAAAGTTACCTTCGGCAATAACTTCCATTCTGGAAAGGAGTGCATGATAATAACTCAAAATCACAATTATGACAAAGGGAGTGCTATTCCTTATGATTCGACATATTTGTTAAAAGAAGTTATTATTGAAGATAATGTATGGCTCGGCAACAGGGTTATTATTGTTGGTAATGTTACCATAGGCGAGGGATCAATAATTGCAGCAGGCAGTGTTGTTGCAAAAGATGTTCCTAAGTATGCCATTGTTGGTGGGAATCCTGCTAAAGTCATTAAATACCGTGACATGGAGCATTATCAAAAACTCTTAAATGAACACAAATTCCACTAAACTAAAGGAGAAATACTTGTACTGGAACACGTCCTCTTCAACTAAATTGCAGAAAATGACTTCATAAGAAAACACTCTTTATATTTCAAAGAAGGACTAATTCATGAGGATCAACTTTGGATGTATCATGTAGTGAAAAAACTTGAACGATGCTGCTTCGTGAAAGACGTAGCATACATTCATTACAAGACTCCTAACTCCGTAATGAGTACGGCAACATCACAAAGGACTGCGCATCACTGGGGGACGATATTAAACGAAGTGGTGGAAAACCTTGACGAACCTTGCTATGACAAACAGTTACTCGTCTATCTTAAAAAACTTGTATTCTTTTACAGTGACACAAACAACAGAAAAGAATATCGAGCCACGGCGCTCAACTATAGTAAAAAACTACTCAAAAAAAATATATCGCTATTTATATTCTTTTGCTCATTTACATAATGCCATTGAACATCTATCATAGAGGGAAATGGAGATTATTGAAGATGATAGGAAAAGAAATACAACAGAAAGAAACATATGAAAACAAAAATAGTTTACGTATTAGTTAGCTCGCCCAAAGATATATATCTTGAGCAGGCTTTTATTTCAATGTATTCTTTAAAACATTATATACCAAATGCATATATTGTTTTATTGACAGACTCTGCAACGAAAAAGACATTCACAGGAACCAGAGAAACAGAGGTAAGATATGCAGACGAAATATTAGTAATTGATTTAGATGCCGAAAAATATAACGGTCAACAAAGGTCACGGATACTTAAAACAAGTGTTCGAAAACATGTAAAAGGGGATTTCTTGTTTATCGATTGCGATACAATAATTACAAAGCCTTTAAATGACATAGAAGGAATTGACGCTGACATTGCTGCATGTTGGGATACACATTCTCTTTTCAAAGATAATCCATATAGAGGCATGTGTATAGAACATGCTCAAATATTAGGCTGGAACGTTGAAAATGAGAAAGAGTATTTTAATAGTGGCGTCATATATGTTAAAGACTCTCCAACAGCACACAAGTTTTATGGTTTATGGAATCAGAATTGGTTAAACGGTTTAGAAAAAGGGGTCAAAATGGACCAACCTGCATTTGCTTTGACAAATTTCCAAATGGGACATATCATAAAAACACTACCTGATACCTGGAACTGTGAATTGAAACATGGTATTCGATATCTGAAAGATGCATATATTGTCCATTATCTATGCACAAACCCCTCGGTATTTCAAAGTCGACAATTGTTTATCCTCAATGAGAAAGATGTATTAATGGAGATCAAAAGGACTGGATGTATTCCCGAAGATGTTAAGAAAACCATTGATGACCCATTTAATGGATTAGCAGATATTACTCACGTGTTTGCTGGGGAAGATGTCTACTTCTTTCAATCAGATAGTTACAAATACTTACGCTCTCGTTTTAAAAGAGGAAAGAAATCCATGCAAGACAAATGGCTATTGCTTTTAAAAAGAACAGGAAACTTCAAAAATAAATTGTTTAAGTAGATAATTGATACTTACCATGAAAATTGTCAAGGCCGTTACCCCTTACATTCATGCGGGGCACCTTAATTTCAAAATTTCGCCCTATAATGCGTGGAAGAAGAATAGTGGTCAGATTGCCAAAGGTTACTATCCGTGGAGAGCATTTCATTGGGCGGCATTCAGATACGAACTGCCATCTTTTATGAAATCTGACAAAGAAGCAAGATTACGTTTTTTGGAGCCCGTTTCTTTGACATTTGACACATTCCCTGACTACCTGCGATATGAAATAATACCGATGGTGTGGGACTGCTGGCCATGCTATCTCGAGAAAATGTGTGCTTGGCTGAAAAGGCACGAGGTAAAAACAGCCATCTTCACATCATCCCAGACCGCTGAACGTATTAGAAACCGATTCCCAAAGATGAATGTGTTGTTCTGCCCAGAGGCAGTTGACACATCATTGTACTCCAAAGGAGAGAATCTTAATGACAGGAACATTGACGTCTTGGAATTCGGTAGAGGCAGTAACTTATTCATAAATTTCAATGATAACACAGACTTTAACTATGTGCGCACGAAGGTGAACGGTAAGTTCCTGTTCACTAACGAACAGTTGTATAAGGCAATGGGGGATGCAAAAGTGACCATTACACTACCAAGAAGTTGCACGGAGCCACAACTGGCTGGAGATATTGAGACTTTGACTCAGCGCTACTGGGAATGTATGCTTTCGAGAATGGTCATGTTAGGCCACGCACCCAAGGAATTGGTTGACTTGATTGGCTATAATCCTGTAATAGAGATTGATAATAATAAGGTGAAAGAACAAATTCTTGACATTTTACTCCATATTGAAGATTACCAAGCCTTAGCTGACAAAAACAGAGATACTGCTCTCCGCATTGGTTCATGGAATAATCGTATGAAGCAAGTGATGGATTGGCTAAAAAAAATTGGGTACGAAGTGTAAGTGAATAATAATATAAAATATGAAAAACCTTACTGTATTTGTAGCATGTCACAAGCCCTGCGAGGTGCGTTCGAACGAAATGTACCAACCGATTCACGTCGGCAGGAAAATATCTACATGTAAAGGACAAATGAACATGATCGGTGACGATACCGGTGATAATATCAGTGAGAAAAACAGATATTATTCGGAACTAACGGCTCAATACTGGGCTTGGAAGAATTATCATGAGTCAGAGTATATTGGGTTTTGCCATTACAGGAGATATTTTGCTGATTACCTAACAAGTTCTAAAGTTTTGGATTATTTCAAAAAAGGTGCTGATGTTATTGTTACTGGACCTTATTTCCGGAGCAATAATCGATGGAATTTCTTGAAGACCTTTGTATGCAGTGAGGACTTGACCATTATGCAACAGGTCATCAAAAGATTGCATCCTGATTATTATAAGACAATGTCAAAATTTGGGAATGATTTCATTGATTACCCACTAAATATGTTTATATGCAAAAGGGAACTATTTGAAGAATATGCCAAATGGCTATTCTCCATTCTCTTTGAATGTGAAAAGTATGTGCTTTTATCGCCCTATTCAAGGGCACGACGACTTTATGGTTATCTGTCGGAATTCCTGATGCCTGTTTTTTTCATAAAGAATGGATATCGTATGGCAGCAGTGCCATACTTCAGGACAGATGACCAAATGAATGTGAAGGGGATGTCCTTTCACCGCAACTTAAAGCGATATGCGCTCAAAGCTATATATTCCAGGGAAAACAATGATGAAATGGGATGTGACTTAAGTGTTCTATTAGGATTGAAAAACGATGGTATAGACTTTATAAACAAATAACTATTATGGCAACAATTTTAGTAAATGGACAACCGTGGGAATATGAGGCTACGTCATATTATGACATAAATGTCTTTGATCATGACGATGCAAAGGAGATGTTCCTAACTCTTTCTGAGATTCTTCATGAGAACAAACTTCTGTTTATGCCCATGTTTGGAACACTTTTAGGTTTCATTAGGGACCATGGGTTTATCAAAAATGATTATGATATAGATCTGATGATTTATGAAAAAGATTGTGATAGTCTTATCAACTTGATTCCTGTTTTTCATGAACATGGGATAGATATTACTCGCACATCAGAACCGTGGGTATATACTTTCAAGCATAAAAGCGCATGTTGTGACTTTTATACAATCCGGAAAACAGCATGGCCATACAATATCCGTTATTGCAGAATCGTAGGGAACTATATCCAGAAATCATTTTTTGAGGGAACTCAGAAAGCAGAAGTATTTGGTATTCAGATTGATGTTCCCAAGAATCCAGAATATTTATTAGAATATATGTATGGTAAAAACTGGCGGATCCCCCAAAAGGGACAAGCAAAAACACAAACAAATGCTTTAGTTCATATCAACGCCTACAGATTTGTAAAGAAATGTATATCATATATTAAACGTCACTATTTATGCAGAAAATGAGAAATATCGCTCTAATTATTGCTGGCGGTGCCGGCAACCGAATGGGACAGGACATACCCAAACAGTTCATGCATATTGATGGGGCACCAATCATTATTCACACCATGAACTGTTTTCAGCAGCATCCAGACATTGACGCTGTTGCGGTGGTTTGCTTAAAAGGATGGGAAACCGTGTTACAAAGCTATGCAAACCAATTTTGTATTGATAAACTGAAATGGATATTCCCTGGCGGGAATTCAGGAATGGAGTCTATCCACAATGGCATCTATGGGCTGAAAGAAGTTGGCTGCATGGATGAAGACCTGGTGCTCATCCATGACGCAGTACGCCCACTGCTTTCACAAGACATCATTAGTAGTAATATTGCGATATGCAAAGCATACGGATATGCCATTACGGGGATTAAGTGTCGCGAAGCCATTTTGGAGAGTATGGACGGATTCACTACGAAAACGAGCATTCCCCGTGATACACTTATCAGGACACAGACTCCACAGACATTCAGGCTGGGGAATATCATTAATGCCCACAAGATGGCAAAGCAAAAAGGTATAACAGACTCTGTTGCAAGTTGCACATTAGTAGCAGAACTGAATGAAAATATTGAGATGCACATTGTTCCTGGTTCTGAGAAAAACATTAAAATAACGACAGTTGAGGACCTTGAAATTCTGAAAGCGTTAATGCATACAGAACGCGAAGGTTGGTTGAAATAATCTGCACGATGAGTTATAAAGAAGATATAAAAGCAGTTGCCTCACTTCAACTTCCATGGGAAAAGTTGAGCGGATGTAACATATTGGTGACTGGTGCCACTGGGCTGATAGGTTCTTGTTTGGTAGAGGTTTTGATGGAACATCCTAACATGGACTATCATGTCTATGCTTCTGGGCGTAATGAGGAACGGGCAATGCTGCGTTTCTCTAATTATATAACTGATCCTGCTTTCCACTTCTTTCAATATGACGTTACCAAACCTTTGAAGGGGGATGTGGATTTCCAGTATGTAATCCATGCGGCAAGTAATGCCAGTCCCAACTATTTCGCGACCAAACCAGTAGATATCATAAAAGCCAACATTGAGGGTCTGGCGAACCTTATGGATTATGGCTTAGAGCATTGTTTGTGTCGTTTGTTATTTGTAAGTTCTGGTGAAGTCTACGGAGAAGGCGACGGACGTATTTTCACCGAAGAATATAGCGGATATGTGGACTGTACATCTGTCAGATCATGTTACCCTTCATCAAAAAGAGCAGCCGAATCATTATGCATTGCATATGCACACCAATATGGCATTGACGTTAGTATTGCCCGTCTAAGTCATGTCTTCGGCCCAAATTTCACAGAAAGTGACAATAGGGCATACGCACAGTTCATAAGAAATGCTATGAGAGGTGAGGATATCATATTGAAAAGCACTGGTGAACAGTTCCGGTCATGGTGCTATGTAGTGGATTGCGTTTCTGCAATTTTACATATTTTACTAAAAGGAGAAAACGGACATGCCTATAATGTTGCCGATAATAAGAGTAATATAAGCATCAAGGAATTGGCTGAAATCATTGCAAGAATAGCCCAAAAAAAAGTTAAGTTTGAACTCCCCTCTACTCTAGAAAAACAAGGATTTAACATCGTTAGTAAATCTGTTTTTGATACACACAAAATTGAAGAATTAGGATGGCATACACTCGGTGACGACATTTTCTATAATTTAAAAAAGACAATTGAAGAGGTGAGAGAACAAAAACATTAGTTAATATTCCAAAATCACGCACAATCATAAGATTATGTAATAAACATAACTATATAATGCATTTCTTTTATAAAGAGTTTTCACATACCATAAAAAATGATACCTAAAATTATACATTATTGTTGGTTCGGGAGAAATCCATTACCCCAACTTGCTTTGGATTGTATTGCTTCGTGGAAAAAATATCTCCCAGATTATGAAATAAAGGAATGGAACGAGGACAATTTCGATGTTAATATGATTCCATATACCAAGGAAGCATACGAGCAGAAGAAATATGCATTTGTAAGTGATTATGCAAGGTTCTGGATCCTCGAGAAGTATGGAGGACTGTATTTTGATACAGACGTTGAGGTGATACGCCCAATGGACGACATAATTGCCAATGGTCCTTTTATGGGGGCAGAGGACAACGGTAAAACATGGACCAAGACATACAATGTGGCAGTTGGATTGGGAATGGGAGCAGAGCCTCATAGCAAGTTCATTATAGAAATGATGAGTGTTTACAATGGACTACATTTCGAATACAATCCAGACATAAAAAAAATGGTAAATATCGTAACTTACACTACACAGAAACTTACAGAAATGGGGCTTCAGAATAAATGCGAGATACAAAAAGTCGGAGAATTTACCATTTATCCCCACGATTATTTTAACCCAATTAATACGGTATCTGGTCGTTTACATATATCTAAAAATACTAGATCTATTCATCACTATGCTGGCTCATGGGTCAAAAAAAGTGGCTTTAAGGCAAAAGTGAGACAAATTTTTCCAGAATGGACTTTGCTGTTAATAAGCAAAATAAAACATATCAGTAAGTAATGAAGACAAGTACTTTTTTTACATGGTTTTGGATACTATATCTGCCGTTTTGTATTCTGTTTTATGACAGAGCAGGATATCAGTATATAGATGAGTTAATGACTCTAGGTCTTGTGTTATTCTCATTTATTAAGAAGACATCTGGACGACATATAAAAAAAGAGATATATACATACGGTATCCTCATGATATTCTATGTGCTGTATTCTTTGGTCATGGCTATTAATGTTAGTGCTGCTGTATATCTAGACTTACAACAACAAGTACGTCCTTATTGTATTTTCTTTTGTACTTATTTGCTTGCACCTACATTTACCAAGAAACAGCAAAAAATTATACTTTATATATACATTGTTGCCATTGCATATTTCTTGTTCGGATTCAGATTCGGCGTAGAAAATGCCACTATAGGACAGGCTTGTTTCCAGTGTGGACTATTGTACATATTCTTTTGGGGAGACAAGAAAAAACATCTATTTATCGGAGTACTTATCGTCACATTAGGACTATTATCAGGAAAGTCAAAGTTCTTTGGCGAGTATGTAATGTTTATAGGTCTTATATTTATTCTTAAAAACAAGTTTAGATTGGATAATCTGTTGACCTACATGCAAGTTGGAGTGCTTCTAATTGCAATCCTATTCTTTACATGGTATAAGTTTAACGCATATTACGTTGAGGGATTTCAAGAAGACAGCGCATCACAAATGATGGCAAGACCTGCTACATATACTACTGCGACGACTATTATTTTTAAAGACTACATCCCCTTTGGTAGTGGATTGGGAACATTCGCGACAAATGCAGCAGCACAATACTATTCTCCTCTATATTATAAGTATGGATTAAGTAATATATGGGGATTATACCCTGAAGACCCAATGTTTCTTGCTGATGCATTCTTCCCCACATTGGCGGAGTTTGGAATGGTAGGAATATTCTTTTTCTTGTGGTTTTGGATAAGGCGGTATAAAGAAATTGACAAGATTGATAATTTCTTGATTTATAAGATTGCACTTATGTGTATGTTGGCACTTTTCCTTGAAGGTACAGCGGATACGAGTTACCTTTCGGGTAAAGGTATGGGATACTTCATGTTACTAGCAATGGCATTGAGAGGGTCGTATGTGACGAAGAAAAGGATGATAATAATTAACGATAACCATAACCTTAACGAAAACGATAAAATTTCACCCACTAATAGGCACTAATGGACACTAATAAATATGTTTTAAGATGAAAGGATGATAGTCTGAAGGGCTATCATGTAATTTAAATGAAGTTGGCATGAAAAAGAACACTTTTGCGTGAATACTTCAATTAAATTACTTCCCAATCGTCTCAACGATTAACTCTTTCATTGATTCGTGAAAATTCGTGATATTCGTGGACAAATAAGGGTGGGAAAATGAATGATTTGTTATTTGCGGAGGAGATTTATAACATAGCAGGGGCGGCAATGGACGTTCAGAACGAGTTAGGGACGGGATTTCTTGAGCCTGTATATCAAGAGGCATTGGCAATTGAAATGGAAAAACGGGGCATTCCTTTCGAAAGAGAAAAGGAATTGACGATAGAATATAAAGGCATTACCTTAAACAAGAAATACTATGCCGATTTCGTATGCTATGACGACATTATCGTGGAACTTAAGGCTGTTGATGGCATAAGGGATGAACATGTGGCACAGGTATTGAACTACCTACACGCGTCCCAAAAGAAGTTAGGATATATAATAAACTTCGGCGTCAAGCCTCTTCAGCGAAAACGAGTTGTTTTATAATTGTCTGCCCACTAATAGGCACCAATGGACACTAATACACTCATTAGGATGAAAGGAGGATAGTCATGAAAGACTATCGTGTAATTTAGATGAAGTATTCATGCAAAAAGTGAACTTTTTCATGCCAACTTCATTTAAATTACTTCCTAATCGTCTTAACGATTAACCCTTTCATTGATTCGTGAATATTCGTGACATTTGTGGAAGAAAAAACAAAAAAACGGAAACATGAAATGAAGATTCTTGTTATAGATAACGTTAATTACGAGGATTACCCTACTGGAGGAATTCTGAATTTCTATCGAAACATGCTGCCGGCATTTGGAAATGACCTTCTGCTTGCTGGTATCACGACAGACAACAGGACTCCTACAGGAAAATGGACAAAACGGGAAATATGCGGGATGGAATTTGATTACTATTCCATGGCTCAAGTGACTCCTTCTTCTGCACGTCCATTCGTGCCAGAAAGAATCACAAACTGCATATCCATTAAAAGGCACATAAATCGCATTCTTGCAAGAAACGATTTCGACATATTACTGACCCACAAACCTGAAGTAGTCTATTTTATTCCTGACAAATATTTGGGAAAAACGTGTTATATACTTCCAGGTGTAGGCAACCCGCTCGCAATTTCAAGATATCCCTGGGCGAGGAGGTTCGCAAAGAGTTATGACAGGTTCTTCCTGATGCCAAAGGCTGCAAAGACGCGCTGGCTTTTGGCTGCAGCGGACTATAATGCACGCAAAGGATTTGCCGAGAGAAGTAGAGGCCTGATTAAAGCGGAACATATCATACAGTTCCCTACTCGCTTTGACGACAAGTACTATTATATAGACAATAATGCAACAAGAGAAGGAAAGAGCATTTTTGTAACCGTAGGACGCCTGGGATGGTTCAAGGGATGGAAACTGATGATTGACGCTTTCAAGATAGTAAACGAGAAAGTGCCAGAATCAGAACTGCACTTCATCGGAGATGGTGAAGATGAAAAGAAGATAAAGGAATATATTGTTTCTATAGGATTAGAGAATATGGTTATACTTGACGGGAAAATGTCTCCTGAAGAGATAGGTAAATTCCTTAACAAGTCAAGTGTTTTTGTGATGGGTTCAATGATGGAGGGATGGTCAACGACACTTGTAGAGGCTTGTGCATGTGGCGTACCGTGTGTGGTCACCGATTTCAGCAGTGCTCGTGAAATGGTTGCTGACGGAAAGAACGGTTTCGTCGTGTCTGGACGGGACGAGAAGGTCTTTTCACAGAAGATGGTGGAGGCTTTGAGACTTGACCGAGATAAGGTTATTGAATATGACAGGAGGTTTGAGAGACTTGCCGTGAGCCATCTTAGAGAGGACATGGAAAGGGAGTTACAAATTACGAATTAGGAATTACGAGTTATCCCCCGAAGGGGGAGGGGGGAATTAGGAGTTTGGAGTGAGGAATTCTTTTAGTTTAGAGTTTAGAGATTAGAGGCAGTTTTAGAGTTTATAGTTGTTGGTTTGGACTATAAGTGATATAATTACAGACCCCACCCCTAGCCCCTCCCCTTGAGGGGCGGGGAATTGAAAGGGCGAGGGGAAAGAGGATCGAGCGAAAGATTATAGGTTAATGATTATAGTTTATAGGTAATAGTCCCCCTCCCTTTAGGGGAGGGTTGGGGAGAGGCTTTTAATTATGAACATTATCAAAAAATTGCGTGACCTGTGGTACAAGAACATCGTGTGGCGCAGGTATAACATAGGGAAGAGATTCCACTGTGGCAGGGGGGTGTTCCTCTGGGCACGGGATGAGATAACCATCGGTGACGACTTCTATATCGGGAAGTACTCAATAATAGAGACGAACTGCAGGATAGGTAACGGAGTGATTCTTGCTAACCATGTGGGGATTGTGGGGCGTTATGACCATAACTACCAACAGGTGGGAACAGCAGTGAGGCTGGCCAGCAGCATTCGTGACAAGGAATACGACTGGAAAGGTCGTGGGGAGATGACTGTGATAGGCGATGACGTTTGGATTGGATTTGGCGCGATAATTATGAGCGGTGTGAACATCTCTGACGGAACAATCATCGCTGCAGGAAGTGTCGTGACACATGACACCGAGCCATATTCCATATACGCTGGGGTGCCGGCAAAAAAAATTAGAGATAGGTTTGACTGCGAGGAGGATTTGCAAAGACATATTAAGCAGTTAAAGAAATAGATTATTAATTTCATTACTATACTTTTATGACTTGGATTATAATTGGCGTTGTTGCCCTTGTAGCGATTGGAATTATCATTGCATACAATCTGCGGAATGCGCAGAATGTGGATCCCGAAGACAGGGATTTCAAAGGATAAGACTGCACTTACAGATTTTATTTGATATTTATGTTTCGGAAGCATGTTCACTAATTGTGACGAATCGCCCCGAAGGGGCAGTAAGTACGTAGCCCAGGGCTATGCCCTGGGTAACACGCGAATAAAGTGTATTCGCCCAGAAAGGGCAAAAGATTTGTTACTTATAGGATATAGGAAGTTCTTTTGCCCTTACAGGGCGTGTATATAGGGCACCCCTATACCCAGGGCGTTGCCCTGGGCTATGTTCTTACTGCCCTTTCAGGGCACTTAAATTCTGGGCGTTTATAACTTCCGAAACTTTTAATTATATATTTATGCTGAGACTTAAGGATATAAAGATTGTGTGTTCCATGGAGGAACTGGCGGCAATACCCGAAGGTAAGGTGCTGATAAATACAATTAATGCGCATTCGTATAACACAGCGCAGAAGGATGAGTTGTTTGCAGAAAGCCTGTTGAATGGGGATGCCCTTATTCCCGACGGGGCGAGTGTGGTGAAAGCATGCCGATGGCTGAAGGCTAAATCACAGCCTAAGGAACGTATTGCGGGATGGGATCTGTTCGAGTTTGAAATGGGGAGATTAGAAGCCCCCCTTAATCCCCCCCGTAGGGGGAAACCAGTTGCCTTTTTTATGGGGTCCTCCGAGAAGGTGCTGGGACTGATTCGGGAAAAAGCGAAGGTAGTGTATCCACATATTGAGGTGGTTACTTATTCGCCGCCTTACAAACCAGAGTTCTCTGACGAGGACAATGCGGCGATAGTGAAGGCTATTAACGATGCAGACCCAGACTTGCTGTGGATTGGCATGACTGCACCGAAACAGGAGAAATGGGCATACTCACACTGGAACGAACTTAATATACATTGCCACTGCGGAACCATAGGGGCTGTGTTCGATTTCTTTGCTGGTACGGCAAAACGGGCACCTAAGTGGTGGCAGGAGCATTCGCTGGAATGGCTGTACCGTCTTATCATTGAGCCGAAACGAATGTGGCGTAGGTATATTATCGGGAATACGCTGTTTATAAAGAACATAATAAAAGAAAAACATAATAGTAATTAATACTACAACCTATTTTATCTTAATGATCAGTACCAAAATCTCCATCTGCGTACCTATATACAATGTGGAAAAGTATATTAAAAGGTGCGCGGTATCGCTAATGGAACAGACATACGATAATATTGAGTATGTCTTTGTAAACGACTGCACACCTGACAACAGCATGGTGATTCTAAAAGATACCATTGCACAGTATCCAAGCAGGATAAACTCCGTCAGAATAATTAACCTAAAAGAGAACAAGGGACTTTCATATGTAAGGAACAAGGCTGTGGAAGAAGCGACAGGGGACTTCATCGTGCATGTGGATTCTGATGACTGGGTAGAAAAAAAAATGGTTGAGGTCCTAGTGAATGAGCAGCAAAAGCATAATGCTGATCTTGTATCGTGCAACTATTATAGTCATAATGAAGACGGGAACATTTCAATAAAAGATATTTTCTCAGATTATGAGAACAATCCATTTCAATTCATTATTAAAGGTTTCCATAGTTATCATATTTGGGGAAGGTTGATATCACGTTCTCTCTATGATGACAATAACATAAAATGCATTGCAGGATGTGACATAGGAGAGGACCTTCACACTTTACCCAAACTTGCATATCACGCAAAAAAACATGCTTGTATCAGCCAACAATTATATCATTACAATAGATTAAATCAGTATTCTTTGACATCTACAGAGAAAACATTATATTGGAATCAGCAAAACGTTATAAGCCTAAAAAACGTATGCGATTACTTTTTGGATTTAAACAAGAACGAGTTTATAGATATTATTATTCCTTCTAAACTGCAATTTTTGTACTGGTACATGTATAAATGTGTGAAAGATGCAAATAAAAGCAGTTTCAAAATATATAGTTCAGAATTGGCAGAAACAGAAAGGAAATACCCTCAGTACAAGTATCGTGGAATTCGGCATCGGCTAAAGAAGAACTACACCATTCATTATTTAGCAACAAACTATTTGCACGGATCATTTAGATGAAAGTTGTTGTTACAGGAACACGAGGAATACCTGATATCTTAGGGGGCATTGAGACGCACTGCGAGGAATTGCTGCCACGCATTGCCGCGCTCGGTGTGGACATCACTGTGACGCGACGCAAGGGGTATGCGAACGACAAAGCGACGGAATGGAACGGGGTGCATCTCGTGGATATCGACGCTCCGCGCTCCAAGACGTTAGAGGCTATAGTTCACACGTTCAAGTCTATCGTGTATGCAAAGAAACACGGGGCTGACATCGTGCACATCCATGCCGTAGGACCTGCACTGCTGGTGCCACTCGTGAAACTGTTGGGGATGAAAGCGGTATTCACGCACCACGGACCTGATTACGACCGCGAGAAGTGGGGACGTTTCGCACGGTTCATGCTGCGACTCGGAGAGAGAATGGGGACACGCTTTGCCGACAAGGTGATTGTTATCTCAAGTGTGATACGCGACATCCTCGTAAAGAAATATGGGCGCAACGACTGCCACCTGATATATAACGGAGCACCAACGGCTCACTTCTACACCGACGACTCTTATCTTGAGGAATTGGGCATAGAGCCGAAGAAATATGTCATTGGCATGTGGCGCTTCGTGCCAGAGAAGAACCTCGAGCATCTCATCAGGGCTTTCGATATGGCGTTCCCCAAAGACTCTGAAGGGAATCGCAGGGATGGGATGAAGTTGGTGCTTGCTGGCGATGCGGACTTTAAGGACGGCTATTACCACCGTCTGGAAAGACTAACACGTGAGCAGGAGGTGATATTGCCAGGATTTGTGCGTGGGGAGAAACTGCAGACGCTGCTTACCAACGCCCGGTGCTTCGTGTTGCCATCGTCGCACGAGGGACTGTCCATCGCTCTGCTCGAGGCAATGAGTTACCGTCTTCCGGTCATCGTGAGCGACATCCCTGCTAACAAGGTGGTGGAACTGGGTGATGAAAGTTATTTCCACCTCGGCAACGTGGAGGAACTGGCAGAGAAACTGAAGAGTAATGCCGAAAATGAGTTCCATGAGGTGTCGTATGACATGACCCGCTACGACTGGGACAAAATAGCAACTGCAACGGCGGAAGTGTATCGTTCTTTGAACATTGAACATTGAACATTGAACTTGGAACTTTGAACTTGGAACTTTGAACTTGGAACTTTGAAGTTGGAACTTTGAACTTGGAACTTTAAACTTGGAACATTGAACTTTAACTTTGCATTGTGTCTTCACTCATAGGTAATCATAAAGTTCAAAGTTCAATGTTCAAAGTTCAAAGATAATAACCTTTATGTACTGGTTTCTTACTCATTACGACAGGAAATACTTCACGGGATTCGTGGAGAGAATGAACGACAGGGGAATGACTACCCGATGGGTGCATTCCCCTGTCTCGCATGGCGAGCGCGTGAACAATTTCATCGGGGCATGGCGAGCCGTGAAGGTGAGTAAGAAAGGGGACACCATAATAGCATGGTATGACTTCCAGGGAATCCTCGCATGGTGGATTTGTCTGCTCACGTTCCGCAACAGGAACATCGTGGCGCTGAACATACGTCTTAAAGACAAGACAACACTGGTGAACCGCATGGCGGCATTCCTGTACAAGTATGCTCTGCGAAGCAGTAAGATGAAAGCCACAGTGTCATCATTGGAGTACGGCGAGGCGCTGAAAAAGAGGCTCAGCATAAACCGTGACTTCCCTCTCGTGCGAGACATCAACCTTTATCCTGGTTATTGTCTGCCTTTCAAGGATAACGGCAGGCGTATCTTCTGCGGAGGCAACCAGTCGCGCGACTGGAATAGGGTGATGCGCGTGGCACGACTGCTGCCAGATTACCGCTTCGTGGTTATCATGCCGGGAAAGGAGAGGGAGAAGGTGACGGATGTGCCGTCGAACGTGCGCATACTGTGCGATGTGCCATATAAGACGTTCATGGGATATATGCACTCATCGACGTTCCTGCTGCTGCCCGTTGACACCAACGCACCAGCAGGACTGATAGTGATGTTCGAGGCAACATGGCTCGGTAAACTGTTGTTCACCAACTCCACTCAGGTGATGAGGGAGTATATCGGCGAGCATCATGGCGTGCTCGTTCGTAACGATGACCAGGAGTTTGCCGACAAGATAGAGTACTACTACAATCATCAAGAGGAGGCGACGGAGAAGGTGAACTGCTTCCAGAAATACCTTAGAGAGGAATGCTCGGAGGAGGGATTCACGGACAGGGTCATAGAAGAAGTGCTTTGCTCTACGGACTTTTAGGAACTACGAATTAAACGAATTATACGAATTATAAACCACAGATTTCGCTGATGACTCTGATGGCTCTACGGACTTATAGGACTACAAATTAAACGAATTA
>DGTS01000005.1 GCA_002394385.1 Prevotella sp. UBA4330
TGTGTTGCGGTCTGCAAGCACGGTGCTGTTGAGGATTGACGAGCCCTGCCTGAGAACACCTCTTACGATAGTGGCCTCTTTCGTCAGTTCAATCTCGGTAATCTCCATCCACGAAGCGGAGTATTCAATGACCGGATTCTTAATCACTTTTCCCGCCATTACCTGTAGCAAGACTAATAAACTCAAAAGTGTTGTTGTAATAAATCTCATTGTCTAATTATTTTTTATCCAAGTTTCGCATTTGCTCAACTTACAAGGTTTCTTCACCTTATTACCTCATAACCTGACAACCTTATAGCCAGTCAAGTTGAGTATGATTGTTCTTTTGTTTTCTTCCGATTGCAAAGATACTGAGGAATCCCTGCTGGAACGATTTTTTTTACTGACATTTGTCTGACATTCGGATTATTTAACCACCTTTTTAGTTGGTAACATCATCTGAAAAAAGCACAGAGCGCATCACTGCGCCTCATGCCATAACCATAATTAAATAAAATGTTCACGCTCGGCCATCTGCAAACAAGTTTGCATGGCACTCGCTTAATCACATTTTTCATTTCTTTTATATATTGCTCTTTTATTATATATACACCGTTTTTGCAGAAATATCCCGTTGCGAGGTGTTAAATAAATCGAATTCTTGATAAGATTCTTACGGAAAAACGTGGGACGCATCACTACGGCCCATGTCATTGCCTTAATTAAAACCTATAATTAATGTTGATTATGCAGTTTCTTTAATGCGGAACCGAGTTCTTCGACGTTACGAGGGCAGGCCACGATAGTGCCTTTTGCATCGATGACTATCAGTTCCGGATAGGAACGGATGCCGTAGGCGGTAAGTGCGTCGCGCGGGTTGGTGTCTGGATCGGGCATCAGTTGTGGCCATGGTAGCCCGCGCTGCTTTACTTCCTCCCGCCATCTCTGCACGCCGAAACTGAAAGCCAAGGTGACGAACTCCACACCGCGGGAATGGTAAGCCTCGTAAAGCGTTTTCATAGACGGATGGATTTCAGAACCATCACCGCCAAGACCATGCCAGAAATGCAGCACGACATATCCCTTGCCGACGTATTCGCTCAGCAGATGTGGGCGGCTCTTCGTGTCCACCAGTTGGAGGTCGGTGTAGGGAGTGCCGGGACGGCGCTTCTCCAGTCCTTCCACGTATTCGCGCATCGGTGCCAGGAGGATGTGGTGTGAGAAAGCATAGTCGTCGCTGAGGTAAGGCTTCAGTTCCTCGTAACTCATTTCGGTATAAACCTGACTGAGTGCATAGGCAGAGAGGATGTTGTCGCGGTTTTCGCGGACTGCCTTGAGAAGCCGCTCGCCGCGCTGGCGGTTGATTTCCGCTTTTTTCTGGCTATCGGCCTCGTGAAGTTCGGCCAGTCGCTCGCGCTCTACTGTCTGCATGAAGTCATTCACCTTTTGGCTGACCTTGCTGCCCTTTACAGTCTGGTGCTCCATGTCCGCAATGATAGGCTGACCATCGGAACAGAAGGAAACGACATCACGGTCGTCAAGATACACCCGACAGATCTCGTTCTTAGGCAACTTGCAGGTGAAAGAGAACTTGCCATCGACTACAGTGCACGTCCCCATAGGCTCCCAAGTCACATTACGTCTTACGGAAATATTCTTTCCACTCAATGGTGCCGTACCGGATATCTGGCACTCCACCATGTCTTTCTCCACCGATTCGTTCATCAGCATACTGTTATAGACAATCGTCTTCGACACCTGCGACGTGGTGATTTCTGAAGCGACAAATGGCGCACGTGTGACATCTGTGTCTCTGTCACCCTCGTATAATTCGCTCTTCTTGTAAATCATGTAGCAGGAGTAGCCCAGGATGCCCTTCAGGTTTTCATTTTTTGCGCTATCCACTAACGGCTGGATATTGCTCAGTAGGTCGAAATACTGCTCTTTTGTCAGTTTTCCGCTGAATGCGTTGCACGTCTTATTGATCACCACTCCGGCCGCCGTCTGTCCCTGCGGTGTCTCGCGCTGGAATATCTCGCAGGTGCGTTTCACCTTAGCCATGAACTCTTCGACGCTCCCCATGTCCTGGGCAGTAGGGGGGATTATTTCCCTCCCCCCTCGGGGGAGTTGGAGGGGGCTTCTGGTAATAAATGGTCTGTCGTCCATTTTCCTGCCGCTGATTTCGTAAACCATGCCGTCCATCAGGAACGTATCACCGATTTTTTTGTCTTGGTCAACGGTCTGGTCCCACATCAGCAGCAGCGCATAGATGCTGCCGTCGGGCTCTTCAAAGGAAAGCAGGCGGATATTCTTGTTGAGGTCGAATGTCACGGATTGCGTCATCGGATGTTGGGCGTCCATCATAAACTGGAACTTAACGCCTGGCAGAGGTGAGTCACCATCGATGGCATCATGGATATAGATGGTCTTGGCATTCACGGCCTCAGCCCTGATGGCCTTCTCCAGTTCCAGCATCCGGGGCGTGAACAACGGACCGTAGTACTTGCCGCCCAACTCATCATCGATGGCAAATTGCTGGGCAAACTGATATACATTCAGTCCGTCTTTCGAGAAACCGAGCCGGTGTACGCCGTATTCCTTCGACTCCACAAAGGCGCTGAGTTTTTCCCGTATGTTGCTGGAGTGAGTAGTCTGTGCATGGCACCAACCACCATCACCCAACAGCCAACAGCCAACACCCAATAGGGCTGCTATGGTTATGAAAAGTCTATTCTTCATCTTGCTCTGATTTTACGTTATACATGTTCTCTGCAGTTTGTGGGCGGCCTTCCTTGTCGAGGGTGTGCAGGATATAACTGTTGACGATGCGCTGCAGTCGCTCGTCAGCCTGTATCACCTTGTTCATCCGCTCTATGTAAAGGCTTTCGTCCACTTGGGCCAGTTCGCGTTCTATCTTGTCGATATAGTAGTCCAGACTGTCGGTTGTTGCTGCTGTTGTTGAAGTCTTACTCTCCGATACGGAGGCTTTTGGCCGCTTATTAACCATAGTTGTTTTTGCCACGACAGCTTTTTCTTCTTTCGCCATCTGCACGGGTTCCTTTTCTATGGTTTTAGGCTCACTTCTCTGAGACTCCGTCTTTTTCACCACCACTGGCTGTTCAACCTTCTTTACCTCTTTATTATTTATATAATGAAACGTCAGCAACAGCACTACGCTGGCGGCAATGGAAGCCCCCACCAACCTCCCCCAATAGGGGAAGCTTTTGGCTCTCCCTCCCTTTGGGAGGGCAGGGGTGGGCTTTTCCAATCTCTCCATCAATTGGTCGGTGAAGTCCTCCGGCAGCATCATACGCTCGGCGGCCTCGTTCCTGCGCTGCAAGGCCTGGCGCAGTCCCTTGTCTTTATAATCTTCCTTCTTCATTCTTCCTTCTTCATTTTAAAGATTCTTCACTCTTCATTCTTCACTTTCAAGACTTCTGATGGCGATGGCCAGTCTTTTGCGTATCCATTGCAACCGCGAGTGGAGATAACTTTCTTCGTGCTCCGTGATGAT
>DGTS01000024.1:0-149841 GCA_002394385.1 Prevotella sp. UBA4330
GTCATGTTTTCCGCTGTTTTTTAGTTGGCGCGCTTGCGTTATGCGTGCGCTGCGAATGAGATCTCACCGTCTTGCCTGCCGCTGATGTCATTTCTACGTGCGCTCCCGATGTGTGGGAGTGTTTCGTCAATGAATTATCAGGTGGCTATTGCTGCGGGGTCCCACCTCTTCCCATTCCGAACAGAGAAGTTAAGCCCGCCCGCGCCGATGGTACTGCAATGCAATGCGGGAGAGTAGGTCGCCGCCTTCTTTACTTGAGTGCCCTTGTTCCGATGATGGAGCAAGGGCACTTCTTTTTTATTTATATTCTATTTTAGATTGATTGTTTCTTAATGAATATTAGTTTCGATGGTAGTTTCTGCCATTTCTTATTAACAGGGAATTTAAAAGTGCTTCCGCTTAAATGCTTAAACTCTAAAGTCCCATCATTCTTAATAATTATAGTGGCAGTAAAGTCTTCGCTCCCATAGTTGTTTATTACCTCTATTTGCGCTGTGTCCCCTTTAATGTCACTTGATGTTATGGCCCAAATATGGCTTGATTGTGTTGATCCGAAGAAGCCGTCAAGTTCTCCCAGTATTTCCTGACCTGGTACAAGGATGTCTTTATCGACAAAATTGATTTTAATAAATACTTTATATTCGTCGTTATAGTACTCGCCTATAAATACCGTAGAGTCGCATGCAGTAGCATTATCTTGTGCGTTTATGTTGCTGCAAAATAGAGAAAATAGAGTTATAAGTAATATCGTTTTCATATATGTAACATATTGATTACTGCAAAGTTAAATAACTTTAGTCAAGAAAACAAGGTTTTTAGTAAAATAGTATGTTTTAAAATTGCAAAAAAACATTTTTTATATTATCTTTGCACCAAACTGATAATAATAATGAACAATGGTTTTCTATTTCCCGACTATATATTTGAGTCCAGTTGGGAGGTTTGTAATAAAGTAGGGGGAATATACACAGTACTGTCAACACGTGCGAAAACTTTGCAGGACAAGATTAAAGATAGAATTATTTTTATTGGTCCTGATTGTTGGAATGAGAAACCATGCCCTTATTTTAAAGAAGATAATAAATTATTTTGTGAATGGCAGAAGGTTGCCAAAAAAGAAGGGCTGAAGGTAAAGGTTGGCAGATGGTTAATTCCTGGTGATCCAATAGCGATACTTGTTGCCTTTTCTTCTTTCTATGAAAAGAAGAATGAGATTTATACTGCCTTATGGGAAGACTTCAAGGTCGATTCACTCCATGCTTATGGCGATTATGACGAGGCATCAATGTTCTCTTATGCTGCAGGATTGGTAGTTGAGAGTTTTTATAAAGCATATCTTAACAAAACGCACAAGGTCATTTATCATGGCAATGAATGGATGACAGGCTTAGGTGTCTTATATATAAATAAGGTGTTGCCGGAGATTGGAACTGTGTTTACGACTCATGCCACAAGTATTGGCAGAAGCATTGCAGGAAACAACAAACCTTTGTACGATTATCTCTTTGCATATAACGGAGACCAAATGGCTGGCGAATTGAATATGCAAAGTAAGCACTCTATTGAAAAGCAGACTGCCTTGCATGTTGATTGTTTTACCACTGTTAGCGATATTACAGCAAATGAATGTAAGGAACTGCTTGACAAACCCGTAGATTTTGTCCTTCCTAACGGATTCGACAACAGTTTTGTCCCTAAAGGTGCTACATTCACAAAGAAGAGAAAAGCCGCTCGCAAACGTGTGCTTGATGTTGCCAATGCATTGCTTGGAACCGACCTCGACGATAACACTCTGATTGTGTCAACAAGCGGAAGATATGAATTCCGCAACAAGGGTGTTGATGTATATATCGAAGCAATGAATAGACTGCTGCGTGACAAAGAGTTAAACAAAACTGTTCTCGCTCTTATTGAAGTGCCTGGTTGGGTGGGCGAGCCACGAAAAGACTTGGTTAACAGACTCGATTCAGGCAAGAAATTTGACACGCCTCTTGAGGTTCCAGAGATTACACATTGGCTTCACAATATGAGTCATGATAACGTGCTCGGAATGCTCAAACATCTCGATATGCACAACAGGGCAGATGATAAGGTTAAGTTGATATTCCTTCCTTGTTATCTTACTGGTAGCGATGGCGTGCTTAACATCACTTATTACGACCTTGTACTTGGCAATGACCTCTGCATTTATCCATCTTACTATGAGCCTTGGGGTTACACACCGTTAGAGGCAGTCGCCTTCAAGGTTCCGTGTATCACCACCGACCTTGCAGGCTTCGGCTTGTGGGCAAATTCTGAGAAGGGCGAATATAGCGAGATAGAAGACGGCGTGAAGGTTATCCATCGCACCGATTATAACTATTCAGAAGTGGCTGATGCCATTAAGGACACGGTTGCCAAATTCTCTAACATGACTGAGGCAGAAGTGAAGAAATGCCGTGCTAATGCAGAGAAGTTGTCAAAGAAAGCCTTATGGAGCAATTTTATAAAATATTATGAGCAAGCATACGACCTTGCATTGCGCAAGGCAGAGGCTCGAAAACAAAATACTGAAAACTAATAAAATCAAATAATATTTAACTTTTAGATTATGAAGATAAAAGCAGATTATTCCAGCGCTCCACAATGGAAGGAGCTGTCTGTAAAATCAAGACTCCCTGAAGAACTTAAGTGTCTTGACGAACTGGCTCACAACCTGTGGTGGGCATGGAATTACGAGGCGCGTGAACTCTGGAGAAGTCTTGATGAAGACCTCTATGAGAAAGTAAATCACAACCCTGTACTATTGTTGGAACGCCTCAGTTACGACCGTAAGGAGGAGATTGTTAAGAACAAGGAGATAATGAAGAACGTGAAGAACGTTTACAAACTCTTCCGTAAATATATGGATGTAAAGCCTGATGCCAAGCGTGCTTCTGTTGCATATTTCTGCATGGAGTTCGGTCTTAATCAGGTACTTAAGATTTACTCAGGTGGTCTGGGTATGCTCGCCGGCGACTACTTGAAGGAGGCATCCGACTCTAACGTTGACATGTGTGCTGTTGGTTTCCTGTATCGTTTCGGATACTTCACCCAGAGCCTGAGCATGGACGGCCAGCAGATAGCAAACTACGAGGCACAGAACTTCAACTCTCTCCCAATTGTCCGTCAACTTGATAAGGATGGCAAGCCACTGGTTGTTGATGTTCCTTATATGAACTATCAGGTGCATGCATACGTTTGGCGTGTTAATGTAGGTCGTATTTCTCTCTATCTGCTCGACACCGACAACGACATGAACTCCGAGTTTGACAAGCCAATAACCCATGCACTTTATGGCGGCGACTGGGAGAACCGTCTGAAACAGGAGATTCTGCTCGGTATCGGCGGTATGCTGACACTCAAGAAACTCGGCATCAAGAAGGACATCTATCATTGCAACGAGGGACATGCTGCACTCTGCAACCTCCAGCGTCTTGTTGACTACATCCAGGAGGACGGACTGACATTCAACCAGGCTCTCGAACTTGTTCGTGCCAGCGGTCTTTACACCTGTCACACTCCAGTGCCAGCAGGTCACGACTATTTCGACGAAGGTCTCTTCGGCAAGTACATGGGTGGCTATCCATCTATCCTCGGTCTTACATGGGACGAGTTCATCGGCATGGGCCGCACCAATCCTGACGACAAGAGCGAGAAGTTCTCAATGAGTACCTTCGCCATCAACACCTGCCAGGAGGTTAATGGTGTGTCTAAACTTCACGGATGGGTGTCACAGAAGATGTTCGCTCCTATCTGGAAGGGCTACTTCCCCGAGGAGAACGCTGTGGGTTACGTTACAAACGGTGTTCACTTCCCCTCATGGGCTGCTACAGAGTGGCGCCATCTCTATGAGAAGTATTTCGACAAGAACTTCATGAACGACCAGAGCAACGAGGACATCTGGCATGCTATATATAATGTACCCGATGAAGAAATCTGGGCTACACGTATGGCATTGAAGAAGAAGTTGACCGACTATATCCGCGTTAAGTTCCGCGAGAACTGGCTCAAGAACCAAGGCGACCCGTCGCGTGTTCTCTCTCTGCTCAACAAGATCAATCCTAATGCGCTGATGATTGGCTTCTGCCGCCGCTTTGCTACATACAAGCGCGCACATCTGCTGTTTACAGACCTCGATCGTCTCAACAAGATTGTCAACAATCCCGAGCATCCTGTTCAGTTCCTCTTTGCCGGTAAGGCACATCCTGCTGACGGTGCCGGTCAGGGTTTGATTAAGAAGATATACGAGATATCACAGCGTCCAGAGTTCCTTGGCAAAATCATCTTCCTCGAGGACTATGACTTCCGCCTTGCACGTCGCTTGGTTTCAGGTGTTGATATCTGGATGAACACTCCTACACGTCCACTCGAGGCATCTGGTACATCAGGCGAGAAGGCCGAGATGAACGGTGTTGTCAACCTCTCTGTACTCGACGGTTGGTGGCTTGAGGGCTACCGTGAGGGTGCTGGTTGGGCATTGACCGAGAAGCGCACCTACGAGAACCAGGGTTATCAAGACCAACTCGATGCCGCCACAATCTACGGCTTACTCGAGAACGACATCGTGCCTCTCTATTACGCTAAGAACGAGAAGGGCTTTAGCGAGGGCTGGATAAATGTCATCAAGAACTCAATCGCTACTATTGCGCCTCACTATACAATGAAGCGTCAACTCGACGACTATTATGAGAAGTTCTATCAGAAAGAGGCAAAACGCTTCAAGGAACTCTCTGCCGACGGCAACAAGATTGCCAAGGAGATAGCCCTCTGGAAAGAGGCTGTTGCCGAGCGTTGGGATGCAATACGCGTGGTGTCTTCAGAGAACAACATGCCTGCCGAAGGACCAGAGACAGGACACAAGTACCACTTCAAGTATGTCGTTGACGAGCAGGGACTTGACGATGCCATCGGACTTGAGTTCGTTGCCATCACCCAGAACGAGAAGGGTGAGGACACCGTATGGGCAACCCACCAGTTCAATGTGACGAAGAAAGAGGGCAACCTCTATACCTTCGAGTGCGAAACCATTCAGCAGCATGCCGGAACATACAAGTGCGCTGTCAGAATGTATCCCAAGAACGAGCGTCTGCCACACCGTCAGGACTTCGCTTACGTTAAGTGGCTCGAGATTTAATACGAATTAAACGCTTTAACATCATAGGAGTGCGTCAGGCAATATGTCTGGCGCACTTTTTCATTATAGTACTAACGTCACGTACTGTCAGTCCTAAGCGTGCGTACTCCCAGTCCGAACGCTTAGTACTGTCAGTCCGAACGCTTAGTACTGGTTCTTGTTGCAATAAACTAAAGTGTATGGCAACAAATAATAAGGCGATTTCGTTGCGCTTCGACAAAAATATCTCATATTTATTTGCTTGTTAAGAATAAAGTTTATATATTTGCAGCGATTCCAATCCACGCCGTGACACGAAGCGGCTGGTGAGGGACACTACATTTTAGAAAGCGTCACTAACGCTTTATCTTTTGGCTCTGAAACTACCACTATCAGACGCATGCCAAGGGTAATAGTCAGAAGTGAATGCTACGGGTATGTAAGATACTGCATGTCCGGAGTGTGCAACGAGAGCAGTCTCTGCTCTCCAATGCACACTTTAGGAGTGCAAGTTGATTATACATACGGCGTGGGTAATCATTCTGTTTATCGGCATGCATGGCTGTGGTAGGCCTCAGAGACAGGTAAGCAGAGGTGGGTACTCACGTTTTTCGTTGTGTAGGTACGACAAATCACTTATTATTACTAACCGGCCTTGGAAGGGTACCAGAGGCACAACGAAAAGAATGCTTATGTCATATAACACTGACCGAGACAATCCCATTAGTAAGAAAGGACAACTTTATTTCAAACGCAAAAAGGATAGTTCCGAATATCTATTCCTTCATGACGGAGAAAATGGGGATTTTGACTTTTGTGTTCATTTCACCAACCTTCAATCAGATTATCCAACTCTATATAAACTTGAAAGAGTAGAAATACAAACGTTAGAATCATTTAGTAATGACCTTTTTGAAAACGAAAGTAATTCGGATTTCAAAAAAGAGAGAAGTGAAGACAATCCTGTATGGGAAAAGATGAAAGTGTTTGAATGTTTGGTTCCCTCAAAATGGAGACAAATAATAGAAGAATTAGAAGATAAAGTCAAGAATTGCAATAAATAAAAATACTATGGGTACATTCAAAATAAAGAATTATTCTATTTCATCCAAACAATGTACTATTGATTTGGACGAATTTTGCCATAGGCTGGAAGAGACTATTTCAAAACATGGTGTTGACAAAGAATTCACACCTTTTATCAATAATGTAAGAGAGAATAATCAAGGCAATCTTTTTAATTGTCATAGCAATGAGGATTTCTTTCTTTCAGAAGAGTTAGAGAATAGTTTTTTCAAATGTCTATTGGGTGAGATATCCGTCGGAACATGTTTAACAAAATACACAACAATTGATAGTCTTCTTAGACTATGCAAGGATAATGAAACTGCAATGGTTTCCATCGTGGGAATGAATGACTCAACAGAGTGTTTCTATGCCTCCGACTATTTAAATAAGAAGGGAACAAAAACTTATTTGACGAAGCCTGACAATTATTTTTATGGTAAGAAAACATTCATAACTTCCTTTACTCGTCATTCTGATGATTTGACCATGTGGCGATTATATGGAGACGCCGCAAAGGGAATTGTTATGACGTTTGAAGTGGATGCAGATGTCAGCAACGGTTTTATTATCGCTCCTGTTAGTTATGGAGAATCAAATGAGACACATAAAGAGTTGGATTTGATAGCAGAATTACTGACCTTGGAATTAAATGGAAGAAAGTTCGATTTCCATAATCTGTATATATGGAGACATTTCTTTAAACCTGTGCAATACAAGACGGAGGGTGAAGTAAGACTTTTGTATTTCCAACATGATGATAAAAAGCAAGAATGGGTAAAAACAGGCGTAGGTGTAATAGCACCGATTGCAAAGTTTACCATTGAAGACAAAAGTAAGCATTTCGAGAAAAATAAAAACATTCTTTATCCTCTCAAACTAAAAGAAATAACATTAGGTCCGGAAATGAAGGATGTTGATACTAATAAGGAATTGATAGCCTTGATGCTTAACGATAGTTTCGGTTGGAGAAAAGAAGATGTTATAATAAAAGAATCAATTATTAACAATTATAGAACTACATGATTATGATACAGTTAAAATTATCATTACTGCTTATCTTGCTCATGAGCATGGCAAGCACCAAGGCATTTGCATACGACATCGCAGTTGAGAATGCCGATGGCAAGACCATTTATTACAATTATTATAATAATGGTACTGAATTGGAGGTGACACAAGAAGGTTATTCAGGTGACATAGTTATTCCTGAGACAGTTACTTATATGAACCGGACAAGAAAAGTGACATCTATCGGTGACGTTGCTTTCTATAAGTGTAGTCGTCTGACCTCAGTGACAATCCCTAACAGCGTGACATCTATAGGCCAAGATGCTTTCAGTGGTTGTAGCGGCCTGACATCCGTGACAATAGGGAACAGCGTGACATCTATAGGCAAAGATGCTTTCACTGGTTGTAGCGGCCTGAAAAAAGTAATAGTCAGCGATATTGCTGCATGGTGTGGAATCTCATTCAACTCCGTCAAATCCAACCCTCTGTATTATGCTAAACATCTCTATAGTGACGAAAATACTGAAATCACAAATCTGGTTATACCGAACAGCGTGACATCTATCGGCGGTCGAGCTTTCGAGGGTTGTAGTGGCCTGACATCGGTGACAATTCCGAACAGCGTGACATCAATCGGAGAAGGTGCTTTCCGTTACTGTAGCGGCCTGACATCCGTGACAATAGGGAACAGCGTGACATCCATTGGAAAAAGTGCATTCGCGTGGTGTACAAGTCTTGCCTCTGCGACAATCCCGAACAGCGTGACATCAATCGGAGAAGGTG
Source organism: Prevotella sp. UBA4330 (assembly GCA_002394385.1). Lineage (GTDB taxonomy): Bacteria > Bacteroidota > Bacteroidia > Bacteroidales > Bacteroidaceae > Prevotella. The sequence goes on from DGTS01000024.1 coordinate 7,994, forward strand.
CTTTCTATTACTGTAGCGGCCTGACATCCGTGACAATACCGAACAGCGTGACATCTATCGGCAATTGGGCTTTCGGGTGCAGCGATCTAACATCAGTAACAATCCCGAACAGCGTGACATCTATAGGCTATTATGCTTTCTTCAATTGCAGCGGCCTGACATCGGTAACAATAGGGAACAGCGTGACATCTATAGGCGATTGGGCTTTCCAAGGGTGCAGCGGTCTAACATCAGTTACAATCCCGAACAGTGTGACATCTATTGGCGAAGATGCTTTCCGATATTGCAGCGGTCTGACATCGGTAACAATAGGAAGTGGTGTAAAAGAGATAGGACAAGGTGCATTCAACTGTGATAATCTTGCTACTGTTATCTCAAAAATAGAGACTCCATTCGCTATAGGTGGAAAGAGTTCTTCATGTCCAGTCTTTAGCACAAATACTTTTATGAATGCAGACCTTTTTGTGCCAGTTGGAACTATTGACAAGTACAAAGCAACCCAGGGCTGGAAGGATTTTGTTTGGATAACGGAGGGCATACCGTCAGGTATAGAAGGGGTGAAGACAGAAGTTGACAAAACAGAAGTGTCGCGCTATACTCTTGACGGCAAGAAATTGTCTGAGCCTCAAGAAGGTATCAACATCATCAAGATGAGTGATGGAACGACTAAGAAAGTGATTGTGAAATAAATCGTAGGTGCTATATTCTTTATAAAGTGGGCATTGGAGCATTTCTCCGTGCCCATTTTTATTGCAATGAAATGGAAGTGGGGTTGTAAGGAAGCACAAGTGAGGGAGTCAGGAGGCACAAGTGGGGGAGTGATTAGGGTCTAATCACTCGGTCAGGAAGCATTCCTGAGATGGTCAGGAGATACAAGTGGGAGTGTCAGGAGGCATTCTTGAGGTGATCAGGAGGCACAAGTGACGATGGTAGGTGTGGATGCTATGGTGTTGTGTGCATTATTTTTGTTATATTTTTGGTTATTTGGATATTTCTTTGTACCTTTACAATCAAATAACAGTTCTTTTATGAAAACTCTTAAAAACCAAACAGTTATACTGCTACTGATACTTCTTGCGGGTTTCGTATGTGACGCGTCGGCACAGGCGAAGAGGGAGTTTCGCGGTGCGTGGATACAATGTGTGAACGGTCAGTTCCTCGGCATGTCAACACAGACAATGCAGCAGACTCTTGCTTATCAACTCGACGAGTTGAAGAAGGACGGCGTGAACACCATCATCTTCCAAGTGCGCCCCGAGTGCGATGCCTTATATCAAAGCAGCATGGAGCCGTGGAGCCGTTTCCTTACGGGCGCTCAAGGCAAATCTCCGTCACCATACTGGGACCCCTTGGCATGGATGGTGGAGCAATGCCATAAGCGCGGGATGGAACTTCATGCATGGATAAACCCTTATCGTGCCAAGACGAAGACGACTAAGGAACTGGCAAGCAGTCATGTGGCTATACGCCACCCGGAATGGGTGTTCTCTTACGACGGACAGTTCATACTGAACCCCGGAATCCCCGAGTGTCGCGATTATATCTGTAATGTGGTTGCCGACATAGTGCGCCGCTACGATGTCGATGGTCTTCACATGGACGACTATTTCTATCCTTACCCGGTGGCGGGGCAGAGTATTGACGACGGCAGGCAGTTCCGTGCCTACAACAACGGCATCAAGGATATTGGTGACTGGCGCCGATATAATGTCAATGTGTTCATCAAGCAGATGTACGAAACCATAAAGTCGGTGAAACCATGGGTGAAGTTCGGCGTGGCGCCATTCGGCATTTACCGCAACAAGAAGAATTCGCCTATTGGCAGCAACACCAACGGCCTGCAGAACTACGACGACCTTTATGCCGACGTGCTGCTATGGGTAAACAATGGCTGGGTTGACTATAACGTTCCGCAACTCTACTGGGAGATTGGCCATAAGGCAGCCGACTATGAGACTCTTATAAGATGGTGGAATACGCACGCAGGCAAACGCCACCTGTATATCGGTGAAGACATTGAACGCACCACAAAGAAGGCAGACCTGAAGAACCCTAACATCAACCAGATGCCGGCGAAATATAGACTTCACAACGAGATGAACAATGTGAAGGGCACCGTGCTGTGGTATGCCAAGGCTGCCGTTGATAACATCGGCAACTACGGAATGGTGCTGCGCAACTCATACTGGAAGAATCCTGCACTGCAGCCGGAAATGCCTTTCATCGACGATAAGGCTCCTAAGAAGGTCAGAAAGATGAAGGTTATAAACACAGAAGACGGTCCAGTGCTCTTCTGGACAGCCCCGAAGGGAAAAGGCTGGAAAGACGAGGCCGTGAAGTATGTTGTCTATAGGTTCGGACAAGGCGAGCAGGTGAACACCAACGACCCCTCGAAGATTGTGGCCATCACAAACAACACCTTTTATAATATAAAGGAGAACGGAAGGGCTGTATATGTGGTGACGGCACTTGACAGAATGAGCAATGAGAGTAAAGGAAAAAAGAAAAGAATATGAACACGAACGAACAAACTACACAGAAGATTGAACGCTTTCTTGGGAAGATAATCCAGAAGTTCCCCCACGATGACGAATCGGGCATCATGACCGATGTGCATGTAAAGGTGATACAAGACAGCGGAGAGTTGCTCGCCTTCGACGACGACGAACATGAAATAACACGCTGCGTCGTCGATCAATGGATTGACAACAAAGACGATGACTTCTACCCACAGGTGGCCCAGGTGCTGCGCGAATCTATCGTTTCAATGAAGGACAAGATAGAGTCTTTAGGCATACTGAAGCCCTATAGTTTCGTACTCGAGAACGATGATAGCGAGCATGTGTCCGAACTCTATGTCGTTGACGACGACACGGTGATAATAGGCGGCGACCTGATGCAGGGTCTTGACAAGGAACTCGATGACTTCCTTGACAAGTTGCTCGACGAAAAATGAGTTATTGTAAACCTTTACGGATAAGATTTGTTAAAAAGTGTGCAATATAATCCTCTTTTTATTTGCCGATTGCAAATATAGTGTTACCTTTGCATTTGCAAACTCAAGATAGCAAAAAGAGGGTCTAACTATGAGCAACAGAATAAAGCACAGTGGGGTGGTGGACAAGATAGAGGACGAATGCGTGAAAGTGCGCATCGTGCAGTCGTCTGCCTGCTCTTCATGCAATGCTGCCCGTCTTTGCAATGCCGCTGAGAAGAAAGAGAAAATCGTTGACGTTTACAACGTGCGCCCGAGCGACTATAACGTCGGCGACACGGTGATGGTGGTGGCATCGTCAAGGGTGGGAATGAATGCCGTCCTGCTTGCATTCGGCATCCCGTTCATACTGCTGGTAACCGTGGTGTTTCTTGTAAGCAGGCTGACCGACGAAGAACCGCTGATGGCAATGGCGGGCATCTGTTCGCTTATCCCATACTACATCATTCTCTACCTGAACAGACATCGCATGCAGGAGAAGTTTTCTTTTACTATCGAGAAACATTGAAATAAAAACTAATTATTAATATACTAAAACAAATACAAAGAACTTATGAACTTTATTCTATCTGCAGTACTTGTACTTGGAGCGATAGCATTGGTATCGGCAGTGATACTCTATGTGTGCTCTAAGAAGTTTGCTGTTAAAGAAGACCCTCGTTTGGGACAAGTGGTTGAGGTTCTTCCTGGTGCCAATTGTGGCGGTTGCGGCTTTGCCGGCTGCTCTGGACTTGCCGGAGCGTTGGTTAAGGCAGCCGATGCAGGCTCGCTTGAAGGACTCATGTGTCCCGTAGGAGGATCAGAGGTTATGGGCAAGGTTGCCGATCTTCTCGGCATGGCCATTGCTAACACCGAGGCTAAGGTTGCTGTGGTGCGTTGCAATGGAACCTGCGAGTTGCGTCAGCGCATAGCGTCTTACGACGGACTGCGCACATGTACGGCAATGCACGCTACTGGTGCTGGTGAGACTGGTTGTGGCTTCGGATGTCTGGGATGTGGTGATTGCGTTGCCGCCTGCCAGTTTGATGCCATTCACATCAACGAAGAAACAGGCTTGCCCGAGGTTGACGAAGAAAAGTGTACGGGTTGTGGAGCATGCTCAAAGGCCTGTCCGCGTAATGTAATAGAACTGAGGAAGAAAGGTCCTAAGGGACGCAGGGTTTACGTGCGTTGTGTGAACAAGGACAAGGGTGCGGCAGCCATGAAGGCATGCAAGGCAGCATGCATCGGTTGCGGCAAGTGCGCCAAGGAGTGCAAGTTCGAGGCAATCACCATTGCAAACAACCTGAGTTATATCGACCCAGACAAGTGTCGCATGTGCAAGAAGTGTGTGGAGGCATGTCCTACACATGCCATAATCGCGGTCAACTTCCCTGCGCCGAAGCCAAAGCCAGTTGTGGCAGACAAACCTGAAGCAGTGGCTGCATCCGCAACGGAGACTAAGACTCCCCAAGAGCAAACAATAACTAAAGAAAAGGAGGACAAGGCATGAAACTAAGAACTTTCAGAATAGGCGGTGTTCACCCAGAAGAGAACAAGATAACAGCCGAAATTCCAACAAAGGTTGCCGAACTGCCAAAGATGGCGACGTTCCCCCTTTCGCAACATATAGGTGCACCTGCAAAGGCCGTAGTACAGAAAGGTGATACCGTAAAGGTAGGCACACTTATAGCAGAGGCTGGAGGATTTGTTTCAGCCCCCATCTTCTCGTCTGTTTCAGGTACTGTGTTTAAGATTGACGATGTTCTCGATGCCACAGGCTATCGCAAGCCATGTATTATTATTAAGGTGGAAGGTGATGAATGGGAGGAGAGCATCGACCGCTCAGACAAACTGGAGACCTTGGAGGCTCACCCCGAACTTACTTCGGAAGAGATTATCAAGCGCGTTAAGGATGCTGGCGTCACCGGTATGGGTGGCGCGGGATTCCCCACGTTCATTAAGTTGACACCACCGCCTACAGCCAAGGCAGAGTGCGTCATCATTAATGGTGTTGAGTGTGAGCCATATATCACGTCAGACTATCGCCTTATGCTTGAGCATGCAGACGAGATTCTCGTCGGACTTCAATTGCTTATGAAGGCTGTGAACGTGGATAAGGGATATATTGGAATAGAAGACAACAAACCACAGGCAATAAAACTCTTTGAGGAGAAGACCGCCAACATGAATGGCATAGAGATTGTGCCATTGGCAAAGAAGTATCCTCAGGGTGGTGAAAAGCAACTCGTGGATGCCGTGATACGCCGTCAGGTGCCGGCACCGCCAGCAATACCTGTTAATGTTGGTGCTGTTGTTCAGAACGTTGGAACTGCATTTGCCGTTTATCAGGCTGTGATGAAGAACAAGCCGTTATTCGAGCGTTATACAACCGTTACCGGTAAGCAGGTTAAGAACCCAGGCAACTTCCTCGTTCGCATGGGAACACCGATGAGTCAACTTATCGACGCTTGCGGCGGTCTTCCCGAAGGTGACAACAAGATACTGGCAGGTGGTCCTATGATGGGTAAGGCATTGCTTACTACTGAAGTGCCCATCTGCAAAGGAACAAACTCTGTGACGATACTCACAGACAACGATGCTCACAGAAAAGAAGCGCAACCCTGTATCAGATGTGCCAAGTGTGTCAGCGCATGTCCTATGGGTCTTGAGCCATATCTGCTGTCAACCCTTTCTTCAATGAAAAACTGGGAACGGCTTGAATCAGAAGATATTACGTCATGTATAGAATGTGGTTCATGCCAGTTTACATGTCCTGCTCATCGCCCGTTGCTCGACAATATTCGCCTTGGCAAATCAACGGTGATGGGTATTATAAGGGCGCGAAATGCTAAAAAGTAAATCATAGTTATAGATTATAAGAAACACAACAATGGGAAAATTAATTGTTTCATTGTCACCTCATGCACATGGTAACGATACAGTAGAGAAGAACATGTATGGCGTTCTCATTGCACTTATCCCTGCGCTCATAGCCAGCCTTTATTTCTTTGGCTTGGGGGCTGCCATAGTGTTATGCACGAGTGTGCTGGCATGTGTATGTTTCGAGTGGCTAATAGTAAAGTTCATACTTAAACGCGAGCGTACAACCATTACTGATGGTTCCGCTATACTTACAGGTTTGTTGCTTGGTTTCAACCTTCCCTCAAATCTTCCTATATGGATAATCATCATAGGAGCACTTGTTGCAATAGGCATTGGTAAAATGACTTTCGGAGGACTCGGCAACAATCCTTTCAATCCTGCTCTCGTGGGACGTTGTTTCCTTCTTGTAAGTTTCCCTGCACAGATGACATCATGGCCAGTGGCTGGACAACTCGGGTCATACCTCGACGCAACGACAGGTGCCACACCTCTTGCCATCATGAAGCAGGCAATAAAGAGTGGAAATGCCGATGTGCTCAGCCAGTTGCCCGACTCGTTCTCCATGTTGCTCGGCAACCATGCCGTTCAACTTAGTGACGGCACAATGATGGGTTCGGGTACAGCAGGCGAGATTTGTGCTATTGCATTGCTCATAGGTCTTGCCTACATGCTGTGGAAGAAGATAATCACATGGCACATTCCTGTAAGCATCATCGGAACAGTGTTCGTCTTCAGCGCATTGCTCCATCTTGCAAGTCCTGTCTATGCTAATCCTGTAGATGTGATTCTCGCCGGCGGTCTTATGCTTGGAGCGATATTCATGGCTACCGATTATGTCACCTCTCCTATGACAGCCAAAGGTCAGATAATCTATGGTGTTGCCATCGGATTCCTCACTGTGGTTATCCGCAACTGGGGAAGTTATCCCGAAGGTATGTCGTTTGCCATACTTATCATGAATGGCTTTACACCTCTTATTAATGCCTACATAAAGCCCAAGCGCTTTGGTGAAGTGCCCGAGAAGAAGTAACAGATGAAAGGAGATTAGAATATGGAAAAGTTAAAATCATCAATAACTAACATGGTGCTTGTGCTTACTGGCGTTGCCATAGTCACCGGTGGCATACTGGCATATATAAACCATGTAACGGAGGAACCGATTAAGGTTCAGAAAGAGAAGACACTTGCAGACGGCATAAAGTCGGTAATGGGTGGAGGCGAACTTAAAGTGGTCAAGACCGACACCGTAAGGCAGAACGATGCCAAAGGCAAGGAACTCACATTTATTATATATCAGACTCAGGACTCAAAGCAGAAAGATTTGGGTGCAGCCGTAGAAAGCACTACTGGCGGCTTTGGTGGTGACCTGAAGATTCTTGTAGGCTTCGACCCTGACGGAAACATTCTTGGTTACACCTTGTTGGAGCATGCCGAAACACCGGGACTTGGAGCAAAGGCAGACAAGTGGTTCCAAAAAGGACAGAAGGGAGACATCATTGGAAAGAATCCTAAAGAGAAACTCTCAGTGAGCAAAGACGGTGGCAAGGTGGATGCTATCACGGCATCGACAATCACCAGCCGTGCTTTCCTTCTTGCGGTAAACAATGCCTATAGCGCATACAAGGCTACTCCTGTAGATGCTAATACGGGTGCTACGAAACAAAATGCTGACAACAATAAAGACTCGAAGAAATGAAATATCTGAATATAATTTCTAACGGCATAGTAAAAGAGAACCCTACGTTTGTGCTCATGCTCGGCATGTGTCCTACACTTGCCACCACCACAAGCGCAATCAACGGACTCTCAATGGGACTTGCCACGATGTTTGTGCTCATCTGCTCAAACCTTGTAATATCCCTTATAAAGAAACTTACTCCCGACATGGTGCGCATACCAGTATTCATTGTGGTCATCGCATCGTTTGTCACCATATTGCAGATGGTGATGCAGGCATACGTGCCGGACATATATGCCACACTTGGTTTGTTCATTCCTCTGATTGTGGTTAACTGTATTATCCTCGGACGTGCCGAAGCGTTTGCCGCAAAGAACGGACCTATAGAAAGTCTTATGGACGGTATTGGTATAGGACTCGGTTTCACTCTCGGTCTCACTCTTCTTGGCATTTGCAGAGAGTTGCTTGGTGCTGGAAGCGTTTTCGGATTCACTCTGTTGCCAGAGACCTATAACATGCTCATGTTTGTGCTTCCTCCAGGAGCATTCATCACTCTCGGCTATCTTGTTGCTATCGTGAACAAGGTCTCTAAATGACAATTTAAATACTAAACAATAAGAGTATATAAATATGGAATTTTTATTGATATTCATATCCGCGATATTTGTCAATAATATCATACTGTCGCAGTTCCTCGGCATCTGTCCGTTCCTCGGAGTGTCGCAGAAGGTGAACACCTCTCTGGGCATGGGAGCAGCCGTAGCATTTGTTATGACACTTGCAACAATAGTGACATACCTTGTTCAGTACTACATCCTTAATCCGCTTGGACTACAATACCTGCAGACCATAGCATTCATTCTTGTGATAGCAGCATTGGTTCAGATGGTGGAGATTATACTCAAGAAGGTGTCGCCAGCCCTTTATCAGGCACTTGGTATCTTCCTTCCGCTTATCACCACCAACTGTGCTGTTCTCGGTGTTGCAATCCTTGTTATCCAGAAGGACTATTCGTTGCTTCAGAGCATCGTCTATGCATTCTCTACAGCCATTGGCTTTGCTCTTGCGCTGACGGTGTTTGCCGGCATCAGAGAGCAACTGTCGCTTGTGAAGATACCAAAGGGAATGCAGGGAGTTAGCATCGTACTTGTAACGGCAGGTCTCCTTTCGCTTGCATTCATGGGATTCTCTGGCGTTGACGGCGGACTTCGCTCGTTGTTCGGATTGGACTGATGCAGTGATTTGTTAAGAAGAGAAACGATTAAACATATATTTAATAATGAAACAGACAATTCTTGTAACAGGTGGAACTGGCTTTATCGGAAGTCATACCACTGTCGAACTTATCGAAGCCGGATATAACGTGGTGATTGTCGATAACCTTTCTAATTCAAAAGCAGACAGCATTGACGGTATTGAGAAAATTACCGGAGTGCGTCCTGCATTCGAGAAGGTTGACTGCTGCGACTATGAGGCGTTGGAAAACGTGTTTAAAAAGTATCCTGGCATTAAAGGTGTCATTCACTTTGCAGCCTCTAAGGCTGTTGGTGAGAGTGTTGAGAAACCGTTGATGTATTATCGCAACAACCTGAACTCTCTTATCAACTTGCTCGAACTGATGCCTAAGTATGATGTTGACGGAATCATTTTCTCTTCTTCATGTACCGTTTACGGACAACCATCTAAGGAGAACCTGCCTGTTACCGAAGAGGCACCAATACAGAAGGCGCTCTCGCCATACGGCAACACAAAGCAGATTAACGAAGAGATAATACAGGACTACATCCATAGTGGTGCAGCCATCAAGGCCATCATTCTTCGTTACTTCAATCCTATTGGCGCTCACCCGTCAGCCCTGATAGGCGAACTGCCTAATGGCGTTCCAATGAATCTTATTCCTTTTGTTACCCAAACTGCCATTGGTATTCGTGAGCAACTTAAGATATTTGGTAACGACTACGATACTCCCGACGGCACATGTATTCGCGACTACATCTATGTCGTGGATCTCGCTAAGGCACATGTGAAGGCAATGGAGCGAGTACTCGACAAGCCTGAGACTGAACCGGTAGAAGTATTCAACATCGGTACTGGTCGTGGTCTTAGCACTCTTGAAGTTGTTGAAGGCTTCGAGAAGGCGACAGGCGTGAAACTCAACTGGACTTATGCGCCACGTCGTGAAGGTGACATCGAAAAGGTGTGGGGCAATGTCGATAAGGCTAACAAAGTGCTTGGCTGGAAAGCGGAGGCAAACATCGAAGATGTGCTTCGTTCGGCATGGCGTTGGCAAGAGAAACTACGTGAAGACGGAGTGCAATGATACTCATGCGGTAGTTCTGCACTATTAACAATAAGAAAGAGCGAAACCACAAGTTCCGCTCTTTCTTTTTATTTTTCATTCATGTTATAACCCCTCCCTTGGGTAGGAGTGGGTATCATGTTAAAACACCTCCCTTGGGTAGGAGTAGGTTAATAGTTTTCTGCCTTTATCTGGAAGTAACTCTGAGGATGGTCGCATACTGGGCATATCTCGGGAGCATCCTTGCCTATAACGATGTGACCGCAGTTTGCACATTGCCAGATGACATCGCCATCGCGAGAGAACACAACCTTGTCGTTGATATTCTTCAACAGTTTGCGGTAGCGCTCTTCATGATGTTTCTCAATCTCGCCCACAGCACGGAACTTCTCTGCTATTTCGGGGAATCCTTCCTCGTCAGCTTCTTTAGCCATGCGCTCATACATGTCGGTCCATTCAAAGTTCTCACCGTTGGCGGCATCTTCAAGATTTGTCGCAGTGTCGCTCACTTTGCCGCCGTTGAGCAGTTTATACCACATCTTGGCGTGTTCTTTTTCGTTCCCGGCAGTCTCTTCAAATATTGCGGCTATCTGTACATACCCATCCTTCTTCGCTTTGCTTGCGAAGTAGGTGTATTTGTTGCGTGCCATACTCTCTCCTGCGAATGCTTCTTGCAGGTTCTTTTCTGTCTTTGTTCCTTTTAAATCTTTCATAATGCTTTAAGTGTTTATATTATTAAATGTCGTTTGGTCATTTGGTCGTTTGGACTTAATGATCAATGTTCAAAGTTCTTTCAGTCGCTCCGCTTTATGAAAGCGCCCCTTCGGGTCGAGCGCAATGTTCAATGTTCAAAGTTCAATGTTCAAAGTTCAATGTTATCTCCCCTCTTAGATTTTCATTCATCTTCATTCTCACCACTTTAGAGTCTGCATAGTGACCTTGCAGATGCATGAGTTTTGTAACCGCGCTCTCCACTGTGCTGTCATAACCAGATATTACGCCTGCGTTCTTCAGTTGATAGCCTGTGTCATAGCGCGCCATCTCTACCGTTCCCTCGGCACATTGGCTGATGTTGATGATGTTCACACCCCTGTTGCTCGCCTCGCTGAGCATCTTCATCAGCCATGGACGTTGCGGAGCGTTGCCGCTGCCGTACGAACGCATCACGATGGCCCGTAGTTCGGGTGCGTCAAGAACATGTCTGACGATGTTGTCCTGAATGCCCGGGAATAGTGTGAACACAACTACGTTGGGATCAAGAACGAAATGTGGGGTCATCGGTTTGTCGTAGTCGGGCTTCATGATGTATTCCTCATGATATACAATGTTTACTCCTGCATCGGCAAGGTGAGGATAGTTGAATGAGTCGAAGGCATTGAATCCATCGGCGTTAATCTTTGTCGAGCGGTTGCCCCGCAGCAGTTTCCCGCTGAAGTATATACACACTTCGGGAACAATAGGCCGTCCGTCGTCGTGCTTGGCAGATGCTATCTCGATGCTCGTTATCAGATTTTCCTTGCCGTCAGTTCGCAACTGACCTATTGGCAACTGGCTTCCCGTCAGTATGACAGGCTTTGTCAGATTCTCAAGCATGAAGGATAGGGCAGAGGCAGTGTATGCCATAGTGTCTGTTCCGTGCAGAATCACGAAGCCGTCGTATCTGTCGTAGCCATCGGCAATTATCTTCACCAGATGCGCCCACAGTTGAGGTGTCATGTCTGAAGAATCGATTGGCGGGGCAAACTGGTGCACATCAATCTCTGCCGACACCTGTTCCATTTCAGGCATCTGCTTCGACAGTTGGTCAAATTGCAGAGGCTCCAGGGCACCCGTCTTGCCGTTGCGCCCCATTCCTATCGTTCCTCCTGTATATATAAGTAATACTTTACTCATGGTTGTTCGGTCGTTTTGCTTGCAAAGAACTCGTCAACTCGTCAACTTGTCAACTCGTCAACTAAACATACATTTCGTACGTCATCGTTTGCGTAATAATTTTCTGCAAATATACTTTAAAAATTTCTATCTTCCAAAAAAAACAATTATATTTGCACAACAATAAGCAAACTCTAAAAATTAATAACAACTATGAAACAATTTATGGATGAAAACTTCCTGCTCGAAACAGCAACAGCGCAGGACCTTTTCCACAACCACGCGGCTAAAATGCCTATCATCGATTACCACTGTCATCTTATTCCTGAAATGGTTGCTAAGGACCACAAGTTCAAGAGCATAACCGAACTGTGGCTGGGAGGCGACCATTACAAGTGGCGTGCCATGAGAACAAACGGCATAGACGAGAAATACTGTACAGGAACAGACACCTCCGACTGGGAGAAGTTCGAGAAGTGGGCAGAGACAGTGCCATATACTTTCCGCAATCCGCTTTATCACTGGACTCACCTTGAGTTGAAAACGGCATTCGGAATAACAAAACAACTGTCGCCAAAGACAGCACGCGAGATATTCGACGAGTGTAACGAGAAACTGCAACAGCCAGAATATACCGCCCGCGGATTCATGCGCCGCTATAACGTGGAGACCGTTTGCACCACCGACGACCCTGTTGATGACCTGCACAACCACATCGAGTATGCCAAGACAATGGGTGAGAAAGACGCTCGAATGATTCCTGCATGGCGTCCAGACAAGGCTATGAACATCGAGAAACCAGAGTATCCTGACTATGTGAACACCCTGGCAGAGGTGGTAGGAATGGAAATCCGCACCTTCGCAGACATGATGGATGCCCTGCAGAAGCGTCATGACTTCTTCCACGAGATGGGAAGCCGACTCTCAGACCACGGCATCGAGGAGTTCTACGATGAACCATACACCGACCAGGAGATTGAAAGCATCTTCGCAAAGGCCATCGCAAAGAAACCTCTCACAGAGTATGAGGTGCGCCAGTACAAGCATTGCTTCCTGCGCCTGTGCGCCGAGATGGACCATGCAAGCAACTGGACACAGCAGTACCACTATGGAGCCATCCGCGACAATAACACTCTTATGTACAACAAACTGGGTGCCGACACGGGCTTCGACTCTATCGGAGAGTTTAACACGGCAAAGGCAATGAGCCACTTCCTCAACGAACTCAACATGGAAGGCAAACTCACGCGCACTATCCTTTATACTCTGAATCCATGCGCCAACGAGGTTATAGCCACAATGCTCGGCAACTTCCAGGACGGTTCGTGCCCAGGCAAGATACAGTTCGGTAGCGGTTGGTGGTTCAACGACCAACTCGACGGCATGACACGACAGATGAATGCACTCTCTGTTCTTGGTCTTCTCAGTCGTTTCGTAGGTATGCTCACCGACAGCCGTTCGTTCCTGTCATATCCGCGTCACGAGTATTTCCGCCGTCTTCTCTGCAATCTGCTCGGCAACGACGTAGAGAAGGGACTCCTGCCTGACGACAAGGAGAGCCTCTATCGCATGGTCGAGGACATCAGTTACAACAATGCAAAGAACTACTTCAAGTTCTAAACACCATTATAAGCAACAAAAAAAGAGGCCACAAGCCTCTTTTTTGTTTTCATCATACCCATATTGCTTCGTCAACAGTGTGAGACGGATTCAGTACGTACGCTTCGGACTGCGAGTCCGAACGTCTCGGACTGACAGTCCGAAGCGTACGTACTGGCAGTCCGAGACGTTAGTACTGTATCGTTTACTTCACTCTTGTCATTTCAGCGCAATGTTATAGTTGTAGTACTTGGTGTTTCCCGTAATGTCCTCGATGACCTTTAAGAATGGCGGGAATTTGATGTCCTCATGCCGCGATATTCCTTTTGTTTCAAGAATGACGAGGTTATCTACGGGTGAGAGATAGGTGTCCAGTTCAAAAAACTGTCCCTGCCAGATGAAACTCTTCCTGTTCTTGTGGATAGTGCGGCGGTATGGGTCCGCCTGTTGCAGCAGTGAGTCGTAAAGGTTGTTTGACACCTGACGCTCTGTTTCAATCATCTCTGTTTCAGAGATGCGCTTCTTCGTGGTGTGAACATTGACGCGGTTGCCAGCCCATTCGCGTTTTCTCAGTCTTACCTCGCAACCAGGCTCGGCCACAAGATACGTCTGGGTAATATCGGTCTCGTTGAAGTCGGCAATCTCTCCCGTCACTTCAACGATATACTTGCGCTCTTCCTCAATCGTCTGAGGCAGTTCCAGTATGCTGCTAATCTCTTTCAGCACACGGTTCAGTTTCTTGTCGAAGTCCTCGCTGTTGTTGATTACGCGCAAGTGGGGCGCACCTGTCCATGCGTTGATGACCTTCTTGTCTAACTCTCGAGCCAATTCGAGTCCTTCTTTGCGCTCTTTATTGTTCGAGGTGGTGTAGAACTCCTCGGCTCCGTTGGCTGCCGAGACCAGATGCAGCACCGCATCGTAGCGCTCGTCGCGCAATTCACGCGTGCTGGTGCCCACCTTTGCCGTTATGTCTTCCCACATCTCGGGCTTCATATAGGCAGAGATGTCCATCGCTCCACGGTCGCAGATGATGATGGTAGGCTTGACACACTGCTCAGCCATCTTCATAAACTTGTCCTCCAGTGCCAGTTGTATCTCCAGCGTAGCCTTCTCTCCCTCGTAGAAAAGGCCCTTGTTGTCGGTCAAATAGTTCATTCCCGCCTGCGAGAACATTGTGGGCACTTCGGGGATGGTGAACACCTGGTAGCCCAGTCCATTGAAGTGCTCAATCACTTTAATCAAAGCGGTGGTCTTGCCTGCGCAAGGACCACCGGTTAGTACGATTCTTTTGATATTACCCATAAGGTTGTTTATTCTACTTTTGTAAGTCCGATGTAAATCAGCAGACCCTCACTTGCTCCCTTGGCAATGGTGTGCTCACCTGCCTGAAGGTTGTTTACGGTCACGAGATAATAATTCTCAACCTCTGTTCCAGTCATGTTGGTGCCGTCAACTTTTACGGCATTGGCCTTCGCCTTTGAGAGGATAAGAGTCATATTCATCGTCTCTGTTGTGGTGAACTTCACCGTTCCGCCGCTGTTTAGTTTCAGGCCTGAAGTGTATGTGTTGCCGTTGTAGGTCACTGCATTGGCACCTTTGCTGTCTCCTTTGCTTCCCGTTGCGGTGAAGAGTGGGTTAGAGGCGGTGCCTCCTTCGAACGAACATTCAACATCTGCTGCTATTACGGTGCCTTGTTCGCCACCACCGCCGGTCTCGCCGCCTTCGCCACCGCCGGTCTCACCGCCTTCGCCGCCGCCAGTTTCACCACTTCCAGACTCTCCGCTGCTTGCGTTTTCGTCGCCCATTATGCCGATGAGTTCGGTGTTTTTGTATGAACTGAGTGCCGACTTCAGTGCATTGTCAACATTATAGTCGGTGTCGAGCGACTTATATATTGTCCACTTGAAGTCGCCATGATTCATTCTGCCCGCTCCGAGCCAGCCAGTCACGATGTTGGGAACGTCGTTGGCGTCGTCAACCTCATATTCGTACATGATGCTGGCATCGGTGTCGAAGTTGTCATATCCACGTCCTCCCTTTAATGCAACTACATTTGCGGGCACCTTCTCGTCGCGCGATGAAGCCTCATAAGCATCAAACTGCGTTGGATTCTGCTGGTATGTAACATACTTGAAGTGCTTAGTGTTCTCCACCATAACGTTTCCGAACGACTTTATCATACCTCCATCTTCGCCCGAGAACGTTCCGTCTGGGTCGCTTGAGATGTCGGAACCCTGCTGAGAGATGAGCATCGGGCACTTGTTTCCACGGAAGTAGTTGTTCTCAACGAAGGCATTGCTCTTGAAAGCAGCACCCACACCATACTTCGAATTGCCGTCATAGTAGTTGTTATAGACATGAACACTCATTGTACGGATGCGTGGATGGCGAGAGTCAGAGTGGTCGAACCAGTTGTGATGATAGGTTATCCAGTTAGGTCCTGTTTCGCTCTTCATGCCGCAGAGTGATGACTTGCCACTGTCCCAGAAGTGAACATAGGAGATAGTTATGTATCGCGAGTCACCTTTCAGGTCGATGGTGCCGTCGCCCTTAGCCTGGTCTGCGTCGCCACCAGCCTGTCCGTAAAACATGTCGATGTTATGAATCCAAATGTGTTCGTTGTCGGTATCTATTGAGATTCCGTCGTCGGAGCATAGCATATTGGCAAAGTTACGCATCTCAACATAGCCTGCATTGCGGATTAGGAAGCCGAAGCCCTTGGTCACAGCATCCTCGCCGACACCCTCAATGGTAATGTTCATTTTAGAGTAAGAGTTCTTTCCCTTAATCTGCAAACCCTCTTCGCTGCTTCCAAAAGCATCGCAG
This sequence comes from Prevotella sp. UBA4330, assembly GCA_002394385.1. Taxonomy (GTDB): domain Bacteria; phylum Bacteroidota; class Bacteroidia; order Bacteroidales; family Bacteroidaceae; genus Prevotella. Next base: position 24,128 of record DGTS01000024.1, read on the forward strand.
TCGGCAGCGTTTATTGTTCCGATGATGCGCACATCGAGAGGTCTTGTCTCCACACCTTTCTGATATCCGTAGATAATCTGCTGTATTCCGGTGTACTTAGTGGTGCCTGACGAACTTGACTTGATGTCTGCGCTCACGGTCTTTGCATTGTTCTTTGTGAGATAAATCACAATAGCATTAGCCTTCAACGAGCCGTCGTTGTTGTATGCTCCAACGCCTTCGGCCGCTCCCTTGTGTGCGAAACCGCCACGGTCGTATGCACTTACTTTGATGCCTGATGCGCTGTTGGCGGCAGAGGTCAACTCTGTGCCTGCCTCATTTACTGGAACCACCTTAATCTCATAGCCTTCTCCGGCAACCAATCCCAGCACATCGGCACGGATATATGTCTTGTATTCGCGCACCAGTTGCTCGTCTATCTTGGTGAAGTCGTCATGTTTGCCACCCTTGATGTAAACGTTATACTTGCTTGCACCGTCGAATTTGTTGAACTTAACGTATGCAGACTCAAACCAGCCTTTACTCTCGGTGATGTTCACCTTGCCTTCTGCGTTTTCTACAGTTGCCTTGTCGCCTTCAGCAGCCTTGCGGAAAGATATTTCCGAAACTGTTCCTGAGTATGCATCAACATTGTTTCCCTGTGACACTTTCACCTGATTGCCTTCGATGTCGATGCTTGTCACATCGGCAGCATTATAGTACTTAGTGTTGTTGTTGGCGTTTACGAGCACCTGGTTGGCCATAAGGTTCGACGAAACCGAGTATGCATTGTCCGTGATGCTCGGCACTACGGGGATGTCAGAGCCGCCTTCTTCGTCGCCAGCCTCACCCACAGTGATGGCATAGATGTACATTGCGCCGGAGAAACTGATGGTCACATCGCCTGCGGCATTTACTATTCCGTAGTTGTCAACGGCAGCATCGCTTGCCACGTTGAACGAGCCAGAGGTTGGAGTTACGTTGCTCGAGATGTTCACGCTGCGTGCTCTCTCGTTCTCTGCGGTACTGCTGCCAGCAGAGGTCTTTGCTGAAACGTAAATCTGCTTGCCTTCTGCTACGTTAGGGATGATGATCTTTGTGGCTCCACCAACCCACATGCGCTTGCTCTTGATGTCGATGCGGAGGTTGCCAGAGGTTTCCGAGCCTTTGCTCACTGTGAAGAGCAGACCCTTGGCATAGTCAAGTTCCGTACCGTTGGCAGTCAGAGCCTCGTTGGTCATTGCTGTGATGTGGTGCCAGCGGTTGTTGCTGCCTGTCTCGTGATACCAGTTTGTGGCGTCAGCCTCTACAAGTGCCTGATCAGCACTGCTAAACGAGGTGAAACTGAGGTCAATGTCTTGTGCGCTTACTGATAATGTTGCAAGCAGCGAAATGATGAAAGTAAAAAACTTCTTCATAAAGGTTCCTCCTCAATTAGCGTTTAACGAATTTCACGACTTGCTTGCCTGCTTTCAGCAAATAGATGCCTGCGGGCTGACCGTTGATGTCTATCAGCGCGCTGTTGCCAGCCGATTTCACCGATGCCACGACCTTACCAGAAGTGTTGTAAACAACGATTGGTGTGCCATTGGCGATGTTGCCGATGTTCAGAGTGCCGTCAACGATGCCGTTGAACTGATAGGTGCTTATGGCATCGATGCCTGTTGATGTGGTGAATGTTATGACCACACCATCCATGTCGATTTCGCCAGAATTCTCACCATTGCTGTAGGTGATTATCACCTTGTCGCCATTGAAGGTCAGTCTTGTAGCCACTTGCTCAACCGTCTCACCGTTGATGGTGATTGTCTGCGTTGACTCTGCAAAGGCAGAGGTGACGAAGAGCAGCAGCACCAGAATGAAGTGTAATGTTCTCTTGTTCATTTTCGTTTTAGTATTATTAGTTTATAAGTTTTTAAGTTTTACGAGTTTATAAGTTTTATAGTTAAAAGTTCGAGAGTTTACGTTTGTTTTTTAGTATGTATGTTACCGCTGCAAAGATAATAATAATTTTACAATATATATTAATAGGGTAATGATAATGACACGAAAACGTTTTCAGAAGTGTCCGACTAACACAAGCAGGAATCCCCAGAGTTTGCAAATAAACTCTGGGGATAACTTTATCTATGTTTCACTTAATTTCTTTTCGGAAATCTTATTTATTATATTTATTATATAAGTCATTATAGCCGTCGCTAAAAGTATAAGACTTTCCGTCTATTGTCAGGCGTAATGTGTTGCTTCCAACTGTACCTTTGAATGTTCCTTTGCTTCTTTTGCCACTTTTCATGTTAATTGTTACGTCGTTGCCAGATACATTCCATTCACCTTCACTCTTTTGAGCAACATCATCAACAACTTCGAGAAGTGTAACAGAACGGTTTGAGTAGAATTTGAAAATCTTGCATGTGTTGTTAGCCATTGTCTCGTCAGAATAGTTTGAGAATGTTTTTCCGTTCAACTGAATCTTGTCAATCGCTTTGTCAATGCTTTTGCCAATGTCGTCAGCAACGCTGCATGAGTTGAGTGAAATAGTTGCTACTGCCATCATGGCAATCATCATCAATGTTGAATAAATCCTTTTCATAACTTTAATTTTTTTTAATTATACTATTTGTTTTTTATTTCTGGTGCAAAGTTAGCAGTTTTTTTATTTTGCAACAAACAAAAAAGGCACAATAATGATAATGTCGTTGCGACAACAACATTATATTACGACAAATAGTTCAGATGCCTCTAAAAATTGTCGCAAATGGTGTCTATGTTGAGAGTGAAACATGAAAAAGATACTATCTGCAAGCCCTGAAGGAATCCATGTTGACATAGCGGCGCTTCATAAAGCGCTTGTAGATGTGGCGAAGCCAATACTCATGGAAGACAACAAAGACAAGACCGATGACAAGAAGAATAATGTAGGCGACAGTGTCGCTGAAAACTATCATCAAGATGCTAATGATGACTACGGGAACAAACATCGCTGCAAGTTCGAACACCACCTGAATCCAGTTTGTCTCGACACTTCCGCGACTCACCATCTTGGTGTTCAGCGGAACGGCCTGCTTGTTATAGACTGCCATCTGCATGAGAAGGCAGAAAACGGGACCTGCCGAGAAGGCTGCCATCGACACAAGGTTGAGCAGCGAGTATTTGCCCATGAACACCGTGGGAAGCATCAACAGCAAGGGTAGGGCAAGCAGGAAAATATAGAAGTAATACTTGGCGCGAAGCAGAACGAGGATGTTTTCCTTATGCACCATTAGTCCGTCGATGTAGTTGCCCTCATAACTCATCACCCTGATGAGCGTCATCGCGCCGTAGAGTACAAAGACATAAACGAGCCAGAACTTCGTGGAGAAACTGTCGCTGTACATGTCGGTGTAAGCAATGAGAAGGCTGAGCATGCATGTGAGCACTGTTCCCATGATGAAGGTGTTGCGTACATTCTTGTTTCTCATAATGCTCTTGACCTCCAGTTTCAGGTATTCACCTGTCTCTCCGAAACGGTTCAGGAAGTTGAATGTTGTCACACTCTTCATCTTCTTGCCTCCTTGTCCTGTCACCTCTTTATATATATAGTATCCCTGAACTTTGAGATTGACAAAGAAGAGCAAAGCAATGGCGGCAAGAAGAGCCATAAATGCCAGCACATTTCCATGTGTGAACCACTCGCCAAAACGGCCGTAAAACTCGCTGAAATAGCCGAAGTCATTAATTATCCAGGGCAAGAACACCGTTGCATAAACGGCAAGTGGCAGCACCCACCAAAGTATCTTGTGGATGATGAGAGTGCGGCAGAGCATGTACCAAAGGCTGTTCAGAATGATGAACAGTTGCAAAGCAATGAGAAAAGACAATGTGCAGAGCACTCCAGTTTGGAACAACACGCTCATTATTGCATACGGGAGGAACAGCGCAAGCCATGTGAGATTGCCCCAACTAAGTATCGAGAATATGACGAACGACTCGATGCAAACACTCTTGGGCATAGGGAGCAGCATGTAAGGATGCACAAGTTGCATCGGTGTTTGCTGTGCGATAAACCTGAACAAGAAGTCGGCAACAAGGACAAACGGAAGAACAGCGAACATCAGTTCGTAACCCTCAAGCCAGGAACTGCTGTTAGCCGCCAACGCCAGAATGATTGCGATAAACACAAGATAGAGTATCGTTGTGGCCGTTCCGATACCGACGAAAATCTTTGCAACCATGTTCTGCTCGAAAATCGGGCTTCTGCGGTTCTTCAACTTGTCGTGTTTGTATAGGGCTCGGTAAATTTGTAAGCGGTTCATTATTGCTCAGGTAATGTGTGAATGGTGATAAGTGGGGGGGAAATTAATGCGTCTTGGTCATCTCAAGTCAATCACTTCGGCATGTGGGAAGTCCTTTGCGTTGAAGCGGAATGTGGCATCACTCTGGTTGGTCGGCTTGAAGTTGGTAATCTTGATGGTTGACCATCCGTTCTGCTGGCGCATCTTTACCTGTTCAGGAAGATTGGTCCGGCGGTTCACAACGATGTACATTTCCTTAATTGTACGTCTCTTGTCCTGTGCCACAAGGTGTATGTTGTGTACGGCTGCGGTCGATGTCATGCTCATATTGAAGCCGTTCTTATAGATGGTGATGAACTTGTAGGGGTTCATTGCCTGCTGCTGAGCCTCTGTAGGAGTGCTGACGTTTACCTCCTCGTTCTTCTTTATGTATGTCCACTCGGTTTTTCCGTCATACCAGATGATAGCATCTGGGGTGTTGGCACGGAACTTATTGCCTTTAATCGCTATCGTTCCGCTTGTGTTGCCGTACTTACCCGATATGGAGAAGTATGCCGCAGCGCCGCCTTTTCTTCCCACTATGTTTGCTGTTTTGTCTAATATTTTGCGTGCCTGTGCGGCATTTTGTCCGAATGCTAATGCTGACACTAATGTCAGCATCAACGTTATAAATAAGTATTTCTTCATATTCTTAACCTTTAACCTTTTAACCTATAAACTTTAACCTATAACCTATAAACTTTGATCATATAATCTTTAGAGACCTTCGTGCGCTAATGGTTTAACGGCGAAGGCTGTTTAAAAGGTTGTTTAACGAATTTTCATCTGCTATAAGCACCTCTCGAGGCTTGCTGCCTTGCGCTGCTCCTACGATACCAGCCTTCTCCATCTGGTCCATTAGTCGTCCTGCACGGTTGAAGCCTATTGAGAAATGACGCTGAATCATACTTGTTGAGCCTTGCTGGTTGAGCACAATAGAGCGTGCCACTTCAACAAACAACGGGTCGAGGTCGTCGGTGCTGATGCTGCTTGCGCCTGTCCCAGTCTCATCAGTTGCTGGCTCGGGCAGTTCCATCGGCTCAATAGGACCTGGCTGGTTCTTAATGAACTCGTTGATGCGCTTCACTTCAGGTGTATCAACAAATGCACATTGCACGCGGACAGGAGTGTTGCCATTGAGAATGAGCATATCGCCGCGTCCTATCAGTTGTTCAGCGCCCTTTTGGTCGAGAATGGTGCGCGAGTCAATCATCGCACTCACCTTGAACGCCATACGTCCCGGGAAGTTAGCCTTGATGTTACCTGTGATGATGGTTGTGGTCGGTCGCTGTGTTGCAATCACCATGTGGATACCCACGGCACGTGCAAGTTGGGCAATACGTGCTATCGGCAGTTCTATCTCTTTGCCCGCTGTCATTATCAAGTCGCCAAACTCGTCGATGATGACAACGATATATGGCATGTACTCATGACCGTTCTCGGGGTTCAACTGATGGTTTACGAACATCGCGTTATATTCCTTGATGTTTCTCACGGCAGCCTTCTTCAGCAGGCTATAGCGGTTGTCCATCAGTGTGCAGAGGCTGTTCAGAGTGCGTATCACTTTCGTCACATCGGTGATGATGGGTTCTTCGTCGTTGTCTGGAACCTTCGCAAGGAAGTGGTTTGCTATCGGGTTATACACCGGGAACTCCACTTTCTTCGGGTCGATGAGCACGAATTTCAACTCGTTAGGGTGCTTCTTGTAGAGCAGGGAGGTAATGATGGCGTTCAGTCCGACAGACTTTCCCTGGCCTGTAGCACCTGCCACGAGCAGATGAGGTATCTTCGCGAGGTCCACCATATAAACTTCGTTGGTGATAGTCTTGCCAAGTGCGATAGGCAGTTCCATCTTTGTTTCCTGAAACTTGCGCGAGTTGAGTATGCTCTCCATCGACACTATGCTCGGCTTTGCGTTCGGCACCTCGATACCGATGGCTCCTTTGCCTGGTATAGGAGCAATGATACGAATGCCAAGAGCAGAAAGACTGAGGGCTATATCGTCCTCAAGTCCTCTGATTTTTGATATTCTAACACCCTCTGCAGGTGTTATCTCGTAAAGTGTGATGGTTGGTCCTACGGTTGCGCGGATAGACTTTATCTGCACTCCGAACGATGCCAGCACATCAACGATGCGTTTCTTGTTGGCTAATTGCTCGTCTTCGTCAACAAACACTTTGCCTCCATCATCGTATTTCTTCAGCAGGTCGAGGGTAGGGTACTTGTATCTTGTCCACGGCTCCTTAGGATTTATAGGAGTATTCAGGTCAACGTCGCCGGCAACTATCTTGCCTCCAGCCTTCTCGTCGCCTTCACCAACCGTGATTTCGATGTCTGGATCGTTGGCAGGAGAGTTCTCTCTGGACTTTTTCTCCTTATTATAATCTGCCTCGTCGGTATTTGCTGGCGCGTTAACACGTATTCCCTCATCGACGAAATCGACAGTTTGTGGTGCAGGATCGTCATAAACCACTGCAGGCTCAAGGTCTTTCTCGTCATCCTCGTTAATGATTTCGTCAGTCTTTTTCTTAAAGTTCGTGATGGTGAACTTCACCTTGTTGGAGAGGTAGTAAGAAGGGTTGAGAATCTTCTTCATCACCTCGATCGTCTCCGAACTTAAATAAGTAAGGAAGGCGATGGCAACAAAGAGAAGCACAATGAGAAGTCCTGGCGCGCCAATGACATTCTCCAGCCATTGGCTGATGTAAAGACCATGACCGCCACCAGGGTTATATACCTGATTCTCGAAGGGCACTGACAGGAACTTGGCGAATGCAACAGAGCACCAGATGGTGATGACCGAGAGGCAAAGAAACCATTTCAGAAGGTTGATGTTGTAAACCTTCATAAGCCGGAGACCGGTCAGCAAGAGGAAGAAAGGTATCGTAAATGCAGCCAAACCGAAACATCTGGCAATGAAATAATTAGAAACAATGGCGCCAATAGAGCCGCAACTGTTCTGAAACTCCTTGCCGCTGTTAAGCCAGTCGCCCGTCCTCATCTCAGACACAAGACTCTGGTCGGAATCGCAGGTGCTGAAATAGGAGATGAAGGAAATGACCATCAAAACCGCCAGCAACACCAGCACGAAACCAAACAAGAAGTTAAATATATAGTTCTGAAATATGTTTTTAAAGCCCACTGTTTCCATAAGGGTCTTGGGCTTCTGTTCTTTCTTTTTCCTTGCCATAATTACTTGTCGTGTAACAAAACTTACTTTATTTGCTGCAAAATTAATTGAAAAATATCAGAAATGAACACAAAATCGCTTTTTTTTGCTAATTTTGCATCTTGTAAAGCACAAATGATGAAAAAAACGATATATAACAAGTTTGACAAGAAGCAAATCCCAGAACTGCCGAGGGCAATTTTCGAAGGCAGAATCATAACGATACTGACTGAAGGAGAAACCGAAAAGGCCGTTGACTATCTGCTGTCTCAACCCATTCTCGGTATCGATACTGAGACGAAGCCTGCGTTCAAGAAGGGCGTGAGCAATAAGGTGGCGCTGCTACAGGTGTCAACAAAGGACACGTGTTTCCTCTTCCGTCTCAACCGCACGGGCCTCACACCAGCGATAATAAGGCTGCTCGAAGACACAAAAGTGCCGAAAATAGGTCTTTCTCTGCACGATGACATCCATTCATTGAAGGCAAGAAAAGATTTTACTCCAGGCAATTTCATCGACCTGCAGAAACATGTGAACGAGATAGGAGTGGAGGACCTGAGCCTCCAGAAACTCTTTGCCAACCTCATGGGACAACGGATAAGTAAGACACAACGGCTGTCAAACTGGGAGAGCGACATCCTTCAAGAGCGCCAGAAACGCTATGCCGCTACCGATGCGTGGGCATGCATCTTGTTGTATGAGGAACTGGTAAGGCTCAAACAAACAGGAGATTACACTCTGATAAAAGTTCCCGAACCAGAGACAAATGTGAATATTAATAACGAACAAGAATAAATGTACAAGACAATTACGCTTAAGCGAGGCAAGGAAGAGAGCCTGAAGAGATTTCACCCGTGGGTTTTCTCTGGTGCGATAATGCGCATCGACGAAGGCATAGAAGAGGGCGAAGTGGTTAGGGTGCTTACAGAAAAGGGCGATTTCATCGCTGTTGGGCACTACCAAGTTGGTTCCATCGCCGTCAGGGTGCTGTCATTCAAGGACATAGAGATAAATGATGATTTCTTCACGACGCGACTGAAAGCGGCTCTGGACATGCGACTGAGCATCGGAGTTGCCGACAATCCCGCCAACAACACTTATCGCCTGGTGCATGGTGAAGGTGACAATCTGCCCGGTCTTGTCATCGACTGCTACGGCGAGACTGCCGTGATGCAGGCCCATAGCGTTGGAATGCACGTGTGCAGAGACGTAGTTGCCAAGGCGCTTGTTGGTGTTATGGACGGCAGGGTTAAACACGTGTTCTATAAAAGTGAGACAACTCTGCCATTTAAGGCAGACCTTGGACAAGAGAATGGCTTCATCGTGGGTGGCAGCGAAGACAATACTGCTGTTGAAAACGGTTTGAAGTTTCATGTCGATTGGCTGAAAGGGCAGAAGACAGGCTTCTTTGTTGACCAGCGAGAAAATCGTTCCTTGCTCGAACAGTATTCAAAGGGTAAAACCGTACTGAACATGTTCTGCTACACAGGAGGTTTCTCTTTCTATGCCATGAGGGGCGGTGCAAAGGTGGTACACTCCGTTGACAGCAGCGCCAAGGCTATAGAGTTGACCAATGCCAACGTCGAACTTAACTTCCCAGGCGACGCTCGTCATAAGGCATATTGTGAAGATGCATTCAAGTTTCTCGATAGTGCCGACAACGTATATGACCTTATTATACTTGATCCTCCTGCCTTTGCGAAGCACCGAGGAGCGCTACACAATGCCTTGAAAGGCTACACCCGGCTCAACCACAAGGCGATGATGCGCATCCGTCCGGGCGGTATCTTGTTCACATTCAGTTGCAGTCAGGTGGTGTCAAAAGACAATTTCCGCAATGCCGTGTTTACTGCCGCCGCATTGGCGGGCAGGAAGGTGAGGATACTACATCAACTACATCAGCCTGCCGACCACCCAATAAACATCTATCACCCTGAAGGTGAGTATCTTAAAGGATTGGTTTTATACATTGAATAACGACATGTTGAAGAAAATTGCCCATTTCATCGAACAGCACAAACTGCTCAGTAAAGGCAAGAAATATATCGTTGCCCTCTCTGGCGGGGCAGATAGTGTGTGCCTTCTGCTGGTGTTGCAACGGCTGGGTTATGATGTGGAGGCTGCCCATTGCAACTTTAGGTTGAGAGGCGAAGAGGCTGACCGCGATGAGCAATTTTGCATTCAGTTGTGCAAAAAGCACAATATAAGAATACACTTAGTACACTTCGACACAAATTTCTATGCCGTTTCTCATAAGATTAGCATTGAGATGGCGGCACGGGAACTCCGCTATTCTTATTTCGAAAATCTCAGAAGAGACATCGGGGCAGATGCAGTTTGCGTTGCCCACCATCAGAACGATTGCGCTGAAACAGTAATCTTGAACCTCGTAAGAGGTACTGGTATTCAGGGACTTGCTGGCATTCAGCCCAAGAGAGACAATATCGTTAGGCCTCTGTTGTGTGTAAACCGCGATGAAATCGAGGCTTTTCTCACCGAAGAAGGGCAGAACTATGTCACAGACAGCACTAATCTTTACGACCTGTATGTAAGGAACAAGATACGCCTGAACATCATTCCCATGATGGAAAAGATAAATCCTGCCGCCGTACAGAACATTGTTAAGACTGCCATAAGGCTGAGTGAGGCCAACAGGGTTTTCGACCATTCCATCGAAGAGGCATCTCTGAGAGTGTGCCATTCCACCGATGAAGGGCTGACGATAGACATCGGAAAACTGAAAAAGGAAGTTTCCACCGAATACACCTTATTTAATATATTAAAGGACTACGGCTTCAATCCAGACCAGATTGAAGCAATAGATGCGAATGTAGATGCTCCCACGGGTACAACATACATCTCGGCAACCCATCAGTTGTTGTTCGACCGCGGTAAGATGATAGTTACTGAGAAGGTGGATGATGCTGTTTCGCTGAAGATTCCAGAGACGGGTAAGTATCTCTTTGGCAATAAAGGAGAGGCGTTGAAGGTAGAGTTGAGGGCGGTGGACGATGCTTTCAAGATTTCTAAAGACAAGAACGTAGCCACTCTCGATGTGTCGAACATAAAGTTTCCGTTGCTCTTCCGTAATGTGCGTAACGGCGACCGCTTTGTGCCTTTCGGCATGAAAGGGTCGAAACTTGTAAGCGACTATCTCACCGACCGCCACCGCTCGCTAATAGAGAAAAGAAGACAGACGGTGGTGGAAGATGCCGACGGCAGGATAGTGTGGCTGGTGGGGGAGCGCACGGACAATCGTTTCAGGGTTTCGGAAGCCACAACAGATGTTCTCGTAATGACAATGACACAAAATGATTAGCAAATATTTTGCGATTAGAAAATAATGTGCTACTTTTGCAACGTGGAAAACAAGGTTACAAAGACACTAATTCTCGTAATGGCATTGATGGTCAATTGCTTGGCTTGGGGAAAAGACCTCTCCGAGCAGGACCATGTGCGCGTGACGCTGAATGATGGCACCCAGATAGATGGTTATGTCACCAAATACTGGTCGGAGCCATCTACATTCAGTTCGATGAACCGTGTTTTCTGGCTTGCCAGCGGCATCGACGGTAATAATCCCAAGCGATACACCGCCGACGAAGTGAAATGTATCGATTTCATCGTTAAGATTTCAGACCGCAACTACGAGCATGTGATATCGGCAGAGGTGGCAAATCCCTCTACGTTCAAGCCCCGACGCTCTAAGAGACAGTTTGTTCACATAGAAGACAGCACGTCTCTTGGCACCATATACTGGTGGAATGCCATTGACAGTCAGCAGATGCAACTGGGTGCAGTCACAATGTCAACCATCTATGGAGTGTGCTTCGAAGGTGAGAAAATTATCGTTCCGTTCCTCACGGGCAATGTTATCTCACTGAATGCTCTGCGTATCACCTATAAGAAAACAGACAGGAAAGCCCTCGTGGAGTATCTTGACAAGCGCATACTGAAGGGCGGTTCAAAACTGTGGAATGAAGTTCCGCAGAACCCGATGATGTTTATGGATTTCGTGGAAGAGTACTATTCCAAAGCAAAACCATAACTCTGACACGGCGAAAAACCACAAACGAGCCTCCGATTGTATATCAACGGGGTTGCGATTCATATACAAATTGGGTAGTGATTAGACCCTAATCACTCTGCAAAAAGGCACAAGTGAGGAAGTGATTAGACCCTAATCACTCTGCCAGAAGACACAAGTGAGACGACATGGAGGCACAAGACGCACAAACAAAAGTATTTAGAACAGATGTAATCATATAGAAAATGAATGTTGAAGCAATAAAAGAGATAATTGAAAAACAACCGAATTTATCGACCGCTTTGGGTATGAAATTCATCAGCACGCCTGATGAAGACATGTGCATGGCCACAATGGAGGTAAACGAGAGAAACCGCCAACCGTTCGGGTTCTTAAGTGGAGGCGCTTCACTTGCACTTGCCGAGAATCTCGCCGGTGTGGGCTCGTCGGCTCTGTGTCCAGGAAAGATATGCGTTGGAATAAGCGTTAGCGGCGAGCATGTCAAGGCCGTGTCGGAAGGAGAGACTGTTACGGCGCTGGCACAGATAGTGAGCAAGGGTCGAAAACTGCATGTCTGGGATGTTAAGATTACCGACTCTGAGGGCGACCTCATTTCAACTGTTCATGTGACAAACTATATTATATCAGCCAAGAAGAAGCAAGCAGAATGACAAGTTTTGCCCTATATAGACTTCCGAGAGAAGAAAAGTTCACCCTTCTGACGCAAACCGAGGGGGCAGTTGAGCGCATTTTGTCATTTAACGAACTGAATGAAAAAAGTGGATTTGTCATTGCTCCGTTCTGCATTTCAGACAAGACGCCATTGCTCCTGTTGCATCCTGACGCATCATGTGTATGTCATTCATTTACAGATATTGACAATAATACGATTGAAGAGATAAATGAATGTGCTGAAGAGAATATATTTGCCTATGTGAATAACGCCTCCGAAACTGATGAACGCACACGATACGGCATAGATTTCAGGAATTTCCACTCGCAACTCTCACAAGGGCAGTTCAAGAAAATAGTGCTTGCAAGACAGGCAGAGGCGGCAAGAGGAACGGCCGGAACTTTCAGCATGTTCCGCAAGGCATGTGAGGATTACCCCCGAATGTATATCTCACTGTTCTCAACACCATTCTCAGGCACATGGCTGATAGCAACTCCTGAGACGCTACTCGAAAGCGATGGCGACACATGGAGAACCATAGCACTCGCAGGAACAATGAAACTGGACGGCAAGATGATGTCCTTCGACACCCCAGAGATGGAGAACAACGCTTTGCGCTCTGCCGACATACTGTGGAGCGAAAAGAACATACAAGAGCAGCGCATAGTGGCTACATATATAATGGAGTGTCTTGAGCATTACTCTGATAATATTCAGGAGGTGGGACCGAAGACAACAAGAGCGGGAAACCTGATACATCTGAGGAGCGACTTTGTGTTTTCGCTCGAAGAAAAATCAATTTTGGGCGATTTAATCGCTGCTCTTCACCCAACACCTGCGGTGTGCGGATTGCCAAAGAACGATACACGAGAGTTCATAATTCACAACGAATTTGCACCAAGGAACTACTATAGCGGCTTCAGCGGACCGCTGCTGAGTGACACGGGAACACATTTGTTTGTTTCGCTCAGATGTCTGCAGATGGTAAAAGGCAAGTTCTTGCTTTACGCAGGCGGCGGTTTACTGCCCGATAGCATTGAACAACAAGAGTGGGAAGAGACAGAGGCAAAACTCGAAACGATAAGAAGAATCATTGCATAAGGAAATGTATAGCAGCAAGGAAAACGTAAACATACTGACAGCATTGCTCGTTGCACACGGCGTAAGGCATGTGGTTGTATGCCCTGGAAGCAGGAATGCTCCGCTGGTTCACAACTTCTATGTGTGCCCCGAGTTGCAATGTTACCCTGTGACGGACGAGCGTTCGGCGGGTTTCTTTGCGTTAGGCATCTCTCAGGCCACCAATACGGCGGTTGCAGTATGCGTCACTTCGGGCACGGCATTGCTCAACGTGTCGCCTGCGGTGGCGGAGGCATCATTCCAGCATAGACCACTTGTCGTTATCAGCGCCGACCGCCCGCAGGCATGGATAGGACAACTCGACGGCCAGACAATGCCGCAAGACAATGCTTTCGGCGTGTTTGTAGGCAAGTGCGTGTGCCTTCCCGAAGTGTCTGATGATGAGAGCAGATGGCATTGCAATAGGCTTGTGAACGAGGCACTCTTATCTATGAAGAAGAAAGGTGGCATCCCTGTGCACATCAATGTGCCCATAAGCGAACCTCTCTTTGATTTCTCAACGCCTTCACTTCCCGTAGAACGCAAGATTGAAATGGCGTTGCCATCGTGCCATATCGATGAAATCGCTATAAAACCATTACTTGATGCGCGTCGCCCAATTATTGTAATAGGGCAGTTGAAGCGATGCGAACACCTTTCAGAGGTTGTAAGTGAGTTGAAGAAACGATTCGTGGTGCTTCACGAGCCATTGTCTGTTGATGGCGGTGCTACATGGTTTGACAGCATGTTCGATGACATTGCTGGAAACGACGCGTATGCTCCTGATTTCATACTTTACATTGGTGATACGGTTGTTAGTAAACTACTTAAACGTTATTTGCGAACTCTCTCGTGCACAAATACTTGCATGGTGAGCGAAGATGGGGATGTGCACGATGTGACAATGCACATGAACACGATGCTTATAAGTTCTGCGGAGGATGTTCTAACAGCCATTTCGGAGCATAAGGGCAATAATACAGACGCAGAGTTTCATGCTCGATGGAATGGAGAAATTAATCGATGCAGAAGTCAGTTTTTGCCCATTTCATCGGAAAACATACACGAAGAGGCAGTCAGGTTGTTCGAGCAAGAAATTGACAAACGTTCGGAGAAATGTTATGTTCATTATGCCAACAGCACATCGGTACGTTACGGATGTATCTATGCTACACATTATATATATGTAAATAGGGGAGTGAACGGCATAGAAGGCTCCTTGTCAACTGCCGCCGGCTATTCCGTTGCCGTCAACGAGAAGACATTCATCGTGACAGGCGACCTGTCCTTCTTCTACGATGCTAATGCCTTGTGGAACAAGAACCTAAAGAACAACCTGAGGATAATACTCTTGAACAATGGTTGTGGCGGCATTTTCAGCAAGTTGAAAGGCCTTGAGAACAGCCCTTCGAGAGACGATTGCGTCGCTGCTTCACACAACACGTCTGCAAAAGGACTATGTATGGCATACGGAGTAGAATATCTTGCGGCATCAAGTCGGGAAGAGTTAAGCGCCTGTCTGACAATGCTTTTCGATAAAGAAACGAACTCTCCGATGTTGCTTGAAGTGGGCTGATGATGGAAAAAACAAAAAATAATCGCATAAAAAGGGGGGAATATTTTTCTCATTCGTAATATATATAAAAACTTAAACTAAATATTATTATGGCTAACAGGTATTTATTAGGATTTGATGTGGGTAGTTCATCAGTTAAAGCGTCGCTTGTTGATGCCGACACTGGTGTAACCGCTGCATCTGCGTTCTTTCCTGAGAAGGAAGCACCAATACTTGCTGTCAAGGCAGGTTGGGCCGAGCAAGACCCTCAATCATGGTGGAATTATGCGAAACAGTCGCTGCAGAAGATAATGGCAGACACAGGTGCCAAAGGCGAAGACATCAAGGCTATAGGCATCAGTTATCAGATGCACGGTCTTGTTTGTGTTGACAAGAACCTCAAGGCTTTGCGCCCGAGCATTATCTGGTGTGACTCACGTGCCGTTCCTTATGGCGAAAAGGCATTCAACGACCTTGGTGAGAAGAAGTGTCTCAGCCATCTGCTCAACTCACCTGGCAACTTTACTGCCGCCAAACTGGCGTGGGTAAAGGAGAATGAGCCTGAGATCTACGACCAGATTTATAAGGTGATGCTTCCTGGCGACTATATCGCAATGCGTCTTAGCGGTACAGTAAACACTACGATAAGTGGTCTTTCGGAAGGCATGATGTGGGATTTCAGCGAGAAGAAACCCGCTAAGTTCCTCTTCGATTACTTCGGATTCTCTGAAGATATGATTGCCGACATCGTTCCGACATTCGCTGTACAGAGCGTCGTTTCAAAGGAGGCGGCCGACGAGTTAGGCCTTAAGGAGGGCACACCTATATCTTATCGTGGTGGCGACCAGCCCAACAACGCGCTTTCGCTGAATGTATTCAACCCAGGCGAGATAGCCTCTACGGCAGGAACATCAGGTGTTGTGTATGGTGTGCTTGGTGAAGCCAACTACGACAATAAGAGCCGTGTGAACACATTTGCCCATGTTAACTATACAACAGAACTTGACCGTCTCGGCGTTTTGTTGTGCATCAACGGTACAGGAATCCTGAATGCTTGGATTCGTCGTAATGTTGCGCCAGAGGGCATCAGTTATAGCGACATGAACGACATGATGGCCAATATTCCTATCGGTAGCGAGGGCGTTACTATTATTCCTTTCGGCAATGGTGCAGAGCGTGTGCTGGAGAACAAGGAGATTGGATGCTCTATCAGCGGCATCAACTTCAACAAGCACTCAAAGGCTCATATCATGCGTGCAGCACAAGAAGGCATCGTCTTCAGTTTCTGCTATGGCATGGAGGTGATGACACAGATGGGTATGGACATCAAGAAGATACATGCTGGAAAGGCAAACATGTTCCTCAGCGAGATATTCCGCAACACGCTTGCTGGCGTAAGTGGCGCCACAATCGAACTCTACGAGACCGACGGCTCGGTTGGTGCTGCTAAGGGTGCTGGTATGGGCTGCGGTATCTATAAGGACAATGAGGAGGCATTCCACACGCTGAAGAAACTCGCAGTTATCGAGCCAGACTTGGCCAACCGTTATGCATATCTGGCTGCTTACAACAACTGGAAGGCACAGTTGGAGAAGAATCTGCGATAAGAAAAGCGCAATATCAATTAAAGGATTTTATTATAATAAACCAATTATTTAAACAATTATGGCAAAAGAGTATTTTCCACAAATCGGAAAGATTCCTTTCGAGGGAAAGGACAGTAAGAATCCATTAGCATTCCACTATTATGATGCTAATAAGGTTGTGATGGGTAAGACCATGAAGGAGTGGCTCCGCTTCGCTATGGCATGGTGGCACACTCTGGGACAGGCAAGTGCTGACCCATTCGGAGGCCAGACTCGTTCGTATGAGTGGGACAAGGCTGACAACGCTGTACAGCGCGCTAAGGACAAGATGGACGCTGGTTTCGAGATCATGAACAAACTCGGCATCGAGTTCTTCTGCTTCCACGATGTTGACCTCGTTGAGGAGGGCAACTCTGTAGAGGAGTATGAGGCTAACCTCAAGGCTATCACCGACTATGCACAGCAGAAGATGGCTGAGAACCCCCAGATTAAACTGCTCTGGGGTACTGCCAACGTATTCGGCAACAAGCGCTATATGAACGGTGCTTCTACCAACCCTGACTTTGATGTTGTTGCTCGCGCTATCGTTCAGATTAAGAACGCTATTGATGCAACTATCAAACTTGGTGGTCAGAACTACGTATTCTGGGGCGGCCGCGAGGGCTACATGAGCCTGCTGAACACCGACCAGAAGCGTGAGAAGGAGCACATGGCTATGATGCTGACTCTGGCTCGTGACTATGCACGCGCTAAGGGTTTCAAGGGCACATTCCTCATCGAGCCAAAGCCAATGGAGCCTACAAAGCACCAGTATGACGTTGACACAGAAACCGTTATCGGCTTCCTGAAGGCTCACGGTCTTGAGAAAGACTTCAAGGTGAACATCGAGGTTAACCACGCTACACTTGCAGGTCACACCTTCGAGCACGAACTTTGCTGCGCTGTTGACAATGGTATGCTCGGCTCTATCGACGCTAACCGCGGTGACGCACAGAACGGATGGGATACAGACCAGTTCCCAATCGACAACTACGACCTCACAATGGCTATGCTGCAGATTATCCGCAACGGAGGCCTTGGCACTGGTGGTACAAACTTCGATGCTAAGATGCGTCGTAACTCTACCGATCCTGAGGATGTATTCATCGCTCACATCAGCGGTATGGACGCTATGGCACGTGCTCTTGAGAACGCTGCCGCTATCATCGAGGATGGCACTATCTGCAACATGGTTAAGGAGCGCTACGCTTCGTTCGATGCTGGTAAGGGTAAGGAGTTCGAGGATGGCAAACTCACACTCGAGGATGTTTACGCTTACGGTAAGGAAGTTAACGAGCCAAAGACCACTTCTGGCAAGCAGGAACTCTACGAGACAATCGTTGCATGGTTCGCTAAATAAGCCATTTGGCAATCAGCATTCAATAAGAAGGGCAGCCCAATTAGGTTTGGGCTGTTCTTTTGTTTTCTATGTATATCCAACATGTGCTCTCAGGTATGCCTCCTGACCTCCTCAGGTATATCTCCTGACCTCCTCAGGAATGCTTCCTGACAGTCTCAGGTGTATCTCCTGACAGTTTATGATGTATGTTGTGTCATTTGTGTATTGTAAAACACCTTTCAAAGACATTCTTTTTGCACAGAAAGGTCATGTAAATGCAATTTTCAAATGTTACTTTTGCCAAAATTTGCATAGTTAGAAAATATGTTGTAATTTTGCACCAAATACACGTAAAGTTCCATCTTTTAATCGTGACGATTATGAAATACAAGGTATATATATCATTATTCATGGCTTTTGTCTGCAGCATTGTTGCCAATGCACAGGGACCAAACAATTCAAATTATTATTACCGGAATGCCGATGGAAAGAAAGGCAGTTCGCTGAAGACTTCGCTATGCAATATTATCTCTGCTGGATATAATAAGCAAACATACAAGCAAGTTTGGACTGCTTATAAGACCACGGACATAAAACCAGACGGAATACATGTTTATGACATCTATAGCAACATAAGCAACTTCGTTTATGGAACTGACCAGGCAGGCAATTATCAGAAAGAGGGAGACGTCTATAATCGTGAGCACACGTTCCCTAAAAGTTGGTTCGACGATGCCTCCCCTATGTATACGGACCTTTTCCATGTTATGCCTTCCGATGGCTATGTTAACAGTATGCGCAGCAATTATCCGTACGGAGAGACTGATGCGAATGCTTATGACAAGAATAACTATAAAAGTGCAAATGGATATAGCAAGAAAGGATATTGCAAGACTCCTGGCTATACAGGAGTAGTTTTTGAGCCCAATGATGAATATAAGGGTGACCTTGCCCGTAACTATTTCTACATGGCAACACGCTATGAGAACCAGATTACAAGTTGGAGTTCGCCTGTTCTTACGAATTCGTCATATAAGCCCTACGTGCAATGGCACCTTGACATGCTCATGCGTTGGTCGAGAGAAGACCCCGTTAGTGAAAAGGAGATACTGAGAAACACGGAAGTCTATAAAATCCAAAAGAATCGCAACCCTTTCATTGATTATCCAGGACTTGAGGAGTATATATGGGGAAGCAAGGTGAACGTGCCCTTTTCGTATGATAACTACGAATCGACAAATGCTATAATACAAGTAGAAGACACAGAAAGCAGCACACATGACAATGCGATATACGACTTGCAAGGTCGCCGTGTGCAGTATCCTACAAGAGGTATATATATAAGAAACGGTAAGAAGATTTTTATAAAGTAATTTTATTGTAGCATGCAGAACAGGAATCATTTGGTAATTATGGCCGGTGGAATAGGTAGCAGGTTCTGGCCTATGAGCACCGATGAACGTCCAAAGCAGTTTATTGATGTCCTCGGAGTGGGCAGGTCTTTGCTCCAACTCACGATGGACAGGTTTGAAGGTGTTATAGATAAAGAGAATATCTGGGTGGTTACAAACAAGAAGTATGCCGATGTGGTGAAAGAGCAACTGCCCGAAATGCCTGCCGACCATGTGCTCTGTGAGCCTTGCCGCAGGAATACTGCGCCGTGTATTGCATACGTCAGTTGGCGTATTAAGAGTCAGGACCCCAAGGCAAATGTTGTAGTTACACCGAGCGACCATATCGTAACAAACGTAGATGAGTTCAGAAGGGTAGTGAAGCAATGCCTCGATTTCACCGAAGACAGCGATGCAATAGTAACTCTTGGAATGAAACCTACACGTCCGGAGACAGGATACGGATATATTCAGGCAGACCTCTCGATGAGCAGCATGCGCAACAAGGAAATCTACCGCGTTGACAGTTTCAAGGAAAAACCAAACCTGGAGACGGCTACGGAGTATATCAAAGACAAGAGTTATTTCTGGAATGCAGGCATATTCATTTGGAATGTAAGTACCATTGTTAATGCTTTCCGCGTGTTCCAGCCAGTTCTTAGCAAGATTTTCGAGAGCATGTTGCCTATCTACGGCACCGACAAGGAGCAGGAAATGATAGACAAACGCTATCCGGAGTGCGAGAACATCTCTGTTGACTATGCCATTATGGAGGAGGTAGAGGAAATATTTGTGTGCCCTGCGGACTTTGGATGGAGCGATTTAGGCACTTGGGGCTCGCTTTTGATGCAAACAAAGCGCGACCTTTATGGCAATAGTGTGATAGGAGATAACGTTCAGTTGTATGAGACTTACAATTGTATAGTTCACACTCTGCAGAACAGCAAGGTGGTGATTCAGGGTCTCGATGGCTATATTGTGGCAGAGCAAGACGGCAAATTGCTTATATGCAAGTTGTCTGAAGAACAAAGAATAAAGGATTTCAAAAACTAAAATACAATTTTACAAAATGGAAAAGAAAGTAGCACTAATTACGGGTATAACAGGTCAGGACGGTTCGTATCTGGCGGAATTCCTAATCGAAAAGGGATATGAGGTGCATGGTTTGCTGCGCAGAAGCAGTTCGTTTAATACTGGAAGAATAGAGCATCTCTATCTTGACGAGTGGGTTCGCGATATGAAGAAGGCTCGTCTCGTGAATCTCCACTGGGCAGATATGACCGACTCTTCGTCACTTATCCGCATTATTGGAGAGATAAAGCCTACAGAGATTTATAACCTCGCGGCTCAGAGTCACGTCAAGGTGAGTTTCGATGTTCCTGAATATACTGCCGATACAGATGCTGTCGGCGTGCTTCGTCTGCTTGAAGCAGTCCGCATTTGTGGCTTAGAGCATTCTTGCCGCATCTATCAGGCTTCCACATCAGAACTTTACGGAAAGGTACAGGAAGTTCCACAGTCTGAGACAACGCCATTCTACCCACGCAGCCCATACTCAGTTGCCAAACTTTATGGTTTCTGGATTATGAAGAACTACCGCGAGTCGTACAACATGTACTGCTGCAATGGTATTCTGTTTAATCATGAAAGTGAGCGCAGAGGCGAGACATTCGTTACGCGTAAGATAACTCTGGCGGCAGCACGCATCGTGCAGGGCATGCAAGACAAACTCTATCTTGGTAACCTCAACTCGTTGCGCGACTGGGGATATGCAAAAGACTATGTAGAATGTATGTGGCTTATCCTTCAGCAGCCAGAGCCAGACGACTTCGTGATAGCAACAGGTGAGTATCACACTGTTCGTGAGTTTGCTACTTTGGCATTCCATCATGTTGGCATAGAACTTGAATGGAAGGGCGAAGGAGTTGACGAGAAGGGTATCGACAAGAACACGGGTAAGGTTCTCGTAGAGGTTGATCCTAAGTATTTCCGCCCTGCAGAGGTTGACCAGTTGCTTGGCAACCCACAGAAAGCAAAGGATATTCTCGGATGGAATCCGCGTAAGACAACCTTCGAGGAGTTGGTAAAGATTATGGTTGACCACGATATGAAGTTTGTCAGGAAGTTATACTTAAAGGCCAAGGTGGCAGAATAATCACGTCAGTTATGCTTAGCAAAGATTCAAAGATATATGTGGCTGGACACCACGGACTGGTGGGTTCTGCCATTTGGAACAACTTGAAGAGTAGAGGCTATAATAACCTCGTAGGCAAGTCGCACAAGGAACTTGACCTCCTTGATCCCGTTGCTGTTAAGAAGTTCTTTGATGAAGAGCAGCCAGAGGCAGTGGTTCTCGCTGCAGCACATGTGGGAGGCATCATGGCAAATCTTCAATATCGTGCAGACTTCATATACCAAAATCTGCAGATACAGCAGAACGTGATAGGTGAGAGTTACCGTCACGGAGTTAAGAAACTGCTTTTCCTCGGTTCCACATGCATCTATCCACGCATGGCTCCGCAGCCAATGAAGGAAGAGGCTCTGCTGACAAGCGAACTGGAATACACCAACGAGCCATATGCCATTGCTAAGATAGCAGGACTCAAGATGTGTGAGAGTTTCAGCATACAGTATGGCTGTAACTACATTGCTGTGATGCCAACCAACCTCTATGGACCAAACGATAATTTCCATCTTGAGAACAGCCACGTGTTGCCGGCAATGATAAGAAAGGTGCATCTTGCAAAGTGTCTTAATGAGAACGACTGGGATGCTGTGCGTAAGGACATAAACCTTAGACCGGTAGAAGGCGTGAACGGTAGCAACACTAACGAAGAGATTCTTGAGAAACTTGCTAAGTTCGGTATCCGTCCTGATAGTGTAACCCTCTGGGGCACCGGTTCTCCGATGCGCGAGTTCTTGTGGAGTGAAGAGATGGCTGATGCAAGCGTTCACGTTCTTCTTAATGTTGACTTCAAGGACACCTACGAGCCAGGACAGAAGGAGATTCGCAACTGCCACATCAATGTGGGTACTGGCAAGGAAGTTACAATACGCGAAGCCGCAGAGAAGATAATCAGCGAGATAGGCTTCAAGGGAGAACTGCGTTGGGATTCTTCAAAACCAGACGGAACTCCACGTAAACTCACTGATGTCACAAAACTTCACAATCTCGGATGGCATCATAAAGTTGAGATTGACGAAGGCATTCATCGACTTTATGAATGGTACAAGCAGGGTATATGCATTAATCATCTCACAACATAAGAATTCTAATATCCCCTCCAGTTTTTGGAGGGGATTTTTTTATCCATTTCTTCCATAAAACAAAGTGCTCATTTGTTAATCAAACAATGTGAACTTTCATACCGATATTAATTTTTTTTAATAAAAGTTTGGTTGTTTGAAATGAAATTTGTACTTTTGCAACAGTTTTTAATAAATTGTCGTTGTGAGGAAGTACATTCTTGTTATTATTTCAATAGTATTGCTTTGCTCTGGATGCGAATATAAGTTGCGTCCAAACGACGATGATATGCCCCAACGAATAGAGGTGAAACGCTATGATAGGTTGCAGAGTCAGTATCTCACCACAGGTGATTTTGCCGCCTTACAACAGATGAACACCGAGTTTCCAATTGAGACACGCACGTTGATTGAGGATATTCTTCATATAGGAGAAGTAAACGATCCGGAAATAAGCAAGACTTTTCTTAAATACTATCAAGACAGCACGTTACAGGTGCTCATCTCTGACGTGGAAGCAGAATATGCCAACATGGATGACATTAACGCCAGTCTTAACGACGCATTTGACAAGTTGAAGACATATATCCCAGACCTAACTGTTCCTGCATTTTATGCTCAGATAGGTGACTTGGAACATAGTATAATAATAGGTGATGGCGTTGTCGGCATTTCTCTTGACAAGTACATGGGCGAAAATTATTCCATCTACCGCAAGTACTATAGCCGAAGTCAGCGCGAGAGCATGACACGAAGTTATATTGTGCCTGACTGTCTGTGTTTCTATTTGCTTAGTGTCTATCCTCTTGATAATTTCGAGAATCGACCACAAGTGGAGCGTGACTTGCATTTCGGCAAGATTATGTGGGTTGTTAACATGATTACAGGCAACCATCTGTTCACAACAAAGTATGTTGACAGCATTAATACCCACATGTTGAAGAACTCCACAAAGACCATTCTTCAATTGCTTGTAAATAATGATTACAGTGAAATAATAGAAGAAACTGGAATCCAGTAAACATCCCTATGCTCCTTGATATATGTTATTCTTTGCGAGATAATTATCAAGGGCGTTTGCAAATTCATAGTTCTTTATTCCCCATTTAGGTGCGATCAGCATTTCTGCAGGCGACTGCGAGATGAAACGGTCGAGTATCATGTCAGGCCGTATGTGCTGTATCAAAGTTGCGACAAGCCTGATGTATTCGTCGATATTAAACACTTTAAATGGTTTTCCGAGGTATTCCTTAGCCAATCTGGTGTCTTTTACAACCTGTAATTGATGGAGTTTCAGGATGTCGAGTTGCGTGTTGTTGAGTCTTTCCACCTCCCTTATGCAGTCTTCCTCTGTCATTCCTGGCAGGCCGAGTATCACATGACCACCCACCAGAATGTCTCTCTCCTTCGTTCTCTCTATTGCTCTGACAGAACACTCGTAGGTATGGCCGCGGTTTATGCGCTTCAGCATCTCGTTGTCTGTGCTCTCTATGCCATACTCCACAATCATGAAAGCCTGGCGATTGAGTTGTTCCAGATAGTTCAGGATGTCGTCTGAGACACAATCTGGACGTGTGCCAATCACTATGCCAACAACATCTTCAACGCTAAGTGCTTCCTCATAGAGACCCTTCAGATGTTCAACAGGAGCATAGGTGTTTGTAAACGCTTGGAAATATGCAAGATATTTCATATCTTTATATTTCCTCTTGAAGAACGAAATGCCATCTTCCACTTGTCTTTTCACACTCTTATTGCCTCTGCAATATGCAGGAGAAAACGCCTTGTTATCGCAGAAAACACAGCCACCAGTTGCTAGTGTGCCGTCTCTGTTGGGACAAGAGAAACCAGCATCGATACTTATCTTCTGCACCTTGCACCCCAGTTGACGTATCAGCCAGGTGCTGAAGTCGTTATAGTGTTTCGTTTCTTCCATAAGTGTTTTTAAGACATAAACTTTGCAAATGTAGCAAATTATTCTTAACTTTGCCACAAATTAAATGATTAATCTACGATGAAAAGACTTTTTTTCCTCTTTGTTACGACAATTTTTTCTGCTGTAAGCATTGTTGCCCAACAGTCTCTTGAACTGAGAGACATCACCAATGGCCGATATGCGCCACAATATCTTAGCGATATCACTCCCATGCCCGACGGCGAGAGTTATGCCCAGATAAGTGACGACGGCAACAGCATAGTGCAATATTCGTTCAAGACAGGCAAGCAGACGGCTGTCCTCTTTGACAAAAACGCAACGAATAACCTCACCATCAAGGATTTCGATGGCTACATTTTGAGTCCTGACGGCAAGAAGATGCTCATTCAAACAAACACCAAGCGCATCTATCGTCACTCTTTTACTGCCGACTATTACATTTATAATATAGCAAGCAAGCGTCTTGAGCGTCTTTCGGATAATGGTCCGCAGCAGTCGCCAGTATGGTCGAATGATGGCTTGCAGGTGGCTTTCGTGCGAGATAACAACATCTTCCTCGTAAAGTTGCTCTATGACAACTCGGAGAGTCAGGTGACAAAGGACGGCAAACGCAACGCTATAATCAATGGAATACCCGACTGGGTGAACGAGGAAGAGTTCGGATTCAGCACCGCTATGACCTTCAATGCCGACGGCACGTTGCTTTGCTGGATAAGATATGACGAGAGCCGTGTTAAGACATACGCCCTGCAGATGTTTAAAGGCGCTTATCCCGAACACCCAGAATTGACAACCTATCCTGGAGAGTATTCATATAAGTATCCGAAGGCTGGGCAAGAGAATTCTGCTGTTAGTGTTATGAGTTATGACGTGAAGTCGCATCAGACGCGCAAACTCGATGTTCCTGTGCCTTCAGAGGGTTATATACCGAGAATAAAAGCAACTGCCGATGCCAGCAAGATAGTGGTTTACACGATGAACCGCCATCAAGACGAACTATGCCTATATGCGGTTAATCCTCTTTCAACACTCAGCCAACTGCTTATTAAGGAAAAGGTGGACAAGTATGTCAAAGAAGAGGCTATGGACGGCATCATGCTGACCCAGCAGCACATCATTCTGCCGAGCGACCGAAGCGGCAAAATGCAACTCTATCTCTATGACATCAACGGCTCTCTTGAGCGACAACTCACAAGCGGAGAGCATGAGGTGACCCAACTATATGGCTACGACGAGTCAACATCCACCGTGTATTATCAAGCAGCAGGCATCGACCCTATGAACCGTGAGGTTTATGCTGCTGACAAGAAAGGCAAGCAGAGCCGACTTACCCAGCAGAAAGGATGGAACAGCGCAATATTCAGCACCAACTATATGTATTTCGTGAATACATGGAGCGACTGCAACACTCCATATAGATACACCTTGCAGAGCCGTGACGGCAAGACAATAGCGACACTTGTTGACAATGCCAAACTAAAGAGCACGCTGGCAGGAATGCAGTTGGGAGATAAAGAGTTCTTCAAGTTCAAGACCTCTGAAGGTGTGGAACTCAACGGCATAATGATAAAGCCGAAGGACTTCAATGCGTCGAAGAAGTATCCGGTCATCATGTGGCAGTATGGTGGACCTGGCAGTCAGCAGGTAGTTAACTCCTGGCGTGTCGGCTCAATGGGGCAGGGTTGTCTCTACGACCATTACCTCTCGCAGCAGGGTTTCATCATAGTGTGTGTTGACGGTCGTGGTACAGGCTGCCGTGGAGCCGAGTTTGAGAAATGCACATACCTGCACATTGGTGAACTGGAGGCTAAAGACCAGGCAGAGACAGCCATCTATCTGAAGTCGCTGCCCTTTATCGATGGCGACAGGATAGGTATATGGGGATGGAGTTACGGCGGTTTCAACACCCTGATGAGCATGAGCGAGGGTAGGGCGGCGTTTGCTGCCGGAGTGGCTGTGGCTCCACCAACAGACTGGCGTTTCTATGACACCATCTACACCGAGCGTTACATGCGCACACCACAGGAGAACCCCACGGGATATGACATCAACCCCATGAACCGTGCCAGCGACCTGCATGGCTCGCTGCTGATATGTCATGGACTGGCTGATGACAACGTGCATCCTCAGAATACGTTCGAATACACAGAGCGACTGGTTCAGGCAGATAAGGACTTTAAGATGAACATCTATACCAACCGCAATCACAGCATATATGGCGGCAACACCCGCTATCATCTGCTCAGGCAGATAAAGAACCATTTCTGTGAAACGCTGAAATAAGACGATAAATAAAAACAAACAAACTTATAAACTAATAATGAAACTGCTAAACATTATCGCCCTCAGTATGTTTGCTGCAAGTGCGGGGGCACAGAACGTGAAAATCATCGTCAATAACGACGAAAAAGTGCAACGACAAGAGGTCGTTGAAGTATCTGCCCAGCAACTCTACGAGAAGTTGGGCATCAGTTATGGCTCGCCTGTGATAGTGAAGAACGCATTAGGTCAGCAGGTGGGTTACCAACTCACACACGACAGCCTGTTGCTCGTTGATGCCAGCGTGCGCCCATGTGGAAAGGCAGAGTTCACCGTCGAAAAGGGCACACCCCGCGAGCCTAAGGTGTTCGTTACAGGCAGACAATATCCTGAGCGCGTCGATGACATTGCATGGGAGAATGACCGTACTGCATACCGCATCTATGGACCAGCCCTCCAGCGTAACAAGGAGCGCGCTTTCGGCGTTGATGTGTGGGTGAAGAACACCCCCGACCTTGAGGTGGAGAAGCGCTACAATACTGAACTTTCGAACCATCATGCCATAGAGAAACTGAAGAAGGAAGGCAAGACACAGGAGGCCCTCGATATGGAAGAGGCCACAACCTATCACTTCGACCACGGCTATGGACTCGACTGCTATAAGGTGGGACCGACGCTGGGAGGAGGTGCCCCGGCACTGATGGACAACGGTCAACTGGTGCTGCCATACTGCTACAAAGACTATCAGATTCTTGACAACGGACCACTGCGTTTCACCGTACGTGTTGACTATAACCCTACGGCAATAGGTAAGGACAAGAATGTTGTGGAGCATCGCATCATCAGTCTTGACAAGGGCTCCAACTACAACCGCTGCACGGTATGGTATGACGGACTCACCCAGAAGCGTGACCTTGCAGCAGGTGTCGTAGTGCATCTTGAGGATCTCGAGAACATCGTCCTTACAAGTAACATGGCACTCTATGCCGACCCTACTGACAACCCCACAAAGCATAACTTCCAGATATACGTGGGCGTGATATTCCCTGAAGGTATCGACTACACCCGTTTTCTCTCTACAGATCAGGACATTCAAAACGGCAATCCCGGACACCTTGTGGGAGTGAAGGAAAACACCCTGGGACAGCCCTTCACCTATTATTTCGGCTCAGCATGGAGCAAGAATGATGTCCGCACATTTGATGAGTGGAAACTGCGCTCAGAACAAACCCTCGATGCCCTCCATGCTCCTATGAATGTTACGATAAGCGTTGAGCAATAACATTTGCCACACTTGCATCAACTGATGTTGTCACTTGTGCCTCTTGACCTTCTCAGGAAGCATACCTGACCACCTTAGGAAGCATACCTGACCTTCTCAGGAAGCATACCTGACCTTCTCAGGAAGCATACCTGAGAATGCCACTTGTATCCTTTGATAGGATAGGGGCGAAAATACGAAGTACATGGGTATAATAAAAGAAAGATTCGCTTGTAACAGGCGAATCTTTCCTCTTTTAATTATATCATTTATGTTTGGAAGAAATGGAGTAAACTCCATTCTTCTCTTACTTAATCACAACCTTTTTCACGGTGCCGTCGCTCATGCGTATGATGTTCACGCCATGCTGAGGAGCATTTATCTTGTGGCCATTGATATTGTAGCGAGCCGTCTCAACTGCGTTGTCGCTGCTTGCATCGTTGATGCCTGTTGTATAGTCGTCGATTGTTGTCTGAGCAGCGTTGATGATGGAACCGTCACTCTTGTCAATAAGCAGGGCTACGACTTTAAGTTTCGTCTTGTCCTGAATAACACTCTTCGAGGAGATGTCAGCAGTATAACTATAGTCCTGTATCTCGTCGGCAACAATAGTAGTATTGACTGAATTGGCCAAACCATTTGCGATGTTCCATGCTCCTACTGCCACATGGTCGAACTCAAGACCCGTTACTCTTGAGGGAGATTCATACCAGAACTTGAAATCTTTGTAATCGCTATCTCCACTTAGGTAGTTGTTCTGTGACCATGAGGAACCAGTACCTTTCAAACCGTCTTCTACAAGTACAAAGGCAATACCGTAATTACCATTGTCCTCAGAATAGACAAACTTGGTCTGGGTGTCTATCTTTATGGAACTCATGTCTTCATTATCCCATTCGGCATTTACTGTGATTGTGCCTAGAGTGGTGTGCGCGAGTGCTACAGGAATGTATGACTGGAAGTTGAGTGGATGAGGGTAAAGGTCAACGGTACGATTGACGAAAGAACTGGGGAAACCATCTACTCGATTCAGAATAGATGTGTAGTCGCTAGTTTGCATTGGGTCATTATAGTGTACAGCGATAAGTACCACTTGGTCACCGTAGGTGTCGTGTACATACTGCATTCCCGCGAAACCTACAGGACACCATCCGCACCATGTTCCGGTGAACTCCTCGATGACCGGTACACTCTGTGGCTTTTCTGTAACGGTGATGAGAGTGCCTTGAGCAGTATTTTTAGCAGCCCCATTGGCTTCACCGTTTACCTTAGTGATGGTCAGCGTCTTGTCAAATTTCTTTGTCTCGGCATCGGCTGCCAATTCGATATTTGCTGTTCCCTGTGCAAATGACGGAATGGGGGTCGTGCTGATGGTCTTTTCTTCTGTGGTGTTGCTGCCGGTTGTTATGGTGTAACTGATAGAGGTGACAGTCTCCTTGCCTGTATTGGTGATGGTGACAGGCAGGGTAGTTGTTGCGTTCTTCTCTACACATACGGTACCGAAATCTGCTGGCGAGACGCTGTACGAAGGGAGGTCGGCTCCTTCTATAAGTATCTGTAATGCCAGTTTACCGAAGTCATATCCTTCATTGTACGCGTCTATCCATTCCATACGTCCTGGCGCGCTGATTAGGAGTGTGTTGGGAGTCGACTCGTTACCACAGCACATGATAGGATATGCGTTAGAACTAGTAATGGCATAACCAACGTAGAATGCTTGTCCATTGATATCGAACGGTGTGTCAAGCACTATGTCGTTGGCTCCGTCTGATAGACTGGCAACGGACTGCACATAGTCGGCAGCGGCGAGTGTGGCTGGCTTGTTTGCTGAAATCCATACGCTGACGTCTTTCATGGTTTTGCCAAGTCCATTCTGTACGTACACACGTACAGCCTTGATTTTTCCTCTGCCAATTACATCATGATTGGCTGGCACATAGATGGCAGCCAAGAAAGGAATATTAGTCGCTCCTGTACCAATACCATTTGTAGTGCTTAAATCCGTTTCAGACATGTACCCCCACCAGAATTGTCCATCCTCGGGAGTAATGTTTGCTTTGTTTGCCTTGAAAGGAACCTTAAACGGAGCCCTTTCCATATTGTCTTTCTTCAAAAGAGACTGTCCATAACTGCATGCTGCAATCATTATGGCACAAAGGAGTAATAATTGTTTTTTCATATGTATAATGTTTTTTATATACAATTACCGTTATTTGATTACGATTTTTTTCCCGTTGGTGACATATACACCATTAGTGGGATGCTCAACACGACGGCCATTCAGGTCGAAGTATAAGTTGTCTTGCAGGATGTCGCCTTTCACATTATTAATGGCAGATGTCCCATAAGTAAACAGAATCTTCACCGTGTGTGTCTCCGAGCCGATAGTGGCGGTAAGTGTGGCCAGCAAATCGCCCTCGTTACGGCAGTTCTCTGCGTCGAACTGCACTTGCACGCTGCCATTGCTGACAGAGAAGTTTTTGTCGAGTGTTGTTTTATTGTTTAATAACGAACATTCGCCGCCCATACACCATTTGAGTGTCTGCGGATTCAACGTGTTTCGTTCGATGTTGATATTTGCTCTACCGCTGGCGGTAGTTCCAGAAAGCAGTTTCAGTATCAATCCGTTATTGGGGTTGCTGCTGGGATTGCTCTCGCACCAGTATTCTCCGAAACCGAATTCATCGGGAACGGCTGCAATTGTTACTGTGCCACCTTCGGGAACAGTATTGCCTTGATAACAGAACTCAAAACTTTGTGCTTTAGCCGTTGTTGCAGTCAACAACAATACGGCTAATGTCAGAAGTAAATGTTTCTTCATACGCTTACATATTTAATTATTATGATTATATCCTATAATTTGACTTTAGTTACTTGCTGAACTCCCTGTTCGTTATAGACAAATGCAACGACAGAGAGATCTGCGGTTTTCCATTCAGATGAAGTGGGTAGGGCATAGGCCTTGGTGCTAACGGTCTCCCCCTCGTTGACTCTGATATCCTCGCCCCAAGTGCCATTGATGGCAGCCCGTAATACATGCTGGTGTAGATAGTTGTCGTCACGGGTTCCGTCAGGCATCATCTGGAATGCGGTCACGTTGTCTTCAGTGAGCCATAACTGTAGTTTACCTGTGGTATTTCCGTCAACACCCGTCACGTTTGCCAGTACATTTCCGTCAGGCAGTATGGTGATTTTTATATCAACAGGCGCAGTTTTCGCCAGTTCCTCACGTATGCGCGTGTTCCATGTTGTATATTCGCATGCGCCTCTTCGGTCTATCATTCCCACGGGCTGATAGTCTAATTTCCAGTAGTTGAAGTACTCGTCGCCTATATCGGTGCTCAGTCCTGCAAACTTTGGTGTAGTATGAAAGCCCAGAGGTCCAGAGTGAATGCTCACGGCTATGACGTTGTCCTCGCCATACTGTTCCTGTAACAGTTTGATTTCGTCACTTGCTTTAGGACAATTTATACAGCGCTGTCCCGTAAAGTCTTCTAATAGCACGCTGCGTTGTACTGCGGCAGGTTTTACATAGATGAGTCTCTCGTCTTCATCAATATTGCTACACGCCATGAATGTAAGTGTGGCAAAAGCGGCAATGATATATTTCTTGATGTTCATGGGCGTTAGAAGTTAAAGTGATATGACAGAGTGAAACCCTTGCTGGCAGGCACGTATCGACAAACTCCTCCAGAGCAATTATATCCGGCACGGGTGCGTCCATAGCCCAGTTGCAGACGATGGGCACCTGTGCTGAATGCCACGCCACCCAGATAGTAGTGAATATGTGTTTCCCCTACGTTGTACATGTCGCTGACCGATACCATCCAATGGGGTGCCAACGACAGTTCGACTAGTGCGTATGCCCAGTCGCCTTGATCGTCAGAGGTAGTAAGGTATTGCAGTTCTGTGCGCAAAGAGGTCTTGGGAGCCATCTGCCACTTGCCGTCGGCGATGAAGATGTTGCTGTGCACCCTGCCGCCTTCGCCCTCAACAACGGTCTTGTTGTATATTTGGCTCATGTACATGAGTGTTAGCCTGAAGTCTTTTGTCAGCCTGCGCGTCACTTGCACATCAATGTCCTGATAGTTGATGGTACCTTCCCATCGCACATGCGAGAAGTTCAGTTTCACGTTCATTCCATAGCGTCCGCCCAATGCTGTATTCCTTTTGAAATTATAGCCTGCTTCAGCCTGCCATGCCCATTCTCCGTCTGCAAGTTGGGTGGCGTAGGGATAAAGGGCAGCCAGGGCATAAGTATGGTCTTGGGTAAATGCCGGCAAGTGGTTGATGAACGAAGATGAACCAATCATTGACCGCCTGCTGCGGAACGACATGTTCTCGCTACGTTTCACCTGCAGCAGCATGCTCAGCCCTTTCTTCGAGTAAGACCCGGAGAAGAGCGCAGCCGTTCCTTTCCTATATGTATATCCGTTGTCGAAAGAGGGGTCTTGCGTTTTTTGTGCATACTCGGCAAGCAGGCTCCATGGTCCTTTGTTCAATGTTGCTCGCACGTCCCATGCATTGACAAACTTAGGCAGGTTCAGTTTGTGTGTGGCATCCACGAAAATATCCTCTTGCTTTTCGTATTTGTTAACCCATGAGGCACCTAATGTGAGTTCTGTTTCTGCCTGACTCAACTTCGGAATCCATTCGTTCAGGGCTATTTCGGCATCAACGCCACTCACCAGCGACTTGTTCCATTTCCAGTATCTGCGTTGCTTGCCCGACAGGGCTTTCAGCGTCATACCTTTCATTGGTTTCACTACAAGTCTTCCTCCCAGCAGCGAGTTGTCTATTCCCAATGAGCGTTCTTCATAAGTGCGAAGGATAAGACCCGACCCAAATTGCTCGTAGAACGTGCCTGCTGTCAGTTCAGCACATCCCAGACGTCCTTTTACCCAGAAGTGGGGTACACCCCAGCCTTTGAAATCGCTCTCAAAGCCAGGCAGAGGATGTTCCAGATATTCCATTCTGACACCAGCATCCACATGTTGGCTCTGCAACAGCAAGTCAACATATGTGTTGGTAAGAAAGTCGCCAGTCTTTTCGGCACCTATCTCGTTGTCGTTTTGCGGCAACAACATATCGCTCTGTATTGTTCCGTGCAGCGTGACACCTTGTTGCGTCTGGGCATCAATGGCCAGAGAACAACAGATGGCGATAAGCGACAATACCTGTCTGTTCATTAGCGTCCTCCTGTATTATTCGTTTCCTTTTGTCAGTTCCCTGACCTTTTCTATTAATTCGAACTCAGCACCGTCTGTATAACCTGCATGACGGTAAACTATGTCCCCCTTGCCGTCAACAATGAGCACATAGGGTATCATCTGTATGCCTAATGCACGTTTCAGGTCACCATTGGGGTCAAGCAGCACCTCGTACTCCCATCCATGGTTGTCAACAAAAGGTTTAACCTTGTTGGTGTTCTGTCCTTCGTCTATTGATACCGCTATGAGTTTTACCCCAGTTTCCTGTTGCCAGTCGGCATACACCTCACTTATTGCATCCAGTTCGCGGTTGCATGGCTTGCACCATGTAGCGAAGAAATCGATGATTATAGGTTTCCCTCCATTGGTCAAGGTGTCTGTACGAACCGTTTTTCCGTTCATTGTCTTCACGGTAACTTGTGGTATTTGACAATATCCAGACATGACGACTGCAAGTAACAGTAACGTCATAAAAACAGTTTTCTTGTTCATAGTTCTTTTGTCTTTTGTTTATAAATAATATGCAAAAGTACTATAACGATTTTAATTTACAAAGAAATGAGTGCTTTTTTTACAAAATTGTTAGTGATATAATCGTTTGTTCGCAAAGAAACAATTATGTGAATAGTAATTACCTTATCACTCATGATGATAAGGTTCGCCCTTGATTATTGTGCAGGCACGATATATTTGCTCTGTGAAAATGAGGCGTACCATCTGGTGGGAAAATGTCATGCGTGAAAGGGAGAGCATTTCGTTTGCCCGTTGGTATAGGGTGGGGGAGAAGCCGTATGGTCCTCCTATTATAAATATGAGTCGTCGGGCAGTCATTTGTTTCTTTTCTATCCACTCTGCGAACTCTATGCTGCGGAGTTCCTTGCCATGTTCGTCGAGGAGAACAACATAGTCTGATGGTTGAATGAGCCTTAGCATGGCTTTTCCTTCCTGTTCTTTCTGCTGTTCTTCGGTGAGGTTTTTTGTGTTCTTGATGTCTGGCAGGGTAGTGATGTCGAAAGGCATATAGTGACCGATGCGTTCAACATAGTCGTTGATGCATGCGGAGATGTGCTTGTTGTCGGTTTTTCCTATGAGGACTAGTGTTGTCTTCATTTATTATGGTAGTTTGCCGGATGTTCCATTTTCTTGCCATGAATAGGGCAGAGGCATTCGTTGTTGCCCACTTTGTACTCATGTTTCCTCTTTGGATTCATGGGGAACCATCCTTTCTCCACGCGCTTCTTCTGCGCAAAGAGTTCTCCGATGCCCCACAGCAGAGATGCTCCTGTCACACCCAGGATAGACGAAATGATGACATTCTCGATGAAAAATGCTGCCGCCACGAATGCCAGTCCAGCCACGAGATATGTCCACCACAATTTTGTTCCGCTGTAGTATTCTGTCTTTATTACAAGTGGATGGCACAGTCCGATGATGAGGAATGTGCTTACTGCTATGATTATTCCTGTGAAATAGATTTCCATTGTCGTTGCTAAATTGTGGCTGCAAAGGTAGCACTTTTCACTCGCATGAGCAACATAGTTTTGTAAATAATATATTAAAAAATGAAAAATCGTCACATCTTTCGATGTAATTAAAAAAATATGATTAACTTTGCAATTAGAACAATTAAACACTAATCATAAACAAATTAATAGTATGGAAAATAACAAAGAACTTATCGCTCAGTGTGAACAGGCTGCCAAGCAATGGCTCTCTCCGTCGTTTGACGAAGACACACGCAAGGAAGTACAGGCTATGCTCGACAATCCTGACAAGACAGACCTCATAGACAGTTTCTATCGCTCGCTGGAGTTTGGTACTGGTGGACTGCGTGGCATCATGGGTGCTGGCACAAATCGTATGAATGTCTATGTGGTGGGTATGGCCACTCAGGGCTTTGCCAACTATATATTGAAGGCTTTCCCAGGCAGGACCGACCTCTCTGTGGTTGTTGGCCATGACTGCCGCAATCATGGACGTCAGTTTGCAGAGACTGTGGCTAACATCTTCTCTGCCAACGGCATCAAGGCTTATCTCTTTGAGAGTCTTCGTCCTACACCTGAAATCTCATTCGCTATCAGGCAGTTGGGAGCACAGGCTGGAGTAAATGTTACAGCATCGCACAACCCTAAAGAGTACAATGGATACAAGGCTTACTGGGAGGATGGAGCACAGGTGTTGGCTCCGCACGACAAGGGTATCATCGACGAGGTGAACAAAGTGAAGATTGAGGATGTGAAGTTCGAGCCTAACAAAGAACTAATCGAGATTATTGGTGGTGAGATGGACTGGGATTATCTGCAGGCTGTCAAGGAGGCAATGGTTGACCAGGATGTCATCCTTCGTCACAAAGACCTCAACATTGTTTATTCTCCAATGCATGGAACAGGTCGTGTGATTATCCCTGAGGCACTTCGTTCATGGGGATTCCAGAACATTCATGTGGTGCCAGAGCAGATGGTTATCGACGGCAATTTCCCGACCGTTGTGTCTCCAAACCCAGAGAACGCAGAGGCAATGACACTGGGAATGAAACTCGGAACACGCCTGAATGCCGACCTTGTGATTGCCAGCGACCCTGATGCTGACCGTCTGGCCATTGTATGCCGCAATGACAAGGGCGAGTGGGAAATCCTCAACGGCAACCAGACTTGCATGATGTTCTGCTGGTATATCATAGCAAACAAGAAAAAACTGGGACAACTCAAGGGCAACGAGTTCCTCGTGAAGACCATTGTTACCACTGAGGTAATCAAGAAGATTGCAGACAAGAACGGTGTAGAACTCAAGGACTGCTACACAGGATTCAAGTGGATTGCAAACGAGATACGCATCAATGAAGGTGTGAAGAAATACATCGGCGGTGGTGAAGAAAGTTTCGGATTCCTGCCATTCGACAAGGTGCGTGACAAGGATTCACCCGCAAGTATCTGTCTCATCTGCGAGATTGCAGCATGGGCAAAGGACAACGGCATGACTCTCTACGACCTGCTGATGAATATCTATCAGGAGTATGGCTTCTCTAAAGAGGTGACTATCAACGTAGTAAAGCCAGGAAAGAGCGGTGCTGACGAGATAAAGGCTATGATGGAGAACTTCCGCAACAATCCTCCTAAGGAACTCGGTGGCTCTAAGGTGTGCCTGTGGAAAGACTACAAGACTCTGGAGCAGACCTATGCCGATGGCAAGGTTGAGAAGATTGACATGCCTGAGACCAGCAACGTACTGCAATGGTTCTGCGAGGATGGCACCAAGATTAGCGTTCGTCCGTCAGGAACAGAACCAAAGATAAAGTTCTATACTGAGGTAAAGGACAACACAATGAAGTGTGCCGGATGTTATGAGCGTTGTACAAAAGCAGCAAACGAAAAGATTGAGTTAATAAAGAAAGACCTCGGTCTGTAATCCTGAATTCCTTAAACCTTAAACAACAAAGTGCCCGTGACATGCTAAAGTGTCCGGGCATTTTTCTTGAACATTCTTTTTCTTTGAACATTGAACTTGTAACTTTATGATTACCAACGAGTGAAAGTAATTAATAATGTGCAAAGTTCAATGTTTCATACTTAAAGTTAAAAGTACAAAGATAAGATAATAGTATGCACGATAATGATTGTAATCATAAAGTTCAAAGTTACAAGTTCCGTTCGACACAAAGTGGCGCTTTCATAGCAAAGCGGAGAAAGAATGTTTAAAGTTGTTCATGATTCGGCATTATGATAAATAGCATAAATAAGAAGCAGGAATAAGCCCCTATTGAGTCTATTGAACATAGGATTATATTATTTCGAATTTTCTTCTTGCTTTTCTTTAATACCGAGCCATTTTTTTACGTATCTTGAAAGCCACCCTGTTATAACAAACGCGAGAATAATGAAGGCATACATATGTATTCTACCTGGATTGAATTCCGCTAGTGAACAAACAATAGAAAAAGTAAAAACAAATGCGATAAAAATCGCAGCAAAAATCACATAATACAAGACTTTTTTCATTTTAATTCTTATTTAATGGTAATATTTTAGAATATCAAAACCACTTATAGTAACTTTCTTTTTCAGTCTGTCATGTTCGTTGTATATCATAAAAGTCATAGAATAACCATTATTGTCTAAATACTCAACGAATGATTTTTCAAGTGAAACAGAGAAGTTTTCACACATTCTGCTTTTAAAATCATTATAATCAACGAGATTCTCACAAGAATCATACACAACAGTCTTAATCATAATGCTTTTACCTGTTAATAAGACACTCAAATGAGTAGTACAATTATCAACTCTTATAGGGCACTGCGAGTTTAATTGTTTTGTTGTTTCCAACAGATAATTATAAAAATGTTCTTCTATGTTATTTTTTTCTTTTAGTTGGATTCCTGTCAAAATTCTTTCAGGGTACTCAGTTGAACTATTTCTTGTGTACTTCCCATCTGAAATAAAACCTATTATAAATAATTTACCATGATTAAGAAACATATAAGTAAGATTCCGTAAGTTAAAAGTTACACCTTGCTTTATCTTCTGAGAATTTGTCATTAATTTCAGACTTTGATGTGTTCCGTCTAGAGTATGTATAGTTACTTTTTCTTTTCTTACAATATAACCATTTCTTGAATAATTATTGAATAGTGCTTCTGAAAACCTGTCATCCCATATACTGGTACTTTCAGAACAATTTACATCAATGTATGAAATTGATAAGCCATAGGTATCAGAAATTAATTTTATTTTCATTCCTGAAGAGTTCTTAATTGGATTTGGTTTGAATGATGAAGGATAGTTAAATAATATATATTCATCCTCATAGGTGTTATATGAT
This sequence comes from Prevotella sp. UBA4330, assembly GCA_002394385.1. Lineage (GTDB taxonomy): Bacteria > Bacteroidota > Bacteroidia > Bacteroidales > Bacteroidaceae > Prevotella. The sequence continues at coordinate 62,045 of DGTS01000024.1, forward strand.
TGTGCATTTACCATTAAGGACGAAATAAATAAACAAATAAATATTAATAATCTACTCATAAAACATATCAAATAAAAAAATCATTATTTAATATGGGGAAAACCTAACTTAATAAAATACAGAAAGCGCAAACCCCAACATATCTCGGTCAGGCCTACCACAGCCCTATATCCCTATGCGAAGCCTGCGCTAAAGCACATACTTCATCGAGATATAGTCTGCTCTTGTTCTCTTGCGAGGTGGTAGTTCGACCGAGAAATGAGCAAAAAAGTCATGTGTATCTTTTCGATAACACGATGCAAAAATAACATTTAATTTTCTAAGATGCAATCTTTTGAGGAGAAATTTTCAATATGGAGATCAACTGAAGCTCCTGAGGAATGAAAAATATATACATGACAAGAGATTTTCTCCCCTTTGGTCGCTCAACCCTTTAGGGGTGCTTGTTCCCGAAGGGTCTCAAGAAGGGGGAGTTGAGGGGGATTGTCTCGTATTGGTTTACTTTATAATGAAAGACTGGCAGTACAATCCCCTCCTGGCCTCCCCTTACTAGGAGGCGGAAATATTCCTGACTTGGATTTGCCTCTTATTTATCTACAAAAAATAGGTAAAGGGCACACATGACGCATGCCCCTACCCTTCTCCGGACATATTGCCAATGAGTTGCATTGTAAGTGATGGTTTTCGGGGATGCAAAAAGGCACTAATTAGCATGCAGTTTATATATAAAACGGAGTGCAGTTTGTATATAAACTAGGTGATGTTTTGTATACAAATCGCAGGCCTGTTAATGGTTAGTTGGAATGCAATTTGTGCTTACTTGGAGCACGTTTCAGATTGAAATGTAATCCAGTTGGGAAATTAACCCTTTTTAACCGTAAATATTTGAGAATCATTTTGTTATGTCGCAGAAAATTTGTAACTTTGTAACTGGATACAAGAGGGATTGTGTCCAAGGATAACTTAATTTTTTTACCATTAATTTTAGTATGTTATGGCAGTATTTTACAGATTAGTTCAGGACAACAGGGACAACTCCAAGCACAAGGGAGAGTGGTACGCACGTGCCAAGATGATTGACACCATCAATCTTGATGAGATTGCTCAACGCATTCAAGACAACACCACAGCAAAGAAGGCTGATGCTCTGGCTGTACTCACAGAGATGGTGGAGGTAATCAAGGATTTCATTCAGAAGTCTTATGCTGTAAGAATTGACGGTTTGGGTACATTCAAGATGGGGCTCTCCACATCTCCAGCACCCACCGCCAAGGAGTTTTCTGCAGCAAAGAATGTGAAGGGATTGCACGTCAATTTCCAACCCGTTGTGACTGTTGACAAGAATGGCCAGCGCCGGAATGTCTTAACCTCAGGCTCCACAGTCAAGGAACTTCCTAAGAACGATGTGGATAAGGGTGATGATGAGGTGACACCTTAAAAGACAGCAACGGCTTTTCATGCCTGCGGAGGATTCTTGTTTAAGAGTTTGAATCCTTGCCCCACAGGTTTAAGAACATAAGCTTGTGGGGCTTTTACCTACAATCATTGCGGGTGAAATGAGGATACGTTAGGAGACAGAAAAATATTTGAGAGTTAATTAAATTTCATTCGTTTTTATGTTAAGAATTACCACCCTTTCTATTGTGAAAGTAAAGCAGGGTAACACTCTGGCAGAGAACGGAATAACAATTACGAATTAATTAAAAGACAAGAATGTATATTAAACAAAAATTACTTGACAAATGTAGGGGTAACAAAGATGCCCAGAAGATAGTTGCGCTTGCCATCTACCTGAAAAGCATCATTAAAAAATCACGTTTAAAGCGTTACAACCTTCACAGACTTTGTTCTGTGGCAAGGGTGCCCTATAATACGCTGAAGAATTATATGCCAATTTTAGAGAATAACAAGTTCATCCATTTCGAAGGTTCAGGCAAGAACATGATATTAGTATTGAATAGTCTCAGTTCACGCAATATCAAAGGGAATATTGACATCAGTTTTTTCGATTTTTCTTCTTACAAGCATGTCATCAGTTCACTTAGGTCCTTTATTATAATTAGAGTACAATTAAGGAAGGAGTTCATAAAATATGTGCTTAAAGAAAACAGGAGTCCCAAACCGAATACCGACTATAAAGCGGTAAAGAAAATGGTGAAGAAAATGGTGCGTAATGGGGTGCTTAACACGCCAAATCAGGTGTATGAGGAGTATGGAATAAGCATCGAAAGGCTAAAAAAAGAACTTGGATGTAGCGGTGTCACGGTCATTAAGACAATAAAATTTGCAGAGAATCATGGGTGGATCATAAAGCATCGACATTATGTACAAACCTATGCTAATGGCGTCAATTACTATGTCCCTGAGAACTTTACCTTTGCCACGAAGAACAATTTATACGTTGTTTTGCCTAACACCTACTCTATTCCACCTGCCTTACTCTCCTCGATGCTTTCACTTTATTACAGACTTTAACAGGACATCATCAACATGGTATGGTATATTATTAGATTATAGTTTTTGCAAATAGCGAATATAGATAATAAACAAAGAAGACTGAAGAACGATGTCCCCAGTCTTCAATGTGGATGAATATTTTGCTCTACCCTACGCCTCCCTAACTGAAAGGAAGTTTTGGCAATAGGTGGCAGAGATTATTCTTTACTGATGCTGTTCACGGAGCAGGTCATTGACCGTCTTCACAGGGTTGAAGGTGCCAAGTGGCACTTCAACGAAGATGGTGTTCCAGTTGCTCATAGCACCATTCCAGAGTCCTGGCAGTTCGAGAGCCTTGAGTTCCTTGCCGCTCTTACTCTTGCTGCTGATGAAACCGGTGGTCTTATCAACGTAGTCAGGCAGGTTGAAAGGCTTTCCCTTGTAGTCCTTGATGGCGCATACAAGGTCAACGGGGTTGAAATGAGTACCCTCTTTGAACATGCGCATGTATTCTTCGTTAGTCTTGTCTATCTGGCTGCTCTCAAGAATTTGCAGACTCACGGTGCCATCCTGGTTGTATGTGAGGAATGGGCCACCACCAGGCTCACCAACATTCTTTACCACTCCACAAACACGAATAGGACGATTAAGTTTCTCCTTGAGGAATATCACGAGTTCGGCATCTTCAAGATTCTTGATGTCTTCCTTTTTGCAGCAAAGGTCATGTTTCACGAAACGAATAATCTCTTCAAGTGTCTCGTGTGTGTATGCACCACTCTCGAGTATTTCAAGATATTGGAACACCTTCTTCTGGAGTGACACCAGTATGCCGGCAATCACCTGCTTGTAGGTCACGGTCTCAGGCTTCAGACGGTCAGGCACCACGTTGTCGATGTTCTTGATGAACACCACGTCGGCGCTGATTTCGTTTAGGTTCTCTATCAGAGCGCCATGTCCTCCCGGGCGGAAGAGCAACGAACCATCCTCATTGCGGAAAGGAGTATTGTCCGGATTGGCTGCCACGGTATCGGTACTGGGTTTCTGCTCAGAGAAACTGATGTTGTACTTTATGCCGTACTTTTGTGCATACTGAGCCTGCTTGTCAGCCACTTTCTGCTCGAAGAGTTGCAGATGCTCATGGCTCACGGTGAAATGCACGTTAGCCTCTCCCCCACTCTCAGCATATAGAGCGCCCTCTACGAGATGCTCCTCCATAGGAGTGCGCGGTCCCTCAGGATAGTTGTGGAAGAGCAGCAGACCCTTTGGCAGTTGTCCGTAGTTGAGTCCGCTCTTGTCCAGCATGTTCTTCACTACAGCCTTGTAGTTGCCCTCGGCGAGAAGTTCCTTTATTCCCTTGCCCTCATTCTTCTTGCATGCCTCGTCCAGAGCACCATAGAAGGCAAACTTCTCGATGTTGTCGAAGTACTCCTTCTCAAAGTCGGTTGTAGGCACATCATAGTCGGCATCGAGGAAAGCGAACATGTTCTTGAACATGCGGCTTGCTGCACCGCTGGCAGGAACAAACTTCACAATCTTCTTTCCCTCTGCCTTATAGTCGTTCCATGTCTTTACATAGTCTTGGCACTCAGCCTCTGTAGGAGCCACGATGCCATTGCCTATAGCGGCAGGTCCTTCCAGACGGAGGAATGGGAATCCGGTTTTAAACTCTTGCAGTTGGTTCTCGATTTGCTCAGGTGTTATTCCTTTCTGAGCGATTTGTTTTAGATCTAATTCTGATAACATAATTATGGTATTTTTTAGTAGTTTCGATGAAAACTCTCGCAAATATAGTTACTTTTTTCTGAATTAAGAAAGAAATGAGCGAAAAATTCATAACTTTGCATGAAAATCTACCAAAACAATATGGAAAGAAGTTTCACATTTACCGCCGAAGAGCGCCACGAGACATATATACTGGTGAAGAGGTTGCTGAAGATTATCACCCCTTCGCTGAGCAAGACGGAGAAGAGACTCGTCATAAAGAGCCTGAACAACGCCTATGAGAATGACGTATTACAGCGCGATGCTTTCGGGTTGAATCCCGTAGTGAAGTCGTTGCAGACGGCACTCATCGCCGCCGAGCAGATAGGTGTGGGCAGAGATGCCATCATCGCTACCCTGCTCTACTGTTCATACAGCAGCGACAGTTACGACAAGGAGGCAACAGCAAACCTCTTCGGGACGAGTGTGGCGACGATTATTTCTGGTTTGGTAAGGATTCAGAAACTATATAAGAAGAACCCTGTAGTGGAGAGTGAGAACTTCCGTAACCTGCTGTTGTCTTTTGCAGAGGATATGCGCGTCATTCTGCTCATGATTGCCGAGCGCGTGAACCTTATGCGGCAGATACGCGATGCTGAGAATGAAGAGGCGAAGAAACGTGTTTCGCAGGAGGCAAGTTACCTTTATGCACCGCTTGCTCATAAGTTGGGACTCTATCAACTGAAAAGTGAACTGGAGGACCTCTCGCTGAAATATCTGGAGCATGACGCCTACTACATGATAAAGGACAACCTGAATGCCACAAAGAAGAGCCGTGATGCCTATATAGAGAGGTTCATTGGTCCTATTGCGGAGAAACTTAACGCTGCAGGGTTCAAATACCACATGAAGGGACGTACCAAGAGCATACATAGCATCTGGCAGAAGATGAAGAAACAACAATGTGGCTTTGGCGGCATCTATGACCTCTTTGCGATACGCATTATACTTAAAGTGCCAGAGGTGGACGACGAGAAGAAGTATCATGCTCTTGAGAAAACGCAGTGCTGGCAGGTATTTTCTATCATCACAGACATGTACCAGCCTAACCCAAAGAGACTGCGCGACTGGCTCTCTGTGCCTAAGACCAACGGATATGAGAGCCTGCACATCACGGTGCTCGGACCTGAAGGAAAGTGGGTAGAGGTGCAAATCAGGACTGAGAGGATGGATGAGGTGGCCGAGAAAGGTGTCGCTGCACACTGGCGCTACAAGGGCGTTAAAGGTGAGAGCGGACTCGACGACTGGCTTAAGAACATACGTACAGCCATCGAGAACAGCGATGACATGCAGGTGATGGACGAGTTCAAGATGAATCTCTATGAGGACGAGGTGTATGTTTTCTCGCCACGCGGTGACCTCTTCAAACTGCCAAAGGGCGCTACGGTGCTCGACTTCGCCTACACCATACACACCAACGTGGGCAACAGGTGCACAGGTGCGAAGATAAACAACAAGATAGTGAACTTCCGCCATGTGCTGCAAAGTGGCGACCAGATAGAGATTATAACCTCTAACAATCAGAAGCCCAAGCGCGACTGGCTAACGTACGTCAAAACAAGCCATGCCAAGAGCAAGATACGTTTTGCCCTGAAAGAGACTCAGGTGAAGGAGAGTCTGATGGCAAAGGAGATGATGGAGCGCAGGATGAAGAACAAGAAGATAGAGATGGACGAGTCTGTCATGAACCAACTCATCAAGAAAATGGGATTCAAGCAGACCACCGATTTCTACCATCAGATAGCAGACGGAACGCTCGACCTTAACATCATCATTGAGAAATATAACGAACTGAAGAATCCCTCGTCTGTTCAGGCAACACCGATACCGGTCCGAAGTGCCGAGGAGTTCAGTTATGAGAATCCCAATGAACTGGGAGAGAGCATCAGCGATGACGTTCTCGTTATAGACCAGAACCTCAAAGGCATCGACTATCAGTTGGCTCGGTGCTGCCACCCAATATATGGCGACCCCGTGTTTGGCTTCGTCGGGGTGAACGGCGGTATCAAGATTCACCGCAACGACTGCCCTAACGCACCTGAGATGCGCCGCAGGTTTGGCTATAGAATTGTCAGAGCGAAATGGAGCGGAAAAGGTGACTCGCAGTATAGCACATCGCTCCGCATCATTGGTAACGACGACATAGGCATTGTGAACAACATAACAAGCATCATATCAAAGGAAGAGAAGATAATGATGCGCAGCATAAACATCGACAGCAACGACGGCCTCTTCAGCGGAACCCTCTCTGTCAATGTTGAAGACACCCAGCGTCTGGAAGCACTCATCAAGAAACTGAGGACTGTTAAGGGCGTGAAGCAAGTGATGAGAGTGTAATCCTTCCGCCCCGTAGTAGTTCATGGACTACCCAAGAGGCAAAGGCAGGAACATTTCCGCCCCTTAGTAAGGGGAGGCTAGGCGGGGATTGTAAAGCACAAGTCCCTGATTCTTGCAGAATACAATCCCCCTCAACTCCCCCTTACTAAGAGGGAGAAATATAATAGAAACGTAATTTTAAAACGCTAAGAATAATGTCAAAAGAAAGAGTTTTCACACTAACAGATGCCAAAATAAAAAGAAAAAGTCTGAGGAACAACTCTACCGCAGCAGAATGTACATTATGGAAAGTGTTGAAAAATAGACAAATAGAGGGATTGAGATTTCGTAGGCAACATAGCATAGGACCATACATAATGGATTTTTACTGTCCTGAAATAAAACTCTGCATAGAACTTGACGGTGAACCCCATGACAATTCCGAGCAATATAATGCAGACATGGAACGAACTAAATACATAAACGAAGAGGGCTTCACAGTAGTAAGGTTTAGTAATAATGTCGTATTCAATAATATTGAGGTTATTACAGAGAGCATAAAATGGTTTAGAGAGAATCCACAACAAATAAAAGGATATGTAAAAGACATGTATTTAGGTGATATTACAATACATCACCAACACTCTCATATTGATTACAATCCCCCTCTAACTCCCCCTTGCCAAGGGGGAGAAATGTACTGAAACATTATTTCACCTCAAACGAAGAAGTATAATATTTCCTCCTCCTAGTAGGGGGAGGTCAGGAGGGGATTGTTTCGTATTACATCATTTCTATTAATCCCCTCTAACATGGACATGTAATCAATCTAACCGAAATAGCAATGCAAAGAATGTGATATGTTTCAAAGTAAACGAGTAACTTGTTGTTTGATAAGCCATTATTGACTTCCTATATACAAGCATATCATTCCGAGGAGTACAAGGGCGAGGTCAACAACCTTGCTCTTTAAGTTCTTCTCATGGAACAGGAAGGCCCCGAAGAGGAACGAAACGACCACGCTACCGCGGCGTATCATAGACACAACGCTTATCAACGCGCCAGGAAGTCCTAAGGCATAGAAATACATGAAGTCGGCAGTGCACAGGAATATACTTACCAACGGTATCGCCCAGTGCCAATGGAATGGTGACTGATGACGGCGAGGATACCACAGCCACATAAGCATGATGAACATCAGAACGAGTTGATAGACATTATACCATGCCTGGACCGTCATACGGGGGAGCCCTACCCCACCGTCCTCTGGCGATGCCATGAGATACTTGTCATAAAGTCCGCTGACAGCACCCAGCACGGCTGCTATGACGATGAAGTATATCCAACGGTCGTGAGAGAAGTTTATCCCCTCCTTCTTGCCGCTCTTTGAGAGCATGAAAAAGGAGATTACGGCAAGCGTAACACCAGCCCACTGCCACCCGTTGAGCCTCTCGCCGAAAACGAGCAATGCACCCACGAGCACCATTACGGGACGTGTGGCATTGATAGGACCTACTATCGTGAGAGGCAGATGCTTCATTCCGAAATACCCGAAAATCCAAGAAGAAAGTACGATGAACGACTTCAGCACAATGTACTTATGTACCTCCCATCCGCAAACGGGAGTGTAGAAGATGCTGCCGTCAAGAGAGTGCGACGTGGCAGACAATATGATAAAAGGCAAGAAAATTAGTGACGAGAAAAGAGTGTTAAGCAACAGCACCGGTATAACGGCGTTGCCACCAAGCGCCTGCTTCTTCAACGAGTCGTAACAACCCAGCAGGGCGGCACTCAGAAATGCCAATATAATCCACATATTTCGAGTTAGGAGTTAGGAATTAGGAATTAGGAGTTAGGAGTTATGAGTTCTTTTAGTCGCTACACTTTATAAAAGCACCCTTTCAGGTTGAGCGAGGAGTTGAGGGGTACTTAACATCCTCAAGGAACAAAGCGTTAGCAGGCATACTCTCACCAGCATTAGAACGGCTACCACTCTTAATAACCTCAGCAAACTCTTCAACCGACATCCTGCCTCGGCCCACCTCAATGAGAGTGCCAACAACGGCTCTCACCATGTTGCGCAGAAAACGGTTGGCACTTATCTCGAAGTACCATCTGCCCTCGCCTATCTCATTCCAGCATGCCTTTGTCACGTTGCATAGCGTCGTCTTCACATCGCTGCCACTCTTGCAGAATGCCGCGAAGTCGGTGGTTGTGAGCAAAGCCTGTGCCGCGAGGTTCATCTTAGGGAAGTCGAGAGGGTAACTTGTTTCCCAACTATATGCCCTTGCGAAGGGGTTCTTGGCTGTGTGCACATAGTAGTGGTAGGTTCTTGATGTGGCGCTGAAGCGTGCATGAAGTTCGTTGTCAACCTTCTCAATCTTCTTAATGGCGATGTCATGTGGCAGGAAACGGTTGAGTTTGTATGTCAACTGTCCTTCATCGATGGCAACATCGGTGTCGAAATGTGCCACCATAAGCCGCGCATGCACACCTGCATCGGTTCTTCCTGCACCCACAATCTCCGTCTTTTGTCTAAGCAGAGTGCTAAGTGCGCGTTCTATCTCCTCCTGAACGGTGATGCCGTTGGGCTGCACCTGCCATCCATGATAGCGTGTGCCGTCGTAACTGAGATAAATAAAGAACCTTTGAACTTTGAGCATTGGAGTTTAAATTATAAATAGTTGAGTAATGAACCACTTATTTCTTGCATCTCTTATACAGATCCATAAGCGAAGCCTTTGGCGTTCCCGCCTTCACCATCTCGTTAAGGCTGCGTTCCGCCTCTTCCTTACGGCCTGCCAGAATCATGGCGTCTATTTTGTTCAACTTGTAATCCTGATTGTCAGGGTCAATGGAAATGGCCTTGTCGAAGTCATATACGGCGATGTCGTACATGCCTCGTTCCTTCTCCATACCAGCCCTTGCGGCGTATGCCACAGCACTATCTGGATAGGCTTCAACAAGGATGTTGATGCCGTCCATAGCCTCGCGGTAGTGCTTGTCCTTCTGATTGAGCAGCGCCAGACCCAGTTGTGCCTCGAAGTTACCAGGCACCACGGTGAGCATGTTTTGATAGTCGAGTCGTGCAAAGTTATATCTGCCCAGTTTCTCGTTGACGTATGCGCGGTAGTATAAAGCCGCAATGTTCAGCGGTTCGCGGTTAAGCACATAGTCGTACTCGTTCTTGGCATACTCCCATTGTTCGAGCATGACGTTGTATGAAGCCTTCTGGAGACGCAAGTCGATGCTGTCGGGCGCGAAAGACGATAGTTGAGTGAAATGCTTAAGGCTGTCGCGCAGTTCTTGTTGAGATTGCGCGACAGCGGCGATCGATACTGCCAGAAGTATGATTAATAACGTTTTACGCATTCAGAATATAGTTTACTATCCACTCTCCCACTTCTTTGGTGCCGTATTTCTCGCCTCCCTCGACCTGAATCTCGGGCGTGCGGACGTTGGCATCTAGCGAAGCATCTACAGCTTTCCTTACAAGTGAGCCCTCTTCTTTGAGGTCGAAATGCTCGAGAAGCATTGCCACAGAGAGTATCTGGGCAAGAGGATTAGCAAGGTTCTGACCCTTTGCCTGCGGCCATGAGCCGTGAACGGGCTCGAAGACAGGTGTGCTCTCGCCTGTAGATGCCGATGGCAGCAGTCCCATCGAGCCGCTTATGCACGAGCCTTCGTCGGTGAGGATGTCGCCGAAGGTGTTTTCGGTCACCATGACATCAAAGAACGTGGGCTCCTGAATCATCCTCATCGAGGCGTTATCGACAAACATATAGTCGGTCTTAACGTCTGGATACTGCGGTTCCATTTCCTTTGCTATCTGTCGCCAAAGCCTACTGCTTGCCAGTACATTTGCCTTATCGACAACAGTCAGGTGGTGGTTGCGCTTGCGTGCATACTCGAATCCCACCTTCAGAATGCGCTCCACCTCGGGGCGTGTGTAGTAGTTGGTGTCGTATGCCTTGTCGTTGTCCTGATATTTCTCGCCGAAGTACATTCCGCCTGTCAGTTCGCGAATGCAGATGAAGTCGGCTCCCTCAACGAGTTCTGCCCTTAGTGGCGACTTGTGAAGCAAGCACTTGAAGGTCTGTACGGGTCGGATGTTTGCGAAGAGACCCAGTTTCTTGCGCATTGCAAGCAGTCCCTGCTCTGGTCTTACCTTTGCAGTTGGGTCGTTGTCGAACTTCGGGTCGCCCACGGCTGCAAAGAGCACGGCGTCGGCTTCTTTGCAAGTATTGAACGTTTCTTCGGGGAATGGGTCGCCAACCTTATCTATTGCGTCGGCTCCACAGATGGCCTCTTTGTACTCCACCTCGTGACCGAACTTCTTGCATACGGCGTCCATCACCGCCACTCCCTGTTTCATAATCTCTGGTCCAATGCCGTCGCCGGGCAGGACTGCAATCTTTAATTTCATAATATCTTATTTCTTTATGTTTAACCTTATATATATTATAACGCGAAAAATCATCGTTTAGCATGTGAAAGACCATCTTTCGTATTGCGAAAAGGCATCATTGGGCATGCGGTTTATATATAAAACGGAGTGCGATTCATATATAAAACGGAGTGCGATTCATATATAAACTGGAGGCTCAGAAGGCACTTCTTGGAGTGCCACTAAGCACATCTCGCAACCTCTCAGATGACACTTTTCTGTGCATTCTCGCTTTCCTCGAAGATGTTGAGCATCTTGAACGTTGCCTTGATTGCCGCTTCTGTCTGGTCGGCATCAAGTCCGCGGGTGCGTATTATCTTCTCTCCGTTTCTCCAAGTGATGACCGTCTGCACCAATGCGTCGGTTCTTCCTCCCGGCGGAATGGTGACACTATAGTTAGAAAGTATGGGGAACGTGCGTCCCAGATATTCCTTGTAAATCTTACGCAGAGCCTTCACGAAGGCGTCATACTGTCCGTCGCCCATCGAGTTAGCCTCGAACTGTTGTCCGTTTATATCCACCTTAACGTTTGCAAGAGGTTTTAGACCGTAGGCTATTGATGTCATGTAACTTACGAGTTTTACCTTGTCTTCGGGTGCATCGTGCTTAAGTACGTCGCTGACGATGAATGGCAGGTCGTCTTGTGTCACTATTTCCTTGCGGTCACCAAGTTCGGTTATCCTCTTGGTGACGCGGCGTGTCTGCTCGGGAGTTAGTTCCAGTCCCAGTTCTTCCAGGTTTTTCGCAATGTTAGCCCTGCCGCTGTTCTTGCCCAGAGCATATTCGCGTTTTCGTCCGAAGCGCTCAGGAATGAGTGCGTTGACGTAAAGGTTACCCTTGTTGTCACCGTCGGCATGCACTCCAGCCACCTGAGTGAAGACGTTCTCGCCTATCACCGGCTGGTTGGGAGCGATTGAAATGCCGCTGTATCCTTCTACAAGTTTCGATATGTCGTTGAGTTTCTCCTCGTTGATGTTTGTCTTTGCCTGAAACTGGTCTTTAAGAATGACCTGCACGCTGCTAAGCGGTGCATTGCCGCAACGTTCTCCCAGACCGTTCACCGTGACATGAAGTCCCTTGCAACCACTAAGAACGGCGGCAAGAGAATTGCTAACCGCGAGGTCGTAGTCGTTGTGGGCATGGAAATCGAAGTGAACTTTGGGATAGCGTTTTATCATCTTCCGCATGAACTCTATCACGTAGAGAGGATTCAGAATGCCCAGAGTGTCGGGCAGCATGAACCGTTTGATACCTGAGTCTCGCAGAGCATCGAGCATCGTATAGACATATTCTGGCGAGTTCTTCATGCCGTTGCTCCAGTCTTCAAGATAAAGATTAACCGTCATTTCCTTAGAAAGAGCATAGTCAACGGTCTTCTTTATGTCCTCAAGATGTTCCTCCACGGTCTTGTGGAGTTGCGCATGACAATGCTTCTCGCTGCCCTTGGCAAGCAGGTTGATAACCTTTCCGCCGCAGTCGTCAATCCAATCTACCGACAGATTGCCGTCAACAAAGCCCAACACCTCTACCTTCTCGAGCGCATCCATTTGCCGTGCGTAGCGACATATCATCTTCACGGCGTCTTTCTCGCCATCGCTGACACGTGCCGAAGCCACCTCTATGCGGTCAACATTTACATCGCGCAGCAACATTCGGGCAATCATGAGTTTCTCGTGCGGCAGAAACGACACACCATTGGTCTGCTCTCCGTCGCGCAGAGTGCTGTCCATAATCTCCACAAAGGGATGAATGCGCTTGTAACTCGAAGTGCTTATTTGTTCGCTTCTTCCCACTTTTCTATCTTGTCCTTGTTCTCCAAAAGGTAGTCAATGTCGTCGAGACCGTTCATCAGACAATGTTTCTTGTAGCCGTTGATGTCGAAGTGTTCCGACTTTCCTGTGGCTTTGTTGGTCACAGTCTGGCGAGGCAGGTCAACCTGGACCTCTGTCTTGGGGTCGTTCTCAATGCTCTTGAAGAGTTCGGCAAGAAAACCCTCGCTCACAACGACGGGCAGAACGAAGTTGTTCAGTTCGTTGTTCTTGTGTATATCGGCAAAGAAACTGCTGATAACCACGCGGAATCCGTAGCCTGCTATAGCCCATGCGGCATGCTCGCGGCTCGAGCCGTTGCCGAAGTTCTTGCCTGCCACGAGTATGCATCCTGAATACTTGGGGTCGTTGAGGACAAACTTCTCGTTCAGACTGCCGTCTGGATTGTATCTCCAGTCACGGAAGAGATTGTCTCCAAAGTACTTTTCCTCGCGTGTTGTAGCCTTCAGGAATCGTGCGGGAATTATCTGGTCAGTGTCCACGTTCTCAAGTGGAAGCGGTACACAAGTGCTGTTTATGATATCGAATTTTTGTTTCATCTTCTTGGCATCCTTATTTTTATGGATGGGATTAAAAGTTCAATGTTCTTTCAGTTGGCTAACGTCTTTTTGAAAGCGGCAAAGCCGAGCGCAATGTTAAAAGTTAAAGGTTAAATGTTCTTGGGTCTGTTATCTTGCCGGTGATGGCACTTGCTGCAGCCACAAGTGGCGAAGCGAGTATTGTGCGTGCACCAGGTCCCTGTCGTCCCTCGAAGTTTCGGTTGCTTGTTGACACGCAGTACTTGCCCGAAGGCACCTTGTCGTCATTCATCGCAAGACATGCTGAGCAGCCCGGTTGACGTATCTCGAAACCTGCCTCGGCAAGTGTCTTGTCGATGCCTTCGGCTTCTATCTGCTTCATCACAGCCCAACTGCCAGGCACAAGCCATGCTATGACGTTGTCGTTCTTCTTCTTTCCCTTCACAATTGATGCAAAGGCGCGGAAGTCCTCAATGCGTCCGTTGGTGCAAGCACCGAGGAAAACATAGTCAATGGGGTGTCCCTCGAGTTTCTCTTCGGGAGAGAATCCCATATAATTGAGCGACTTCATGAAGCCTGCCTTGCCTGCCTCGTCTATAGAGTCGAGCGATGGGATGTTCTCGTTGATGCCTATTCCCATGCCTGGGTTTGTGCCGTAGGTTATGCGCGGCTGAATGTCGTTGGCGTCGAACACCAGTTCCTTGTCGAAAACTGCATCGTCACCACTATATAGGGTCTTCCAGTATGCAACTGCCTTGTCCCACTCTTCGCCCTTGGGAGCATATTCCTTGCCTTTGATGTATTCGAAGGTCGTCTCGTCGGGGGCTACGAAACCACCACGCGCTCCCATCTCTATCGAGAGGTTACAGAGTGTCAGTCGGCCTTCCATCGACATGTTCTTCACAACATCGCCGCTATATTCAACAAAGTAGCCTGTGGCTCCGCTCGTGGTGAGTTTTGACATCAGGTAGAGAGCAACGTCCTTTGCCACCACTCCCTTGCCAAGATTTCCGTTGATGCTGATGCGCATCGACTTCGGCTTTTGTTGCAATATGCACTGCGATGCCATAACCATCTCAACCTCGCTGGTGCCGATGCCGAAGGCAACTGCTCCCATAGCACCGTGGGTGCTGGTATGTGAGTCGCCGCAGACAATGGTCATTCCAGGAAGTGAGAGACCCTTCTCTGGTCCCACAACGTGAATGATACCGTTGCTCTTGTCGAGCATTCCGTAATGGGTAAGCCCGAACTCGCTTGCGTTCTTCGACAAAGTGTCCACCTGCTTCTTGCTCACAGGGTCTTCGATGGGCTTGTCTTGGTCGTGTGTGGGGGTGTTATGGTCGGGCATGCAGAATATCTGGTCAGGGCGGAAACACTTCAATCCCCTTGCCCTCATGCCGTCGAATGCCTGCGGACTGGTCACCTCATGGCAATAGAGGCGGTCGATGTATAACTGTGTGGGACCGTCTTCAACAATCTGAACGACATGCTTGTCCCATATTTTATCAAAAAGAGTGTTCATGAGTTTCTGCTTTTAATTTCTGAATTTGTTAATACAGTCGATGTATGCTTCTACCGAAGCGGTGACGATGTCGGTGTTGGCACCGAAGCCATAATATAGACTTCCGTTGTACTCCACTTGCATGTGCACCTTTCCCATGTCGTCAGATCCCTTTGAAATGGCCTGAATGGTGAATTCCTTAAGAGTCATCTTCTTCTGGATAATCTTCTTAAGCGCCTTAATGGCGGCATCCACCGGACCGTTGCCCGTTGCTGCCTCCTCGAACTTCTGACCAGAGATGTCAAGTCCGATGCTTGCAACGCTCTTAACTCCCATACCTGTTGTCACTTGCAGGAAGTCAAGTCTTACAGCGTGATTCTCACTTGTATCAGCACCAGCCAAAGTAAGTATGTCGTCATCGTTAACCTCTTTCTTGCGGTCAGCAAGTGCAAGGAACTTCTGGTAAAGAGCATCCAGTTTCTTCTCGTCGTCTATTGCGACGCCCAGTACTTCAAGGCGATATTTCAGTGCTGCCCTACCCGAGCGTGCTGTCAGAACTATCGAGTTGTCGTCGAGACCTACGTCTTTCGGGTTCATTATCTCGTATGTCTGCACGTTCTTCAACACACCATCCTGATGTATTCCGCTGGAATGCGCAAAGGCGTTTCTGCCTACTATCGCCTTGTTCGGCTGCACAGGCATGTTCATCAACGAACTCACCATGCGGCTGGTTGGATAAATCTTTGTGGTGTTGATGTTGGTGTCTATACCTAAAACTTTATGGCACTTCAGTATCATAGTTATCTCTTCGAGAGACGTGTTTCCCGCCCGTTCACCGATGCCGTTGATGGTCACCTCTACCTGACGTGCACCGTTAAGCACTCCACTCATGGAGTTGGCTGTGGCCATTCCGAGGTCGTTATGACAATGAGTAGATAGTATTGCCTTGCCTGAAGACAGTCCGTCAACATGCTCCATGAGATATTTTATCTTCTCGCCATATTCCTGTGGGAGACAGTAGCCTGTGGTGTCGGGTATGTTGCACACCGTTGCACCAGCCTTGACTACAGCCTCAATCACACGTGCAAGATACTCGTTGTCTGTCCTACCCGCATCTTCGGCATAGAACTCAACGTCCTCGACATACTTCTTGGCATACTTAACGGCAGCAACGGCGCGTTCGATGATTTCCTCTCGATTCGAGTTGAACTTATACTTTATGTGTGAGTCGCTGGTTCCTATGCCTGTATGTATTCTCTTGCGCTTGGCATATTGCAGCGACTGGGCTGCGACATCAATGTCTTTCTGCACCGCTCTTGTAAGGGCGCAGATGGTAGGCCATGTAACAGCCTTTGATATTTCAATTACGGAATTGAAATCGCCGGGGCTTGAGATGGGGAATCCTGCCTCGATGACATCGACTCCAAGTTGCTCTAACTGCTTTGCTACCTGAATTTTCTCTACTGTGTTTAACTGACAGCCTGGTACTTGCTCGCCGTCTCTCAGTGTGGTGTCGAAGATAAATAATCTGTCCATTTGGTTGTTAATTCATTATTGTTATTAGAAAAAGACCTTAACACTCAGGAAGTGAAAAGGTCTTTTCTTAAATATATTCTATATTCTTTACGTATTTGCTTTGCATATACACCTTATCACTTCCGACTCCAGTCCTGAAGTCGAATAATAATGTTAAGATGTAGGTTTGTAGTGACTGACATATCGTTTATTGATTAAATCGGGTGCAAAGATATACATAATAATTTAAACAAACAAATAATTCAATACTTTTTATTGTTTAATGCTTACATTTTATTAATAAAACATGCTGTTATGTTTCATTTTCTTATCTTGCTGAGTATTTGCTCAGATATTTGCGACATTCCTTTAACTGATGGGTGACCGTTCTTCTTGTCTATATTCGTCAGTTTGATGTACTCTATTCCGTAGTGGTCGCAAATGGTAGTGGTGCTTGTTGTTACATCGTCGCTGAGACCGTCATTTATAATGAAGTATATCTTTACGTTGGGATAGCGTTTCTTCATTTGGCTGAGCAGGAAGGCAAGTGCAGGACGATAGTTGAAGAAGTCGTCCTGGCGCAACTTGTCGTATTTGAACTCTCCCATCGGTGCTCCTGCCCAACTGTCATTTGTGCCTCCGAAGACAAAAATGATGTCGGGATTGCCCAGATTGTTCATGCGTCGGATGAACGAACGCTCCGAATAGTCGTTGCCCGAATAGCCATAATAGCCGATGGTGGAGCCGCTCCACGAGTTGTTCTGGCACAACTTGTAGCCTCCTTCGTTGATTACTTTCCACCACCAAGTCTGTGTCACATCATCGACATCGGTCTGGTCGCGAGTCTCTTCATAATACCACATCTCGTTGGTGCTTGGTGTTACGAAACCTTCAAATGTGGAATAAGAGTCGCCAAGAATAGACACAGACTCCTTCGTTTGTGCACATGATGTTGCTGCTATGGCAATCATTGCTGAAAGAAATAAACTTCTCATCATCTCTGTTTATTATATAATGTAATTAATTAAAATACAGGACCAGAACCGTCAAATTGTGGTGGCGGTCCAAATGGTGGTGTGTCGTCATCATTCACCTTTGAGTTAACAATCGAGCCTATTACCTCTCCACCGAAATCTGGCGACATGCGGTTGTCATCAGGGTTCTCAAAACGAGTGAACTCTCCACGGAAGTTCAAGAGCACATCACCTGTTGCACCTTTACGATGCTTTGCTATGATAATCTGCGCCATGCCCCTTAAGTCACGACCATGATCGTCTTGGTATATGTGATAATACTCGGGACGATGTACAAACAGCACCATGTCGGCATCCTGTTCTATGGCTCCAGACTCTCGGAGGTCGCTAAGTTGCGGTCGTTTTCCATCGTTTCCGTCACGATTCTCTACAGAGCGGTTAAGTTGTGACAACGCAAGCACTGGGATGTTGAGTTCCTTTGCCAGTCCCTTAAGGCTGCGGCTGATAGTGGAAACCTCCTCTTGACGGCTTCCAAATCGTGCTCCGTTGGCATTCATCAACTGCAGGTAGTCAATCATAATTATCTTTACGCCCTTCTCTCTTACCAGTCGCCGTGCTTTTGTTCGCAGTTCAAAGATGCTTAAGCCCGGAGTGTCGTCGATGTATAGAGGTGCTGTCTGCATTCGCCTTACATTCTTGTCAATGCGGTTCCACTCCTCGTCGTCAAGTTGTCCGTTAAGAATTTTCTTACCTGATATTTCGCACACATTTGACAACAGACGGTCAACAAGTTGCACATTGCTCATTTCCAAAGAGAAGAATGCTGCCGGCAACTGATAATCGATGACTATGTTCTTTGCCAATGACAAAGCAAAAGATGTCTTACCCATGGCTGGGCGTCCGGCAATAATGACAAGGTCGCTCGCTTGCCAGCCAGAAGTGATGTCGTCAAGTTTAGCATATCCAGTAGGAATACCTGTCAGTCCGCCACTGTTGGCCGCTGCCTGATTCAACTTCTCAAGGGCTTCCTTGACAACAGGTTCAAGCGAGGTGTAATCCTTTTTCAGGTTAGTTCGCGACAACTCGAAAAGTGTGCCTTCTGCTTCCTGCATCAGTTCGTCAACGTCTTGCGACTCGTCTAATGCTTTGGTCTCTATCATAGAGGCATAACTGATAAGTTGTCTGGCCATGTACTTCTGCGCTATGATGCGTGAATGGTAAACGATGTTGGCAGAAGAAGCCACTTTAGAACTCAATTCCAGCACATAGCCAGGACCACCCACTTCTTCAAGGGTTCCTTCTTTGGCAAGTTCGTCTGTAATGGTTATAATGTCAACAGGTTTCTCGTCCATACTTAGAGTTTGTATGGCACGATAAATCTTCTGGTTGCGCGGTTCATAGAACGACTCGGGTCGCAACACGTCGCTTACAACAGTAAAGGCATCCTTGTCAATCATCAGCGCGCCAAGTACCACGCGCTCCGCGTCAAGTGCCTGCGGTTGCAAGTGACCATATGTTGTGTCAATGGCTCTGGTATTTTTTTTGTTCTCTGGCATAGGTACATGTAATTTTCGGCAAAGGTAGTCATTTTATTTAATATATCCAAAAACATGTCTTTGCATTTTGAGTTTCCGTATTTTATACATATCTTTGCATTAAAATATTACATTTCAAGCATCTTAAACGATATGATTACACATCCATGCGCAAAGATAAACCTGGGACTTAACGTCGTGAGCAAGCGTCCCGATGGCTATCACAATCTTGAGACAGTTTTCTATCCGGTGCCTTTATGCGACACTCTTGAAATTAATGTGTCTGAAGGAACGACAACACTATCGTTGTCGGGAACTCCTCTTGAAGGAGACCCCGAGCAGAACCTTGTGATAAAGGCTTATCGTGCTGTGTGCGAACGATATCACTTGCCAGAAGTAAACATTTCTCTTGACAAACGCATACCTTCGCAAGCAGGAATGGGAGGAGGCTCGAGTGATTGCGCTTTCACGATAAAGGCATTGAACGAAATGTTCAACATAGGAATGAACAACGATGAAATGCGTGATATAGCATCAAGACTTGGTGCCGATTGTCCATTCTTTATTGACCCCACCCCATCGTTTGCTCAAGGCATAGGAGAGAATCTTCAGCCAATAGACTTTTCTCTCGAGGGCTTCTGGATATCAATTATCAAGCCCCCCTTTGCTGTAAGCACGCGTGAAGCATTCTCACGAATCGTTCCAAAGCATCCTGCTGAGCGATGCGACTCTATCGTTCTTGGAGACATGAAAGAATGGAGAAACTGTCTTGTCAACGATTTTGAAGAGAGTGTCTTCAACATTCATCCCGTGCTGGCAGACATCAAGCGCCGCTTTTATGATATGGGAGCCGTTTATTCTTGTATGAGTGGTAGCGGTTCAGCGATGGTAGCGTTGTTTGAAAACGAACCTCCCGTCATTGAAGGAGAATATTATAAACTTAAGTTATAAATCACTTTTATCCCTTATATATTAAATAATGTATAAAGACGATAACGAAGAGTTGTTTCCTGTTGTTGACGAAGAGGGGAACACCATCGGCAAAATAAAACGCGGCAACGCACACGACGGCACAAAGATATTGCACCCAGTGGTGCATCTTCATGTATTCAACTCAAAGGGCGACCTCTATCTGCAACATCGTCCGGCATGGAAAGACATCCAACCGGACAAATGGGATACGGCATGTGGCGGTCATATCGCGTACGGCGAGACTGTTGAACAAGCCCTGTGGCGTGAGGTGAAAGAAGAACTCGGTATCACCGACTATGTTCCGACACCAATAACGAAGTATGTCTTTGAGGGGAAGCGAGAGAAAGAACTGGTGTATGTTTATAAAACCATTTACGACGGAGAGATACGTCCAGCAAAAGAAGAACTTGCCGGCGGACGCTTCTTTAGTGCCGATGAAATAAAACATCTGATAGGAAAAGAGTTCTTCACCCCAAACTTCGAAGATGAATATCAGCGCGTAATACTCAATCAGGAAGTCTAACTATTCTGTATTTGTTGTCGTCAGAGACAATAATCTCAGCGGCATATGAACTTGAAGAATCGGGTATTCCCACCTGCGCAAAGAAGTGGAACCCTTCTTCATCATGGCAATCATAAACTATGTCGTTCAGAATACATTGCTTTATAAACTCTGAAGGAACGATGTCGTTGAACTCTTTCTTATAAAAGTCGTGAATGAAGGTCTTCACACTGTTCTTAACGATGCAAATGCTGACGGTATTGTCATAATATATATTGTCAACAATCACGCCCTCGTTGTTATAACTGCTCTTGGTAACCTTAAACGTAGTAGGGTTTACCTGAATATAGATGTGATTCTTAACGTTGCCAAGCATCACAACGGTGTCGCTCTTTATCACTCGCCGCTGGTTGATGGCTACAGGTTGTTTTGTTTCTACTTGCTCCTCGGTCTTTACATCAGCATTCTCTTCTTTCGTGAGTTTCACTTCTTCTCCATTCTGGTTCTTGAAGACAAACAGATGGTCAGAAAGTTTCTCTATTGCATACTTCGTAGTAACAGCGCCCTTCAAGCACAGTGAGTCGTCAACGACACGGAAATAGGCAGGCTGACTTGTTGAGTCGGGATAGAAAATCGTATCACCCTTCACGCTGAACACCACATTGTCTTCAATTTCATCATACCATACGCCCTGCAACATCTTCTTTGCAGCCATGTCTTCCTTTATGTCTGCATTAGGTTGCTTTGACTCTGTGCATGATGAAATCAACAATGCCAGTCCAAAGAAAAGAGTAATACAATATTTAGTCATATCTTGTCTTGAATGTCTAATCGAAGAGGTCTGCCTCGGATAAACTCTTGCCAGCCTCGTCCTTCGGACTGAGCAACATCTCTTCGGCAGCGATGGGCCATTTGATGCCAATTGTCGGGTCGTCAAAGCGTATCGAAGCCTCCGACTGTGGAGCATACACATTGTCCACCTTATATGTAAATATGGCTTCGTCACTCAGAACAAGGAATCCATGGGCAAAGCCACGCGGAATGAACAACTGACGTTTGTTTTCCTCGCTAAGTTCCACCATAACGTACTTTCCGAAAGTAGGAGAACTCTTTCTTATATCAACGGCAACATCAACAACCTTTCCTTTTATTACGCGAACCAACTTTGCCTGCGACCATTCGCCCTTCTGGTAATGAAGTCCCCTAAGAACTCCTCTTGAAGATTTCGACTCGTTGTCCTGAACAAAGTTCACTTTGCCTACATTCTCTTCAAACTCATTTTGCTTGTATGCCTCAAAGAAATACCCACGTGGGTCATTGAATACTCTTGGTTCGATGATATAAACTCCATCGATGTCTGTCTTGATATAGTTCATTCTTGTAATTCGTCTTTCTATTAGTGTTGCAAAAATAAGAATAATATTCCATTTAACGAAAGTATTTTGGCTTTTTTTTATTTTTAAAATGCTTTTTGCTTTGAAATATCGCAGAAAGTGATTACTTTTGCAAACGTGAAACAACTGGAAAGACATATCGAGATATTGTTGTTAAGCAATGATTGCGTCATGGTGCCTGGTTTAGGAGGCTTCATGACTCATCATGTTTGCTCTACTTATAGCGAACATGATCACCAGATGTTTCCACCACTTCGCACTCTTGGTTTTAATCCCAAACTCAAGGCTAACGACAACCTGCTTGCGCAATCGTATGTTGAGGCATTCGACATAAGTTACCCAGAGGCAATGCAGAGAATAGAGGATGAGGTAGGCGAACTGCTTGAAAGGCTCAACAACGATGGTTCGTACATGCTTAACGACATCGGAACGCTTACGGTAAATGACGAGGGAAACATTGAGTTTGCTCCTGTCAAGGCTGGTTTGCTCACTCCCGAACTTTATGCTCTCGACTCTGTATCGGTGAAAATGCTCAGCGAACTGCCCACAATAAAGGCAACTAACGCCAAGGACAGCGTAACAGAAGAGACAAAAGCGCAGGTTATCGACATCAACGCAAAGCCTAACAGCATTGAGGAACAAGAGGCGGAAGACGATAATGGCGACTCTATCAAGATTAAGGTTAGTCTGCTGAGGAATATTGCGGCAGTAGCAATAGCATTGATAGGCTTTTTCCTCTTCACTTCCCCACTTGCCAACGGCAATTACAAGATGAACATGAGCAACATCAACACCGAATTGCTCTATCAGATTATGCCTAAAACTATTGTGAGAGAAGGAGTCAATGACGCTAAGCCTGTCATTGCCGAGAAAGATGCTGCCAGCAGCAAGGAGAAAGAGATTGCCCAGACAACCGATATTCCAACAGAGACGAAGCAGGCTACTGTTAATGAGACTAACATTAAAAAGGATATCGTTGCCGCTCCTGTTGCCAAAACCTATAGTCTGGTGTTGGCAAGCCACTTCTCCAAGGTTAATGGCGATGCATTCCTTGAGGCAATCCACAAGGACGGCTTCACTGATGCAAGGATTGTTGAGGTGAACAACATCCGTAAGATTCTTTACGGCCAGTATGACTCGGAAACAAAGGCTTATGAGGAACTCAACAAACTGCACTCCAACAAGTTCTTTAAACAAGCATGGGTAATTGAGGTGAAGAACAATTAGTTACCACACATCCCCAATCATCACTTATCATATCATTATCTACATGAAACGCGTAAGATGTCCTAAATGCGATAACTTCATCACGTTTGATGAAACACGATATACAGCAGGTCAGTCACTAATATTTGTATGTCCTGAGTGCAACAAGCAGTTTGGAATAAGGATAGGTAAAAGCAAACTCCGCGACACTCAAAAGGAAGAAAACCCTGAAGACCTTGTCGAGAACGACGACCTGGGTGCCATTATCGTTATCGAGAATGTTTTCCACTACAAGCAGATAATACCTCTTAAGATGGGCGACAATGTCATCGGGCGTTATCAGAAAGGCAACCCTATCAACACTCCCATAGAAACCGTTGACCCCAGCGTTGACAACACTCATTGTGTGATAAACGTCAGTCGCGACAAGAAAGGTAAATTAAAATATGTGTTGCGCGACGGACCGAGCAACACAGGAACTTTTGTTGACAACGTTATTCTTGGCGACCGTGAGCGTCGCGTGATAGAAGACGGAGCACTCTTCACCATCGGTGCCACAAGCATCATTCTCAGGGGTGGTAAAGAGGAATAGCCTACATGCTTTCGCTATCAAAGTTGAGGGGCAAAATATCCTTTATGCTTTCTATGACATAAACTACATCTGCGCCGTATAGGTACAGACGTATTGGCTGTTTGTAACGGTTTTCCACTTCAAGAATAACCTGACGGCACGAACCGCATGGTGCTGTTGGCGCTGGCGTAAAGCCATCTTCGTTACGCGCCGCAATGGCGAGTTGCTTTACCGAATGTTCCGGATATTGTGCCTGAGCGGCAAAGATGGCAGTCCGTTCGGCGCATAGTGTAACGGGGAAAGCGGCATTCTCCTGGTTCGCACCAATTATTTCGGTGCCGTCGTCAAGCCTTAATGCCGCGCCCACCCTGAAGTGTGAGTAAGGCGAGTAAGAATTATCCGTTGCCTTCTTAGCCAATTCTATGAGTTTCTGTTCTTCTTCAGTCAACTCATTCATCTGGCATGCGATTATCTTTGAGGATATTACTTTTTCTTCCATGATATAGTAGTTTGATAATGATATGCCGCATTAGCATTACTCTTCGCGGAACTCATAGCACCCCATGTCGGGTTTGTCGTCACGCGTTTTGCCGTCTCTGTCGTTGGCAGGAGCATACGTTGTCGATGCTGCTCCTATTGCCTTGGACTTGTCACTCAGGTGGAAATCATAGTGCTGAGTGTCTATGTCAACGAGTTTGAAGTTCTTTTCGCCACCATATACAGTGTCTTCTGGCTCTTCCCAGATAATATCTGTGAAGAAAGAAGCAGACTTCTCGTCTTTCACCTCGGGAGTACGGAGAATGCAATTAGCGAACGAATAGGAGAATACCGTTTCCGACTCGTTAGTCTCTCCCATAATGACGTCCTCGGCATAGCCTGTCACTATACTGTTTACACAGTTGAGATTGTAGAGCGGCAAGGTTTTTTCTTCAAAGAAGTTGGTGAACCTCAAGGCCGCGCCACGTCTGGAATCGAACGGATAGAACTGTGCCAACGTGGAATTGCCGACGTATGCATTACCGCCAAAGAATGCCACGCAGTCGTTCAGGGTATTTGTTATCTGGCAGTTTTCTATCTTCACGCTGCTCGATATAGCCTTTATTCCGTAGCCCTGGCAATTATGAACGATAGAGTTCTCGATGTCAAGTTTCAGTTTTGAGAGGTCGCTCTCGTCGCACACTATACCGTCCATTGTGCTATGAATGTCGGCATAGCCTATGTAATTATCATACGACGAAGCCTTAAGATGAATACCCTTCCATTGCCCGCTGATAAGGTCGTAAGGCAAGTAATCGAACATATTGTCCAGTCGCGAGCCTCTCAGAGTGACGTTCTTCTCGGCGGTTCCCTCCACTCTCAGCGTTCCATTGACCTCTATGCCGGCGTTGCTGCTGAAATAGATGGTTTGTCCTGCGGGAATGGTGAGCGTCGCACCTTCCTCCACTATTATCATTCCGTTAACGAGTAATGGCGAAGTGCTC
Source organism: Prevotella sp. UBA4330 (assembly GCA_002394385.1). Taxonomy (GTDB): domain Bacteria; phylum Bacteroidota; class Bacteroidia; order Bacteroidales; family Bacteroidaceae; genus Prevotella. The sequence continues at coordinate 87,003 of DGTS01000024.1, forward strand.
TCAAGAGTCATATCACTTGACACCACCAGATTGTTCACTTCCTCTGCATCCCACGAGAAGGCGTCGAGCACAAGTTCCTGAGTGTTGCCGCTCTCGAGTGTGAAGAGCAGTTTGTCTGACAGTTCCTGAGGCTCCAGTTTTCCTGTTTTTGGCGATGTCAGTTCTACGAAGACGCGCAGGCTGTCCTTGTTTCTTATCTCCACATCCTGCATCTGATAGCCTGCTGCAGGGCTCAGATACACGCCGTCAACATTAACCCGATAGCCCGTCTGATTGCCGTTCAGCAGGCGCACATTGGTGCATCGGAGGTCTTTCCCCGACCTGTTGTACACCCACATGGTGCGAGTGCTTGTTGGAACCTTTGAGAATATGGTGTCAAACTTTACCGTGTCGGTAGAGAAAGTCAACGACAAAGCGGGCGAAGAAGAGAAGTCCTCATCGCTACATGCGGTAATGCCTATAACGGCAATAGCCAGCATTAAGAGATACTTGCACGATTTCATTATTGTTATAACGAGAATATCGCCTGTTTATTATATGCATACGGCGTTTTTCTCATTGTTCTCATCCAGAGTATCTCATCTGGTTGAGCAGTTCTTTCTGGCGTTCGCTAAGATTGGTGGGCAGCGTAACGTTGTATGTAAGTATCAGGTCGCCCGCCCTTCCGTTCATAGTTTGCTGTCCTTTGCCACGAAGTCGCACCTTAGTTCCTGGCTGAGTGCCTGGCTTTACCTTAATGTTATATGCCGTGCCGTTGCTCAGTCTCACGCTGATGTCACCGCCCAGAATGGCCGTGTACATGTCGATGTTCACCGTAGCATTGGTGTCTGCATTCTGCTGGAAACCGCCAAAGCCGCCCGAGAAGCCACCTCCTCCAGTGCTGAAGCCGCCATGTGGGCCGCCACCTCGGAACAGTTCTTCGAAGAAACTGCTGAATCCGCTACCCGAGAACATGTTCGGGTCGAAGCCGTCTGCGCCTCCCCCACCGCCAGAGAAGCCACCAAAGCCCTTGTCAGCATCCTTCCAGTTCTCGCCAAACTGATCGTACTTCTTTCGCTTCTCGGGGTCGTTGAGCACCTCATACGCCTCGTTCAGCGCCTGAAACTTCGCTTTTGCTTTCGGGTCATCAGGGTGAAGGTCGGGATGGAACTGCTTTGCCCGCTTTATATAAGCCTTCTTGACATCCTTCTGGGGGATGTCTTTGCTTACACCAAGAATCTTGTAATAATCTACAAATGCCATATCTTTTCTCTCCTTTCTTTGTTTGTTGATGTTGTTATTTCTACAAACATCAGCAGCAAAAACCATGCCTAACTAAAAAACAAATGATTTTGTTTTGCACAACAAGCGATTTTTCTTATCTTTGCACATTAATTCTAAAATAATGAAAAGACATCTCTGGCTGCTTTTGGCAGCACTATTCATGAATTATAACGCTATGGCACAGACAAAGAACGTTGAACTCAGAGTTATCGAAACAAGTGATGTTCACGGTTGCTTCTTTCCTTATGATTTCATCGACAGACGTCCTTTGAAGGGTTCGCTCGCAAGAGTATGCACATACGTCAAGCAACTAAGAGAGCAATATGGTGACCGCTTGCTATTGTTGGACAATGGCGATATACTTCAAGGACAGCCCACATGCTACTATTGCAACTATGTGAAGCCCGAGATGGAGAATGTTGCGGCAAGCGTTATCAATTACTTGAAATATGATGCACAAACCATTGGCAATCATGACATTGAGACTGGCCACCCCGTTTACGACAAGTGGAGACGCGAGGTGAATTGTCCGATGCTTGCGGCCAATGTCATCGACCGTGAAACGGGTGACCCCTACTTCACTCCCTACACTATTATTGAACGCGAAGGCATAAGGATTGCCGTCATAGGAATGCTCACCCCAGCCATACCAAACTGGCTCAACGAGAGTCTATGGAGCGGACTGAGGTTTGAGAGTGTTGTCACAAGTTCCAAGAAATGGGTTAAGCAGGTCAAGGAGAACGAGCATCCCGACATCATTATCGGTCTCTTCCATAGTGGCAGAGATGGCGGAATAAAGCACGAGGACTATGAGGAAGACGAGTCACTAAAGACCGCCAAGGAGGTGCCTGGCTTCGACTTGATTCTCTTCGGACACGACCACACCGTCCACAAGGACATTGTGAAGAACGCGGAAGGCAAACGCGTGCTATGTCTCGACCCTTCGAGCAATGCCCTCATGGTGTCTGACGCAAGGATAACGGTCACTCTCGAAGACGGCAAGGTGACTGAGAAGAAAGTGGATGGCGACATCGTTAAGATTTCCGCATTTGACGTTGACCAAGAGTTTGTACGTTTCTTCCAGCCTCAGATAGACAGCGTGAAGGCCTATGTGGACAGAGTCATCGGCCGTTCGGAGACAACCATCCGTGTGCGCGATAGTTATTTCGGCAGTTCTGCGTTCTCCGACTTCATCCACAACATGCAACTAAAGATGACCGGAGCGGACATCTCGTTCAATGCCCCGCTGACCTACGATAGCGAGATAAAAGAGGGCGAGGTGCGCGTAAGCGACATGTTCAACCTCTATAAATATGAAAACCAGGTGTATGTGCTTCGAATGACGGGCGAAGAAGTGAGACGGCACCTCGAAATGAGTTACGACCAGTGGGTGACAACGATGCACTCGCCCGACGACCATATAATGCTGCTCAACGAATATGCCAAGAACGACATGCAGCGTTATGGTTTCAAGAACCTCGCCTTCAACTTCGATAGCGCGGCAGGAATCATCTATGAGGTTGACGTCACAAAGCCCGACGGCGAGAAAGTGCGCATCCTGAGTATGGCAGACGGCACTCCTTTCGATGAGAGCAAGTGGTACAAGGTGGTGATGAACAGTTATCGCGGCAACGGCGGAGGCGAACTACTCACTCGCGGCGCAGGCATTCCGCACGACGAACTGTCCAAACGCAGAATCTACGAAAGCGAGAAAGACCAGCGATACTACCTCACCCGCGAGATTGAGAATTTGGGAGTTATCTCGCCGAAAGCCAACAACAACTGGCGATTCGTGCCCGAAGAATGGACCAAGCCAGCCTTGGAGAGAGACATGAAACTCATCTATGGCGAGTGAGGAAATCACTACTCCGATTGTCAGGAGATACAAGTGAGGTTGTCAGGTATATCTCCTGAGCACCTCAGGAAGCATTCCTGACAACCTCAGGAAGCATACCTGAGCACCTCAGATATATATAAGTGAGAGTGTCAGGAAGCACAAGTGAGAGAGTGATTAGGCCCTAATCACTCTGCCAAAAGGCACAAGTGAGAAAACAAGAGCATATATATAACAGCATTAGAACATATCTTTTATGGAAAAGAAACTGTGGTTCGTATTTTGCAAGTCAGACATCCTTCTTCGCAAGACAAGCGAGGGAGGGTATGAAATACCATACAGCGAGCAGCCGCCAACCGAACTTAAGCCCTGGACAACGGTTCACAACATCACCCCGATGGGCGACATTCCCGTGCAGACATACCGCATAGAAGTGCCCGTCACCGATGATGCCGACTATGAAATGTGCGGACTCCGCGCCTCTTACGGCAAGATATCACACGAGCAATACCTAAAGGCGGGCAAGTGTGCGGAGATTATCTATTGGGACATCAACACCCAGTATTGCGGCATGTGCGGTGCTCCGATGAAGAAACACACGGACATATCGAAGCGATGCACCAACTGTGGCAAGGAGGTGTGGCCGCAACTGGCAACGGCGGTCATAGTACTCATTCGCAAAGGCGACGAGGTGCTGCTCGTGCATGCTAACAATTTCCGACGAGACTTCTATGGTCTTGTGGCTGGCTTTGTCGAGACGGGCGAGACACTCGAAGAGGCGGTGGAGCGCGAAGTGATGGAGGAAACCGGACTGAAGATAAAGAACCTGAAGTACTTCGCGTCGCAGCCGTGGCCCTACCCTTCTGGCTTGATGGTGGGCTTCAATGCCGAATATGCCGAGGGAGACATTCATCTGCAACGCTCCGAACTCTCTGACGGAGGATGGTTCAAGAGAGACAACCTGCCGCACATACCCGAGAAACTCTCAATAGCAAGACAACTGATAGACAACTGGCTGAAAACATACGAATAAGAGGTAAAGAACAGTATGGACAACTATATAGAGATAAAGAACGCAAGGGTAAACAACCTGAAGAATGTGTCGCTCAAGGTGCCGCGCGACAAGTTTGTCGTGGTGGCTGGAGTCAGCGGTTCGGGCAAGTCGTCGCTTGCTTTCGACACGCTATATGCCGAAGGCCAGAGGCGATATGTGGAGAGTTTGTCGTCATACGCGCGCCAGTTTCTCGGCCGAATGAGCAAGCCTGAGTGCGACTACATCAAGGGATTGCCACCGGCAATAGCCATCGAGCAGAAGGTGATAGCACGCAATCCGCGCTCCACCGTGGGCACCTCTACCGAGATATACGAGTATCTGCGATTGCTTTTTGCCCGCATCGGCCACACCTTCTCGCCCATTTCGGGACAAGAAGTGAAGAAACACTCCACCGAGGACATCATTGCCTGCGTGAAGCAATATGGCGAGGGAACGCGCTTCGTGGTGCTTTCGCCGATACATATTGCCGAGGGAAGAACGCTCGAACAGCAACTCAGGATGTACGTGCAAGAGGGTTTTGCGCGTGTATGGATAAAGAATGACTTCGCAAGGATTGAGGATTTGCTTGACGGCGAGGAAAACCTTGAGGAAGGTCCTGCCGACATGATGCTGCTCATCGACCGTCTCTCGGTTGACTTCTCAAAAGATGCGGTGTCGCGACTCATCGACTCCGTTGAGACCGCCTTTTACGAGGGCAACGGCGAGTGTCGCCTGATGTTCCTCCCGTCGAACATCTCTTACGACTTCTCCACACGTTTCGAGGCCGACGGCATCACGTTCGAAGAACCCAACGACAATATGTTCTCGTTCAACTCTCCGCTCGGAGCGTGCCCCACATGCGAAGGATTTGGCAAGATAATAGGCATCGACGAGAAACTGGTGATACCCAACACGGCGCTCAGCGTTTATGACGGGTGTGTGCAATGCTGGCACGGCGATAAGATGAAGATGTGGCAAGACGAGTTCTGCCGACGTGCCGCAAAGGACAATTTCCCCATCTTCGAGCCATACTACAACCTCACTCAGAAGCAGAAAGACATGCTCTGGCACGGACTTCCAAGCGACAAGAGCCGCCCCGAGCATGAGCGGGTGTCGATAGACGACTTCTTCCAGATGGTGAAGGACAACCAGTATAAGATTCAGTACCGTGTGATGATGAGCCGCTATCGTGGAAAGACGACGTGCCCCGAGTGTCACGGAACCCGCCTGAAGCAAGAAGCCAACTATGTGAAGATAAACGGAAAGAGCATCACCGACCTCGTCGAGATGCCCATAGATAAACTCTACCAGTGGTTTACAAATCTCCAACTGAGCGAGCAGGAAGAGATGATAGCCCGCCGTCTGCTCACCGAGATTCGCAACAGGCTCGAATTCATTGTCAATGTGGGACTTGGATACCTCACGTTGAACCGACCATCGAATACACTTTCGGGCGGTGAGAGCCAGCGAATAAACCTTACCACATCGCTTGGAAGCAGCCTTGTGGGCTCACTTTATATCCTCGACGAGCCCAGCATCGGTCTTCATAGCCGCGACACCTATCGACTGATTAAGGTGTTGAAAGACCTTCGAGACATAGGAAACACAGTTGTCGTGGTGGAACACGACGAGGAGATTCTTCGTGCGGCAGACTATCTCATCGACATAGGTCCCGATGCAGGTAGGCTTGGCGGTGAAGTGGTGTTCCAGGGAAGTGCTGAGGACATTGAGAAACTTACCGAGAAGAACTCCAGCGACTACCTCTCGTCACGAAGTTATACCGTGCGTTACCTCACCGGACAAGAAAGCATACCTCTGCCAACAAGCAGAAGGCCGTGGAACATGAGCATTCTTTTGAAGGGTGCACGCATGAACAACCTCAAGGGCATTGATGTCAAGTTCCCGCTAAACGTGATGACGGTGGTGACTGGTGTCAGCGGCTCGGGCAAGTCGTCGCTTGTTAAGGGTATCCTCTACCCCGCCCTGAAGCGTCATCTCAGCGAGGTGGCTGAGCAACCGGGCGAATATATCGCTCTCGAAGGTGACTGGGAGCAGATAAAACACGTGGAGATGGTTGACCAGAACCCCATCGGCAAGAGCACGCGTTCTAATCCCGCCACCTACGTCAAGGCATACGATGCCATCAGACAACTGTTTGCCGAGCAACCATTGTCTAAGCAAATGGGATTCTCGCCACAATATTTCTCGTTCAATGCCGACGGCGGAAGGTGCGACGAATGTAAGGGCGCGGGAGTTATAACGGTGGAGATGCAGTTCATGGCAGACCTCTCTCTCGAGTGCGAAGCATGTCACGGAAAGCGTTTCAAGAAAGACATTCTTGACGTACAGTTCCACGGAAAGAACATCGACGATGTGCTTGAGATGACCGTTTCGGAAGCAATAGAGTTCTTCGATAAGCACAACGAGCCACTCATTGCCGACCGTCTGCGCCCGCTTGATGCCGTAGGACTGGGTTATATCAAACTGGGACAAAACTCATCGACACTCTCTGGCGGTGAGAACCAGCGCGTGAAACTCGCATACTACATAGGACAGGAGCGTCAGGAGCCCACACTCTTCATCTTCGACGAGCCCACCACAGGTCTTCACTTTCATGACATACGCCGCCTGCTGGCTGCTTTCGACGCCCTGATAGAGCGTGGTCACTCCATCATAGTTATCGAGCACAACATGGACATCATAAAGTGTGCCGACCACGTCATCGACCTGGGACCGGAAGGAGGTGCCGCCGGCGGTTTCATCGTGTGCGAGGGAACGCCAGAGACAATAGCGAAATGCGAGAAAAGTATAACGGGACGATTCCTAAAAGACAAACTATAAGGCTTCGCAAGCAGAGCGGTAAACGGGACTCGAACCCGCGACCCTCGGCTTGGGAAGCCAATGCTCTACCAACTGAGCTATTACCGCATCATGTAAGTTGTCTTTTTTTATGAATTCTGGAGCCGATACCGGGACTCGAACCCGGGACCTACGCATTACGAATGCGTTGCTCTACCAACTGAGCCATATCGGCATTCCACAATTCATCAACATGTAGAAAGAAGCATTTTCGTCAAATGCGGTGCAAAGGTAGTTAATTTCTGCAACTTTCAACAAATATCTCTTTGTTTATTCTTCCTATTTAACTTTTTTAAACAAGAAGTCTTATTGTACGACGTTAATTGCTTATCGTGGCCACAACATATTCCGAGCGGGTGCCTATACGGAACTTTCCGCCCCATATACCTATGCCCGAACTTACGTAGTAATCGGTGTTGCCGCGCTTCCAAGGGCCAAAGGCGCACTCGTAAACGCGCTCTGTTATGAGTGATATGGGCCACACCTGTCCGTGGTGGGTGTGTCCGCTCAGTTGGAAATCGATGCCGTTCTGCTCCGACTCCTCAAGGTTGTAAGGCTGGTGGTCGAGAAGTATAGCGTACTTGCCTTTATCAATGTTCTCGACGAGTTGTGCCGTTTTCTTTCGACGGAGGTTAGTCCTGTCGTCGCGCCCAATAATCTGCAGAGAGTCAATCACTACCGAACTATCGCGCAAGAGCGTTATTCCAGCCTCTTCGTAGAACTCAAGCGAGTTGGGCTCGCCTGCATAATATTCGTGGTTTCCTAAGCAGGCGACTATTGGAGCATTGATTCTCTTGAACTCTTCTGCCATCTTGTCTTCTTTCAAAGGTCGTATTGAGCGGTCAATGATGTCGCCCGCTATCAGCACCACGTCGGGTTTCTCGCTATTGATAATGTCCACCCAGCGGTGCATCTCGCCGCGTCTGTTGTGGTAACCGAGATGAAGGTCGCTCAAGAGCACTGCCTTTATGCTATGCGGCAACGGTTTGGATGTCTTCAGGGTGATTGTTTCGCGGTGCTTATTATAATAATGTATATTGCCATAAAGCAGCAATCCGCCTATCAATACGACAACGGTGAGCGTTCCCCAAAGGCAGTCCTTGAGAAATGACGCGGGCACCAGATGAACCAGTCTGCCAACATCGAGAAGCAGGAAAAGCATCACCAGATAGAGCAATGCAATGAGCCACCCCGTCCCGAGATTGTAAACAACACTTGCAATGCCCATCGGCACCTTGTCTAAAACAGGCGAGAGAGACAAGACGAGACAAGCGACAGAGATGACAACAAAGCCCACCGACAACCACTTCAACCATGAAGAGAGCGGCAAGATGCGCCAGAAATGCCACGCCACATATGCATTAGCCAATAGCAGCAACGACAAGAAAACGATAAAAAACAATCTCATTATCTTAGTTATTTTGGTTTGCAAAAGTAACATTTTATGCTCATATTACAACAAAAAACATACTCAAAAATGATGATTAATGACAAATATACCTTAAAAAAGATGTTTATTTCGGCAATTTAGGGTAACTTTGCAAGCAAAAAAGAGCGCTATGGATTGGCAAATGATTATAGTATTGGCAATTGTGTTGCTTGCCGTGGTTTACGTGGTGATGAGGATTCGGCGCACTGTAAAGCACTCCGACAACCCTTGTTGCAACTGCGGTTGTTGCCAGCAGAGCAAGCACGAGAAGTCGCTTGGCGGTGGAAAATGCCATTGCGAAGAAATAAATAGCAGCAAAAATTTGCACGTTTAAAAATAAAACACTACCTTTGCACTCGCTTAATCGAAACAGGGTACCTTGGCCGAGCGGTTAGGTAACGGTCTGCAAAACCGTGTAGAGCAGTTCGACTCTGCTAGGTACCTCCAACAAGAGATGCTTCTCCAAACATTAAGGAGAAGCATTTTTTGTGTAATTATTTGTGAGTATTGTCTCTTTTTAGTATTTTTGCACCATGATTTTCTATTTCTCGGCAACTGGTAACACACTATGGGCTGCACAATTATTGGCTGAAGCCACAGGTGACAGGCTCGTCAACATGGCCGACAAGAACCTTCCCGCAACGTGGAATCTTGCAGAAAACGAGTCTGTTGGTTTCTGTTTCCCCGTTCATGGATGGCGACCGCCGTTGCTTGTGAGGAGGTTTATTAACGGGCTTCGTGTCAACAATTACCACGACAACTATGTATGGGCGTTGTGTTCGGCTGGCGACGACATCGGACAGACTATGGAATACCTTGCACGCGACTTGTCTGCCAGAGGATTAGAACTCAATGCTCGCTTCTCGATTATCATGCCCGAGAGTTACGTGGGACTTCCATTCATGGATGTTGACAAGCCCGAGAAGGAACTCGCCAAGAAGGAAACGGCGAAGAAGATGATATCTAATTATGCCGAAGACATAGCAGACCACAGACGCGGAGTTGTGAAAACGTACAAGGGTCACTGGCCTCGCATCAACAGCCATGTGCTTGGCAGCGCTTTCGTCAAGTGGCTCGTCACCGACAAACCGTTCCACGTCGTCGAGAACAAGTGCATTGCATGCGGCACGTGTGCCAGCGTTTGTCCCGTCGGTGACATAAAAGGCGGCAAGGGACTGATGCCAGAATGGATACACAACGGGCAGTGCCTGACGTGCTTCAACTGCTATCACCACTGTCCCACTCACGCTATTGAATACGGAAAAAGAACCAAAAACAAAGGACAATATTATTTTAAATTAAGGTAAAAATTATGAAGAAGGAAATGAGAAGGCTTACTCTGATAGCCGTTTCAATGCTTGTATGCATTGCCACATGGGGCGTGAAGGTGCATCCAGGACCAGCACTTATCACACAAAGCGACGGCACCGAGATAATGGTTTATGCCTATGGTGACTGCGACAACCATTGGTACACCACGGCCGACGGCGTATTGCTCTATCACGAGGGGTTCGACTATTATGTGGCAAAGGTTGATGCCGAAGGCAAACTCATGCCTACTAAGCAACTCGCTCACGAGATGAAACAGAGAAGCGCAGCCGAAGTGAAACTGGTGAAGGCGCAAAACCGCAAACTTTTCTATGACAAGAAGAAGGAAACAAGTGCACGCCTAGCAGCGAGAAAAGAGCCCGTTGAGAATGACGAAACGCTCTTCTTCCACACCGGAAGTCCCAAGGCGTTGGTCATCCTGGCTGAGTTCACCGATAGCGTTTTCAAAGATTCCGACCCCAAGAGTGTTTTCGAGCAGTATCTGAATGCCGACGTGATAGACAATACCGTGGGAAATGGTACTGTTGGACGTAACTACGGCAGCGTCAAGAAGTATTTCTCCGACATGAGTTACGGCACGTTCACGCCGCAATTCGATATCTATGGACCCGTGAAACTCTCGCATAATCTGAAGTATTACGGCGAGGGTAAAAGGGACCGCATGGACAGGCTGATACCTGAAGTGTGCCAACTGGCCAACGTGCAGATAGACTTCTCGCAATACGACGAGAACAACGACGGAAAGGTTGACCTCGTTTACATCATCTGCGCGGGCTACTCTGCGTCGTGGGCACAAAACTCTTCCGACTGCATCTGGCCAAAATCGGGCTGCGCGGCTAACTATAGCAAGTCCGACTTCGGCGTTTACGACGGCAAGGCAGTTTATCGCTTCGGTGTACATACCGAACTGAACGCATATCCAAGAGCATTCAGCCAGCCATATAGAATCAACGGCGTGGGACTCTTCTGCCACGAGTTCTCTCATTGCATGGGTCTGCCCGACATCTATCCTACCGACGATGCGGCGCAGAATGCATTCAATCCGGGAATGGAATACTGGGATGTTATGGACGGCGGAGAGTATGTTTACAACGGCTACTACCCCACCGAATATACCGCATGGGAACGTGAGGCAATGGGATGGTTCGCCATTGACACTCTGAAAACCACCCAGAAGGGAAACATCGCGCTCGGAAACATAAACAACGGAGGCAAGGCTTACCGAATAGTCAACGAAAAATCGGATGGAGGAAAAGAATATCTCATTCTGCAATACATCCAGAAAACAGGCTGGAATTATCGTCTGCCAGGTCACGGAATGATAGTCACTCATGTCGATTACGATGCTGATGCCTTCTCGTTGAACTCAAATTCGGTGAACGACACGATAGGACACTCGCGTATGACGGTAATCCCCGCCGACGGCGAATACATCAGTTCGTACGATAAAAACAACAAAAGCATCTACACACAAAGCATGGAGGGCGACCCCTTCCCAGGCACATCAAACACCACCGAACTCGACACCATTCCGTGGTACACAGGCAAAGACGGCTCCAAGCCGTTGCTCAACATCGCCGAGAACACATCGGCGGCAAACCCAGGCATCACCTTCGACTACATCGTTCCTAACGACGTGTTCGAAGAGAAAGAAGGAAGTGCCATTGACAGCATCTTCGTCAACGCCATCAACACCGGCAACATGACACTTGAGAATGCTATTGCCACAACATACGCCAACGGCGATTATCTCATCGAGGCTACCGACTTCAACAACGCCAAGATATTATTCGCCGACGCCATAGACATCAGCGAGCGCGACTCTCTGCACCTTAACGTCTTCGCATACGAAGACCTTGACCTGAAAGTGGAACTCGTCTTCGACTACGGCAACAACACATCTAACGGTGTAAAGAGAAACATCAATGCCAATATTGCCGACGACGGCACGGCAAGCATCACCGCAAAGCAATGGAACAACATTGACCTGGCGATAGAGAAACTTGCTCCCGAATCCGCCGACCTCACCAAATTGAAAGGCATCAGCCTCACTGGCGGCAACGGCAAGACACTGTTCCTGAACAACATCTTCTTCTTCGGCGAACTGCCCAACGGCATCTCGGAAATACAGAACGACACAGTTAAGGGCGAAAAGATATACACCATCAGCGGCATGCGTCTCAACCAGAGCCGTGATAGTCTGAAGAAGGGAATATATATCATCAACGGAAAGAAGGTGATTGTTAACTAATCGCATTCCAATTGATGCTTAATCGCGGAGTGATTAGACCCTAATCACTCCGCGATTTGTATATCATTCAGAGTGCGATTCATATATAAAACAGAGTGCGAAAGATATGCTTTCGAGAAGCGAAAGACATTCTCTGGGAAAACAAAAGATATGCTTCCGGAAGTTAGAAGCATATCTTTACGTTTTTATTATCAATACACTCTGGGCCCGAAGATGGATGTGCCGATGCGCACCATTGTTGTGCGGCACTTCAGGGCGATGGGATAGTCGTGGCTCATGCCCCATGAGCGCTCGCAGAACGAGGGGTCGTCGGCGAAGTGCTTGGCCTTCATCTCGTCGAAGAAGTCGGCGGCAAGAGTCATCTCGCGACGTATAATGTCGTCGTCATCGACATTACTTGCCATCATCATAAGCCCGCAGATGCGCACGTTGTGGAGTTGTCTCCACTCTCCGCCGTCAAGCATCTCACGGCATGCGTCAAGCGAGAATCCGTACTTAGTCTCCTCCTCGGCGATGTGCAGTTCGAGGAGCACGTTGATGACGCGGTTGTTCTTCAGCGCCTGCTTGTTAATCTCGCGTAGCAGTTTCATGGAATCTACGGCGTCAATCATGTGGATGTAGGGCGCAATGTACTTCACCTTGTTTGTCTGCAGGTGTCCTATGAAATGCCACTCTATGTCCTTGGGCAGGACATCTACTTTCTGCCTGATTTCCTGCTCGTGGCTCTCTCCGAAGATGCGCTGCCCCTCGTCGTATGCCGCCATGATGTAGTCTGCGGGATGATATTTGCTTACGGCGACGAGTTTCACGCCTTCGGGCAGGTCGTTGAGTATTTTCCTTAGATTCCCCTTGACATCGTAATCCATATCGCTAAGGTGTTATTGTTGCTCGTATTCTGGCTTTTCTTCTGCTTTGTTCTCTGTTTTCTTGTCGGCTCCGGTATATTCGTAAACATCCATTATCTGTGTCTCGGCAAGGCTTGCCACTACATAGTCGCTCATAGTGGTACCCATTACCGCATCAACATTCTTGAGTGCCGACTGTAGTGAACCTCCCTGCACGAGATAGGTAACGGTGGAGCGTTTCTCCTTTCCGCTCTTTTCATCGATGGTTATGAACTGAAGTTTTGCCTTATACCAGCGGTCATCGGCGGGAGCGTCGCTGAAGAAGATTTCTCCATAGGCTGCCGGCTTGATGTCGGTGACGTCGAACTCACCGCTAATATATGCCGACGACTCCTCTGTTATGCGCTGCTCTGCCTCGCTGAAACTGAGGGCGTCAACCACATATTGTTCTGTAACTTTCTTCTGCTGACCGTCTTCCATCATCTTCTCGTAACGGATTTTGGTCTCAAACCATTTAGATGTTCTGCTTCTCATATATGTTTTAAATATCTTGTTATTCAATTTGGAGGGCAAAAGTAATCAAAAATCCACACCGAACCAAATATCTCGCGCCTTTATTTTTAGCAACCATGATTAAAAGCAGATGTGAGCGGGAGAAAAACGGAAATAAAATTTGGTGTTTATTGCAATTAATCGTAATTTTGCAAGCGGAAAGCGAAAATTATACATTTACCAATAAAGTATGCCACAAATATCAGTGCGAGGAATAGAGATGCCCGAATCGCCTATCAGGAAACTGGCACCTCTGGCAGCAGCAGCAAAAAAACGCGGTACACGGGTGTACCATCTGAACATCGGCCAGCCCGACTTGCCTACCCCGAAGGTGGCTCTCGACGCCATAAAGAATGTTGACAGGGATATTCTGGAGTATTCACCCTCACAGGGCTATCTTAGTTACAGAGAGAAACTGGTTGGCTATTATGCCAAGTACAACATAAACGTCACCCCCGACGACATCATCATTACGTGCGGAGGCTCGGAGGCCGTGCTCTTCGCCTTCATGTCATGCCTGAACCCAGGCGATGAGATTATCGTGCCCGAACCAGCCTATGCCAACTACATGGCGTTTGCTATCTCGGCGGGAGCGAAGATAAGAACCATAGCGACCACTATAGAGGAAGGCTTCTCTCTGCCTAAGGTGGAGAAGTTTGAGGAACTCATCAACGAGCGTACGCGCGCGATACTTATCTGTAATCCCAACAACCCTACGGGTTATCTATACACTCGCCGCGAGATGAACCAGATTCGCGATCTCGTGAAGAAGTACGACCTCTATCTCTTCTCTGATGAGGTATATCGCGAGTATATATATACTGGTTCGCCATACATCTCTGCCTGCCATCTGGAAGGCATCGAGGAGAACGTTGTTCTAATAGACTCGGTGTCGAAGCGATACTCAGAGTGCGGCATCAGAATTGGCGCGCTGATAACCAAGAACAAGGAGATAAGGAAGGCGGTGATGAAGTTCTGCCAGGCGCGTCTGTCGCCACCGCTCATCGGACAGTTGGTGGCCGAAGCCTCGCTCGACACTCCTGAGGAGTATATGCGCGACGTTTACGACGAGTATGTGGAACGCCGCAAATGTCTCATCGACGGGCTAAACCGCATACCTGGCGTCTATTCGCCCATTCCGATGGGAGCATTCTACACTGTGGCGAAACTCCCTGTCGATGACTCCGAGAAGTTCTGCCGCTGGTGTCTCGAAGAGTTTGAGTATGAGGGCGAGACCGTCATGATGGCTCCCGCAAGTGGTTTCTACACCACTCCGGGCGCGGGCATCAACCAGGTGCGCATTGCCTACGTTCTGAAGAAGAAAGACCTTGAGCGCGCCCTCTTCGTTCTGCAGAAGGCACTTGAGGCATATCCGGGAAGAACAGACGACTAAACAATGAATTTCCCCCTGTTCATAGCACGCAAGATTTACAATGACAAGGGCGACAAGCATCAGGTGAGCCGCCCTGCCATCCGTATTGCTACGATAGGCGTGGCGATAGGTCTTGCCGTTATGATAATCAGCGTCAGTGTAGTGCTAGGATTCAAGCACACCATTAGGGACAAGGTGATAGGTTTCGGATGTCATATCACCGTTGCCGACTTCCTTGCCCTGCAGGAGGAGCGCCCCTACCCCATCTGCATCGACGACAGCATGATGAATGTGCTTAAAGGTGTCAAAGGCGTGAAGCATGTCCAGCGATACGCCATGAAGCAGGGCATACTGAAAACCGACAGCGACTTCATGGGCGTGATGTTCAAGGGAGTCGCCGAGGAGTATGACACCACATTCATACACCAGAACATGGTGGAGGGCACAATACCAAAGTTCTCGTCGAAGGCAAGCAGCAACAAGATTCTGATATCGAGGATGACCGCCGACAAACTGAAACTGAAACTCGGCGACAAGGTGTTCACTTACTTCATAGACAACAACGACGTAAGGGCAAGGAAGTTCAGCATCGCGGGAATATACCAGACAAACCTTACGCGATTTGACAAGATAATCTGCTTCTGCGACCTATACACCTCGGTGAAACTCAACGGATGGGAAGAGGGACAGGTGAGCGGAACCGAACTTACCGTAAATGACTACAATCTGCTGAAGGAAACAGAAGACGACGTCGTGAGAAAAGTGAACCGCACAACAGACAAATACGGCCAGACATTCTCCTCGTCAACGGTGGAACAGATGAATCCGCAGATATTCACATGGCTCGACCTTCTCGACCTGAACGTATGGATAATACTTGCGCTGATGATATGCGTGGCGGGCATCACCATGATTTCGGGTCTCCTTATTATAATATTAGAACGCACCAACATGATTGGTGTAATTAAGGCGCTCGGCGCAAGGAACCGAACGATAAGGCATACCTTCCTGTGGTTCGCCGTCTTCATCATAGGCAGAGGAATGCTCTGGGGCAACATCGTAGGCATAGGGCTCATTGCACTCCAGCATTACACGGGCATCGTATCGCTCGACCCTTCTACCTATTATGTAAGCACCGTGCCGGTAGAGTTCAATTTCCTTATCATATTGGCCATCAACATTGCAACACTCGTTGTCAGCGTGCTCGCCCTGATAGCCCCCAGTTATCTCATCTCGTTCATACATCCTGCCAAGTCGATGAGATACGAGTAAATACCCGAAGTCCCGAACTCCCTGAACTCCTGAACTCCCTGAACTTCTGAACTCCCCGAACTCCTTGTTCAATTTTTCCGTTTTAATGTTCTCAAATAAGCATAATTGATGCTTATAAGATAAATATGTACATTTAAACAAAAAAACTGCACAAAATATTTTGAAATGTGCAAATAACATCTTACCTTTGCACAAAATTAAGAAAATTGTGCAATGGAATCAATACCAAGTTTCAATTCCTATATAGAAAAATCGATAAAAGAAAACTGGGACAAAGATGCCCTGACGGACTATAAAGGCGCCACTCTCCAATTCAAGGACGTGGCGCGGAAGATAGAGAAAATACACATACTGTTTGAAAGCAGTGGTGTGCAGCAGGGCGACAAGATAGCCATCTGTGGCAGAAATAGTTCGCACTGGGCGGTGACATTCCTTGCAACACTAACATACGGGGCGGTAGCGGTTCCCATATTACACGAATTCAACTCAGAACAAATACACAACATCGTAAACCATTCTGGCTCGAAACTTCTCTTCGTGGGCGACGTCGTTGCCACTCACATCGACGAGTCGCAGATGCCAGACCTTGAGGGAATTGTCTATTTGCCTGATTTCTCGCTTGTAGTGTCAAGAACAGAGAAACTGGACTATGCCCGCGAGCATCTTAACGAGATGTACGGACACAAGTTCCCCAAGTATTTCAGGGCAGAACACGTATGCTATCATGTCGATAAGGCAGACGAACTGGCGCTAATCAACTATACCAGCGGAACCACTGGATTCTCAAAGGGAGTGATGATACCCTACCGCGCACTATGGGGCAACCTTGACATCTGCATGGAGGTGCTGGGAAAGAACATACAAAAGAACGGCAACATGCTGAGCATTCTGCCAATGGCACACATGTACGGCATGTCTATGGAGTTCATCTTCGGCTTTTGCGGAGGCTCACATCTATACTTCCTCACGCGTCTGCCGTCGCCGGCAATCATAGCACAGGCATTTGCTGACATACACCCCTCGATAGTAATCTCGGTGCCATTGGTGGTAGAGAAGATTATTCGCAAAGGTGTGTTCCCGAAGGTGCAAAGAAACATCGTAAAACTACTGCTCAACATGCCGGTGGTAAGCAAGAAGGTGAAAGAGCAGATACGCAAAGAGGTGACCAAGGCATTCGGCGGCAACGCTTACGAAGTGATAGTGGGAGGAGCAGCATTGAGCCAGGAGGTGGAGCAATTCCTCAAGAGCATCGACTTCCCCATCACCGTGGGATACGGAACAACCGAGTGTGCGCCCCTCATCTCATATAGCGACTATAAGGACTTCGTGCCAGGCAGTTGCGGTACACCGGTGAAGCACATGGAGGTGAAAATCATGAAGAAGAACCCTTCTGACCAACTGGGAGAGATAGTGACCCGTGGCACCAACGTCATGCTCGGATATTATAACAATGAAGAGGCAACACGCCAGGTGCTCGACAACGACGGATGGTATCACACCGGTGACCTCGGCGAAATGAGCGCTGACGGACACATATTCATCAAAGGAAGAATTAAGAACATGCTGCTCGGCTCAAACGGGCAAAATGTTTACCCTGAAGAGATAGAAGACAAACTGAACTCGATGATGATGGTCAACGAGTGCATCATAGTGCAAAGAGAGAACAAACTCGTGGCACTGGTCTATCCAGACATGGACGAGGTGAACAACATGGGGCTTACCAATCACGACGTGGAAACCATCATGGAGCAGAACCTCAAGGAACTGAACAACACGTTGCCCGGCTATTGCAAGATTGCCGAGATTAAAATACACAACGAAGAATTTGCAAAGACTCCTAAAAAGAGCATAAAACGATACATGTACAACTGACAAGACGATTAAAAACCTCACTATGGAAATACCAAACTTTAATTCTCTGTTAGAAAAGAGCATAATTGAACATTGGGACAACGATGCTCTGACCGACTACAAAGGCGTGACGCTGCAATATAAAGACGTGGCTCGAAAAATAGAAAAACTGCACATTATGTTCGAGAACAGCGGCGTGGAGAAAGGCGACAAGATAGCATTGTGCGGACGCAATAGCGCCAACTGGGCCGTTGCGTTCATTGCAACACTAACCTACGGTGCCATCGCCGTGCCTATACTGCACGAGTTCATGCCCGACCAGGTGCACAACATCGTGAACCACTCGGAGGCAAAACTCCTTTTTGTTGGCGATGTGGTGGCAACAACAATAGACGCAACAAAGATGCCAGGACTGGAAGGCATCATATACATACCCGACTATTCGCTCGTCGTGTCTCGTACAGACAAGTTGACTTATGCACGCGAGCATCTCAACGAGATGTACGGACACAAGTTCCCGAAGTATTTCCGAAAGGAGCACGTTAATTATTATCACGAGCAATCGCCCGACGAACTGGCTCTTATTAACTATACCAGCGGAACGACAGGCTTCTCTAAGGGCGTGATGCTGCCCTACCGCGCATTGTGGAGCAATTGCGACTTCGCAATGGAGGTGATTGGCAAGAAGCATGTGAAGAGCGGTGCAAACACACTCAGCATCCTGCCTATGGCCCACATGTATGGCATGGCGTTCGAGTTCTTGTTTGAGTTCATACATGGTTGCCACATCTATTATCTCACCAGAGTGCCCTCACCAGCCATTATAGCACAGGCATTCTCTGACATCAAGCCGGCAATAGTAATCTCTGTTCCACTCGTAATAGAGAAGATTATCAAGAAGAAGGTATTCCCGAAGATACAGAACAACCGCATGAAGTTGTTGCTCAACATGCCCGTAATAAACAAGAAGGTGAGGGAGAAGATTTGCGAGCAAGTGGTTAATGCGTTCGGAGGCAACTTCTATGAGGTTATTATCGGCGGAGCGGCATTCAATCAGGATGTAGAGAAATTCATGCACGACATTGGTTTCCCATATACCGTAGGCTATGGTGCCACCGAGTGTGCTCCAATCATCTGCTATCGCGACTGGAAGAACTTCGTGCCAGGCAGTTGTGGACGGGCTGCCGTTCACATGGAGGTGAAGATAAACAGCAGTGCTCCATCTGTTGTTCCAGGAGAGATACTTACCCGCGGTCTTAATGTAATGCTTGGTTATTACAAGAACGAAGAGGCAACACGCGAGGCGATTGACGATGAGGGATGGTTCCACACTGGCGACCTCGGCACTATGGATGCCAATGGAAATGTGTTCATAAAAGGACGTTCAAAGAACATGCTGCTCGGCGCTAACGGCCAAAACATCTATCCAGAGGAGATAGAGGACAAACTAAACTCTCTGCCATTGGTCATCGAGAGTATCGTCATTCAGAAGGAAGACAAACTCGTGGGACTTGTTCATCCCGACTATGACGAGATGAAAAACCTCGGGCTCTCTAACGACGATCTCGAGAAGATAATGGAGCAAAACCGTCTGGAACTCAACTCCGTGATGCCTGCCTATAGCAAGATTTCGGCTATAAAACTACATGAAGAGGAGTTTGAGAAGACACCTAAAAAGAGCATTAAGCGTTTCTTGTATCAGAACGCATAAGCGTCTGAAATCATAAAGAAAGCCCTTGTCTATGACGTGTGTCATTGGCAAGGGCTTTTCATTTACAACTCGGGCCTTATGATATCACCTTGAACTTGGCGAACTTCAACAACAACTGCTTTGTTCCAACGTTATGGAACTTCACTGTTGCCTTGGTGTTCTCACCACTTCCCTCAATGTTTATCACATCACCAATACCGAAACGGTCGTGCTCAATGACATTGCCAACAGATAACGCCGATGAGGAAGGCGACGGATGGTTGGGTGTACGCACGTTAGGACTTGAGGAAGTGAGCGTACTGACGCGCCTCATATTGGCTCCTGCCGAAGAAAGGACACGTTTGAAACTGGACGAAAGCGGGTCCACTCCCCTCTCTTCCTTATGCACAACTTCTCGCGGCTTCGGGTCGGCTCGGAATTGCGATGCCACAGGATTAGAGTTCTGGTAACGCTCGCCATAAGAACCGAACCTTGGACGTGATGTGGTGAAAGGTGATGACTCGCCCGCCTCGCTCTCAATCTTGAGCAACGATGGATTGATGTCAGAGATGAAGCGGCTCGGAGTGTCGAACTCCATTCTTCCATAGCGGAAGCGGTTGCGCGCACATGTCAGAATGCAATGTTTCTCGGCCCTCGTAATGGCAACATACAACAGGCGGCGCTCCTCTTCAAGTTCACGTTTCGAGTTTGCCGACATAGGACTTGGGAAGATGTTCTCCTCAAGACCTACGACAAACACCGTTGGGAACTCAAGTCCTTTCGCCGAATGGATGGTCATCAGTGTGACGTGCGACGACTCTTCGCCATCATCGCTATCAAGGTCGCTAAGAAGTGACACCTCTTGCAGGTAATCGACAAGCATCATGTGTTCGTCTCCCTCTTCACGGCGGCTCTCAACAAAGTCCTGGAGTCCACCGAGGAACTCCTCCAGATTCTCTTGCCTTGATACATACTCAGGCGATGACTCGCTATACAGGTCTTTTTGTATTCCAGATTCAGAGATAATCTCTCTTCCCAATTCGTAGGCGTCGGTGTTGTCTCTCTTTGCGATGAACTGTTCTATGAGTCCCTTAAAAACACGTATCTTACCAAGTGTGCCCTTGTTTACATCCAACTGATACTTGTTGGCATCAGATATGACATCCCATGCACTTACCTCTGACTCGTATGCACAGGAGAAAATCTTAGAGATGGTGGTATTTCCTATTCCACGAGCGGGATAGTTGATGATGCGGCGGAATGCTTCTTCGTCAGAAGGATTGACAACAACGCGGAAGTAAGCAATGATGTCCTTTATCTCCTTGCGCTGGTAGAAACTCAATCCACCATAAACACGATACGGAATGTTCTCCTTGCGCATCGCCTCCTCGAAAGCACGGCTCTGGGCATTGGTGCGATAAAGGATGGCAAAGTCGTCCCACTCGCAATTCTCATTCTTCCGTATTTTCTTTATATCCTTGCATACGATGATTGCCTCCTCCTTGTCGCTATATGCAGGCTTGAACACTATCTTCTCGCCGTCGCCATTCTTGCTATAAACGTCCTTGGGTATTTGTCGCTCATTGTGGCGAATAAGACTGTTTGCTGCTTCAACTATATGTTGCGTGCTTCGATAGTTGCGCTCGAGTTTGAACAACTTTGCGCCGTCATACATGTCGCGGAAATCAAGGATATTGTCTATGTTTGCACCACGGAAACTATAGATGCTCTGGGCGTCATCGCCAACTACGCATACGTTCTGATGCTCCTTTGTCAGCAGCCACACAATGCGTTGCTGAACGGTGTTTGTGTCCTGATACTCGTCCACGAGAACATACTTGAACCTGTCTGCATATTTCTGGCGGATGTCCTCGTTGTCTTTCAGCAGTTGGTAAGTAAGCAACAACAGGTCGTCGAAGTCCATCGCATTCGCCTGCCTGCATCGCTCGGCGTATGCAAGATATACCTTATATATATAAGGCATGCGCTGTTCCTTGTCGCGTTCAAGGGCACTTGCATCATTAGAATAGTCGTAAGCCGAAATCATGTGGTTCTTAGCCATGCTGATGCGGTTGTGAACGGTAGAAGGCTTATACGTCTTATCGTCAAGCCCCATCTCTTTTATTATGTTCTTCACCAGCGAGCGCGAGTCGGTGTCGTCATATATTGTGTAGTTGGAGTTGAAACCGATATGTTCAGCCTCCGCCCTTAGTATTCTTGAAAAGATAGAGTGGAACGTTCCCATAACAAGGCGCGATGCCACCTCGTTTCCCACCAGATTGCCTATGCGTTGCTTCATCTCGCGGGCTGCCTTATTGGTAAACGTCAGCGCAAGGACATTCCAAGGCTTTACTCCCTGTTGCAACAGATATGCTATTTTATAAGTCAAAACGCGGGTCTTTCCTGAACCAGCACCAGCAATAACCAGCGATGGTCCCTCTGTACTCATTACAGCCTCTCGCTGGCTGTCGTTCAACTGCGATAATATGTTGTCAGAAGTAATCATACTATAACCAATAATCTATAACCCATAACCCATAACCAATAACCTATAACCCATAACCTATTTTTTATATATCCCCCCTTTCACAGTACTTTTATCTATATCCTCATTCTCGGCAGGGAATTTCGGGATGTATTTCATGTTTGTTTCTATCTTGTGCTGTCTGCCTATGATATATTTGCTTGGTTTCAGCGATGAGTATCTTCTCGGATTAGGAAGCGTGGCTGCAATAAGCGCGCACTCCGACCTTGTGAGTTCCTTTGCCGACTTACCGAAGTGGAGCCTTGCCACTGCCTCCACTCCATAGATTCCGTCACCTGTTTCAATGGAGTTTAAGTACACCTCCATTATGCGTTGCTTGCTCCACAGCAGTTCAATCAATGCCGTGAAGTAGGCCTCAAAGCCCTTTCTCACCCATGTACGGCCAGGCCATAGAAATACGTTCTTTGCTGTTTGTTGGGTTATGGTGCTGGCACCCACTTTCTTGCCTCCCGCCGCATTCTGCCGTGCGGCATGCTCTATTTGCTTGAAGTCGAAGCCGTGGTGAAGAAGGAATCGCGCATCTTCGCTGCCCATAACAGCCACTGGCATACTTGCTGACATCTCCTCAAGACTTACCCACTTGTGCTCCACGCGAGGCGAATGGCCGTCGGCTATCTGCTCAACGCAACGGATAATCATCAACGGCGTAACATAAACGGGCAGAAACTTATATGCGACGACAGCAAGGATAGTGGAAACGAAAAACGTCACTATCACTATTCGTATGAAATTCCTTATCTTCTTCCACATTATTCGTTATGCGTAAAAAAGAGGGCGACCAGTCATAATCGCCCTCTATTATATATGAGATTATAAAAGATTACTGAAGTGTACCTGCTTCAGCGGCCTTAATCATAGCCTCGCTGGCATACATGTAAACCTCTACACGGCGGTTCTGCTGCTGGCCTGCTGCTGTGCTGTTGTCAGCAACTGGGTTGTCCTCGCCGAAACCGTCGCAAGACTTAATCTGTCCGTAACTAACACCCTGAGAGGTGAGATAGTTAGACACGCTCTGTGCACGCTTCAGAGAAAGGTCCTTGTTCTTCTGATAACTCTGCTCTGCTGTAGAGTTACGCCATCCCTGGTTGTCGGTGTAACCCTGAATAGCAACATCGGTGTCGCTATAAGTCTTCAGCACACCTGCGAAGTCGCTAAGCGCATGCTTTGCTGAAGCCTGAAGGTCAGCCTTACCGGTGTTGAAGAGAATACCGCTATCGAAAGAAACCTTTACGGCCTTCAGACCGTTAGCGTCTGTAACTTCCTCTACCTTAGCATTCTCAATCTCTGCTGCGGCAGCAGCAGCCTTATCCATCTTCTTGCCAATCAGCGCACCAGCACCAGCACCAACAGCGCCACCAACGGCAGCACCAACGGCTGTGTTACCAGCAATCTTACCAACGATAGCACCCAGGAGCGCACCACCGCCAGCACCAATCAAAGCGCCCTTACCTGTGTTGTTGCAACTAACGAGCACTGCAAGACACATAGCGAAAGTCAAAAACTTAAATCTTTTCATGTTTCAATAGTTTTAAATGTTAATATTAAGATAATCCTATTATCAGATATGCATGTCTAATTACATAAACTGTTGCAAATATAGTTCTTTTTTTTGAATAACACAATTTATACCAACTTTTTTTGGTATCTTTCAGAAAAAATGCCGTTTTTCTATGCTATTTGACAATGCTATTCTTGATAACATAGGAGAAAAGATTTTATTATCTTCCGCTGTTCTGCATCTGGTGTTTGTTCTATTTCATTATCGAAAATTCAAATGACAAGCCACCTGTGTAAGGGCTGTTCACCTTGATGTTTCCACCATGCAAGAGCACGGCATTCTTGACAATGGAGAGACCGAGACCAGTGCCGCCCATGTCGCGGCTTCTACCTTTGTCTATACGGTAGAATCGCTCAAAGATGCGGGGAAGGTGTTCGGCAGGTATGCCGTTGCCATTGTCTTTAAAAGTGAATTGCCAACAGTTGTACAGTTGGATAGCGGAAATCTCAATGGTGGTCCCTTGTCCGGCATAGTTGATGGCATTGTCCATCAGATTGCGGAATATGCTGTATAGCAATGAATAGTTGCCATGAATGATAATGCCTTGCGGCAGATAGTTGCACAATGTCATCTTGCGTGACTCCAAGGCGATGGCTGTCTCTTGTGCGATGTCAGCAAAAAGTACAGAGACATCTACGCGCTCCTTCGTTATCATGTCTTTGGCATAATCCATGCGATTCAGGGTCGAGATGTCTTGCAACAGTGTGGTCAGGCGACGGGCTTGCGCGTTAGTGCGCACGATGAACTGGTTTTTCACATCTTCAGCCATGTCTGGACTATCCAAGATGGTGTCTGTATAACCAAGGATACTGCTGACGGGTGTCTTCAGTTCGTGGGCGATGTTCTGGGTGAGTTCGCGGCGCATGCGGTTCTCTTTCTCAGCCTGTTCGCGACTGATACGTTCGTCCATCCGTCTTGCATATCGGAAAAGCAGAAAGGCAAGTCCTGCCATCACGACGAGCGAGAAAAGCAACAGATGCCAGTCGCTCACCTCATTGAAAGGCATGATGAACTTGCGGTCGTAGTCTTCAAACAAGATGAACACGACAGCATACACCAGGAACACAGCCATCACGCTGAGCCACATCTTTCGTCCTTCAGATAGCTTTTTCATCTCTCCTACCCCTTATTTATTACATCTTCAAAGCAATAGCCGAAGCCTGTGCGAGACACAAGACAGACGGCATAGCGGGTTAACTTTTTGCGCAGTCGCGCGATGTTTACATCTACGGTCCTTTCGGTGACGATGACATCGTGTGGCCACACTTTGTCGAGCAACTGCTGACGGCTGAACACATGTCCACGATGTTCAAGCAATAGTTTCAGCAGTTCATACTCCGTTCGGGTGAGCGGTATGTCTGTGCCATCGACATTGACAGTTTTATTGACGGTGTTGACAACAAGGCCTTCATAAACCAGACTTCCCTCCTCTTGTCTTGACTGTATCAGGCTACGGTTCAGCACCGCTTTCACCCTCGCCATTACCTCGCGCACGGAGAAGGGTTTCGTCACATAGTCGTCGGCTCCAAGTGAGAATCCGTGAAGGGTATCGTCCTCTGTGTCTTTCGCTGTAAGAAAGATGACTGGAATATGCCGGGTGTCTTCATCCTCCTTCAACCGCTTTGCAAGTTCAAAACCCGACATGCCCGGCATCATCACGTCGAGCAGCAGCAAGTCATAATCGGCAATGCCACGTTGCAGAGCGTCTTCTGCCGAACAAGCAGCATCTGCCTGATATCCTGCGGCATTGAGATTGAACAGCAGGATGTCGCACAAGTCGCGCTCGTCATCGACTACTAATATTCGCTTTTGTTCCATACACCTTTATGTTATATGTCTTTTTAGCAGCAGGAGGTCACCTCCTACTTGGACGCTGCAAAGGTACGAATTATTTTCCGAACCTTGCTTCTACAACGTTGACAACATAGTCGCCAAGTTTCTCAAGTTCGCTTACCATATCAACAAAAAGCGTGCCTACGGCATAGTCGTATTCATGATTATTTACTGCGGTGACGTTCTCGTCCTTCAGTTGGTGGCGCAGTTGGTTGATGTCATTTTCTATGCGGTATGTCTCGCGTATATCATGTTCAAAACGGTGACCATGCATCACTGTCTGCATCTGTGCAAGGGCATTGTCGCAGAGCACCATGAGGTTTTGCAACTGTTCGGTCTGATGTTCGGTGAACACCCTGCCCGACTGCTGTTTGCGGTCCAGCATGCGAGCCAGTTTGTAGCAGGAGTCACCAATAGACTCCAGTTCGCCTATTTCGCGCATCATCTGGCGAATCTTCTGTTTTGTCACATCACTCAGATGGCCGTCGCTCACCTGCTCAAGGAAGCGTGCAATCTCAATCTCTACCCTGTCTGTGTAGTCCTCTTCATGCTCTATCTTGCGATACAGTTCGGCAAAGTCCTTCGAGTCGCCCTCCTGGAAGAGCGTGCGCACCATGCCGAACATATTGCCAACACGCTTGCCAAAGGCAGCGGTCTCTTTCTGCGCTTGCAGAACGGCAATTTCAGGTGTCTGCACCAGATTTGCCTGGATATACTGAAGGGTGAACTCTTCCTTCTCGCTCTCCTTTGCCTTCTGCTTATCGGGCAGAATCCAGCAAACCACCCGCTCCATCTGCGGCACAAACCAGATGAGAATGGCAGTGTTGATGATGTTGAAACAGGTGTGGAACATGGCCAGCACTACTGGTAATTTAGCGGTTTGTCCGCCTGCAGCAGCATCATAACCCACCAAACCGCATACCATATTTACAAACGGATAGAACACTATGAGCACCCATACAACACCAAAGACATTGAACAGCAGATGGGCCATTGCAGCGCGGCGCGCCTGTGTGTTGGCACCAAGCGCAACAAGGTTGGCTGTTGCTGTTGTGCCTATATTCTCGCCCATCACCAACGCTATACCTAAATATATAGGAAGTACACCTGTGGAGCATAGCAGGATGGTGATAGCCATTACGGCTGCTGACGACTGCACGATACAGGTGATTAGTGTGCCTATGGCTAGGAATGCCAGAATGGTGAGGTGACTCGATGTGTCGAACGATGCGAAGAACGCTATCACCGACTCGTTATGCTCAAGGTCCATCGACTTGCCTGTGCTGCTCAGCATCACCAATGACAAGAACAGGAATGCCGTGCCAAACAGGAAGTCGCCCATATATCTGTGACGCTTCTTGTAGATAAGTATCATTCCTATCAGGAAGAAAGGATAGACAATAGATGTGAGGTCAACATTATATCCCAGCGACATAATCCATGCCGTGAGCGTCGTGCCGATGTTGGCTCCCATTATTACCGAGATGGCCTGCGCCAGTGTGAGCAAACCAGCCGAAACAAATGAAACGGTCATCACCGTAGTTGCCGACGATGACTGTACGGCACATGTGACAAGCATTCCCGTAAGCATTCCGCTCAAGCGGTTGGTGGTCATCTTGGCAAGGATATGTCGCAGTTGCGGTCCCGCCATTTTCTGCAAGGCCTCGCTCATCATGCGCATTCCATAAATAAGCAATCCGAGCGAGCCAAGCAGTTGAAATGCAATTAGCAGATAGTTTTGATTTGATTCCATGTTATCAAAATTAATTGTGCAATATTCATGGTGCAAAGTTAATGTTCAAACTTCAAACTTCAAAGTTCAATGTATTACGATATGGTTACATTCTCATAGACACCTTTATCTCTCAAAGTTCAATGTTCAAAGTTCTTTCAGTCGGCTAACGCCTTTTGTGAAAGCGGCAAAGCCGAGCGCAATGTTCAAAGTTCAATGTTCAATGTTCAAAGTTCAAAAAATCTCTATAATCACTCGTTTGTTACAACCTTTTTTAGTACTTTTGCACACAAAATTCAAAAATACAATATTAAAACATGGCAAAAGAACTTAAAGAACTCACCAAACGCGCTGACAATTACAGCCAGTGGTATAACGACTTGGTGGTTAAGGCCGACCTCGCAGAGCAGTCGGCAGTACGTGGTTGCATGGTAATTAAACCATACGGATACGCAATATGGGAGAAAATGCAGCATCAACTTGACGCAATGTTCAAGGAGACCGGTGCGCAGAACGCTTACTTCCCACTGCTCATACCTAAATCGTTCCTCTCAAGAGAGGCTGAACACGTGGAAGGCTTCGCTAAGGAGTGTGCCGTGGTGACTCACTATCGCTTGCGCGCAAAGGAGGACAAGAGCGGCGTTGAAGTTGACCCGGCAGCAAAACTGGAGGAGGAACTCATCGTGCGTCCTACATCAGAGACAATCATCTGGAACACATACAAGAACTGGATTCACTCGTGGCGCGACCTGCCACTGATGTGCAACCAATGGTGCAACGTGATGCGCTGGGAAATGCGCACGCGCCCGTTCCTCCGCACAAGCGAGTTCCTCTGGCAGGAAGGTCACACCGCACATGCCACAAAGGAAGAGGCAGAACAGGAGGCTCAGAAGATGCTCGGCGTTTACGCTAAGTTCGCAGAGGAATGGATGGCTGTGCCTGTAGTGCAGGGCGTGAAGAGTGAGACCGAGCGTTTCGCCGGCGCTCTCGACACCTACACCATCGAGGCAATGATGCAGGACGGCAAGGCTCTGCAGAGTGGTACAAGCCACTTCCTCGGTCAGAACTTCGCCAAGGCATTCGAGGTGACATACCTTAACAAAGACAATAAGCCTGAATATGTATGGGCTACATCATGGGGCGTATCAACACGACTCATCGGTGCGCTCATCATGACCCACTCAGACGATAACGGACTGGTTCTGCCTCCGCGTCTCGCTCCGCTTCAGGTGGTAATCATACCTATCGCTAACAAGCCGGAACAACTCTCTGCCGTAAGCGAGAAGGTTGACGTGATAGTTAAAGAACTGCGCGCCAAGGGCATCAGCGTCAAGTATGACGATACCGACAACAAGCGTCCTGGATTTAAGTTCGCCGACTACGAACTGAAGGGTGTGCCCGTGCGTCTCGTTCTTGGTGCTCGCGACCTTGAGAACGGAACAATCGAGGTGATGCGCCGTGACACTCTCGAGAAGGAGACACGCAGCATCGAGGGCATTGCTGAATATGTAGAGCAACTGCTTGAGGACATTCAGAAGAACATCTTCGAGAAGGCAAAGGCTTATCGTGATGCCCGCATCTATGAGTGCGACAACTACGAGGAGTTCAAGGAGCGTGTGAAGGACGGCGGTTTCTTCCTCTGCCACTGGGACGGCACTGCCGAGACCGAGGCAAAGATAAAGGAAGAGACACAAGCCACCATTCGATGCGTCCCCTTCGGCGTAGAGCAGACTGAAGGCATCGACATGGTTAGCGGAAAGCCCGCTAAGAAGCGTGTCATCATCGCAAGAAGTTACTAAGCGACACCATTTACAGTCGTCAGGAGGCACAAGTGAGATTGTCAGGAATGCTTCCTGAGACTGTCAGGAGTGCTTCCTGAGATGGTCAGGAGATACAAGTGGCGGAACAAAGTTAATAACATTGTTCCACCACTTGATGTTTTTTACAAATTCAAACAGTACGTCTTGTTTATTCTAAAAGTGTTCCTTGCCAATAAGCAGACAAAGAACCGTCTTCGTTCTTCTTAATTTCTATTCTGCCACCGAGCCATTCTGTCATGGGCAGCTCGTCAGAGAATGTGTAATAGTTGACCACCCTGCCCTCGCTAATTTCCACAACCGCCATGCTTAAGGTTTCCTTTCCGCAGACGTCAACCTCATGGACGGCAACTCTCCTAATGCCTTCCATTATTTGCAAAACTGTCTTTTGGATGAGTAGCAACAGAGTCTTTACGCTCAGCGGGCATAGCAGAATTATTGTTGTTATTATTTATACCTGCCGATGAAGATGTAGAGTGCTCGTGGAAACGTACAAGTCTGATGTTATAAATAGAGGCAAGTCGCAACGAAGTGGAGTTCTGCATGTTTGCAGGCGAGTTCAAGTAGAAGAAGCCCTTGACCTCCTTCACTCCCAAATGTTTGTTGTCCATAACCTCCAACGTCTGATGACGACTTCCTGAGAAGTGCATGTTCTTTGTGGCTGTGCTGTCATTTCCGAACTTAACTGCCAGCATCACCACACCATCACGCGATCCGTCTTGCATGATGAAATTGCTATCGAAGTTCAATATCATCCTGTCTCCCTTACGATAGGCGCTATCGGCAACAATCGTAAACGAGTAACTATTATACGGAGGACGTGACATCAACAGTATGGAACGTTCGCCAAGCCACACATTTGCTGTGTCGCCATCGGCTGTAATAGTGCCATAGCGTTTCACATCGGCAGCAGAAGCACCAAGTGACAATGCCTTTTTGTTAAGTTTTTCCGCCACTCCTTCATATATATCATGCAAGCGGTCAGAATGGCGGGAATAGTAAACCATTGACGAGTCGAACTCTGCCTGAGAGACGTTGTACTTTTTTAGTACACCGAGTCGGTACAGAGTACGATTGTACTCTATATTATTGGCAGCTGTAGGATTGTTTTGAACCATTCCATCGGCAACATGGATATCGAACAAGATGTCTTCCATCTTACCTGGCTTGATGATACCTTTAGGCACTCCCGGCTTACATGCCACAATTATGGAGCATGCAATTACGAAGAACAAGATATCCCTAAGCCTTTTCATTCTACTTGCGCGAGAAACCTATTTAACGGAATATGGATGATAGTTCTTTCCTGAAGAACAACAATAAAAGGACTACTCCAACGCTGATGCTCGCATCTGCGAAATTGAATACAGGACTGAAGAAGACAAACTCCTCACCTCCGACAAACGGCATCCATGTTGGCCATGATGTTTCAATCAACGGGAAATAGAACATGTCAACAACTTTTCCCATCAAGAAAGGCGCATAACCCTCGCCAAAGGGCACAAAATAACTGACATATTCTGCCGACGAGGCGTTGAAGATGAGTCCGTAGAACATGCTGTCTATCATGTTCCCCACTGCACCGGCAAACACCATAGACATGCAGATGACATAACCGAGACGCATGCCTCTCTTAACTATCTTCACCAGATAGACACCTATCACGCTTATCGCAACGATGCGGAAAAGGCTTAACACCAACTTGTTGAAGAAGGTCATGCCGAAAGCCATGCCATTGTTCTCGATAAAGTTTATCTTGAACCAACTCGTGATGTCTATCATCTCGTGTAGATGCATATTGGTCTTGACCTCAATCTTTATGATTTGGTCAATAACCAATATTGCAACTACCAATAGTGTCGCTATATAAGCAGCGCGTTTAGTGTTTGTTTGCATTTATTTCTTCCTTGCTTCCTTCGACTGAACGCTTAAGGTTGCATGAGGCACGATGCGAAGACGCTCTTTCGGAATGAGTTCACCAGTCAGACGGTCGATGCCGTAAGTCTTGTTCTCAATTCTTATCAGCGCTGCCTCGAGCGACTGGATGAACTTCTGCAAGCGTCCTGCCTGCTGAATGAGTTCTTCTTTGGTCTGTGTGGCACTGCCCTCTTCAAGCACCTTATAGGTTGGGGAGGTGTCTTCCACGCCGTTGCCGTCAGCGTTCATCAGAGAACGCATCATCTCGTTATAGTCATGACGCGTAGTCTTTAGTTTCTCATTTATAATCGCGCGGAACTCTTCGAGTTCTTCATCGCTGTAACGTGTTTTGTCTGCCATAGGTATTTAGTGTTTTATAGGATTATATTAGTTGTTGAAACTATATCTTCTCAACATTGATGTTCAGCACGAAGGTATCGAAATCCACCTCCTGTCCGTTGTTCTGGGCAACGACGATCTTGTCGGCAAGAACCTGCGAAGCGATATATTCGCCGAAATTCTCTACCGCCTTGTCGGTGTTCTCGTTAGGAGCGAGGGTGACAACGATTCGGTCTGTAATCTCAAGTCCGCTGTCCTTTCTTATATTCTGAATGCGGTTGATGAGTTCACGTGCCATTCCTTCCTGACGAAGTTCTTCTGTAAGTTCAACGTCAAGGGCAACAGTAAGGTTTCCTTCGTTGCTTACCAGCCAGCCTGGAATGTCCTCGCTGACAATCTCAACGTCAGCAAGTTCAACCACAGCCTGCTCGCCCTGAATGTCAAGAGTTATCGAACCTTCGTTCTCGAGACGTGCAATCTCCTCTTGATCGAGGGCAGACATCTCGGCAGCAATGCCCTTCATCAACTTACCGAACTTCTTACCCATCGTCCTGAAGTTACACTTCACTTTCTTAACGAGAATACCCTGTCCCTCAACGAATTGCAATTCCTTGACATTAACCTCGCTAAGTATCAAATCCTTGACGGCTTCTATGCGTTTCACCTGTTCCTCGTCAACGGCTGGAATCATTATCTGATGCAGCGGCTGACGCACTTTGATGTTCACTTTCCTGCGCAATGCGAGCACGATAGAAGTAATCCTCTGTGCCATTCGCATGCGTTCCTCAAGTTCAACATCAATGTCGCCTGTCGGCTCGGGGAACTTGGCAAGATGCACGCTGTCTGCATTCTCGCGCTTGGTAACGCTTATGAGGTCTGTGTAGAGTTGGTCGGCATAGAACGGAGAGAACGGTGCGAGCAGTTTTGCTACTGTCTCAAGACACACATAGAGTGTCTGGTAAGCGGCTATCTTATCTTGTGAAACACCAGTTCCCCAGAAACGTTTGCGGTTAAGGCGTACATACCAGTTGCTGAGGTCGTCGTTGACGAACTTGTCAATCATTCGTCCGGCCTTAGTTGGCTCATAGTCGCTCATCGCCTGGTCAACTCCGATAATCAGGGAGTTGAGTTCTGAGAGTATCCATCTGTCAATCTCCGGGCGCTCGCTAACAGGCACTTCTGGCTGAGAATAATCGAATCCATCGACGTTAGCATAGCGGCAGAAGAACGAATAAGTGTTGAACAGAGTTCCGAAGAACTTTCTGCTCACCTCTTCCACACCCTTCGGGTCGTACTTAAGGTTGTCCCAAGGCTGGGTGTTGGTCATCATATAGAAGCGAACAGCATCGGCACCGTTCTTCTTTATCTCAGAGAACGGATTGACCACATTGCCGATATGCTTAGACATCTTGATGCCCTTGGCGTCAAGAACGAGTCCAGTAGAGATTACGTTCTTGAATGCAACGCTGTCGAATACCATTGTTGCGATGGCATGCAGAGTGAAGAACCAGCCACGAGTCTGGTCAACGCCCTCGTTGATGAAGTCGGCGGGATATGCAAGAGCCTCGTCTATGGCCTCCTTGTTCTCAAATGGATAGTGCACCTGAGCATAAGGCATAGAACCAGAGTCGAACCATACGTCAATAAGGTCTGGCTCTCGATGCAGCGGTTTTCCCGTCTCGCTGACAAGAATGATGTCATCGACATACGGACGGTGCATGTCTATCTTATCATAGTTCTCTTTCGAGTAGTCGCCAGGCACAAAGCCTTTGTCCTTCAGCGGGTTGCTTGTCATGATGCCGGCGGCAACACTCTTCTCAATCTCATTATAGAGTTCCTCAAGACTACCTATGCAGATTTCCTCACGAGTGTCTTTGTTGCGCCAAATTGGGAGAGGTGTTCCCCAGAAACGTGAGCGCGAGAGATTCCAGTCATTAAGATTCTCGAGCCAGTTGCCAAAACGACCTGTTCCGGTAGATTCTGGTTTCCAGTTGATTGTCTTGTTCAATTCCACCATGCGGTCTTTGCATGCGGTGGAACGGATGAACCATGAGTCGAGAGGATAATAAAGCACGGGCTTGTCTGTACGCCAACAATGCGGATAGTTGTGCACATGCTTCTCTATCTTGAATGCCTCGCCAGCCTGTTTCATCTCCATGCAGATGCGTATGTTCAGGTCTTCAGCCTTTGATGCAGCCTTCTCGTCATACTTTCCATCGACATTGAATTCTGGCGCATAAGCGTTCTTAACGAACTCTCCCTCGTGAAGTGCATACTTGTCTTTATCAAGACACTTCTCAACAAACTCGTCTGCAAGTTCCTCATGCAGATAATACTTTCCCTGAAGGTCAACCATCGGGCGTGTCTCTCCATCGCGAGAAATCATGAACAGCGACGGAATGCCTGCTGCCTTTGCCACCTTTTGGTCGTCGGCACCGAAGGTTGGGGCTATGTGTACAATACCCGTACCGTCCTCTGTGGTAACATAATCGCCTGGAATAACGCGGAATGCCTCTTCTTCCATCTCAACAAACTTGTCGTTGCCAACGGTGAAGATGCTTTCTGGACGTTTCTCTGCTGCCTTCTTGACGAATTCTGGTGAGTTTTCATCGAGTTTCTCCGACGGCTTAACCCACGGCATCAGTTGCCTGAACTTCATGCCAACGAGGTCGGAACCCTTATAGTTGCCCACGATGCGATATGGCACCACCTTGTCTCCCTGCTTGTAATCGTTCAGGTCAAGGTATTCTCCGTCGGGATTGAGATATGCATCCACCCTTGCGGCTGCCATGATGGCGGAAATCTTCTCGCCTGTATATGGGTTGTATGTCTGCACACAAACGTAGTCAATCTTCGGTCCTACGCAAAGCGCGGTGTTTGAAGGCAGTGTCCAAGGTGTGGTTGTCCATGCGAGGAACACAGGCTTGCCCCACTCCTTCATCTCAGGACGCGGGTCGATGATGTCGAACTGCGCAGTCACAGTTGTGTCCTTCACGTCACGATAGCAGCCAGGCTGGTTGAGTTCGTGGCTTGAAAGTCCGGTACCTGCAGCAGGTGAGTATGGCTGAATGGTGTAGCCTTTATAAAGCAGACCCTTGTTATAGAGTTGTTTCAGCAACCACCAAAGAGTCTCGATGTACTTGTTGTCGTATGTAATATATGGATTGTCAAGGTCAACCCAATAGCCCATCTTCTCGGTCAACTCGCGCCATTCGGCTGTGAACTTCATCACGTTCTCGCGGCACTTCTTGTTATAGTCGGCTACAGAGATGTATTTGGGCGACTCGTGGTTGTCAATGTCAGCCTTGGTAATGCCGAGTTCCTTCTCAACGCCGAGTTCTACGGGCAGTCCGTGAGTGTCCCATCCCGCCTTGCGATGCACCTGGAATCCCTTCATTGTCTTGTAACGGTTGAAGGTGTCCTTGATAGAACGCGCAAGCACATGGTGAATACCCGGGTGACCATTGGCCGAAGGAGGCCCCTCGAAGAATACGAACTGCGGGCATCCCTCCTTTTCATCTATTGAACGGCGGAACATATCCGTCTCGTTCCACCTTTTTAGTATCTCTTCATTCGTCTTCTGCAAGTCTAACGACGCATGTTCAACGAATTTCTTTGTGGCATTTGCCATATCTTTATTTTCCATATATTGAGTATATTTTGGCAATTTTGGGAGTTTCTTTTTTAAGACGTGCAAAGATACGAATTAATATTGAGACTGCCAAAACTTTTAATCTTTTAAAGCGAAAGGACACGTTTTAGATTATGAAAGGACATCTTTCGCATCCTCAAAGAGCATCTTTCGCATCCTCAAAAGGCATCTTTCGCATCCTCAAAGGACATCTTTCGCATCCTCAAAAAGCATCTCTGACGACACGGGCAGATACATTAATACCCCAAAGGGCGTTTGGGGTATTCTGCTGTTAATCCAACAATGTGCTCGAGCGCACGCGGCTTAGCGTCTCAGGTGTCATCTGCAGGTAACTTGCTATATAGACCAGAGGGGCGCGTAGTGTCACTTGCTGCTGCAGTTTGCACATCTTGCGATACCTGTCTTGGGCCGATTCAAACCTTACAAGGTCTGCATGAACCTGCGACAGTATCAGGCTCTCTTCCAATATCTTACGATAAAGTATTTGAATGTTTACATTATGCAATGCCACCTCTTCGAGTTTCGCTTTCGGCAGCGCGTATATTATGGTTGGTTCGAGGGCTTCCACCTGCAGTCTTGTAGGTTCTTCCCTGAACAAACTTTCTATACACATTATTATATTACCCTCTACAGCCATGTGCTCAGTGACCTCCTTGCCGTTCTTGAAATAGAACTGGCGCACGAGACCTTTCTCCACATAGTATATGTTCTTGCACACCTCGCCTTCTTTGAGTATCATCTCGCCCTTGGCAAACTTCATCGGCACGAGCACACTCTGAAGTATGTCGAGTTCCTCGTGTGTCATCGTACTGTACTTGCGTGCGAGTTCACGGGCGATGTCTCTTACATTGTTATACAAATCTTTCATTTTTTTCAGTCTCCTCCTTAGTTAAGATTTTTAGTTGAATTTGTTTTAGTCAAGTTTTAGCACGGCAAGGAATGCTTTCTGAGGCACCTCCACGTTGCCTATCTGTTTCATTCGCTTCTTGCCTTTCTTCTGTTTCTCAAGCAGTTTGCGCTTTCGGCTCACGTCACCTCCATAACACTTGGCCGTCACGTCCTTACGTACCTGCTTCACAGTTTCTCTTGCTATAATCTTGGCACCTATTGCCGCCTGAATAGCGATGTCGAACTGCTGGCGCGGTATGAGTTCTTTCAGTTTTTCGCACATGCGTCTTCCGAAGCCCACAGCATTGTCTTGATGTGTCAGCGTGGAGAGTGCGTCCACAGGTTCACCATTGAGCAGAATGTCGAGTTTCACCAGTTTCGAGGGTCTGAACGAGTCGATGTGATAGTCGAACGACGCATATCCTTTTGAAATGCTCTTCAACTTGTCGTAGAAGTCGATGACTATCTCGCCCAATGGGAGCATGAAGTGCAGTTCCACACGATTGCCGCTGACATACTCCTGGTTGATGAGTTCGCCTCGTTTGTCAAGACAGAGTTTCATGATAGGCCCGATGTAGTTGCTGTCTGTGATTATCGACGCTCTGATATATGGCTCCTCAATGTGCTCAATCATCGTTGGGTCGGGCAATCCGCTGGGGTTGTGCACCTCCGTTGACTCGCCCTGCTTGGTATATACCATATAGGACACGTTGGGCACAGTGGTTATCACGTCCATATTGAACTCGCGGTCGAGTCTTTCCTGAACTATCTCCATGTGCAGAAGTCCGAGGAAACCGCATCTGAAACCAAATCCCAGAGCCACCGAAGACTCAGGGAAGAACGACAGCGAGGCATCGTTCAACTGCAGTTTCTCGAGCGAAGCACGCAGGTTCTCATACTCAGTCGGGTCTATAGGATAGACACCTGCGAACACCATTGGCTTCACTTCCTGGAATCCCTCAATGGCTTTGGCGCAAGGAGTGGCAACATGTGTGATGGTGTCGCCCACCTTCACCTCCTTCGCATCCTTGATGCCGCTGATGATATACCCCACCTCGCCGGTAGTCAATTCTTTCCGCGGAATCATATCCATCTTCAGTACGCCCACCTCGTCGGCATCATATTGCATGCCGGTATTGAAAAACTTCACCTTGTCGCCCTTCTTTATCGAGCCGTTGACAATCTTGAAGTAGGCAATGATTCCTCTGAAGGAGTTGAACACAGAGTCGAAAATCAATGCCTGCAATGGTGCTTCGGGGTCTCCCTCCGGGCATGGAATGCGCTCAACAACAGCACGCAGTATGTCGTCAATACCCTCGCCTGTCTTGCCGCTTGCCCGTATTATATCCTTGCGGTCGCAACCAATCAAATCTACAATCTCGTCCTCCACCTCGTCGGGCATCGCACTCGGCATGTCAATCTTGTTGATTACAGGGATAATCTCCAAGTTGTGGTCGATGGCCATATAAAGATTGCTTATCGTCTGTGCCTGAACGCCTTGCGTTGCGTCAACCACAAGCAGAGCGCCCTCGCATGCCGCGATGCTGCGGCTTACCTCGTATGAGAAATCGACATGTCCCGGAGTGTCAATAAGATTGAGGACATACTTCTCACCGCCAAGTTCGTATTCCATCTGTATGGCGTGGCTCTTAATGGTGATGCCTCTCTCCTTCTCAAGATCCATGTCGTCAAGCATCTGCCCTTCCGTTATCTGAATCGTGTTGGTACGTTCCAGAAGACGGTCGGCAATGGTACTCTTACCGTGGTCGATGTGAGCAATGATGCAGAAATTACGTATATGTTGCATGAGTTTAATCCAAAATTATTCGCAAAGATACAAAAAAATGAGTTTTTTCTACTAATATTTTCATTATTTTTAAAGAATTAATGAGAAAATACTTATTTTTGTACCCATTATGAAGAAGTTATTATTAATAGCAACAGCATTTATGCTCTTCTCCTGCCACGAGAACTTGGAGGACAGAGCAGCACGAGAAGTCAAGGAACATACAGAGAAGAAATGCCCCGTCGTCATTGACGAATTCACCATCATGGACAGTATCACATTCGACAGGGCTACAAAGACTGTTCACTCTTACTATAGTTTAAGAGGGAAGGCAGATACCGTTGGAGTTCTCAACGATGGCAACGCGCGCACCGCTCTCCTTGACGAACTGAAGCGCAACACCAGCAACAAGATTTACAAAGATGCCGGTTTCCGATTCTCGTACACCTATACGTCTGCCAGCCGCAAGGGTCTGGTGCTATATCAGACACTCCTCACACCTAAGGATTATCAGTAATCCCTTTCTCTTGTATCTCTTGACAAACGACTTTTTCAGAACAGGCCAAAAAGGAATCTGTTTCATATAAAGTCGTACTATTGCTGTTTAAGTGGGATTATCCATTTCTTCTCGTCATGGAACATACATGGTTCGGGCAATGAAACAAACCGCTAATTGTCTATTACCCATTTGCCGGTTTTGCTAGGCCCCTCATAGTGTACGCCATATTGTTCTTTCAGGATTCGAAGATCCTTCAATATAGTAGTGCGACCAACACCAATCATGTCAGCGATTTCTTCGCGAGTAATCGACGGATTTCCTTTGATATGAGCAATAATCATGTCGAGCCGTTCTTGAGGAGATAACTTTTTGGGGGCACTTTTCCTGTTTTGAGGGTCTCTTTTGGGGTCACTTTTGGGGTCACTTTTGGGGTCACTTTTAGGAGCATTGCCCTCAATACGCCTAATTGGGAGCACCAAGGAAACTTCGTCCACCTCCAAGCGGTTATCCAAAACAGGCACTCCCCAACCAGCCTGGTTCCAAGCACTAAGTATCATTGGGAAACCTGAGCCGAGGTTTTCACCATAGCCAATCATCCTCAGCATATTCTGTATCTTGGGATTACGAGCTTTTGACACCCCACCCTCATAGATATCCTTCAAAGGTAGCATCAGCAACCCAGGATTACGGAACACCAAGCGATCTTCATGCTTCTCAATCCGCAGCACCCCCGCCTCCAGCATAATATCAGCATGGATAATGGCGTTTGTAAATGCCTCGCGTACTGCTTTATGCAGGGGCGTGTCATCTATTCGCTGAATACCTTCCATTCGGAATGGACGTGGGAGGTCGAAAGTCACTTTGGGAATAACGCGGCTAAAGAACTGATATAAGTTGTTCTCCCAGCGTCCATCGTAGGTCAGGCGGTCACTATAACGCTCTTCTCCTATCAGATTGCAGAAGTCAATATAGTCCATCCTGAAGTTTGCAAACCGCTCTTGTATCGAAAGCCCCTTGCCAAACATCATCAATCCAGCCATCGTCAAGCCCTCTTTGCCTGTCTCACGGTCTACGATATAGCCGCCAAGGTTCTTCAGGAAGGTCTTGTCGTCCACTTCGTTCCATACATGTCCTTCATTTCTGAATTGAAACACTGTGCGGTATCTACGTAGCGTGTCTGGATCTACGTCATCCATGTCGTAATGCTCCATCAATGCTCCGTCGTTCCCTCCCTCGTAGGAGTCACGAATCATTGCCCTCACCTGTTGTTCTGTGCAATGATAGTCTCCCTCATGGTTACGTTTGTACGTATTCTTATAGACATTCTCATTCAGATAGACTGGTTTTACATGCCAATCAGCCATCGGCACATGAATACATACAACATGCTTACCATCCACATCTATCACTTCTACGTCACTATCCTCAAGGATATTGTCGCTCACCTTATTACTGTTGATGGTATTCCAGAAATCTTTCCGGATTCTTTCTGCATCATCAACCCCTTCTATTCGAAACCTCTTTGCAAGGTCTTTCTCCTTCAAGTCCTCAGAAACACCTAATAAGATGGTTCCGCCCATCGTATTTGCGAAAGCAGAATAACTCATCCAAACCGACTTGGGCACATCCGTTTTGGCCTGCTTTGCCTCCAACGTCAGCCGCTCACCATTTTGTAACAATTTCTTTATGTCGTTCTTGTTCATATCTAACATATTATGCTAATATTCAATTATTAATTCAGATCCAAAGGGAACATTTTCATACAAAGATTTAAATTTTCTAAAGTCTTCTCTCCCTTTTGGAATAGCTATTTCTTTAAGGTGTGTTCCAAGAAAGACACCAGGGGACAAATTTCTCACGGATTGAGGTATGCGTATTTTTGTTAGGCCACACCAAGCAAAAGCACATTCACCGATGCTTAAGACGTTGTTTGGAATAACAATTGTTTCTAAGTTAGAACAGCCCTCAAAAGCTTCTTTGCCTATCTCTAATAATACATTGGGCAATTCTATACTGCTTAAAGCCTTACAGTCCTTAAAAACATTGCTACCAATTCTTTTAATACATTTTGTAATACTAATATCCTTTAAAGAATAGCAGTTCATAAATAATCCTTCCAGCATCTCATCGATTTTGGGGTTAAAAGATATTGTTGTCAAATGGCTACATTCTGCAAAAGCGTATTTGCCTATTGAAGTAACATTATTTGGTATAGATAAAGCCTTGAGGCTACAACACCGATAAAATGCCTTTTCCCCAATATTTTCTACATTGCTACCTATAATAACTTTATTTAAACTTATACATGTTTCAAAGGCTGAGTCACCAATGTTTTTCACGCAGTTCCCAATGCTTGCTGAAGTCAGGCTACTACAACGAAAGAATGCCTTTTCCCCAATACGCGATACAGAATTGGGAATACTCACAGAGGCTAAATCACAACAGCCCTCAAACATGCCATCTTCAATACATTCAATTGTACTTGGAAATGAAACAGTCTTTAAAAGCATACAATCCTTAAAAACACACTTTCCGACAGATTTAATTCCATTATTTAACTTGACATTCTTTATTGATAAACATGCCCAGAAAGCATAATCCCCTATGCTCAATACAGAACTGGGAATCTCTATTTCTTTAAAACTGCAACCAGAAAAGGCATATTTGCCAATAGACATCACAGTGTTAGGGATTGTAATTTTTTTAAGGGTAAAGCAGGAGGAAAATGAAGAATCTCCAATGGAAGCTACTCCATTAGGAATCTCTATTTTTTGTAGCCATTGGCAGTTTTCAAAAGCATAATCTGGAATACTTTTGATCTTCTTGCCTAATATTATTTTACAACATAGTCCTTCTTCCCATGGTAAAATTGAGGAAAAACTCCTCATATTAACATTTTGAGCAGATAAAAAAGACAGTGTTTCTATTTTTATTACTTTTATATGAGAACAATTTCCAAATGCTCTGTTATTAATGGATTTTAAAGATGATGGCAACTTTATT
The DNA here is from genome assembly GCA_002394385.1 of Prevotella sp. UBA4330. Taxonomy (GTDB): domain Bacteria; phylum Bacteroidota; class Bacteroidia; order Bacteroidales; family Bacteroidaceae; genus Prevotella. The sequence continues at coordinate 128,152 of DGTS01000024.1, forward strand.
TGTGTAAGAGAAATGCATCCATAAAAGGAGTGGTTTCCTATTGAATCAATTGTATCGGGGAAATCAATTTCATATAAAGATATACAATCGTAAAAAGCATAATTGCCTATATGTCGAAGATTGTCTGGTAATGTAACATGTTGTAGAGACTTACAATGTGCGAACATACAATCTCCGATAACCTGTAATTTCGAAGGAAGCATCATATCCTTCAAGGATAAACATCCGTCAAAGATATGAGATCCGCATTTGTGAAAAGTTGGCGGTATTAAAACAACCTTTAAGGAAACACAATTATAGAACGCTTTGCCTTCTATCACTTCAACATTTGACAAATCTACTTTTTCTAATGTGGAAAAATCACAAAATGCTTCTTCTTTAATGATTCGAGTATTTGGTAATATCTTATACTCTTTAATGTCAACTCCTTTATAAAGTATCGTCAAATCTGTACTGTATTTTACACCGTACTCATCAATATAATAATCACAATCTTCACTTTTATCAAGAATAGCGATAGGTCCTGCCACATCCTTTTCTTCTTGTGGATATTTATTAGATAGATTGTCAAACTTGTCAACATAGAACTGCGTAGTAGAATCCTCTCCCTTGGCTATTGCTATCGATTCTTCATTGTATTCTGCCTTGTTAGTCCAATTATATGAACCATAAATAACTACATTATTATCAATAATACAGAACTTATCATGTAACAGCTGCTTGGTGTCATTCCATCGCAATATTCCTCCAGCTTTAACGAACTCATCAAAATCTACTTCATTGTCATCTGAACAATTAATATCATCCTTATTCAGTATGAGTTCAACACTAACGCCAGCAGCAAGTTTAAGCAACAAAGGCTGGAAAAGCAAATCGTTCGTAAACCATGCGACAGCAATCTTTATTGAACTATTGGCCTTAAATAGTTCTTTTTGAATAGCATTCTGTATTTTATGTGAATAATGTTCTATCATATTATTACGATTTAATAGATCAATCCAAATTTCTTCATTTCCTCTTTCGCAGGCAATCTTAGAACCAGCCAATTGAAGAAAATGTATGCTTTAGCGTTGCCCTTATGGCTATCATCCATTCCATACTTGTCTGCCCAATGGTCATTCAACTCTTTTATTCCATCAATACCTGTGTCATAAATGGATTCACGAATAGGAATGACATCGTGTTGTAACAATGACATGGCGAAATCGAAAACCATGACTATTTCCGGCATTTTCTTAGATGCCTTGATGAAGGCAGCAGTATCTCTCTGCTGTTCATCCTTGCTCTTACTCATAAACTCCAACATCAAATCAGCCGTGGTCTCAAGACCAAAGGGGAGTTGCTTCTTGACCTCTTCCTTAATAGAAAGGATTTGCGATATATATGGATTCGTCATTTCTGATACTATGATGCGGATTTACTTATCCGGATATGCATAATCTGACTACAAAGATAATAAAATAGATTTAAACAACAAGTTATTCGTGTAAAATACTCCTACATTTTATGATTATTTCAAGAAATGTTTCCTTTTCGGCACATAGACTATAACTATGCTGAATATTATTTGATGGCACATGGTGATGTAAAAGTTAGTAGTTTTTATTACATGAAAAAGCCTCTCCGTTTGTGGAGAGGCTTCCTGTTATTATTTGAAAGAGAGTTTATTACTCTGGTTTCATGTTTGTGTAAACGGTCTGAACGTCGTCGAAGTCCTCGAGTTTCTCAATCATCTTGTCGATGGTTTCGCGCTGCTCTGGTGTAACGTCCTTAAGGTCGTTAGGAATATAGGTGAACTCAGCACCTGTCACCTCGAAGCCGTTCTCCTCAAGATGCTTCTGTATCTCGCTGAAACTCTTCGGGTCGCCGTAGATGGTGATGCTGTCCTCTTCCTCGTCCTCGTCGAACTCGTCCTCAACACCATAGTCGATAAGGTCGAGAATCATTTCGTCCATGTCGAGGCCTTCCTTCTTCTTGAAAGTGAACACGCTCTTGTGGTCGAAGAGGAAACTCAGAGAGCCTGTAGTGCCGAGGTTTCCGTTGAACTTGTTGAATACTGAACGCACGTCACCAACGGTACGTGTAGTGTTGTCGGTCAGTGTGTCAACAAAGATAGCCACTCCGTGAGGGCCATATCCCTCGTATGTCACTTCCTTATATTCACTCTGGTCCTTACCCATAGCGTTCTTGATGGCACGCTCGATGTTGTCCTTCGGCATGTTCTCGCGCTTGGCATTAGCGATGATGGCGCGCAATGCAGGGTTGTTCTCTGGCTCGGGACCACCTGCCTTTACGGCAATGGCAATCTGCTTACCAATCTTGGTGAAGGTCTTTGCCATGTGTCCCCATCTCTTCAGTTTCGTTGCTTTACGATATTCGAATGCTCTTCCCATATTTATTCGTGTCCCCCTAAGTTAGGGGGGTGGGGGTCTGAACAAGCGAGGAATACAAACCCACCTTTAATTAAATTATTTATATTATGTTAAAGGGAATTGGATGTCTGCGCTTGTTCAGACCCCAACCCCTTACTTAGGGGCTTATTATTATCTCAACTCTGCGCCAAGTTCTTTCTTCAGATTGGCTATAATCTTATTCATGATGGCTTCTATCTGCTTGTCGTTGAGCGTCTTCTGCTCGTCCTGCAAGATGAAGTTGACGGCATAACTCTTCTTTCCGTCTGGCAGGTTCTTGCCTTCATAAACATCGAAGAGTTCCACTTTCTTAAGCAACTTCTTCTCCGACTGATATGCAATCTGCTCGACGCGCGCAAACTCTGTGTTCTTGTCAAGCAACAAGGCGAGGTCGCGGCTCACAGAAGGATACTTGCTGATTTCCACATACTCCACCTTCTGCTTCTTGATGGCCTTCATCAGGGCAGTCCAGTTGAGTTCTGCGTAATAAACCTCCTGGTCGATGCCTGCCGACTTGAGTATCTTCTTGCTCACCAATCCCATCTCCACAAACTTCTTGCCGCCACGGTTCTCTATCACAGTGGCCTTAGAGAAGATGTCGTTCTCGCTGTCCTTGAACACAAGCATGCCGAAGGGCATGCCGATACGGGAAAGGATGTTCATGACGTATGCCTTCAACTCGAAGAAGGTTGATGCCTCGTCGGCATGTGCCCACGAACCGCTTACGCGCTTACCAGTAACCCACAGGGCAATCATGTTCTCCTCCTTGTATGCAGCCGTCGGGTTTTCAACGTTCTGCTTCTCTGGCGTGAACGTATATACATTGCCTCTCTCGAAGAATTTCAGGTTAGGACTCTTGCGGTTGATGTTGTGTGCAACACTCTCAAGACCTCCGAAGAGAAGTGTCTGGCGCATTACGTTAAGGTCGGAACTCAGCGGGTTGAATATCCTCACCAGGTTCTTCTCGGGGTAACTCTGAAGTCCATCGTAGTAAGCAGCCTTGGTGAGTGAGTTGTTAAGTATCTCGTTGAAGCCGCAACCCAGAAGTTGCTCGCCCACGAGATTGGCAAGCCGGTGCTTGATGTCCTCGTCGCCTTTTATGACAAGAGACGACTTGAGTTGTGAAGGAATCTCCACATTATTATATCCGTACACGCGAAGAATGTCCTCTACCACATCGCAGGGGCGCTGTACATCCACACGATAAGCAGGCACCTCGAGCATCAGTCCTTCGGCATCCTCGTTGAGAATAGTCATCTCGAGAGATGTCACGATGCTCTTTATTGTGTCAACGGGTAACTCCTTACCAATCAACTGGTTTACATAAGAATACTTCAAGTCCACCTTGAAGTTCTCAATCTTCTTTGGATAAACGTCTTTTATCTGCATTGAAACCTTGCCGCCAGCAAGTTCTTTGCATAGAATTGCAGCCTGCTTGAGGGCATAGATTATTCCGTTGGGGTCGATGCCACGCTCGAAGCGGAACGATGCATCAGTGCTCAGACCATGACGGCGTGCGCTCTTTCTTATCCATGTTGGATGGAAATAAGCGCTCTCGAGCACCACATTGCGTGTGCTGTCGTAAGTGCCAGAACCCTTGCCGCCAAACACACCGGCTATACACATCGGCTCTTCGGCATTGCAGATGGCCAAGTCGCGCTCAGAGAGTTTGTGCTCCTCGCCGTCGAGTGTCACGAATGGTGTGCCCTCGGGCATTGTCTTCACCACAATCTTATGACCTTTCACCATGTCTGCGTCAAAGCAATGGAGCGGCTGGCCGTATGCCATCATCACGTAGTTGGTGATGTCAACTATGTTGTTTATTGGGCGCAGACCTATTATGGTGAGTTTGTTCTTCAGCCAGTCGGGACTCTCTTTCACCTCGCAATCGGTGATGCTGACGCACGCATATCTCTGGCATGCTTCGGTGTTCTCAATCTCCACGTCTATCGGCAGGTCTTCGTTATCAACCGCAAAGCCTTCGTCTGAAGGGCGATGGAGCGAAGTCTCATATCCATTCTGCTTCAGCCATGCATACAAGTCGCGTGCCACACCCCAGTGAGACAGGGCATCGGCGCGGTTTGCCGTGATGTCAATCTCTATGAGCCAGTCGCTTTCGAGATTGTAGTATTCAGCAGCAGGCATGCCTACCTTGGCATCTTCAGGGAGAACGATAATGCCGTCATGACTTGTTCCGACGCCTATCTCGTCCTCGGCGCATATCATACCATTCGACTCCACGCCGCGAAGTTTCGACTTCTTTATGACAAACTCCTTGTCGCCGTCATACAGCACGCAGCCCAGGTCGGCAACGATAACCTTCTGCCCGGCAGCAACATTGGGAGCACCACACACAATCTGGCTTGGCTCTCCCTTGCCTAAGTCAACCGTAGTAACATGAAGATGGTCTGAGTTGGGATGTGGCTCACATGTAAGCACCTTGCCTACATAAAGTCCCTTTAATCCTCCACGAATGCTTTGAACTTCCTCAAGTGCGTCAACCTCAAGTCCTTCGCTTGTCAATGCGTCGCATACTTCTTGAGGAGTAAGATTGAAGTCAACATACTCCTTCAACCACTTATAAGATATATTCATTACTTAATCTGAAATTTATGTCTTTTTAAAAACGGTTGCAAAGTTAACCATTTTTTTTAAAAGTAGCAAAAAGAATAATATAAAATAATTGAAGTTTCGGAAGCAAGTTCACTAACTGTGATGAATCGCCCCAAAGGGGCAGTAAGTACATAGCCCAGGGCATCGCCCTGGGTAACACGCGACCAAGGTGTATTCGCCCTGAAAGGGCAAAAGATTTGTCACATATAGGAAATAGGAAGTTCTTTTGCCCTTACAGGGCGTGTATATAGGGCACGCCATTATACCCAGAGCGATGCCCTGGGCTATGTACTTACTGCCCTTTCAGGGCGCTAAAATTCAGGGTGTTTATAACTTCCGAAACTAAAAAAATAAGGTATATATGTGTAATGGACCTACGCTTCATCGAAAAAGTCCTCAAGCCGGGCAGCGCCCTTGGATGTGCAGAAACCGCGCAGCAAGACTATCCAGAAATTGCGGAACAACTCTTTCGCGTCATACTTCAGGTACATCTCGTTGGCAGTGAAATAGTTCATTGACGCATCCGCAATCCTCACTACAATGCTGTAGTTCAGTTCTTTCAGGAAATAGCCATGCTCCACTCCCCTTTCAATAAACTCTATCGACTTCTGCATTTCTTCGTCGCGCGACTGGCGGAAATAATCAACCACACCTGAATATTTCTGCAATTCGGTAAAGAACCGCGGGTTAATCTTCTCCAGGTCGCTCATCTTCATCTTGAAGAACTCGATGAGGATATCCATTTCGTCACCTTTATGAGATGCAAACTCCATCAGATGGGTCCTCGTTTTGACACGGTCTTCACGCACACACTCGAGCAGCAGGCACTCCTTGTTGTCGTATATCTCGTATAAGGTGCGCTTGGATATCTGCAAAGCATTGGCAATATCATCCATCTTTACAGACTTGATGCCGTTCTTCTTGAACATTGCCATCGCAACACTCAAGATTTTGGAACGCAATTCCTTCTTGTAGTCAGTTATAGTATTCATCAGAAAAGACGCAAAAACGTATAAATATTTATAAAAGTATTGAATTCAAAGATGCTTTGTATAATTCAATGGCAAAGTTAATAAAAAGATTCGATAAAACTATTTGTCTTTTTAAGTTTTTTCGTAACTTTGCAAAAATTTTTGAGAACAAGAGCATTACTTAATAGTATAATAATACAAATAGGTATTTATGGTAAAGATATCAAAGGAAGCGGCATTAGCCTATCATGAAGATGGACGGCCAGGAAAAATCGAAGTGAAGCCCACTAAGGCTTATCGTACTCAAACAGACTTAAGTTTAGCCTATTCGCCAGGCGTGGCTTTCCCATGTCTGGAGATACAAGAAAACCCCGACGATGCATATAAATACACCGACAAGGGCAATCTGGTGGCTGTAATAAGCAACGGCACGGCAGTCTTAGGACTGGGTGACATCGGCGCTATGAGCGGTAAGCCGGTTATGGAGGGCAAGGGCTTGCTCTTCAAGATTTACGGAGGCATCGACGTATTCGACATAGAGGTTGACGAGAAAGACCCTGTGAAGTTCTGCGAGGCTGTAGAGAAGATTGCGCCTACATTCGGTGGCATCAACCTTGAGGACATCAAGGCGCCAGAGTGCTTCTATATCGAGGAACGCCTGAAGAAGACTCTCGACATCCCCGTGATGCACGACGACCAGCACGGCACAGCCATCATCTCGGCAGCAGGACTGAAGAACGCACTCGAGGTTGCCAACAAGGACATCAAGAACGTGCGCATCGTGGTGAACGGTGCCGGTGCCGCTGCCATCAGTTGCACCAAACTCTACATGGCTCTTGGAGCACGCAAGGAGAACATACTGATGCTCGACTCTAAGGGCGTTATCACAAGCGACCGCGACAACCTGAACGAGCAGAAGCGATTCTTTGCAACCGACCGCCGCGACGTTCACACTCTGGCCGAGGCCATCAACGGTGCTGACGTCTTCGTGGGACTGTCTAAGGGCAACGTGCTCACAAAGGAGATGGTAAAGACAATGGCTAAAGACCCCATCATCTTTGCTCTCGCCAATCCTGTTCCAGAGATTTCATACGAGGATGCAATGGAGGCGCGTCCCGACACTCTGATGTCAACCGGACGTACCGACTACCCCAACCAGATAAACAACGTTATCGGTTTTCCATACATCTTCCGTGGCGCACTCGACGTTCACGCCACCGCCATCAACGAGGAGATGAAGATGGCAGCAGTACATGCCATTGCCGACTTGGCAAAGCAGCCTGTGCCCGACGTGGTGAACGATGTCTATAAGGTGAACAACCTGAAGTTCGGACGCGACTATTTCATCCCGAAGCCCGTTGACCCACGACTCATCTCGGAGGTGTCGGCCGCTGTAGCAAAGGCTGCCATTGAGAGTGGCGTTGCGCGCAAGGCCATTGAGGATTGGGAGGGCTACAAGAACTCGCTGAGCGTGCTGCTCGGACAGGAGACAAAACTCACCCAGAAACTCTATGCCACAGCAAGTGCACACCCGCAGCGCGTGGTTTTTGCCGAGGGCATTCACCCCACTATGCTTCGTGCCGCTGTCCAGGCAAAGGCCGAAGGTATATGCCAGCCTATCCTTCTCGGCAACGACGAGCGCATAGCAAAACTGGCTAAGGAACTCGACCTCTCGCTTGAGGGCATCGAGGTAATAAACCTGCGTCACGACAACGAGGCAGAGAGAAGAGAGCGCTTCGCAAGGATTCTCACTGAGAAGCGCCAGCGCGACGGATACACCTTCGAGGAGGCCAACGACAAGATGTTCGAGCGCAACTATTTCGGCATGATGATGGTGGAGACAGGCGAGGCTGATGCCTTCATTACAGGTCTCTACACCAAATATTCAAACACCATCAAGGTGGCGAAAGAGGTTATCGGAATACGTTCCGAATACAAGCATTTCGGAACGATGCACATCATCAACTCTCCCAAAGGAACGCTCTATATCGCCGACACCCTTATCAACAACAACCCAGACACCGAGGAACTGGTTGACCTGGCGAAACTGAGTTCTACCGCCGTGCGCTTCTTCAACGAGAAGCCGGTCATCGCTATGGTGAGCCACTCTAACTTCGGAAGCGACACATCGGAGGGCTCTAAGAAGGTGAGAAAGGCCGTAGCAGAACTACAGGCGGAGAATCCCGAGATGATTGTCGATGGTGAGATACAGATAGGATTCGCACTCAACCGCGAACAGCGCGACACGCTCTACCCCTTCACCCGCCTGAAGGACAAGGACGTCAACACGCTGATATTCCCCAACCTTACAAGCGCACGCTCGTCATACAAGATGCTTCAGGCGCTGGCACCTGATGTCGAAATCATCGGCCCGATACAGATGGGACTCAACAAGCCTATCCACTTCACCGACTTCGGCAGTTCTGTACGCGATGTGGTGAACATCACCGCCGTTGCCGTAATCGACGCTTATGTTGACAAGATTAAGAGTCGTCTGAACAAGGCGTAACCAAAGATAATCAGCATAAAAAAGTGCGGTCATCATCATGTGGATGTTGACCGCATTTATTATATTATTACTCCAAAACTTAGAATGGTAAATGGCATCAAAAAAGTGAACTGTTTACAATCAGACCCTCCTAACGGATAATGCTTCTAAAGATACCGTACGCGATGTATCCCCTCCCATGCAGGGGAGGGGCCAGGGGTGGGGTCGGTGATATAAAGGAAGAATTTAGAATAAAATAGAAGAAATTATGTGTGGATAAAAGACGCTGACCCCACCCCTGCCCCTCCCCTACAGGGGCGGGGAGTCATTAGTAATGGGGCAAATAGTATATAATTACCTAAATAAAAAAAGAGAACAACTCGCGAAAAGTTGTTCTCTATGGTCGAGGTGACAGGACTCGAACCTGCGACAGCCTGGTCCCAAACCAGGAACGCTACCAACTGCGCTACACCTCGTTCCGTTTTTGCGAGTGCAAAGGTACACATTATTTTTATATCCACCAAATTTTATCGGGACAAATTATGCTTTTTTGCATGTAAATGGCAAAAACACCTGCTTGTTTCTGATTCTTATACTGCGTGAAGGCTCTATTTCTCGTGGAGAAGGAGGCACAAGTGGCGGTGCCAGGTATATCTCCTGAGGTGCTCAGGTATGCTTCCTGAGGTGGTCAGGTATGCTTCCTGAGGTGGCCAGGAGGCATAAGTGAGGATGGTGGAAATAATAAAAGGGCACAGAAGAACTGTGCCCTGATATTGATGATGATAATGGTTTTACTTGATGATGCCCTGCTCCACGAATATCTTCTTGAGTGCCTGCACGCCGCGCTCCACCTGATCTTCGGTGTGTGTGGCCATGAGTGCGAAGCGGACGAGTGTGTCCTGTGGCGCACATGCCGGCGGTATAACAGGATTGATGAACACTCCGTTGTCGTAAGCGAGTTTGGTTACGAGGAATGTCTTGTCAACATCGCGCACATAGAGCGGAATGATGGGGCTCTCGGTGTCGCCAATTTCGAAGCCTTCCTCACGGAAACGGCGCAGTGCGAACTTAGTTACTTGCCACAGGTGCTCAATGCGCTCTGGCTCGCGGCGTATGATGTGAAGCGCCTCCATTGCTGCTGCTGTTGCCGCTGGGGTGTTGCTTGCGCTGAAGATGTATGTGCGGCATGTGTGGCGAAGGAAGTTGATGGTGTCGAAGTCGGCAGCGACAAAACCTCCGATGCTTGCGAGACTCTTTGAGAATGTACCCATGATGATGTCAACATCGTCGGTGACACCGAAATAGTCGCACACTCCCCTGCCCTCTTTGCCGAAGACTCCCAGTCCGTGAGCCTCGTCAACGTAGATGCTGGCGTTGTACTTCTTCTTCAGTTTTACGATTTCGGGCAGGTTAGCAAGGTCGCCCTCCATAGAGAACACGCCGTCAACGACAATCATCTTGATTGACTCTGGCTTGCACTTCTGCAGTTGTTTCTCCAGATCCTCCATGTCGTTGTGCTTGTACTTCAGGCATGTGGCGAACGAGAGACGGCGTCCATCAACGATAGAGGCATGGTTGCGGTCGTCGCAGATGATGTAGTCCTCGCGGCCGCAGATGTTAGCAAGCACTCCTGAGTTTACCGAGAAACCGGTAGAGAAAACAAGAGCCTCGTCTTTATGCTCAAACTCTGCCAGTTCTTTCTCCAACTTCACGTGAAGGTCGAGCGTTCCGTTAAGGAAACGACTGCCGGCACAGCCAGTGCCATACTTGTCGATTGCTGCCTTTGCTGCTGCTTCAACTCTTGGGTCGCCGGTAAGTCCTGTATAAGCATTGCTACCGAACATCAGCACGTGATGACCTCCCATTTCCACTTCAGTGCCTTGTTTTCCAACAATTTCTCTGAAATATGGATAAACTCCCGCGTCCATGAACTTCTGTGGCTCGCGGTATTGTTTATACTTCTCTTGTAATAGTCCCATTACTATAAATTATGAGTAGATTACCTACTAAGTTTAGATTCAGGCTGCAAAGTTACAAAAAAAATAATTCATCTACTCATTTTTTTTAAGAAAAGTGCATTTTAATCAAATTAATAAGGAAAAAATACTGATAATACAACGATTTATGGTATATTTGCAAACGGAAAATATGAAGAAGAAGATAACATTCATACTGAATCCCGTCTCTGGCACAATCAGCAAGGCAGGAGTGCCGGAATTAATCGACAACACGATAGACAAAGACATTTACGATTACGAAACAGTCTTTACCGAACGTGCTGGCCATGCTACGGAGATTGCTTCTGCCGAAGTGGCAAAAGGCACCGACATCGTGGTGGCTGTAGGTGGCGACGGCACGGTGAATGAGGTGGGACGCGCCCTGATACACACCAACACGGCGCTGGCAATACTGCCCTGCGGCTCTGGCAACGGTCTGGCACGCCACCTGATGCTTCCCATGAATCTCAAGAAGTCTATTGAAACCATAAACAAGGGTGTCGTTCACGACCTGGATTATGGCGTTATCAACGGCATTCCATTCTTCTGCACCTGCGGCATCGGCTTCGACGCCTTCGTGAGCATGAAGTTTGCAGAGGCAGGAAAGCGCGGACCTATAACATACGTCGAGAACGTGCTGCGCGAAGGACTCAGGTATAAGCCCGAGACATACATCATAACCGACGAGACTGGCACAAAGACAAGAAAGGCGTTCCTCATCTCGTGCGCCAACGCATCGCAGTATGGCAACAACGCATACATAGCGCCCCACGCCTCGATGGCCGACGGGCTGCTCGACATCATCATAATGGAGCCCTTCGACATGTTCGACGCACCGCAGATAAGCATGGACCTCTTCTCTAAAACCATAGAGAACAACAGCAAGATAAAGATGCTGAAGTCGAGCAAGATACTGGTGAAGCGCCAGAAAGAAGGATATATCCACTACGACGGCGACCCCGTGATGGCTGGCACAGAGATAGAGATACACGTTGAGCACAAGGGCATAAAAATGGTGGTAAACCCTGATGCCGACAAGTCGAAGCGCAAACCTGCTCCAGTGGTGAACGCCATAAGCGAGGCATTCAACAATCTCAGAGACGACATCGAAGGCAACCGCCGCACCATACTCGCCCTGAACAAGAAGATACTTCGCAGACTGAATAACCATTAGAGTTATTTGAGTTCTTTTAGTCGCTTCGCTTTGTAAAAGCGCCCCTTCGGGTCGAGCGAGGAGTTAGAACTATGTAGGGGCTTACCTCCGTGTAAGCCCGCAAAGAAGTTAGGAGTTATTAGTTTGTAGGGGCTTACCTCCGTGTAAGCCCGCAAAGGAGCAAGTCGTTGTTTTCCCTTCAATTATTACACCTTATTATATTATATATATAAGTGAAAAACGCACATCTTTGAAAAAAAAGATGGATTAAAAAACGATTGTTACAATATTATTTATTACATTTGCAATCGTTTAGAAACAGTAAACCCAGGCGAATCTAATATTTTTAACATAATCTTAAATAACTAAAACAAATTTCAATGGAAGTTACCTTAATGATTGTAGAGTTGCTTGTCGTCTTGCTTGCGCTCTACGTGGGTTCCCGTTACGGAAGTCTGGCATTAGGAGCCATCTCCGGCATCGGACTTGCCCTGTTGGTCTTCGGCTTCGGGCTGAAGCCAGGTACTCCGCCTACCGATGTCATCTACATTATCATTGCCGCCGTGACATGTGCCGGCGTGATGCAAGCGTCGGGAGGAATGGACTGGCTCATACAGATTGCCGAGAAACTGCTACGAAAAAACCCTGGGCGAATTACCATCCTCGCACCGCTATGCACATTCTTCCTCACGGTGCTGGTGGGAACAGGACACGTGGTCTATACGCTGATGCCCATCATCTGCGACATCTCGCTGAAGAAAGGCATTCGCCCCGAGCGCCCATGCGGCGTGGCATCAATAGCCAGCCAGGTGGGCATCACGTGTTCGCCTATCGCTGCTGCCGTGGTGGCCTTCGTAACCATCTCTAACAGCAACGGCTTCGACATCACCATCCCGCAGGTGCTCATGGTCAGCATACCTGCATGTCTCTGCGGACTGATGGCTGCTGCCGCCGCTTCATACAAGAGAGGCAAGGACCTGGACAAAGACCCTGAGTTCCAGAAGAAACTGCAAGACCCCGTTCAGCGCGAGTACATCTATGGCGGAGACGCAACGACACTCGACAAGGAGATACCCCAGAGCGCCAAGAACGCCGTATTCGTGTTCCTCGGAGCACTTATTGTCATCGTTGTTTTCGCCTGCTTCCAAGACATCCTGCCCGAGTATTCCACCATCAAGGCCGTGAAGGATGCTCCCGACTTCACCTTCTCCGACGGCACCGTGGCGTCCGCCGCAGCGCTTGCAAAGGCAAAGGTAGTCATTCCGGGCATTACAGAGGTGAGCACCGTAAGGCTGAAGATGAACATCATCATACAGATAGTGATGATAACCGCAGCCGCCATCATGATACTGTTCTGCAAGGCATCGCCGGTGAAGGCCGTTCATGGTGCCGTATGGCAGTCGGGAATGGTCGCTGTCGTAGCCATCTTCGGCATAGCATGGCTCGCCGACACCTTCTTCTCTAACTACACCAACCAGATGCAAACCATGATGAAAGACCTCGTGTCGGCCTATCCGTGGAGCATCGCCCTGGTGTTCTTCCTCGTCTCGGTGCTCATCAACTCGCAGGGCGCGGTTGTCGTATCAATGCTTCCGCTCGCCTACTCTCTCGGCATCGAGGGCGCTGTGCTCCTCGGTGTGCTGCCGAGCGTCTATGGATACTTCTTCATCCCGAACTATCCATCTGACATTGCTACGGTGAACTTCGACCGCTCCGGCACCACAGTCATCGGAAAGTATCTGCTCAACCACTCGTTCATGATGCCGGGCCTGATACACGTCACCGTTGCCACTCTCGTTGCTTACGCTCTCTCAATGCTATTCTTCTCGTAGAACCGATGTATAACCATTAAAAGAATCACGACTATGTTAATTACATTAATCGAATTACTCGTTGTCTTGTTGGCTCTCTACCTCGGTTCACGTTACGGTAGCCTTGCTCTCGGAGCCATTGCCGGCCTTGGCCTTGCCATCCTCGTGTTCGACCACGGACTGAAGCCAGGCACACCGCCGACAGACGTTATCTATATTATTGTTGCTGCCGTCACCTGTGCTGGAGTGCTGCAGGCTTCTGGCGGTATGGACTGGCTGGTGCAGTTGGCAGAGAAAGTGCTGCGCAAGCATCCTCAGCAAATCACATTCCTCGCGCCTCTGTGCACATTCTTCCTCACCGTGCTTTGCGGAACAGGCCATGTGATGTACACCCTGATGCCTATCGTCACCGACGTGGCCATCAAGAAGGGCATTCGTCCCGAGCGCCCATGCGCCATCGCCTCGGTTGCCTCAATGATTGCCATCATCTGCTCGCCAATCTCGGCTGCGGTGGTTGCATTCTCCACAATCTCTGCAATCAACGGTTTCCACGTCAGCATACCTCAGATAGTGGCTGTCACGCTGCCCTCGTGCCTTATCGGCGTAATGGTGGCTGCCGCTTGGAGTTACCGCCGCGGACTCGACCTCGACAAAGACCCCGAGTTCCAGGAGTTGATTAAGGACCCCGTACAGCGCAACTACATCTATGGCAACACCGCCACCACTCTCGACAAGAAGATTGACGCCAAGTCGAAGCGTGCCGTTTACATCTTCCTCGCAGCCATCATCATCATCGTCGTTCTGGCCTTCGCCCAGCAGATACTGCCCGCCTACGACACCATTCAGGCGGTAGAGGGAGCGAAAGACGTGCTGCTGCCTACGGGCAAGACCGTTTCGCCCGAGAGTCTGGCAAGTGCAGGCATCTTGATGGCTGGCGTCACAGAGAAGGTGCCCGTCACCATAAAGATGTATCTGGTGATACAGATTATCCTCATCTCTGCCGCTGCCCTGATGATTATCTTCTGCGGGTCGAAGCCCAAGAACGCCGTCGCAGGCAACGTGTGGCAGTCGGGAATGGTTGCCGTGGTGGCTATCTACGGCATCGCATGGCTTGCCAACACATTCTTCGGAGCCCACATGGAGCACATCAAGGACTTGCTCGGAGCAATGGTAGCCGAATATAAGTGGACTGTGGCGCTGATGTTCTTCGTCTTCTCGGTGCTCATCAACTCTCAGGGCGCTGTTATCGTGTCGCTGCTGCCAGTGGCCTACGCTCTCGGCGTGCCGGGATGGGTGCTGCTCGGAGCGCTGCCCTGCGTCTATGGATACTTCTTCATCCCGAACTATCCTACGGATATAGCAACGGTCAACATGGACCGCACGGGCACCACGAAGATTGGCAAGTTCGTCTTCAACCACTCTTTCATGGTTCCGGGTCTCATTAGCGTCGTGGTGAGCACACTCGTCTGCTACGCTCTGGCCAGCATCTTCTTCTAACAACATTACACTCCACATCCAAGGGGCGTGCTCTTCAATATGAGTGCGCCCCTTCTTGGTAATGAGGTAGGAAGAGACAGAAAGAGAAAGGAAATATTAGGCACGGATTGCACGGATTAACACGGAATACTAGCCCCTTAAGATAGGGGGTTGGGGGTCTGAGCGTTTCCATACATGTTACAATTCCTCCTCCTAGTAGGGGGAGGCCAGGAGGGGATTGTCTCGTATAATGCTTAGCATGAGTTCGTTTATAATTACAATCCCCTCCTAGCCTCCCCTTACTAAGGGGCGGAATTGAGTGAGGTCGAGCGGCCAAGAGGGAAAAATGTACAGGAGTGAGCCTCAATAAATCACAGAGAAATAAATAACCGTGTTAATCCGTGAAATCCGTGCCTCATTAAATTTGTCTTCTACTGACTACAAACCAAGAAACAAACAGCAATTTGATACGATATTTATACCAAACACTTGCTTTAAATTACTTTTTTACACATTTTCCTAATTTTTTCTTGCAAAATGTTTGTTTATTAATTGTTTTTGTGTACCTTTGCAACCGAAATCAAGTTTTTGATTGATTTAAGGTAAAAGAGAAAGTGTAACATTATTAAACAACAATTTAAAAAGTAGTATTATTATGAATGCAGCACAAGTTGTAGAACAACTCAAACAGCGCTTTCCAAACGAGCCAGAGTACATTCAGGCCGTAAGTCAGGTTCTCCCTACAATCGAGGAAGAGTACAACAAGCACCCAGAGTTCGAGAAGTCGAACCTCATCGAGCGTCTGTGCATCCCCGACCGTCTCGTGGAGTTCCGCGTTACTTGGACTGACGACCAGGGTAACATCCAGACAAACATGGGTTATCGCATCCAGCATAACAACGCCATCGGTCCGTACAAGGGCGGTATCCGTTTCCACAAGTCTGTGAACCTCGGTATCCTGAAGTTCCTTGCATTCGAGCAGACATTCAAGAACTCTCTTACAACCCTGCCTATGGGCGGTGCAAAGGGTGGTTCAGACTTCTCGCCACGCGGCAAGAGCGACGCCGAGGTGATGCGCTTCTGCCAGGCATTCATGAACGAACTCTATCGTCACATCGGTCCCGACGAGGACGTGCCAGCAGGCGACATCGGTGTGGGCGGCCGTGAGGTAGGCTACATGTTCGGACAGTACAAGAAACTCACCCACCAGTTCCAGGGCGTGCTCACAGGTAAGGGCATCCCATTCGGAGGCTCGCTCATACGTCCCGAGGCTACTGGTTACGGTACAGTATATTTCCTCAACTCTATGCTTCAGACACGCGGCATCGAACTCGCAGGCAAGAAGGTACTCATCTCTGGTGCCGGCAACGTGGCTCAGTATGCTGCCGAGAAGTGTCTCCAGTTGGGCGCTATCCCAATGACAATGTCCGACTCTGACGGTTACATCTACGACCCAGAGGGCATCGACCGCGCAAAACTCGACTACATCATGGAACTGAAGAACGTTGAGCGCGGACGTATCAAGGAGTATGTAGAGGAATATCCTAACGCAAAATATGTTGCCGGCGAGCGTCCATGGCACGAGAAGGCCGACATCGCTCTGCCTTGCGCTACACAGAACGAAATCAACGCCGAGCAGGCACAGGCTCTGGTTGACAACGGCGTGATAGCAGTTGCCGAGGGTGCCAACATGCCTACCCTGCCCGATGCAATCAAGATATTCCAGGACGCTAAGATACTCTACTCTCCTGGTAAGGCAAGCAACGCCGGTGGTGTGTCTGTTTCGGGTCTTGAGATGTCGCAGAACTCTGAGCGTCTCAGTTGGACTGCCGAGGAGGTTGACAACTACCTGAAGCGCATCATGAACGACATCCACGAGAACTGCGTGAAGTACGGCACCGAGCCCGACGGCTACATCAACTACGTCAAGGGTGCCAACGTTGCCGGATTCATCAAGGTGGCTAAGGCTATGATGGCTCAGGGCATCGTATAAGACGAGCACAAACAATACTTTTAATACATAAATGTTAAGCATCGCTGGCAGCACAAGTCTCGCCGGCGATGCTTTTATTTATTTACAGAAGTTTCGCAAACTCAACTCCTTCAACTTGCGAAAGTTGAGTTATTTATTAAATGGCAAAGCCAATATATATAAAATTAACAGCAATGAGATGAGAATTTCGCAAAATATTCGTAACTTTGCAGTCGTAAAAGTCTAAAACTTAAGAATATGCCGACAATGACTATTGACACATACAAACTAACAAGTATGGAAGAGCCAACCGACGAGGTGCTTGAACAGTTGATGAAGGAGGCTGCCGAAGAAGCCCGCGAGGCTAACATTGATGCGACCGCGCGCTATTTTGAAGAACTAAAACAGGCTGCCGCCGCTTACTAATCATGTCATATCAAGAACATCGTCCAGTACTCATCGTTATTGCCGGGCCCAATGGTTCGGGCAAAACAACCATTACCTCAAAAATATTGAGACACGAGTGGATGGAAGATGCTGTCTATGTCAATCCAGATCAAGTGGCGCAAGAGCGCTTTGGTAATTGGAATTCACCAGAGGCAGTCCTGAAAGCGGCGCAGTATTGTGAGAGTCAACGTGAAGAATGTCTGCTCAACAGGCAGAGTCTCATCTTTGAGACTGTCCTTTCTTCAGAAGGTAAAGTCGATTTTATTCGAAGAGCAAAAGATGCAGGCTTCTTTATTCGGATATTCTTTGTTTCTACAAATCACCCAGCCATCAACTCATCACGTATTGCAAAAAGAGTGATGCAAGGAGGCCATGACGTCCCCATCCCAAAGATTATATCACGTTACAAAAAGTCCATCGTAAATTGCAAACGTGTTGCTGCCATTGCCGACCGAGTATATATTTACGACAATTCCATTGATGACGTTGATGCCCGTATCCTTTTCCGAATGTCCGACGGAAAGTTGTTCAAAAGATATACAGACGATATTCCAGAATGGGCACAAACAATTCTATAACACATAAAAGTTATGCATCGCTGGCAGCACAGTCTCGCCGGCGATGCTTTTTTTTAGAACGCATTGCTGACGATTGCTATTCCCTACATCCATGCGGTAAAAGCGTCATTCGGCTGGGCAATCATTTATCAATCAAATAAGAAGGCACGGATTACACGGAAAACACGGATTTTTTCTTATTAATTGTAGGGCTACCCCCGTGTTAGCCCTCATATCATAGAATTTGGCAATTATATATTGAAGTTTCGGAAGTATGTTAACCAACTACAACGAAACGCCCCAAAGGGGCAGTATGTACTTAGCCCAGGGCAACACCCTTGGAAACAAACGACCCATTATATTCGCCCTGAAAGGGCAAAAGATTTGTTGCATACGGGAGGTGGGGTCAGTGTCTTTCTCCACACACAACATCTTTCATGCTCTTCTGTCTCCTGAATTAATATCACTGCCCCAACCCCTCCAAATGTGTTAGTGTTCTAAAATAAGACGAACACATCGTTTCCCCGCCCCTTAAAGTCCCCCTCGCCCCTTGGATAGGGGATAGGGGTGAGGCTTTGGGATAGGGTCTAATTGTGTATAGTCCCATAAAATTTATTGTGACAATAATTTAGGGCTAACACGGGGGTAGCCCCTACATGGAATTCGTCTAACTCATGCTAATGCATGTTGGTACGCATATCGTTCCCCGTTTTATTTTGCCCCTTTTCTCCTATTGCAGTCACGGCAGAGCATTTGGCAGTTCTCTATCACTGTGCGGCCACCATCGTGCCACGGTGTTATGTGGTCGCCCTCCATCTGACTGAATTCAAACTCCATGTCTTTATTTGGACATTCAGGGTTTGCACAATGATGATGCTGGCGCTCATAAACTTCCAGTTTTATATCATCAGGGAATGTTCTCAGCCCCAGGTCATGCTCGTCGCGTGTCAGTACATAAGAGCAGATGCCTTTCTTGTTCTGCACCTCACTATCAATCACCAGTTTGCCTATCTCCTTGTCGATAGCCGACTTATCGAGCAACTCGTCATGGAAGCGTTCGTAAAGCGCACCCCAGTCAACACCTTTCATTATCTGCTTGCGCTTCTTCACATCGTATGTGGCTGTGACCCACGTTATTACCGCCGAGAAATACTGCCACAACTGCGATGCGTTGGGGTCGTGCTGGTGTTGGGCCATATATCCCTCGATAGTTTGCCTGAATCCCGGCTTGCTCTGTGCATTTGCTATCCATGCGAGTGACGTTTCCAGAAAGTCTTGCCTTATGGGCGAGCCATTTATGAGATAATGTCCCATGTTATATGCGGCGCAGTTCGACTTAGAGAAATAGCGTTTCGCATCACTCACGAAAGGTCCTGCATACACAGCGTTTCTCAGTTCCTGTTTTGTTAGTCTCTCTCCTGCAATGTTTATGGTCTCGAACCAGTCGAGTTTCTCCTTGTCGTTGCCCGAGCACACATACACCATCAGTTCGTAGTCGAGAATCTCGTTCTTCTCCGTCTCCGTGAGGTTATGGAAATACTGGAAGTCGTATGCAAAATCGCCGTTGACATACTGGCAGATGCTTATTGTCCGCTGTTGTCCGTCCAACACTTCAAAAGGCACGTCTGCATCGTTGTCGCGTGTAGCCCAGTACATCACGTTCAGCGGAAATCCCTTCTTCACCGTGGTTATCACGGCAGCCCTTTTCTTCTCGTCGTAGATAAACTCACGCTGATAAGGCGGTCTTATGTCAAGTCTTCCGCCATATCCTCTCACTCCCAGTTCTTCATTATCCTCATATCCCTGCGTCAGTTCACGCACGGTTATCTTTTGCAATTCGATTTTCATGATTTATTTATTTTGCGTATTAGGATTCTAGAATACGGACACTTATGTTCATTATTCTTTGTAAAAGCCAGATCTGTCCTGCCACGATAATTTTTCTTTACTCCTACCATGCTTGCCAACTTACCACTACCTATTCCAATGAGTTCATACTCATCAGGATTATGTTGTCCCAAATATGTGTCAGGAACACCCATTATTCCCATATAATCCTTAGGAATACTAGCGACTTCATTTACATCAATAGCATCGAAGTTGTCGTATGAAGGATATTCTTCAGGGGAATAATCTTTGTAAGTTATCAGGTGTTCGTGTCGTTTCTTATGATCTAAATTCGTATACCACGTTATAGCGGGAACCTTAATATAATTATCATTAGGATCAAGACCTTTGGCTTTTACATACTTCTGATTTGCCTCATTGGTATTTTCATAAGGTGTTTTATATATCATAGAAAGATTAAAACCAAATCCTAACCATATTTTATTTTTCTGTATATATGGAAATATTTCAGAATAATGAAGTGCACTCATACGCCCTAGAATTATAAATTTCTTCTCATATTCCATTAATTGCGCCACATATTCACGGAATAAGGAGAAAGGAGGATTTGTTACCACTATGTCCGCTTCTTTTAGAAGTTCGATGCACTCACGGCTACGGAAATCGCCGTTCTCTTTCAGGATACTGAGCACGTTCTTGTCGTTTTGTATCAGATAGCGCACATCGGCAAGGTCAACACGCCCGTCGTTGTTATGGTCGCGCACCTCGGTAATCTCCACCTTATATGCTATCTTCTTCGGCTCAGCCTCGAAGTCGCCGAAGTCAATCATCAGTTCGTTGCCCTGCACCGGAGAGCCGTTATAGCAAGTAGCGATGAGTTTCTTCAGTCCGAAAGCATTGAAGTTATTTGCGAAATACTTGAAGAAGTTGCTTTCGTATGGGTCGTCACAATTACAAAGGATTGTCTTTCCACGAAAATGCTCGCGATAATGACGCAGTTCGTTCTCAATGTCTGAGAGTTGAGTGTAGAACTCGTCTTTCTTAGCCTCTTTTGCTGCGTTTAGGTTCTTGTTTGCCATAGATTGATAGTTGTTTTAGTGCACCCAACTATCAATCACGCCAATACGCAAAAAGGCGTGATGCACCTTTTGCGTTCAGCTTTGAGGCAGCCTCGGATGGAAACCTCAGTCATCTTACAAGTATGCACCACACCTATGTGTGACACATTCCTATTTGCAAGATGACAAGGTGATCCATACGAAACACCATATCACTTATTACTTCCGTGCGTTGTTATTTCCAATAAGTTTCCGAGGCTTTTGGCTGAACGCGAAATAATAGCGAATGCTTAATATTTTCCCACGATGTCTTTTGTGGCACCTGCACATTTATGCAGTTACCGATTGCAAAGTTAAGTAATATTTTTTAAACGACAATTTTGTTTTTGATTTATTTTGTGGTTCTGGTGAATTTAAGCATGAACATTATCATTAGGTAATTCTATTTCCTCACGCTTTGCATGTAGGTCAATGCATACTAATTGATGATTCGGAAGTTATATACGCCCTCACTGAATTTAAGCGCCCCAAAGGGGCAGCAAGTACTTAGCCCGGGGCAACGCCCTGGGTATAGATGCCCCCCTATATACACGCCCTGACAGGGCAAAAGCATTTACATTTCCACGTAAGCACGGAGTTCTTTTGCACTTTCAGCGCGATTTCACTATTTCCATTTCCCCCAGGGCGTTGCCCTGGGCTAAGTTCTACTGGGCTTTCAGCCCGTTTTTACCCTGATGATGGGACAAGGTCACCCATCTGCAAACCATTACTCTATTCTTAATTTTGAGGTTTTCGGCAGCAAGGGCGAATATTCTATGATCGTGTGTACCCTTGGCAGTGCTTATGTAGGAGGTGACGTGTCTCACGTCACAAGCCGTGATTATGTGA
>DGTS01000024.1:149912-155972 GCA_002394385.1 Prevotella sp. UBA4330
AAGCCGTGATTATGTGACGTGGGGACACGTCACCTCCTAAAGCAAAGCAGTGCTTAGTGATATATTTGGTACTTTTGGGAAATCAAAAGAAAAAAGATGTGTTTTTTATTGGTTTTTT
Source organism: Prevotella sp. UBA4330 (assembly GCA_002394385.1). Taxonomy (GTDB): domain Bacteria; phylum Bacteroidota; class Bacteroidia; order Bacteroidales; family Bacteroidaceae; genus Prevotella. The sequence goes on from DGTS01000024.1 coordinate 150,031, forward strand.
CTTTTGCGAATACGCATATTTTTTGTAATTTTGTACTCAAATAAAGATAGCCGCCGAGCAGACTGTATCGAAACATAATAAAGCAGGGATTTATCCTTTCTTGTATTTTGATGTGGTTTGTTTGGACGGCTATTTTAAAATATATTGTTAATCTATTAATCTTTTTAAACAAAAGGGATGAAATTAAACGTAAACAAAGCAGCAGTGGGAACTCTCTTGAAAGACGTGACCACAACCAAAGGAGCCACGCTGGAGAGCGTGGAGGACTTCCACAAGGACATCGTGGGAGACAAATACGCTGCTATTATCAACGGTATTCTCAACGCAAAGACTACTGCAGCGATGACGAAGATTGTTGACAAGGGTAAGGAAGTGACGGTGCCGCTGGCCGAGCACCTGAAGAAACTGCTGCCGCTGTATGTTCCGCAGGCGGATGTGCGCAAGCGCAGGATGTGGGAGCATGCCACGGCGTTCACGGGCTTGGCGCCTATCGACTGCGACCACCTCACGAGGGAGCAAATTGACGCGCTGATGGCATGGAGCGAGCGGCAGCCGTGGATTGTAGAGGGTCACCGCAGTTGCAGCGGCGAGGGCGTCCACCTGATAGTGGCTATGGGCGTGGTGGAGAGCGGCTCCAAGGACGAGTATGTCCGCGAGTACAAGCGCCGCTATGCCATCATCAGCAGCCACATCGAGCAGCAGACGGGCATCGCCGTTGACGGACAGTGCAAGGACGTGCTGCGCGGCATCTTCGTGAGCCACGACCCCAAGGCTTTTCTGCGCCCAATGAGTGAGGTGGTGTGCTTCGACTATCCCGAGAAGGCGCTGCCAGGAGATACACCTGAGGAGGTCAGGAAGCATACCTGGCATGCTCAGGAAGCACAAGTGAGCGGCTCAGGAGGCATAGGTGAGACTGCCAGCGAGGCTAAGAAGAGCGACACGGTGACAGGCGGACCGGCATGTCAGACTATCACCAAGCGGATGCTCAGCGCCTTCCTGCGCTACCACATCTACAAGCCGAGCGCGCGCCACTCGTGGTGGATTAGCCTTGGACAGTATCTGAAATATAAGAAAGTGAGGCGCGACGACCTGCCACTCTGCCGCGAGTCGGCGAGAGGATTGCTGATGTACAACAATCTGATACAGGGCGACGACCCTCTGTTGCGCTCAGCCAACGAGGTTGACGAGGCGATGGCGTGGGGATACGACCACTCCGACGAGACCGAGAAGGACAACAGCACGCCGAAGCGCAAGCGAGGCAGACCGAGAAAAAGCGATGCCGAGAAGGGCGAGAAGAAAATGGTCACGATGGAGCAGATACACCAGACGCTGGACTCCATGGCTGAGTTCCGCCGCAACATCATCAGCGAGCAGGTTGAGATGAAATGGAAGAAAGGCAAGGGCACGTGGCGCGAGATGAACGACCCCATCTTTGACACTCTCTACGTCAGGGTGAAGATGGCGGGCATCAAGACCAACACCACCGACGTGAGGGCTGCCATCGAGTCGCTCGACTATGCGCCGGAGTACGACCCTGTGACCGACTATCTCGACAACTGCCCCGCATGGGACCCCTCGCAGCCCGACTATATCACGAAACTGTTCCGCTATCTACTCTTCAGCGAACGCACCGAGGAGGCTTACGCGCTGCCGAAACTGAAGAACTGGTTCGTGTGCATGGTGGCATTGTGGCTGGGAAAGGTGGACACCAACCAGACGATGCCCGTGCTCTATGGCGTTCAGAATGCCGGCAAGAGCCACTTCTACCGCCACCTGCTGCCGCCCGAGTTGCGGCAGTACTACAAGGAGACTCACCCTGGCGACTCTCTCGACAAGGACCAGCGCATAGCGATGTCGCGCAATCTGCTCATAGCCTTCGAGGAGTTCTCGTTCAGCGAGCGCAACACCAGCAACCAGATCAAGGCTTACGTCAGCAGCGTCGCCTCGGCAGAACGTGCCGCCTACGGCCGCTTCCAGATAGTGCGCCGCCGACTGGCATCGCTCATAGCCTCGACCAACGACGACATCATCATTCGCGACCGTCTGGGCAGCAGGCGCTATCTGTGCGTCTCTGTCAGGGGCACCGAACATATTGGCAACAACACGCTGCCATACGCAGGGGCATACGCACAGGCACGATGGATTGCCGAGAACAGCGACCCCTCTACATACATACCGTCGAAAGACGAGGCCAACGACATCACAGAGCACAACGAGCAGTATGTAGAGCGCTCGCAGTGCGAGATGATACTGCCCCTCTACTTCCGCAAGCCGGAAGATTATGAGACGGGCGAGATGCTCACTCTGGGCGAAATCGCATCGACACTGATGCCCAGCATTCGCAACGTCAGCCATGTGGCGATAGGAAAGGCGCTGAAGAAAAACGGAATATTACCCATTCACTACAACAACGGACAACGCTATTACCTCGTACGTGTGCAGAACCAAGACCGCGAACAAGAGGCGAAACGGCTCGGACAAGAGGAATATAATCGCAAGCACAAAATCTCCGCCACCGAGGACGAAATAGAGGACGGAGCACCCTTCTGACCAGCAACGGTGTGAAAGATGTGAAAGATGTGAAAGAAGATTTATGGAGTTCACTCAAAAAAAATAAAAATATAAAAGCGTGTAATTTATTATTTTTTTTTATAAAAGTTCGTATATCTTCTTTCACATCTTTCACACTCACCCATGAAAAGACGCAAAAAACATTTAAAGAAATACTTTAAAAATAATTGCGTAAATGCTTGCATATATGAGAATTTATTTGTAACTTTGTAGGTGTGAAAAGGTGAGAGAAAAGGCTGTGAAAGATGCTGAAGAAGTCCGGCGCGCAGACATCAAAAACATCACGACAGACACCCTCAACCAGCACGCAATTAGACTTAATTTTTTTATTGTTAAACCCATTAAACACAAAAACAAAATGGCAGTATTGTACAAATTACATCAGGACAACCGCTCAAACTCGAAGCACAAGGGTGAGTGGTACGCACGTGCCAAGATGCTCGACATCGTAGAACTGGACGAACTGGCACAACTAATCCAAGACAACACCACGGCAAAAAAGGCCGACGCACAGGCGGTGCTCACCGAGATGGTTGAGCAGATGAAAGGCCTGCTGCAGAAGTCGTATGCCGTGCGCATACCAGGACTGGGCATCTTCAAGATTGGTCTGCGCACCTCTGCGGCGCCCACGGCGAAGGAGTTCTCGGCAGCAAAGAACGTCAAGGGCATGCGCCTGAACTTCATCAACGAGTGGACCATAGACAAGAACGGACAGCGCACCATCAACATGCTGCATGGCGCAACGGTCAAGGAACTCCCCCAGAACGCGGTGAGCAAGGGCGATGGCGACGAGCCAGAGCCTTAAAGAGCACAACGTCTCTCTCTCCCCTGCCCTCCCCGGAAGGCAGGGGATTTTTCGTTATTATTTGTTAGGTAATCTTTAGGTTTGAAATTGTGGGCACTCATGAATTGTAGTGGCTCGCACGCCTTTACCGCATTGATGGCAAATAACTCCCGTGTTAGCCCGCAATACATAATATCAACTGTAATTGTTGTTTCGGAATAATGTTCACAAACTGTGACGAGTCGTCCCGAAGGGGCAGAAAGTACATAGCCCAGGGCATCGCCCTGGGTATAAGTGTGCCCTGTATTCACGCCCTGTAAGGGCAAAAGAACTTCCTATTTCCTATATGGAACAAATCTTTTGCCCTTTCAGGGCGAATACACCTTGGTGGCGTGTTACCCAGGGCGATGCCCTGGGCTACGTACTTTCTGCCCCTTCGCGGCGCTAAAATTCAGTGTATTCGTAACTTCCCAAACTCATAAACTCACAAACTTACAAACTCACAAACTCAATAACTCACAAACTCCCAAACTTACAAACTCAAAAACTCATAAACTCAAAAACTCATAAACTCAAAAACTCACAAACTTACAAACTCAATAACTCATAAACTCCCCAACTTACAAACTTACAAACTCATAAACTCAAAAACTCCCAAACTTACAAACTCAAAAACTCAAAAACTCATAAACTTACAAACTCACAAACTCATAAACTCATAAACTCAAAAAATCACGAAACTTATATTATCAATTGTTAAAATAGTCTGAATATTTGTTGTATTTATAAATGATATTTACCTTTGCAGCGTTTTTGGACAACTAATGATAAGCATACGCCTGAAAACTCAAGCGAGCACAAGGAAAAAGCCGAACATCGAGTGTTCTGAAAATAACACAACAAGAGAAAAAAACAATACTACGAACATAGATTAAGCATAAAAATGAAAAAGAACTATCAATCACCATTAGTAATAGAACTCAAGGCAGAAGCATGCGGTCTGCTCGCCGGAAGCAATGTTGTTACAAACGTTGGAGGCAACTCAGGTTTCGTCTATGGCGGCGGTGGCAACGGTCCAGCCCATGCACCCAGTATCGACAACATCGACCCTGAGGAGGATGAAGAAGAGGAAGAGACACAGACAGCAAAACTGAACATAAACCTCGACATCGAGCACCTGCTGGATAAATAACAACAGCAGACACAAGATAAGAACAATGACAGAGAGTGGTAGGGAAATTTGCTACCACTCTCTTTGTATTGTTTTATAACATGGGGATAACGTGCACATTTGCAACTCAATGTGCAAAAATAACATTTTTTATTTGTGGGTTTAGAAAAAATGCGCTACTTTTGCAGACGAAAGCAGCGTTCTGGCTCTGTCGCTTATATATAAATAATGTATAAGAGGAAAGTCCGGGCAGCACAGGGTGCTCCACTTCCGAAAATAGAAGTTGCTGGCGACAGCAAGTTAGAGCAGAAGAAAACAACCGCCAACGCTTCTGTAGTGTAACATACGAAGCACGGCAAGGGTGAGAAGGCGGTGTAAGAGACCACCAGGCTACGGGCGACCGTCAGCGCTGTGCTCACTGGAGGCTGCAAGTTCATGTAAACCATCGTCTGAGGGTTGCCCGCCCGACTCACTCCGATGGAGGGTAGAACGCTAAAGATGCAGGGTGACTTGCATATTAGATAAATGACAGGCATCTGCGGCTCTTGCGCCGCATGAGACAGAACCCGGCTTACAGGAACACTGCTTTCGCTTTTATCTATAAAAACAACTTAAACAGAATAGAATGGAATTACCCGACTTTATGTCATACTCCGACAAGTTCTCCAGCGGAGACTTCGTCGATAAGATACAGCGCATAGCAAAAAGAGCAGGAAGCAAACTCGTCTATGGCTCCCTACTACTCTACTACACCATGCAGAGCGACAAGGTGTCGCGCAAGGACAAGGCAATAATCATCGGCGCACTGGGCTACCTCATCAGTCCGCTCGACGTGATGCCCGATGCCATACCCATCGTGGGACTGAGCGATGACCTGGCCGTGCTCATCTACGTGCTCAAGATGGTGTGGACCGACATTGACCCCGAAGTGAAGGAGCGTGCCAAGGCAAAGCTGAACGAATGGTTCGACGAGGACGAGATTGGCGAAATCAACAATCTTTTCGACTAACCTCACTGGAAACCTAAAAAGAAATACGACACAATGGAAAAAGTTTTGGAGCCGACCGCGAGCACACAACGCGAAGAACAAATACTGGTGCGCATCACTGGGCAGGACCGTCCGGGACTCACTGCCTCCGTCATGGCCATTCTGGCCAAGTATGATGCTCAGATTCTGGACATAGGACAGGCCGACATTCACTCCACCCTCTCATTAGGCATTCTCATCCGAATGGACGAGATGCACTCAGGACAGGTGATGAAGGAACTGCTGTTCAAGGCCACTGAGCTGAATGTGAACATCGGCTTCTCGCCCATCTCCGATGACGAGTATGAGGACTGGGTGGGCCATCAGGGAAAGAACCGCTACATCCTGATGGTCATGGGCCGACAGCTGGAGGCCAAGCAGATAGAGGC
>DGTS01000004.1:0-38509 GCA_002394385.1 Prevotella sp. UBA4330
GCAGATACTGCGCTTCAATGCGCGACTGAATTTCTGTTTGCTCATAACACTTAAAATTTGTTAGCAGTTTAACATTTAAGGCGGTTTACGAGTCAACCTATTTCAGTACAAGACATTTTGTCGAATTGTCGAAATGTCGAATTTTGGTTGGCTCCCCTTGAGCTCCTATATCATCGCCAAATAGATAAACAGAATCACTTTTCTGGATTATGGAAATACCAATTGGTAGGTATAATTTTCAAAAAAGAGCATGCGCTTATCAGTCGTATGCCAAATATTTTGTACCTTTGCACCCGAATTTCTAAGTTAAACTTTTTATTTAAGCAAAGCAATGGCATATCTTTTTTCATCCGAATCAGTATCGGAAGGACATCCCGACAAAGTGGCTGATCAGATTTCTGACGCGCTGCTCGACCAGTTTCTGGCCTATGACGAAAACGCCCGCTGCGCTATCGAGTCTTTTGTCACTACAGGACAAGTGGTGATTATGGGCGAGGTGAGCAGTGATGTTTACATCGACTTGGAAACTATTGCGCGCAAAACGATTAACAAGATTGGCTACACCAAGAGTGAGTACAAATTCGACGGCGACTCGTGCGGCATACTGTCTGCCATACACGAGCAGAGCGGCGACATCAACCGTGGCGTCGATAAGAAACTTAGCGACAAAGACAAGACCGACGACGACCAGGGTGCTGGCGACCAAGGCATGATGTTCGGCTATGCTGTCAACGAGACAGAGAACTACATGCCCGTGTCACTGGAACTGGCTCACCGCCTGGTTTACGAACTGGCTCAGATACGGAAGGAGGGCAGGGAGATGACTTACCTGCGCCCCGATGCAAAGAGTCAGGTGACAATAGAATACGGCGATAACGGCGTGCCGCAGAGAGTGCACACCATAGTGGTGTCAACTCAGCACGACGACTTCATAAAGCCTGCCGACAGCAGCAAGGAGGCACAGGATGCTGCCGACAGGCAGATGCTGGAGCAGATTAGAGAGGACGTGAAGAACATCCTCATTCCGCGCGTGAAGTCGAAGATTGAGAGCGAGAAGGTGCTGGCTCTGTTCAACGACAACATTATCTATCACGTGAACCCCACAGGCAAGTTCGTCATCGGCGGCCCCCACGGAGACACCGGTCTGACGGGACGCAAGATAATCGTGGACACATACGGCGGCAAGGGAGCGCACGGCGGCGGCGCTTTCTCGGGCAAGGACTCGAGCAAGGTGGACCGATCGGCGGCATACGCTGCGCGCTATATTGCAAAGAACATGGTGGCTGCCGGCGTTGCCGACGAAATGCTGGTGCAGATAAGTTATGCCATCGGCATTGCAGAGCCTATAAACATCTTCGTGAACACCTACGGCAAGTCGAATGTGAACATGACTGACGCTGAGATTGCTGAAAAGATAAAGTCGATGTTCTCACTCACACCGAAGGCTATAGAGCGACAACTGAAACTGCGCCAGCCGATGTATCTGGAAAGCGCAGCCTACGGCCACATGGGGCGCAAGAACGAAATAGTGAAGAAGACATTCACCTCGCGCTACCATGAGGAGAAGACCATTGATGTGGAACTGTTCACCTGGGAGAAACTTGACCAGGTGGAGCGCATTCGCCGCGAATTCTTGATATAGGAAAGCCATAAGGGCAGCGCCCGGCCCCCTAAGGGGGACGCTTTCACCGCTCGGCTCTGCCGCTTATATGAGCGAAGCGAGTCTTAAGAAAGCGAAACGACTGAAAGAACCATATTTATTCGGGTTATGCCTTGGCGAGAAAAGGTAAATGAATTTTAAAGTTTTTCAGGCTGATTCAGCACATCAGGCCAGTCATACGGCTCTTCCTGCGACTACCACAGAGGCGCAGGAAGAGCATTATGTCAGCATCGGCGCTAACGGTCTGACACCAAAGCAGATATTGCAGAGTCTGCCCAAGGATGCCACTCCGGCACAGCAAGACTCGGCGATACAGGCCAACTTCAAGCCCGTGCGCAAGCATCTGAGCGACCGCCCCGACACGCTGCGACTGCCCTTCGACTCGGTGAAGGCAGAGGTGAAGGACAGACCGTTCTACGAGGAGTCGTTCTTCCAGAAAGACTCGATGTACCACCCCGAACTGCCTGGTGGGCGTTACGGTGTGGCTGGCGACCCCGTGCCCTACAGCATGCACGGCGACAACGTCATCACAGGACTTCTGCTGGCATGCTTTGTCCTGGGCATCATTGCCTTCTCCCACTCGCGCGACTTCATCTTCCGCCAAGCCAAGAGTTTCTTCCGCGTCAAGCACGGCAACACCTCCACCGAGAGCGAGACGACATCAGAGTTCCGCTTCCAGATGTTCCTGGTGTTCGTGACCTGCCTGCTGCTCTCGCTGCTTGCCTTCTTCTACACCGAGGAGACGGTTAGCGAGCCGCTGATACTGAAGTCACACTATCTGCTGGTGGCCATCTTCCTTGCCCTGTGCCTATCCTATTTTATATTAAAGGCACTCATCTACACCTTCGTCAACAGTGTGTTCTTCGACAGTGCGAGCAACACCTCGTGGCTGAAGTCGCTCCTCTTCGTTACCAGCATCGAGGGAGTGCTTTTGTTCCCTATCGTTCTGCTGCTCATTTATTTCAATCTTCCGATGAATACAGTGCTTATTTGCACTGCAATTGTGGTGTTTTTAATCAAAATTCTATCATTTTATAAGTGCAATGTAACATTTTTTCGACAGAATGACTTTATTCTGCAAAATATTTTGTACTTTTGCACGCTCGAAATAATGCCCCTCTTTATGTTGTTGGGCAGCATGTTGATGATTGTAAACAATTTGAAAATAAATTATTAGAGAGATGGTAAAGAAGATATTGGTATCCCAGCCAAAGCCGTCAAGCGACAAGTCGCCCTATTATGACATTGCAAACGACTTCGGTGTGGATCTGGTGTTCCGTCCTTTCATCAAGGTAGAAGGATTGTCCTCGAAAGAGTTCAGACAGCAGAAGATAAGTCTGCTCAACTATACCGCGGTGGTGTTCACGTCACGCCACGCCATCGACAACTATTTCAAGTTGGCGAAAGAGATGCGTCTCGAGATACCTGAAGACATGAAGTACTTCTGCGTAACCGAAACCATCTCGCTTTACATTCAGAAATACGTGCAATACAGAAAGCGCAAGGTGTTCTACGGAAGCACAGGAAAGATTGCCGACCTGGTGCCCACTATGGTTAAGCACAAGACCGAGAAATACCTTATCCCGATGAGCGACGTTCACGATGACAGCGTGAAGGAACTGCTCGACTCGAAGAAACTCATACATCAGGAGTGCGTGATGTATCGCACCGTGAGCAACGACTTCACCGAGGAAGAGTCGGCCGCTTTCGACTACGACATGGCGGTGTTCTTCAGTCCGTCGGGAATAACAGCGTTCAAGAAGAATTTCGGCGACAAATACAACGACATCGCGGTTGCTACATTCGGACCGGCAACGGCAAAGGCTGCCCATGAGGCAGGACTGAAAGTAGCCATCGAAGCACCCACAAAGGAGTTCCCATCGATGACAGGAGCCCTGAGACACTACTTGCTCAAACAGAAAAAATAACAGCCATACCACCATCACCGATGGCAGCAACAGACGCTCCGACACTGAAAAAGAGAGAGCGGATCAGCAGCAAGAAAACTATCGACCGCCTCTTCGGCGGAGGGCACAGCAAATCGATGTCCGCCTTTCCGCTTAGGGCGGTCTATGCCGTTCAAGAGCGCACGGGCAACGACGCAGAGGCACAGATGATGGTGAGTGTGCCGAAGAGGATGTTCAAGCGCGCCGTGAAACGCAACCGCGTGAAACGGCAGGTGCGCGAGGGATACAGACTGAACAAGAAAGTTCTGGAGCCACTCGTCACCGAACACCTCTCGACAAACAGCCAACTGCTCATAGCCTTCATCTGGATAGACGACAAACTGCATCCCTCTGAAGAAGTTCACACTAAGGTGCGCAGCCTGATGGAGCACATCGCTGAAAGAATCATTAAGAGAGAAAACCTAAAAACTGAGCAGCCTTGAAGATTCTTCACGCAATATCACACGCAATAGCATGGCTGCTGACAAGACCTATCGTCTTCTACCAGCGCTTCATCACGCCATACACACCGCCATCGTGCCGCTTCGTTCCCACATGCTCGGAATATGCACGGCAGGCGATACTGAAGCACGGACCGATAAAAGGACTCGCTCTCGCCATCTGGCGCATACTGAGATGCAACCCCTGGGGAGGCAGCGGGTACGACCCGGTGCCGTAGCGTTGAGAGTTGAGGGTTGATAGTTGATAGTTTTAAGGAGGAGATATTAGAGAGGATTTTCATTAAGCACTAAAGATATAATCATGATAAAGAATTTTGTTGAAGAACTAAGATGGCGCGGAATGCTGGCACAGATAATGCCAGGCACCGAGGAATTTCTGAACGAACATCTCGTATCGGCTTACCTGGGCACCGACCCTACAGCCGACTCACTGCACATAGGACACCTCTGCGGTGTGATGATGCTGCGTCACCTGCAGCGCTGCGGACACAAACCAATAGCACTCGTGGGAGGCGCAACAGGAATGATTGGCGACCCGTCGGGAAAGAGCCTTGAGCGCAACCTCCTCGACGAGACAACACTAAGGCACAACCAGGAATGCATCAAGAAACAACTTGCAAAGTTCCTCGATTTCGAGAGCGACGCTCCTAACCGCGCCGAACTCGTGAACAACTACGACTGGATGAAGAACTTCACCTTCCTCGACTTCGCACGCGAGGTGGGCAAGCACATCACCGTGAACTACATGATGGCAAAGGAGAGCGTGCAGCAGCGACTCAACGGTACGGCACGCGACGGACTGTCGTTCACAGAGTTCACATACCAGTTGCTGCAAGGCTACGACTTCCTCAGACTATATCAGGACAAGGGCGTTCGCCTGCAACTGGGAGGCAACGACCAGTGGGGCAACATGACCACAGGAACCGAACTCATACGCCGCACTTTGGGCAACGACGTGGAACCGGCATTCGCCCTGACATGCCCCCTCATCACCAAGGCAGACGGAAAGAAGTTCGGAAAGACAGAGAGCGGAAACATCTGGCTCGACCCGAAACGCACCACACCATATAAGTTCTATCAGTTCTGGCTCAACACCAGCGACGACGATGCCGAGCGTTACATCAAGATCTTCACATCGCTCGACCGCGAGACCATCGAGGCTCTCGTTGAGGAGCACAAGCAAGACCCGGGACGACGCATCCTGCAGAAACGACTCGCAGAGGAGGTCACCGTGATGGTGCACTCGCAGGCAGACCTCGACGCTGCCATCGAAGCATCGAGCATTCTCTTCGGCAAGTCAACGAAGGAAGGATTGCAGAAACTGGACGAACAAACATTCCTCGATGTGTTCGACGGTGTGCCTCATTTCGACATCTCTGCCGACCAACTGGGACAGCCAGCAGTGGAACTGTTCACACAGGCAGCAGCCATCTTCCCCTCAAAGGGCGAGATGCGCAAGATGGTTCAGGGTGGCGGCGTAAGCCTCAACAAGGAGAAACTTCAGGCTTTCGACCGTGTCATCACCTCCGACGACCTTATTGACGGCAAGTATCTGCTCGTGCAGAAGGGCAAGAAGAACTACTTCCTGCTCACCGTTAAATAATTCCTGATTCTTTGTAATACAGGAATCTATTGGTTGCTATGAAAAGAAAGTGTGTCAATTTGATTTGACACACTTTTCTATTTTATATTTATAACAAGCCACAGGAAAAGACCCAGCAGGAATTTTTTATAACAAAACAATAAAATAATTTGCATTATAAAAATAAATCTTTATCTTTGCAGTACAAAACTAAATGACCTATGAAACATTTGCTCTCTCCTCTCATCCTGAAAGTGGGACTTGTGTGCCTTCTGAGCGGATGCAATCCTAACAGCAACGTGCAAAGCGCCACTAATGAGAGTCATTCATACGACACAGAAACCGAAACCTCTCAAGTTGGCGAGAATCCATCTGGACCTATAGTTTGTGTCTCCAAGCAACTGTATTCTTACGATGAGATGCTTGAAGACCTGGAGATTCTTCAGCAGAAATATCCACAATGCGTAAAATACGAACTTAAAGCAGAAACATATCAGGGAAGGCAAATCCCGCTTGTGACTTTCGGGAACGCCAATGCCAAGCGTCATGTTATGGTAATGTCGGCAATCCATGCACGCGAATATATGTCTGCGCAACTTGTTATGTCTATGCTTGAGCATTATGCCAGCAACTATGATAACGGGAAATATAAAGAGACAACTCTGAAAAACATTTTTGATAACGTATGTTTCATTATAGTGCCTATGGCTAATCCTGATGGCGTAGAGATAGCACAAAAAGGCGAAAAGGGTGCGCTCACTGCAGACGTTAAACAATGGGTACGACAAAACACAAAAGAAGGCACAAAGTACGACCAAATAAAATCAAATGCTCGAGGTGTTGACCTCAACCGTAACTTCAGAAACGGTTTTGGAAAGGACCGCCGCTATAAACCGACTAAGAACTATTCACATCATCCTGGTCCTGAGCCTTATTCTGAAATAGAGTCGGTATTTCTGCTGGAAGTGTCTCAAATGCACGACTATGCACTCTTCCTAAACTATCACACCAGTGGCAACCTCGTTTATTACGGATGTAAGAATGCTCAGCAGAGTGTCAACAACGCAGCACTGAAACTTTCAAATATTATCAAGCGTCACACAGGATACCCCCTTTATGGTCCCGACACATCACCAGCATGCGGTTCATGGGCCGATGAGGTGGAAGTGCTCTATAAGCGTCCGAGTGCCACAATAGAGTTGGGTTCTAAAAATCCTGTTCCTATTGCAGAGTTCAACGGGCTATACAAGAAAAATCTTTGGATTTGGGCTGACATCGCATTGGCTGTGATGAATTCTCAGTTCTAAGTTATTTATAATCATCAACCTATTAACTAAAAACATTAATTATGAAAAAGTTCTTTTTCTTATTTATCTTCATGATATCTACGATGAATATCATGGCGCAAAGTGAAATCATTTTTGCTGGTGATAATGTTTGCCTACGTTTCAAACCAAATGAGGGTACCAAATGGACTGGCAGCAGTGCTCCGCATTTTTCCACTGGTCAGAAACTATCTTGTGTTGGAACTGTTGGGGATTATTATAAAGTAGCATACAACGGGGATTACTATTATGTTCCTAAGAAATATGCACGTCCTCGCGGAACAAACAATAATGCCGTAAAGTCAACCAGTTTCAAATACATCATTATTGCTGGCGACAATGTTTGCTTCCGCACACAACCCAACGAGAACTCCAAGTTGGTTGGTCCCTCATATGACCATGTAAACACAGGAGACGTATTGCAATGCGTGGGACAAACCTCTGATTATTACAAGGTGTACTATGATGGCAGTTACTATTATATCCCCAAGAAATACGGTCGTCCAAGGAACTAAACATCTTATACATTAAAACAGGCAATTATATACTATTTGACCCCATCGCTAATGACTCCCCCTCCCCTACAGGGGCGGGGTGGGGTCAGTGTCTTTCTCCACACACAACATCTTTCATGTTCTTCTGTATCCTGCATTAATATCACTGACCCCACCCCTATCCCCTCCCCTACAGGGGCGGGGAAACGTTGTGTTCGTCTTATTTTAGAACACTAACACATTTGGAGGGTCTAATTGTGTATAGTCCCTTTAAAACACGCAAAATGCCCCTTTTATTGGGGCATTTTTGTGTCCTTACAACTGTCCCGACTCCACCATCAGAACCACGCGTTCTGTAAGTCGGTCTTTGCCTTCGGGGTCGTATTTCTTAGTTAGCGAGGCTCCGAAGGTCCAAGCGAAAGCCTGATAGAAGCCTGCCTTCACAGGGCCGAGGAACGCTTGCACCAATTGGTATGATGATGAGTTACACTCACGATGCACCAGTTTTATCAATAGTTTTCCCTGTGCATAGGTGAGTTTCTTCATCCTCGGCGTATATTGTTTCTTTATCGATGCCTCCACCCTTTTCAGGTGTTCGTCCTTCGACTTCTTGTCTGGAAGGGTCTGCAGAAACTCGTACGTCTCTATGATTATGCCGTTCACCTCCTTCGCTATGGGCAACACCTTCTTAACATTCTTCACCAACTGGTTGTACTGTTGCTGCTGTTTCTTGTCTTTGAAGGCAATTTGCGGATAAACATATACACGGTTCAGTTGCACGCACTGAATGGAGTCGCCCTCCTTATCGAGCACACGCGTCACCTTCACCCGAGGCTCCATGGTGGGATTGTCCATATCCACCTCTTTGTCCTCTGGCTTCACCTCGTCCTTATTGTCTGTCTGGGCAGACACACTAAGGGCGAAACACCACAGCAGTGCAATGAATGCTATTCGCGACACGGCTCTCATATCGGTGGCAAAAATACATAATAAAAAGCACAACCACCCCTACTTTGACTATATTTAACTATTTTCGAGGTCCCACTACCACTTTCTTCGCCTTTCCGCCTTGCCTTATGATGTACACGCCCTGGCCGAGCGCGTCGGTATTGTTGCCCATATTGACGCCCGAAACATTGTAAACCTCGCATGGTTTGGCTCCATCTGCCTCTGCCGCCTCAATGCCAGAGGGCACGTAGGTGTAGCCGATGCGGTTGTCCATCCACGTGAGACGCGTCTTGATGTAGTTGCGCACGTTCTCCACCTCAGCCTCGTAACTGCCCCATAGCCGCGGGTTCTGGTGGACATACTCGTTCATTATAGGCCATCGTGTGAAGTTCAGTTTCTGCGATGCCTGCAACTTGTTTTCCATATCGGCAACAAACTGCAGCAGGTTTTCCTCCGTCAGGCCGTTCTCTCGCGCCTCTCCCCAAATCTGTTTCAACTGAGCCTTTGCCGCAGAGTTATAGATTACGATGTTGTCCACGAAAGACTTCATGTTGCCCGCGCAACTGCCGCCGCTGCGATAGATATAGTCGGTCTTGCTGTTCACGGGATATGTTCGGTTGTCATTTTCGAAGGCGAGGTCGAAATCCCACACAGGGCCGGTGTACATCATGTCGTCGCCACGTTCCTTATACATGTAAACGCTCCAGTAAGTGTCGGTGTTTCCCGACATCTCGCCCACAAGGAAATGGCGCAGGAAGGTGTTCAGGTCAAGATAGTTCTGCCATTGCCTCTCCATCTTGTTGAAATAGTTCACTATGTAATCATACTGTTCGGACACTATCACATCGTCGTCGGGCGACTTGATGGTTACCGGATTGCCCTTGTTAGAGTTGAACCACGACACCTCGTCATAAGCATAGGCATCCACCTCCACGAAGTATCCGCCCGTCAGAGCGGTGCCCTCGATGTCGGTGGCCTTCATCTCGGTAATCTCAACGCGACCGGGGTTCACCTCCACTTGGTCGCACAGGTGGTAGCATCCTTTATACTCGCCGTTCAGCAGCACATCAACCGGCGTGCCGTAAGGCGTATAAGGCATTCCCATACGCTTGCTCAGTTCGAACGCCAGCAGGTTGCGCATCAGCGTCTTGTCGCCGTAGTTGTTGATGAGAGTCCACTTCTTGGCCTTTGCGGGGGCGTCGAGCACATTCTGCTTCTTGTCGAACTTTATGCGGTATGGTTTCTTGGGGAAAGTGCGAGAGAAATTGCCACGCTCGCGTGTTCCACCCGTTTGTGTCAGCAGTTTAGTGCCATCGTTTGATATAATGGTTATCAGCGACGGGATATCCGTTTCCTTGTCGTATGGTATCACACCGTCCTCGGTGTGTATGCTCACCGTTGGGAGATTGGTCAGTTGGCACAGGTGGCTGTCGTCTCCTTCGCCTTCATGTCCGTAGAACTCCAGTTCGGCGATGTTGCAACGGGCGTCCGACGGACCGATATAGCGCACATACCTGAATCCCCTTGAGCAGTTGATGTCGGCATGAGACACCGTTCCTATGGTGCCTCGCTCGGTAATGATGTACAAGGGCAGAGCATCCATGAAGTCCTCACGGTTGGCTCCCTCGAACACTCCGAGCACCACGCGCTCCTCTCCATGAACATCGTTGCGCGGCGACCACCCCACCCTGGTTATCACATGCGGCGACCCAAGGTCGAGTCCTGCCCAGGTGTAACTCCGGTCCCATGAAGCGAAGCATGTGTTCAGGTCTCCGTCGAAGGCCATCTCGCGTGTGTTAGCCGTTGTTGACTGGCTGAAGTCACTGTAGTCCACCGTATATTCGGTGCCTATCACGGTGCCGCTGAGTTTCGCGTCCTGCGCCTTTGCCGCTGTTGAGGCAAGTGTAAGGAAGCCGAAAACAGATAACATATTAAGTATTCTCATATCAAGAAAAATGCAGTTGTATCTATTAAGGATTATTACTGGGTGCAAAGTTACTAATTATTTTTTATTATGCAATTCCTCAACTCCTTAATAAGGAAAATCATGCGCCGATATTTGGCAGTCTCGAATAGTTTGACTACTTTTGTTCGCGCTATGAAGCAACGAGTAGAAGAGATAGACTTCCTGCGGTGTGTGTTGATTCTGCTGATGATAACTTTCCACATCGTGTATGTCGGCGACACTTACGGTGCCGCCAAACAGTTCGTTTACACGTTCCACATGCCTGCTTTCCTGCTCGTCTCGGGCTATCTGTGCAACACCGCGAAGGGTGCCTGGGCGTTCCTGCGCACCATGCTCTGGATATTCATTCCTTATCTGGTGATGGAGTCGGGCTATGTGCTGATGGCGTCGCTCCTGCCCATCCGCGAGCACATTGACAATCTTTCTGCGGGCGTGTTGCTTGAGAAGGTGTTCCTGCATCCGCTCGGTCCTTACTGGTATCTGCACACATGGGTGCTGTGCTCGCTTGTCTATTATGGTGCGATGAGGATAGGAGGCCACTCTCCATCCACACAAAAAGGAGATGAGAAATGCGCCGACAGGTGGAAAGTTTTCAGACTCTTCGCTGCTGTTGCATGCTGTGCGGCGCTTGGTTTTTGCGGTCTTGTGAGCATACCCAACGCCTTCTATTTCATGGCTGGCGCGGCACTGAGGCAGTATGGCATAGGATTCTTGCGCGCCTTCTGGCCAGCCGTGTGGACGATAGTGCCCGTGGTGGTCATCGCTCTCTTCCCTTCCCAACTCGACCGCGCCACACCAGGCGGTGTCGCCATTGTCTATTTCATGACGTGCTTCTTGCTTTCGCTCTATCGCTTCACGCCGAAACGCTTCCGCGCTCCATTGCTTAAGATAGGGCGCAACACGCTTCTGCTGCTGCTCTTCTCGCCCATCTTCACCGCACTCTCAAAACTCTATCAGCCACTGCTGGTAGGTTTCGACCCCTCGGGCATACTGTTCTGCTTCCTCACGGTAGCCATCGCCACACTCGGAAGCCTCCTTATAGGGTGGCTCTCAGATGTTCTGCGCCTCTCGCCGTTGTTCTTTGGCAAGCCGAAAATAATGGTTTAGAAGGCCATTAAGCACTACCGCGAACCCAGTTGTACATCACTCGCATTCTCATTGATGCCTAACCGCCGAACAATGTTATTAACTTTGTTCAACAATGTTATTAACTTTGTTAGCCCATTTGCCATCTCTTACTAACCGTCTGATAAACAACGAGATGCAGAAAGGCCGTTTTTCGCATTCCGAAATCGCGTTACCGGCGTTCGGAAAAATAGAAATATATCCTGTTTTTAACTCAGTTAATCGTAACTTTGGCACTTCGCCGCCAACAATAGGCTGCACCTCGGAAATAAAAAAGAATCAATTCTTTTTTGTATTTCGCTCGGTTTGCACTAACTTTGGCACTTTTCCGCCGAAGATAGGCGGCACCTTAACAATAAAAATAAATTTGCATTTATTTTGTATTGTCTTCGGTTTGCACTAACTTTGCACCTTGAAAATAATTGCAATTATATTTTATGGAACAGACTTTTTTGATTTATAATACTCTGCACAGGCAGAAGGAGCGTTTTGTGCCATTACATGCGCCCAATGTAGGGATGTATGTTTGCGGTCCCACTGTTTACGGCGACCCACATCTGGGACATGCCCGCCCCGCCATAACGTTCGACATACTGTTCAGATATCTTAAGCATCTGGGCTACAAGGTGCGCTACGTGAGGAACATCACCGACGTGGGCCATCTGGAGCATGATGCCGACGAGGGCGACGACAAGATAGAGAAGAAGGCCCGTCTGGAGCAACTGGAGCCGATGGAGATAGCGCAGTATTACACCAACCGCTACCACCAGGCGATGGATGCGCTCAACGTGCTGCCTCCTTCGATAGAACCGCACGCCACAGGGCACATCATCGAGCAGCAGCAACTGGTGAAGCAGATTCTGGACAACGGCTTCGCATACGAGAGCAACGGCTCGGTTTACTTCGACATAGAAAAGTATAACAAGCAATATCATTACGGAAAGTTGAGCGGAAGAAATCTCGACGACGTGATAAACAACTCGCGCGAACTGGACGGTGTGGGCGAGAAGCGCAACCAGGTGGACTTTGCTCTGTGGAAGAAGGCGCAACCCGAGCACATCATGCGCTGGCCTTCGCCATGGAGCGACGGTTTCCCAGGATGGCACTGCGAATGTACGGCAATGGGACGCAAGTATCTTGGCGACCACTTCGACATTCACGGCGGAGGCATGGACCTGGTGTTCCCGCACCACGAGTGTGAGATAGCACAGGCAACGGCGGCTCAGGGCGACGATATGGTGAAGTACTGGATGCACAACAACATGATTACCATCAACGGACAGAAGATGGGCAAGAGTCTGGGCAACTTCATCACGCTGGAGCAGTTCTTCACAGGCAACCACGAGTCGCTTGATCAGGCTTACGGCCCGATGACCATCCGCTTCTTCATCCTCAGTGCCCACTATCGCGGAACGGTTGACTTCTCTAACGAAGCACTGAAGGCGAGCGAGAAGGGACTGGAGCGACTGATGCAGGGAATCAAGGACCTGGAGCGCGTGCAGGTGTCGAAACAGTGCGACCCACAGACGGAGAAGGTGGTCAAGGAACTGCGCCAGAAGTGCTACGACGCCATGAACGACGACATGCAGACGCAGATAGTGATAAGCCATCTCTTCGAGGCTTGCCACACCATAAACATGCTGCTCGACCATAAAGCAACGATATGCGAGGACTGCCTGAAAGAACTCACCGAGGTGATGCACCTCTTCGCCTTCGACATCCTCGGACTCAAGAACAGCAGCGGCGAGAACAACGAGGCTCGCGAGGAGGCTTACGGCAAGGTGGTTGACATGGTTCTCTCGTTGCGTGCCAAGGCAAAGGCAGAGAAAGACTGGGCTACGTCCGACAAGATTCGCGACGAACTGGCTGCCGCCGGCTTCGAGGTGAAGGACACCAAGGACGGTGCCACATGGAAACTGAACAAATAGCCGCCACGCGATGATACTACTGAGTTTTGACACCGAGGAGTTTGATGTGCCCAGAGAGCACGGCGTCGATTACGACACCCTGAAAGAGGGCATGGAGGTGTCGGTCATTGGTACCAACCGCATACTGGACCTGCTGAAGAACAACGGTGTGAAGGCAACATTCTTCTGCACCGGCAACTTCGCAACCCACGCTCCGCAGACGATGCAGCGCATCATGGACGAGGGGCACGAGGTGGCATGTCACGGCGTTGACCACTGGAATCCGAAGCCCACCGACTTCCGAGAGTCGAAACAGATAGTGGAAAATGTCATCGGAAAAACCGTCAACGGCTATCGCCAACCGCGCATGTTCCCCGTGAGCGACGAGGAGATTGCAGGTGCGGGATATAAATACAACTCGTCGCTGAACCCCGCATTCATCCCCGGACGATACATGCACCTCACGGCTCCGCGCACATGGTTTATGAAAGGTGGCGTGATGCAGATACCGGCATCGGTGACACCGTGGATTCGATTCCCGCTGTTCTGGCTCTCGCTTCACAACCTGCCTCTGGGCGTTTATGAGTGGATGGTGCGCCGCACACTGGGCAACGACGGCTATTTCGTCACCTATTTCCACCCCTGGGAGTTCTACGACCTGAAGGCTCATCCCGAACTGAAGATGCCCTTCATCATCAAGAACCACAGCGGCATGGAACACGTGCAACGTCTGGACCACGTGATAAAGATGCTGAAGAGCAGAGGCAACGAGTTTGTGACATTCTCCACCTTCGTTGAAAGGGTAGGCAAAAAGTCTGAAATGTAACTATCGGAAAAGAAATACGCTAACTATGATAAGGCTTGCAACGGTTTCTCCATGCTATAATGAGGAAGAGGTGCTGGACAGTTCGGCAGAACGGCTCACAGAACTCTTCCAGAAGATGATTGCTGCCGGCAAGATAACAAGCGACAGCAAGATGGTGTTTGTCAATGATGGCTCTACAGACCACACGTGGGACATCATTAACCGCCTTCACGACAGCAACTCTCTGGTCAGAGGCATCGACCTTGCCCACAACTCAGGTCATCAGAACGCCATCATGGCAGGAATGATGACGGCAAAGGAGTGGGCCGATGCCGTGATAACCATTGATGCCGACTTGCAGGACGACCTCGATGCACTGGAGAAGATGGTGGATTACTGCAACGAGGGCTACGACATCGTTTATGGAGTGAAGGTGTCGCGCAAGGCAGACCCCTTGCTGAAGCGTTTCTCGGCAGAGACATTCTACAAACTGCAGTCGTCGATGGGAGTGAAGAGCGTGTTCAACCATGCTGACTTCCGACTCATGTCGAAACGAGCCCTTGACATGCTGCAAGGCTATGGCGAGCGAAACCTTTACCTGCGTGGCCTGATACCAATGATAGGTCTGAAATCGACCACCGTCGATGACGTCATCAAGGAGCGCAAGGCAGGCAAGTCGAAATACTCTCTTAAGAAGATGCTAAACCTGGCGCTCGACGGCATAACATCGTTTTCCGTGCGCCCCATCTACGGCATCATTTACCTTGGGTTGTTCTCCATTCTCATCAGTCTTGTCATCGGTGTCTATGTTGTTCACGCGCTGTTCTGCGGCACTGCCGTTCCTGGTTGGTCGTCGCTCATGCTCAGCGTGTGGTTCACGGGCGGCATGATAATGATTGCCATCGGCATGGTGGGCATTTATATAGGCAAGATTTACATGGAAGTAAAGAACAGGCCGCTATATAATATAAAAGAGGTGTTGGATTAGTCTCCAACACCTCTTTCTTTTCATTGCTTCTCGAAGCGGTAAATCTGCATTTTACGTTTTGGCTCCTCATAGCGTTTCTCGAAGCGATAGCCCTCGCCCGTGAACTGCTTTTCATTGAGTTTGAAGTCGGCTTCGGAGATTAGGAGGAATCCGCGCTGAGGTTTTTCAAGATGGAAACTGCCGATGCGGTTGCCCAGATAGAAGTTCACCTCAAAGAAATGGGCAGGGTCGCCCTTTGCCTTCACTCCCACCTCCATATATTCGTACAGTTTGCCCTTGTCTGCAGGTGCGGCAAGGTTGATGCTGGCACACTCCTCCTTAATGCTCTTCACATTCAGTACAGTGGGATTATATACTCCGTCGAGCGAAAGATAAATGCCTAGCACGAGCACCAATGTAGCCGCTACCGCCATAACACTGCGGCTTACGCGCTTGCGGTAAACCCACCACAACACTCCGATGGCGGTGGTGATGACAACTATCAGCAACTGCCACCACTGACTGATGCCGCTCAACGCATCCACAGTCATCTGGTTCTGAAGGGCATGACGACCATGGAACATGGTGTCGGGAACATCGACAAACTTCAATGCTACAAAAGCAACGAAAAGAAGTATGGAGAGCGTTGCAAGCGTTCCGTTGAATATGTTCAGCGGCTTGGTGCGCCACTCGCTCATCCACAGCATCATCCTTGCAATGAAATATCCCATGAAAGGATAGATAGGCATCAGATAGACCGAGCGTTTGCTTTGCGGAATGCAATAGAACACGAATATCGTCACTATGCTGGTGAGCGCAAAGAGGTCTAACGGTGAATTGTTGCGCGACTTCCAAGCAGCGCTTATCTTGCTTTTGTTCCATAGGTTTCCGATATTCCTCAGACAGCCCGTGAGGAACAGTGCAAGGAGAGCCAACAGAGTGTAGGGAATCCATCCCGATAAAATGGTAAGGAAATTGTAGTACCATGGCTCCACACACGAGTCATAACTCATGGTGTTGGTCATACGGCCGATGTTTTCTTCATACATAAGGTCGAGAAACTCCTGACCGCCCTGATGCCATGCTGCCGCAAACCACAATGCATAGGGGATGAACGACAGCACTCCGAACAGCGACAACCACCCTAAGGCTTTCCAGAAGTTCTCACGCCTCAACAGCATGTATATACCCATTACAAAGCAGGGGATGATGGAGCCCACAGGGCCTTTCGTCAAGGTGCCAAGTCCCATAAGGAGTATAGCCAATAGCGGCACACCGCGCATTCCCTTTTCATACCAACGGTACAGACAATAGAGGGCACAAACGGTGAGTGCCGTAAGCACCATGTCAACACGGCAGTTGGCTCCCGCCCTGTGCAACTCGAAACTTGTGAACGTCACAAGCGATGACGTAAGTGCCAGCGCAGTAGTAGTGCGTTTCCTGAAGAAGCAGAACGTTGCCATGGTCATCGCTATCAGCGCCAGTGCCGAAGGCAGTCGCGACGAACCTTCGGTAACACCGCCACGAACGGCAGACACCGCCGCTACACACCAATGGAAGAATGGTGGTTTGTATGCCATCTCGCCACCGTTATTGCGCGGCAACACCCAGTTGCCTGTTTCCAGCATACTGTAAGAAACTATCGACTCTCGCGGCTCGCCCTTAGTATGATAGTCTGACAGTCCTATGAAGGGAAGCAGCGTCAGCGAGCATACTATCAGCAAGAGCCAAAAAGCATTTTTATTCGTAATCATTTTTGTTCTGCATTACTAATACCGGGACAAAGGTACGGTTTTTTTCTTAACATATTATGAATACCTCAAAAATAAAAATAAATTTGTAATTATTTTGTATTGTTTTCGGTTTACACTAACTTTGCCACATTGTGGCGAAGTTACTCACGCTCGGAAAAACCATATTATATTTGGTTTTTCGCTCACTTAATCGTAACTTTGCACCCAAATAATACAACTAATGAAGAAACTGTTTATCGAGACATACGGTTGCCAGATGAACGTTGCCGACTCTGAAGTGGTGGCATCGGTGATGAAAATGGCTGGGTATGACGTGTGCGACGACATAGCAGACGCCGATGCCGTGTTTCTCAACACCTGCTCGGTGCGCGACAATGCTGAGCAGAAGATTTACCACAGACTTGAGGAACTAAACGCACTGCGCAACAAGAAGACGAATGTTGAGCGTAAAGCGCTGATAATCGGCGTTCTCGGCTGCATGGCAGAGCGCGTGAAGGACGACCTGCTCAACAACCATCATGCCGACCTCGTGGCTGGTCCCGACTCCTATCTCTCACTGCCCGACCTTATAGCACAGGCAGAGACGGGGCACAAGGCAATGAACATCGAACTTTCAACTACCGAGACATATCGCGACATCGTGCCGAAGCGCATCTTCGGAGCGAAGATTGGCGGCTATGTGAGCATAATGCGCGGATGCAACAACTTCTGCCATTACTGCATCGTGCCGTACACCCGAGGCCGTGAGCGCAGCCGTGATGTTGAGAGCATACTGCGCGAGGTGCGCGACCTGCGGGAACGTGGATACCGCGAAGTGACATTGCTCGGACAGAATGTTAATTCTTATAGGAGTGAAGGAGTGAAGGAGTACAGGAGTGCAGGAGTACAGGATTGCGGGAGTGCAGACATTACTTTTGCCGAATTGCTAAGGCTTGTGGCACTCGAAGCACCTGATATGCGCATCCGCTTCACCACATCACACCCCAAGGACATGAGCGACGAGACACTGCAGGTGATTGCCGACATGCCAAACGTTTGCAAGCACATACACCTGCCAGTGCAGAGCGGAAGCAACCGCATACTGAAACTGATGAACCGCAAATACACACGCGAGTGGTATCTCGACCGTGTGGCTGCCATTCGTCGCATCATCCCCGACTGCGGACTGTCAACCGACATCTTCGTGGGTTATCACGATGAGACGGAGGAGGACCACCAGTTGTCGCTGTCGCTGATGCGCGAGGTGGGCTACGACTCGGCGTTCATGTTCAAATATTCTGAACGTCCAGGCACATACGCCTCGAAACATCTGCCCGACAACGTTCCCGAAGAGGTGAAACTAAGAAGACTCTCCGAACTGATAGGACTGCAAACGCAAATCTCTGCCGAGCAGAACCGTAAGGATGTGGGCAAGGAGTTTGATGTGCTGGTGGAGAACTTCTCAAAGCGTTCGCGAGAACAACTGTGCGGTCGCAACGAACAGAACAAGATGGTGGTGTTCGACAAGGGCAACCATCACATCGGCGAGACGGTGCGCGTGCGCATCACAGGTTCTTCAAGCGCCACACTTCTGGGAGAACTTGTTGACAAGGAATAGTCTCCAGAAACAAATAAACATCAAAGCATGTCCGGCAACGCTGACCTGATGAAGGCTTACAACAGGTACCTTAGGCTGCAACGGGGATACTCCCCGAACACGCTGGAGGCTTATCAGCGTGATGTCAAGAAACTGTTCGACTTCCTCGAAGGCGAGGGCATCGGTCCGCTGGATGCCAAACTTGAAGACCTCCAGCAGTTTGCCGCCTCGCTCCATGACATCGGCATCGGTGCGAAGTCTCAGTGCCGAATACTCAGCGGAGTGCGCTCGTTCTATCATTTCATGGTGCTTGACAGACGCCTTGAGGACGACCCTTCAGAACTCCTTGAGAGTCCGCAGACGGGCAAACACCTGCCCGAAGTGCTGTCAACAGAGGAGGTTGACATGCTGGAAGCGGCCATCGACCTCTCCAAGTGGGAAGGCCACCGCAACCGCGCCATCATAGAGATGCTGTTCTCTTGCGGTCTGCGAGTGAGCGAACTGGTGAATCTTCCGCTGTCGAATCTTTATCTTGACGAGCATTTCATCCGCGTCTTCGGCAAAGGAAGCAAAGAACGGCTGGTGCCAATCTCCGACCGCGCCATCAAGGAACTCAAGTTGTGGTTTGACGACAGATGCCGCATGACAATAAAACCTGACGAGGAAGACTATGTGTTCCTGAACCGCCGCGGGGCTCATCTGACGCGCACCATGGTGCTGATATTCATTAAGAACTACGCAAAAGAGGCGGGAATAGAGAAGACCATATCGCCTCATACGCTGCGCCACTCCTTCGCTACGGCTCTGCTTGAGGGCGGTGCCGACCTGCGGGCGATACAGGCGATGCTGGGTCACGAGAACATCGGAACCACCGAGATTTACACCCATGTGAGCACAAAGACGCTGCGCGAGGAGATACTGATGCATCATCCGAGAAACAAAATGAAATCAGACTTGTGAATTTATAATTTATGAACAACGATATAAATAAGGAGTTTGTCCCTATGGAGGGAACAGACGAAAGAGATTTCGAGATAATGGCGCCCGTAGGGAGCCGCGAGAGTCTTGCCGCCGCGATACAAGCGGGGGCCGACTCGGTGTATTTCGGCATAGGACAACTGAACATGCGGTCGCACAGTGCCAACCACTTCACCATCGACGACCTGCGCGACATTGCACGCGAATGCAACGAGCACGGCATAAAGACTTACCTCACCGTGAACACCATCATCTATGGCGAGGACATTGAGACGATGCACGAGATTGTCGATGCTGCCCACGAGGCTGGCATCTCGGCAGTAATTGCCAGCGACATTGCGGTGATGACCTATTGCCGTAAGATAGGACAGGAGGTGCACCTCTCCACCCAACTAAACATCTCTAACATCGAGGCGCTGCGCTTCTACGCACAGTTTGCCGATGTAGTGGTGCTCGCCCGCGAACTGAACATGCAGCAGGTGGCGGAGATTCACAGGCAAATAGTGGAACAGAACATCTGCGGTCCCAACGGAAGGCTCGTTCGCATAGAAATGTTCTGTCACGGAGCGTTGTGCATGGCGATAAGCGGCAAGTGCTATCTCTCACTCGACAATACAATGCGCTCTGCCAACCGCGGGGCTTGCATGCAGTTGTGTCGCCGCTCGTATATCGTCACCGACCGCGAGACAGGCACCGAACTGGAGGTGGACAACAAGTACATCATGAGTCCCAAGGACCTGAAGACCATCCGTTTCATCGACAAGATGATGGCTGCTGGCGTGCGAGTGTTCAAGATAGAGGGCCGAGCCCGCAGTGCCGAGTATGTCTATACGGTGGTGAAATGTTATAAGGAAGCCATACGTGCGGTGCTCGACGGCACCTTCACTGTTGAGAAGAAGGACGAGTGGGACACACGTCTCGCCACCGTCTTCAACCGCGGTTTCTGGGACGGATACTACCTCGGGCAGCAACTGGGCGAGTGGAACTCAGAGTATGGCAGCAGCGCAACAGAGCGCAAGCAGTATGTTGGCAAGGGCGTGAAATACTTCTCTAAACTGGGAGTAGCGGAGTTCACCGTCGAGGCTTGCGAGTTTGAGCCTGGCGACAAGATGCTTATCATCGGTCCTACAACGGGTGTCATCTACGTCACTCCCGATGAGATTCACGGCGACAACGGTCCCGTAAGCGTTGCCCGACAAGGCACGCGCGTCAGCATCGCCGTTCCCGAGAAAGTGAGACCAAGTGATAAGTTGTTTAAGATAATTAAAGTTGACAAGTAGACGAGTTGACAAGTAGACGAGTTTATTGTCTCCGAAAATGTAATCAAGCAACTTGTCAACTCGTCTACTTGTCAACTTGTTAACTAACAAGAACATGAAAGATATAAACGAACTGCAAGACGAAGTTATTGAGGAGTTCTCTGACTTCGAAGACTGGATGGACAAATACCAGTTGCTCATCGACCTCGGCAACGAACAGGAGCCGCTGGACGACAAGTATAAAACTGAAAGCAACCTCATCGACGGCTGCCAGAGCCGCGTGTGGTTACAGGCCGACTACAAAGACGGGGCGTTGTGGTTCACCGCAGAGAGCGATGCACTGATAGTGAAGGGCATTGTGGCACTGCTCATCCGCGTGCTCAGCGGACACACTCCGCAGGAGATTCTCGATGCCGACCTCTATTTCATCGACCGCATCGGACTGCGCGAGCACCTCTCCCCCACCCGCTCCAACGGTCTGCTGGCAATGGTAAAGCAAATCAAGGCGTATGCGCTGGCATACAAAGTGAAAAAAGAGTAAAAGAGTAAAAAGGTAAAAAAGTAAAACTCCAATACTTCTACACTTCTAAACTCTAAACCTGTAAAAGTAAAAACAATTAACTCACGCCCTCATAAACTCACATCCCTCCCCCTCGGGGGAGACGGAGAGGGGTCAATTTTTATGCGCAAACTACGGACAATAGAGATGCACCGCCTGTCGGTGGAGGACTTCCGCGAGGCGGCGAAGATGCCCCTCACGGTGGTTCTCGACGATGTGCGCTCGATGTATAACATCGGTTCGGTGTTCCGCACGAGCGACGCTTTCCGCGTCGAGGAAGTGCTGTTGTGCGGCATCACCGCCACTCCGCCTCATCCCGAGATACACAAGACGGCGCTCGGAGGCGAGGACAGCGTGGCATGGAAATATTTCCCGACGGCACTCGAAGCCGTTGAATATCTGCACAAGAAAGGCATCCTCGTCTATTCCATCGAGCAATGCGAAGGCTCGACAATGCTTGGCGACATCGACACCCTGCCCCTGTTCAGCACCGAAAACCCGTCAGCGGGCTGCGCCATCGTCTTCGGCAACGAGGTGAAGGGCGTGCATCAGGAGGTTATCGACCATAGCGACGGCTGCATCGAGATACCGCAGTACGGCACCAAGCACTCGCTCAACGTCTCCGTCACGGTAGGCATCGTCCTTTGGGAGTTTGCCCGGCGGATGATTCAACGTTTATGAAACGCCACACATAAGACAAACAAAGCGTGCATCATTTCACAATGGTGCACGCTTTTCCTTTGTCAAGTCATTTTATGATTTACTTTTGTTATCTTTCCTTTAAATATTCTATTGAAGAGTTGAGCATTGTCTTTATCATGTCGTCATCGGTCTTTTGCATCATCTTCTCCAGTTGTTCAGCACACATTGCTGCCTCTGAGTGGCTCAGGCAGTCGGCATTCTTGCTCAGTTCATAAAGTTTTGTGGCAACTACTGTTGACATATTGCTTTTCATGTTTTTTTTGGTATATTTCAAGAAGTTCTTCCTGTAGAGGTTAAACTGCGTCAACCAGTCGGTAGAACTCATGTCCTTCGACATTTCAAAGTCCTTTAAACTGCCTAAAGAACCGAGCATGTCACCATTAATTACTGTCACCGTTGTCTTCTTTTGCTGTGGCATTCGTGCGTATGCAATGGCTATTCTTCCTTGTCCAACATTCTCTTTCTTGCCTCTGACGTCATCGTCAACCTTTTCCCATTCGATGACATAGGCATAGCGGAATCCTTCTTTTGACTTATCGACGAAGTTCACTTGTATGTAGTTGTAGTATTCATAGCCTATCACAAGTCCTTCGTTGTCGTTATACATCACCTTTCGCTGCCTGTAAACAGCCTCAGGCGAAGAACTGCTTTCCCAGTTTTCCTCGTATGCATCCTCACTGTCTTGTCTCACCGCCTCTTTCAGCATGTCCAGCAGTTTCAAGTCTTTTGGAGCCAGAGTGAATGTATATGCATCCAACCGCCCTTCCATTTCACCCGTCTCTGGATTGCGGTTTTTATGGTGCGACTCGGTATAGTTCACCCGCTCATCATCCAGAAATTCATCAATGGCACGCTTTATATTCTCCTGTGCCTGCACAGTTCCCACGGCCATAAGCAGGCAAATCATCAACGAAAGTGTTCTTGTTGTTTTCATAATTCTGTAATTATTTGGTTTTCACTGTTTTCAAAACATATACTGCCATCTTCCATATAGACGGCACGATATCCGCGAGCCTCCATCTGGGAGATGATTACCTGTCGCCTCAGTTCTGCCATCTCCTCTTCTATCTCTGCCATTTCCTCGCGCAGTTTCTTGTTCTCCGCCATCACCATCTCCATGCTTACCTTGTCAGAAATAGTCTTTTTCGGCTTGCTCGCCTTACGCTTTCTGTCCTTGGCGATGCTCATTGGCTTCGGTTTCTGCATCTTCTCTATTGGTTCGTCATTGCTGCGCTCAACACTAACGGCAGGAGTGGCCGGCTTTTCTGTTTGCTTTTGTAGCGTAATCACGGGTTCATGGCTTTCCTTCAGCACCGTTGTGAGAGTCAAAATGCCCAACAACAGAACCGCCGCCGCTGCCATCCAGCGCAGCACCCTCACCTTTCTTGTGCCTCGGTTTTTGGCCTGCCGAACAACGCAGACATCGCCTTGCATACCGCCAGCAAACCATCGGAACATCGTCTGATAGTCAGCCAACCGCTCAGGAACATCGTCCTGGCTGAAGTATCTTTCCAAAATGCGCTCCTCCTCGACGGTAGTGTGCCCATCGAGAAACCTCAGTAACAATTCATCTATGTCCTTTTCTGAAATCCTGTTCATATCTTGTTCCTCCTCCTTATTTCATCAAGTAATGTGTGACGAGCCCTTGAGAGCAGTGTCGATACAGATGTTTCGGCTATTCCCAAGCGTCTTGCTATCTCCCCATTGCTTAGGTGTTCCACCTGTCTCATGCCAAGAATGGCATACTGAGTAGGCGGCAACTGTCGGAGTCTTTGCCTGAGCCAACTCTCTTCCTCTGCCGCTTCCAGACTTTCATCGGGCACGTCGTGCTGTGCTGCCAGCCTCACTTCGTTCCCGCAGAGCGGCATAGTGCGCTGCTTTCTCAGCATGTCGATGGTCATGTTCCGCGCAATTACAGCCGCCAGCCTCTCCATTCCTGCAGCGTCATTAATATCGTCGAGCATCTGCCAAAGCCTCAACATCACCTCCTGGGCAATGTCTTCTGCCTCCTCAATGTCGGCACCTTGCACCCTGCTTACATTCAGGGCGCGTTGGCGTAGCGCTGTTGCTTTCTCTTCAAATGCTCTTATGTCCATGCTGATTGTCGTTGATTATATAACGTAAAAGCATGAATAATTCAAACACACATTAACAAATAATAACGTTCTAAGCCCTGATTTCAGACTAAATAAGCACCTTTCATCATGCCGTTTATAACTACTTGGATTTCAAGAAGATACAAATGGGGTGACAAAGTTATTAACTTTGTTGAACAAAGTTAATAACTTTGTCTTTCGGTTTGGCATCAGTTAGAATCTCATTGGATATCTTTGGGAATCGCGATTGATATCTTTGGGTATCGCAAAGGTAATTATACATTTTATTTTCTCATTGCTAATGACTCCCCGCCCCTGTAGGGGAGGGGTAAGGGGTGGGGTCAGTGATATTATGTAAAGAAATAAAAGGATATAGAAGTCTGTTTGTGTGTGGAGAAAAACACTGACCCCACCCCTGCCCCTCCCCTACAGGGGCGGGGAGACATCGTGAACAGCATTTGGGGGAACATTGTACCTATTTTTTATAAAATCGTAACTTTATGTCGCTTTGCTCCATAAAGTTAGGCTGCACCTCGGCAATAAAAATAAATGCATTTATTTTGTATTGTCTTCGATTTGCGCTAACTTTGCAGGCGGAAAAGAAATCAATACCTGACTGTAGAATTATTTAAAATGAGTCTAACAGGAATTATTAGGAATGTGTTTGTGCCGCGACAGAAGAAACTGCTGCTGCATAACAGCGCGCCGTTGCAGTTGCAACAGAAGGCGTTGGAGCACCTTGTGGAGCGCGGCAGGAACACGGAATACGGGCAGAAGCACTCTTTCAACTCGATAAAGAACTATGATGATTTCGCCGGCATGGTGCCGCTGAACACCTACGAGGAGTTGAAGGGCGACATCGACCGCATGCGTCACGGCGAGCAGAGCGTGCTGTGGCCGGGGCAGGTGAAATGGTATGCCAAGTCGTCGGGAACGACCAACGACAAGTCGAAGTTCATCCCGGTGAGCGCGGAGGGACTTCAGTCGATGCACTATCAGGGCGGCAAGGATGCCGTGGCTATGTATCTTGCCAACAACCCGAAAAGCAAGTTGTTCGACGGACGTGCCCTTATCCTCGGCGGAAGCCACTCACCGAATTACAATCTGCCCGGCTCGCTGGTGGGAGACCTCAGCGCTATCCTCATTGAGAACATCAACCCGATGGCCAACTTCGTGCGAGTGCCAAGCAAGAAGACAGCGCTTCTGAGCGACTTCGAACTGAAGCGCGACCGCATAGCGCACGAGACGATAGACAAGAACGTGACCAACCTGAGCGGCGTTCCGTCGTGGATGCTCTCGGTACTGATGCGAGTTATGGAACTCTCTGGCAAGCAACACCTTAACGAGGTGTGGCCAAATCTGGAGGTGTTCTTCCACGGTGGCGTGGCGTTCACGCCCTACCGCAAGCAATATGAGCAACTCATCACCTCGCCCGACATGCACTATATGGAGACATATAACGCCAGCGAGGGATTCTTCGGACTGCAGAACGACCCTTCGGACTCGTCGATGCAACTGATGCTCGACTACGGAGTGTTCTACGAGTTCATTCCTATGGACAAGTTCCCCGACGCCATCGCCTCGGCGGGGATGGCTCGCCAGCAACTGGAACCGGAGAAGCAGCCGTGCATTGTGCCACTCGAAGGAGTGGAGGTGGGTGTCAACTACGCTATGGTTATCAGCACCACGTGCGGCTTGTGGCGCTATGTCATCGGCGACACGGTGCGCTTCACCAGCGTGAAACCGTATAAGTTTGTCATCACTGGGCGCACAAAGCACTTCATCAATGCCTTCGGCGAGGAACTCATCGTTGACAATGCCGAGCAAGGACTTGCCTACGCATGCCACGAGACGGGTGCCGAAGTGCTGGAATATACCGCCGCCCCGGTATTCATGGACGGCAACGCGAAGTGCCGCCACCAGTGGCTGATAGAGTTCTCCAAGAGTCCCGACTCGCTGGAACGCTTCAGCGACCTGCTCGACAAGAAACTGCAGGAAATAAACAGCGACTACGAGGCAAAACGATATAAGGACATCACGCTGCAGCATCTTGAGATAATAGAGGCTCACCACGGACTCTTCGAGGAGTGGATGAAGTCGAGGGGCAAACTGGGAGGCCAGAACAAGGTGCCCCGACTGAGCAACAGCCGCGAGCATATCGACCAGTTGCTGGCGATGAACTAAACCCCTCTACATCTCCCCCGAGGGGGAGGGCTGGTCGCTCACAAGACCTTTAATGAGAGGAGGGGATGCTGCTGGAGTATAAGAAAATAAACTTTCGGTAGAGAAAGAAGTCAAAGAGACAAGATGAAAGTGATTAGAGACAATAAGCAAACGATGAAAGACAGAGTGCTATTGCCACTTTGCCTCATCATCCTTGCGCTCTCTTCATGCGCCAGAATGGGCAATCCCGACGGCGGATGGTACGACGAGACACCGCCGAAGGTGATCGGTGCCACGCCCGCCGACAACTCCGTAGGCGTGACATCACGAAAGATAAGCATCTTCTTCGACGAATTTGTGAAACTGGAAAACGCGCAGGAGAAGGTGGTAGTGTGCCCTCCGCAAATGGAAATGCCCGAGATTAAGACCGCCGGAAAGCAGATAAAGGTAGAACTGAAAGACTCGCTCGTACCCAATACCACCTACACCATCGACTTCAGCGATGCCATAACCGACAACAACGAGGGAAACCCCATGGGCAACTACACCTACAGTTTCTCCACGGGTGACAAGATAGACACGCTCGAAGTGTCGGGACATGTGCTCGAGGCAGAGAACCTGGAGCCGATAAAAGGCATCCTCGTGGGACTCTACTCCAACCAAGCCGACTCAGCGTTCCAAAAAGAGCCGATGCTAAGAGTGAGCCGCACCGACAGCCGCGGACGCTTCGTGATACGCGGCATAGCGCCAGGCGACTACCGCATCTACGCCCTGATGGATGCCGACGGAGACTTCCGCTTCACGCAGAAAAGCGAGGAACTGGCATTCACCCACGACATAGTGACACCATGGTCGAGACCCGACGTGAGACAAGACACCATCTGGCTCGACTCGCTGCGCATCAAGGACATCGAGAGAGTTGAATATACCCGCTACATGCCCGACGACATCGTGCTGCGCGCATTCACCGAGGTACAGACAGACCGCTACCTGCTGAAGAGCGAGAGGAAAGAGGCTAACCGCTTCACGCTATTCTATAGTTACGGCGGCGAGATGCCCGAGGTGCGCGGAATGGACTTTGACGACCGCGATGCCTTCATCATAGAGAAGAGCGAACACATGGACACGCTGACCTACTGGCTGCGCGACTCCACGCTGATAAACCGCGACACGCTGACAATAGCCCTCAGTTATATGGCCACCGACACCCTCGGAGTGCTGCAACCGCAAGCAGACACCCTGTCGCTGGTGTCGCGCGACACCTACGAGAAACGCATGAAGCGCGAGCAGAAGAAGTATGAAGAGTGGAAGAAGAAGCAAGACAAGGCCGAGAAACGTGGTGACCCGTTCGAGACTGTGATGCCCGCAGAGGCGCTGAGACCAAAATACAACGTCAATCCCGAACTGGCTCCCGACCAGAATCCATGGATAGCGTTCGACGTTCCGCTGCAAAAGGTGGACAGCAGCGCCGTTCACCTGTATTCAAAGATCGACTCACTGTGGTATCGCTCGCCCTTCGTGCTGCAGAAACGCAGCGGATCGGAGCGCATCTATGACATCCTCGGCGAGTGGCGGCCTGACATAGAATACAGTTTCGAGGTTGACTCTGCCGCCTTCATCGACATATATGGACACGCCGCAAAATCGTTCAAACAAGGATTTAAGGTGAAGTCGAACGATGACTACAGCACGGTGATAGTGAACATCGGCGGACTTGAAGGCAAGAACCTCGTAGTGCAGTTGCTCGACAAGAGCGGCAATCCCGTGAAGAAGGTGACCACCGCCAACGGTACTGCAGAGTTCTTCTACGTCAATCCCGGCACTTACTACATGCGGCTCTTTGTTGACGACAACAACAACGGCGTGTGGGACACTGGCTGCTACGCCGAGGACAGACAGGCAGAAGAGGTGTACTACTATCACGAGGCACTGGAGTGCAAGGCAAAATGGGACATCCCGCTGTCGTGGTCGCCCACCGCAAGACCGCTCACTCAGCAAAAGCCGTCGGTGATAGTGAAGCAAAAGCCCGACAAAGACAAGAAGATAAGGAACAGAAATATAAAAAGAGCCCGTGAAAAAGGCATAGAGTATGTTCCGAACACGTAAAGGTAAAAAAGTAAAAAGGTAAAAAAGTAAAAAAGTAAGAAGGTAAAGATAAGGGTAAAAAAGTAAAAAGATAAAAAAGTAAAAGGGTAAAACTCCTATACTTCTCTACTCGCTTTTAAGAGCGAGGCGTGCAAAAATTAAATTTATTAATTATGAAAAAGTTTGTATTCTCGATAATCATTGCTTTGGCCTTTGCCATTGGTGCCTCCGCCCAGTGCACGTTCCGCAACACGGCATTCGAGTCGGGCGAGGCTCTCTCATACAACGTCTATTACAACTGGAAGTTCGTATGGGTGAAGGCTGGGTCGGCCTCTATGTCGGTCTATAAGTCTTATTTCAAGGGAAAGGAAGCCTATCGCGCTTCGCTGGTGACCAGAGGCAACGACAAAGCAGACAAGATGTTTGTGCTGCGCGACACACTGCTCACCTACTGCACTCCCGATTTGGTGCCGCTGTATTTTCGCAAGGGTGCCAACGAGGGAAAACGATATGTGGTTGACGAGGTATGGTACACCTACGGCGGAGGGCTGACAAAGATGCGCCAGCACCGTCAACGCAAGGACGGCACACACAGTTGGATGAACTCTTCAAAGAAGGAGTGCGTCTATGACATGCTGAGCATCTTCCTCAGAGCACGCAACTTCGACCCCACAAACTGGACCAAAGGACATGAAGTGAAGTTCCCCATTGCCGACGGCAACAGCGTGGACAACGCCATACTGCGCTACCGCGGCAAATCGACGGTGAAGGCAGACAACGGCAAGAAATACCGCTGTCTGGAACTCTCGTATATGGAACTGGAGAAGGGTAAATGGAAGGAGATTGTGCGCTTCTACGTCACCGACGACAAGAATCACGTGCCCGTGCGGCTCGACATGTTCCTGCGCTTCGGCTCTGCCAAGGCGTTCCTCAACGGCATGCACGGAGTGAAGAACCCCCTCACCAGTGTTGTGAAATAAAAGACCAACGTTTTCATGCAGCCGAGAGCAGAGTCCAAACTTGTTTGGCTATGCCGAGGTAAGAAAAGGTCGAATGAAATTCAAGGCTTAATTGCTATATGTACACAGTAGTCAGGACATTGTTTTACGCCATTTCGCTGCTTCCCTATCGCGCTCTTTACGTGATAGCCGACTTCTTTTACCTTATTATATATTATATAGTGGGCTACAGGAAGCGCGTGGTGAAGAAAAATCTTGCCAACTCTTTCCCCGAGAAAAGCGAGGAAGAGCGCAAGGAGATAGAGCGTAAGTTCTACCGATGGCTGTGCGACTACTTCGTGGAGACACTGAAACTCATCAGCGTAAGCGACGAGACATTCATGAAGCATGTGCGCTTCGAGGGAATGGACGTTGTGGAACAGTGTTTCGCCGAGGGACAAGACTGCGCCGGAATACTTGGACACCACGGCAACTGGGAGTATCTTTCAGCCTCCGACCTTGGACTTACATCATGGGGATTCCGTGCTGTTGACAGAGGCAGCAAGGCCACATCGCTGGCAGCAGTGTGTGGACTCATTTACCATCCGCTGAACAACAAGATGTTCGACCGCCTGTTCATTGAGATTCGCCAGGCAATGCGCGGCGTGTGCATTCCTAAGAAAGACATTCTGAGATACCTTGTCAGTTATCGTCGTGAGGGACGAAAGACACTGTTCGGATATATCGCCGACCAGGCTCCTAAGTGGGAGAACATACACCTGTGGGTAGATTTCCTGAATCAGGAAACGCCAGTGTTCACAGGTGCAGAGCGCATTATGAGCAAGATGAACAACGCCGTTTTCTTCATTGAAGTTGAGCGTCCGCGCCGTGGACAGTATGTCTTCAAGTATCAACTGATGACGCGCGAACCCTCGAAGATGGAGCATGGAGAACTGACACGGCAGTACTTCGCGCGCCTAGAGGACAGCATACGCCGCAATCCCTCCATTTATCTGTGGACTCACGACCGCTGGAAGCGCACCCGTGAGGAGTTTGAGCGCCGCTACGTTGTGAAGAACGGTCACAACGTTGGCGTTAATCGATAGACTATGTATCTCTGAATGTTTAGAATTTAGACACTTCCTCCTTTACTTTTTTTGATATTTCCTTATCCAGGTGCGGGAAGAAGGTGATGCCAGTGATGCGCTCCACCTCGCTAATTGATGTCATGCACTGCTCGTCGCTGAGGTGTTCGTCGGTGTTAGGACAGATGAACCCCACACCTTTTGGCTCGTCTTCGAGAGTCACAACGACCTTGAAGAACGCCTCAGGAACCACGATATGGTTGTCGCCAATGGTCTCGTGGTGGTCGCCTTCGAGTATTGGTCCGCACACGATGAGCACGCTTCCGTAGCGCTCTGCCCAGTGGCGGCACCTCATTTCCACTGAGTTCCAGTAGCCACTGTTCAGAGTATAGTCTTGAGGGCAGATGTTGGTGAGCAGGAACGTGTCGTACATCGCCTCGCTGTCCCATTTGTTGTCACCCGCAGGGCACATGTGTCCCTTGCTCCATCCACAGTCGCGATAGTCGCCGTAGGTGGCACGCGGAGCACTCACGTCATAGTCTTCGTGGAACGCGCGGTTGGGTCTTTTCACCTTACCCGTGGCATGTTCACGCGTCAGTTCCCACGCCACCCAGTTAGGAATACGCATGTCATCGTTGTAAGATGCTGTGTATGCTTTCCTCACCAGTATTTTCTCTGCGCGGTCGAGCAGTGGAGCGGGAATGTCGAAGCGGTCGGTTGTCTGTGTCCTGCGCACCTCGCGGACAGCGGGTTCCTGCTTTGTCTCAACCGTGGCGGGCTGTTCTTGGGTTGTCCTGCGCGTTGTCACTCGGGCACGGAAACAACTCGTTGCAAGCGTTGCAACCAGTAGCAATGCAACAAAAGAAACGTAACTCTTTTTCATTTGGTTTTCTTTTTCTCCCCTGTCTTAATTCTTTAACTTTTTAGATACAAACATCAGTACGAAATAGAAGACTACGCCCGTCAGCAATCCTGCAATGGCATCGATGGCATAGTGAGCCTGAATGTAAACCGTGGCGAAGCAAAGCAGTACGTAAAGCGGCAGCAACAACCATACTATCCAGCGTTTCTTGGAGTGCAGCGCAAGCAGCATCAGCACCGTGCTGCAGCCCACATGACTGCTGGGGAATGCCGCAGTGGGTCGCTCACCTGCCTCCTTGGCACTCTCCACCAACTGATAGAACACGCCATTGACATCGCCCGGCGACGGCAGACAGTCCTGATGGTTGTTGAAATATAGCCCGAGGTCAGGGAAAATGCCCTTTGCTATCTGGTCAACGCCAACGGCATTGAAATAGAATGTAGGTCCTACGACAGGTACAAAAATAAAAATGACGTAGTAGAGGAAGAACGAACCGAGCACCACGAATGCCGCACGATGGAACTCCTCGTAACGGGCAAGGAAGTAGAACAGCAGCACCAACGCTATCATCGGGTAGTAGGAGGCATAGCCGAGGTCCATCAGTTCGCTGAAGACATGGCTCGGTATGGCCTGCGAGAACAGCAATGCTGGCTGGCAACCGAACAGGCTCTGCTCCCAAGAGGCAAACAGATGGTCAAGGTTGGGGAACATGCGGTTTATCTCGTAAGTGTCGGGATACCACCATGAGAGCAGTGCCAACTGTGCAAAGACGCGCAGCGAGAGGGTCACGCGGCATGGCCACATGCGATAGACTGCCCATAATGCCGCAGTGAGAGTAATCACCCGAGCACGTCCCCACAGCATTGCCTTGGGGTTAACGACATCGGTATAGCAGAAAAGAATGACCACCGTGGTGAGCAGCAGATAAGCCATCACCACCCATTCCACTGCCAGAAGTCCCTTCTGTGGTTTCTTGTCTGTAGTAAAATATTTCTTGATGTTGAATTTCATAGACGCTGTTTCTCCTGAAAAACTATAACCAGTGGTTCTCCTTATACCACTCTACAGCACGTCGCACACCCTCCTCGAGTTCCACCGTAGGCTGATAGCCCAGTTCCTCGCGTGCGGGAGTGATGTCGCAGAGCCAGTTGCGCTGTCTCATAATGTTGTATTTATCGTCGTTGAGTGCTGTTATCTTGCGTGTTATGCGGCTGTAACGCTCGCCGAGGAACGTCACTCCGCGCAATACCGGCAACGGTGCCTTGATGCGCAACAGACCGCGCACTCCAAGATATTTCTTCAACAAGTTGCTGAACATCTGCGACGAGTAACTGCGTCCGTCGGTAAGGAAATAGTGCCCGCCCACAGGTCCCCGCTCCAGTGCCAGGAACACGGCCTGCACCACATCGGCAACATAGACGAAAGTGATTATCTGCGGTTGGTAGCCCACAGCGAAGTCAACATGGCTCTTGATGCTCTTGGCCATCATGAAATAGTCGCGTTCGCGCGGTCCATAGACACCCGTCGGGCGCAGTATGACGTATGGCAACGACTCCTGCTGGTGCAGGAAATTTTCTGCCGCCAACTTGCTCTGTCCGTACGCTGTGTTCGGAACGGGAGTGTCTTTGTCTGTTATCTCGGTGTAGGGCATTTGCTCGCGTGCTGGTCCGAAGACGCTCAGACTGCTCAGATAGACGAACTTCTTCATCGGCATTTCGAGCGACAGCAGCACATTGACAAGGTGCTTAGTACCCTCGGTGTTCACGCGGAAAAAATCGATACGGTTGAGACATTTGGTCACACCGGCAGCATGCACCACATAATCGAACTTATGTGGAGCCAGCGCTGATTGCAGTTGCTTCTCACTGTCGAGGTTCAATTCAATGAAGTTGATACGCTCGTCAGTGAGATATTGTCTCGAACTGGTGCCTCTCACCGCAGCCCACACCTCCATGCCACGGTTCAACGCCTCTTCAACAATGAAACTGCCGATGAATCCTGTGGCACCTGTAATAAGAATTTTCATGGCTGCAAAGTTACGATTAAGTGAGCGAAAAACCAAATAATATTTGGTTTTTCCGAACGTGAGTAACTTGGACGACTGTCAAAGTTAGTGCAAACCGAAGACAATACAAAATAAAAACAGTTTTATTTTAATTGTTAAGGTGCAGCCTAACTTCATGGAACATATTTACATAAAGATAATCAGAAAAAATGAGTATGTGAACAAAAACGACTTTATTTTGCCTTTTATGAACAAAAATCGCTGTAGTATAAGCAGAAAACACACAATCATTCAAAAAAAAGTGAAATTATAAGATTATTTTATGATTTAATCAGAAAAAAATACTATCTTCGCACTTGGTTATCAACTCTATTGGCTTATGGCAAAGGGAAAGAACAGAGGCAAACGCCTCACGAAGAAAAGATTGGCGGAGATGCTGTCCACATTCTTCCAGACCAATCCCAACGAGACTTACAGTCTGAAACAAGTTTTCAAACAACTGCATCTTGCAACGCATCCTGAGAAGATGCTTGCCATCGACATCATGGAGGAAATGGCATGGGACGACTTCCTCAGCAAGGTGTCGGAAAACTCTTATAGACTGAACACCCAGGGACAGACAGTAGAGGGAACATTCATCAGAAAAGCCAACGGAAAGAACTCGTTCATCGCCGACGGCTCCGACAAACCGGTGTTCGTGGCAGAGCGCAACTCGCTCTTCGCCCTCAACGGCGACCGCGTCAAGGTGACGATGATGGCCCGAAGGGAGAAGCACATCAAGGAGGCAATGGTGATAGAGATAGTAAAGAGGGCGCACGACGAGTTCGTGGGACGCCTCAAGGTGGAGCGCGACTTCGCCTTCCTCATCAGCAATTCCAACATCTTCACACACGACATCTTCATCCCTAAGAAAAAACTCAAG
This sequence comes from Prevotella sp. UBA4330, assembly GCA_002394385.1. Taxonomy (GTDB): domain Bacteria; phylum Bacteroidota; class Bacteroidia; order Bacteroidales; family Bacteroidaceae; genus Prevotella. The sequence continues at coordinate 34,171 of DGTS01000004.1, forward strand.
GGCGGAAAAGACGGCGACAAGGCGGTGGTGCGCATCACCCACTGGCCTTCGTCCGAAGATAAGAACATCGTGGGAGAGGTGGTTGACGTGCTCGGAAAGGTGGGAGAGAACAACACCGAGATGCACGCCATTCTCGCACAGTATGGACTTCCATACAAATATCCTAAGTTCGTGGAGGCTGCCGCAGAGAAAATAGACCCTGCCATAACACCAGAAGAGATTGCACGGCGCGAAGATTTCCGCGATGTCATGACATGCACCATCGACCCATACGATGCCAAGGACTTCGACGACGCACTGAGCATCAGGCAGATAAGCACAGGAAAGAAATCATCAGACACCACACAGCAATCGTCTAACACCCAGTTGTGGGAGGTGGGAGTGCACATCGCCGACGTGTCACACTACGTAAAAGAAGGCTCGATAATAGACAAAGAGGCTCAGAAACGCGCAACAAGCGTTTATCTCGTTGACCGCACCATACCGATGCTTCCCGAACGCCTGTGCAACTTCATCTGCTCGCTCCGACCCGACGAGGAGAAACTGTGCTACAGCGTGGTGTTCAATCTCGACTCCGAGGCGAACATAAAGTCGTGGCGACTGGTGCACACCGTGATAAAGAGCGACCACCGCTTCGCCTACGAGGAGGTGCAGGACATCCTGGAGAAGAACGGTGTGAAGGACGGCACTGGCGAGCCGGCGCCCATCCACGTGAAAGACCTGGAGAAGGCCAAGACCAACAAGCCCGTCAACTGTGGCGACGCCAATGTGTCGCCTCAACTGGCATGCGGACTGCTGGTGCTGGACGCTCTGGCAAAGAAACTGCGCGAGAAGCGCTTCAAGAACGGAGCAGTGAAATTCGACCGCGAGGAACTTCACTTCGATGTTGACGAGAAAGGAAAGCCTACAAGAGCATTCTATAAGAAGTCGAAAGACGCAAACAAACTCATCGAGGAGTTCATGCTGCTCGCCAACCGCACCGTGGCAGAAAGCATAGGAAAGGTGCCTAAGGGCAAGAAAGCAAAGACGCTGCCCTACCGAATACACGACCAGCCAGACCCGAAGAAACTGGAAGACCTCTCACAGTTCATCACACGTTTCGGATACAAGATAAAGACAGCAGGAACCAAGGGGCAGATATCACGCTCGCTCAACCAACTCATGGACGACATTAACGGCAAGCGCGAGCAGAACGTCATTGAGATGGTGGCTCTCAGGGCAATGATGAAGGCTAAGTACAGTGTGCACAACATAGGGCACTACGGACTGGCATTCGACTACTACACCCACTTCACGTCGCCAATACGCCGCTTCCCCGACACCATGGTGCACCGTCTGCTCACACGCTACCAAGAAGGCGGACGCTCGGCAAACAAAGACCACTACGAGGAACTGTGCGAACACTCGAGCGACATGGAGGCACTGGCACAGCAGGCAGAGCGCGACTCCATCAAGTATAAGATGGTGGAGTTTATGGAAGACAAGATAGGCAACGAGTATGACGCACACATCAGTGGCATAACAAGTTACGGCATCTATGCCGAAATAGACGAAAACCACTGCGAGGGAATGGTATCCATGCACGATCTTGACGACGATTACTACGACTTCGACGAGAAGAACTATATGCTCGTGGGCCGTCGCCGTCATCACAAATACCAACTGGGCGACCCAATCCGCATCGTGGTGGCACGTGCGAATATCGAGAAACGACAACTCGACTTCACCATCGCCGACTGACGATTGCCGAAAGCCACTGCCCCGTGTGCCGAAAGCCACCTGCCTCGTGTGCCGCGATTCAAAAGTCCCGTATGTTGCGATGCCATCGCAACAACGACACCCTCTCACGAATCATAAACAACAACAATATAAATGGACATTAAACAACTTATTAAGCATCCCCAGAAACAACGGCTATGGGCCATTGGAGCCATGGCAGGCGCATGTCTGCTTGTTATCATAATCGTCGTTTCCCTTTTCAAATGCTCTTCCGGGGCAACAGGCAACGGTAAGTCGCTGCCCGTAAGCGAAGCCCTCGACAGTCTGGAACAGCGACTGCCCAAAGGCACCGGCTTTGTGGCGAAGTTCCCCGACGAACGCCGTCATTGCCTCTTCTATCTTAACGGTGGGCACCTCTATAAGTTCGACGGCAAGACGAAGATGCTCGACGAGGTTACTTTCAGCAGTCTCACCGACGACGCTGCGATATATTATAACGACGAAGACCTCAATGCGGGCATCCGCGAGGCGGTATTGTCTCCCGACAAAGAGTACCTGATGCTCACCGCCACCACCACTCCTACCGATGCCGACGGCAAGACACGGCAAGGGCTCTATCGCATGAACACCTCAAACCTCACCATCGAGGCTCTGGCACAAGGTAATGTGAGCCGCGAGGGCGACCTCTTCTTCGTTGCTGTCATTGACAAGGTGACCGGAAGACAGCGCGCCCTGCTTGGTTTCGACAAGTCGGGAAAGCAACTCTCGCGCGAGCAACAGCAGGCTGCGATAAAGACTTACAAGCCAGCCGTGGCAAAGACCGAGAGTACAGAAGGTGAAGGCGGCGAGACCTCGGGAGAGGCAAGCAGCACCGAAAGTGGCTCATCGACAGCGACAGAGGGCGGAAAGCCTGCACCGGCAGCAACAGAAACACCTGCTGCGGCACCCGCTCCGGCACCCGCACCCGCTCCTGCTCCTGCACCTGCGGCACCAGCGTCAGAATGAGAAGAATTCACTTCAATCATAAAGAAGAACTTTGGAACTCATGGAGCCATGCCGGCGGCATCTTGATAGGTGTCGCCGTTGGTTCTATTTTCCTGTATATGTGCTTTGCGAAAGGTAACGGATGGGCAACGGCGGGCATCATTCTTTACCTCTTCGGCATGCTGATGTCATACCTTGCCAGCACGGTTTATCATAGTCTTAGTGCGTGGTCAAAGTGGAAAGAGCGGCTGCGCAAGTGGGACCACGCCGCCATCTACTGGCACATTGCAGGCAGTTACTCGCCAATAACGCTCATCGCTCTGCGCCAGGAGGGTTATTGGGGATGGTCTCTGTTCCTTTTTATATGGATTGCCGCCATTGCGGGAACCATCGTTTCTTTCTGCAAGTTGAGCGACCACAGTTACTTAGAGACCGCATGTTTCGTGCTGATGGGTCTCTCTGTGCTCGTCGCTTTCGGTCCGCTGCTCCATAGTGTAAGCGCCGCCTCGGTGGTGTGGATCATCGCGGAGGGCGTAGCCTACATCACCGGGGCGGTGTTCTACAGTCTCAATAAGCGGAAATACATGCACACGGTGTTCCATTTCTTTGTCCTTGTGGGCTCCATCTGCCACATCATAGCCGTGTGGGACATGCTTATTGATTATCTTTAAGACATCACTCAAGTCGTTCTATATGCCAGCCACGCTTGCTCGAACTTGACTTCTCCACCTCTTGAGAACTGTTGTTCGAGTTGTTCTGTGGCGTGTATGTCTTTTTCTTCTGCGTGTTGTAGTTGCTTGACTTCTTGTTTGTTGTCTTAGGCTTTGTCGTTGTTGCTGGCGTTGTTGTCTGCCTTGGCAGCGAAGGAACGTCCTGAACGCTTGGCTGCGGCTGACGATTCGCTTCCTTTTCTATCTCGTCTATGTTCTGATTATCGATGTTTTCGCCCTCGTTGATGCCGCCATTGTTGTCATCACCTTCATTTTCATTACCGTTCTGAACGTTGTCATCACCTTCGTTGTTATTCACTCCGAAGTTGCTGTCAGTCGTTCCATTGTCGGTCTTGGTGGCATTATCTATCTTGTCTGTGCCATCTTTATTGTCATCAACAACTTCAATGTCTGTTCCTTTGTCTCTTAAGAAGAAGTAATAAACGGCACCTCCGATACCGCCGAGCAACAGCAACAATGCTAACAATATGCCAATGATGAGGCCCACATTGCTTTTCTTCTTTGGCTGAACGTAAGGTTGCGTTAGGCGCGGTGCAGCCTTAGGCGTTGCCGGAGCAGCAGAAGTAGCGGGTTTGGGAGGTTCTGGCTTTGGTACTGCCTGTGGTTCAGGAGCCGCTGGTGCAACTATTGTAGCCTCAGGCATCGCAGGAGTCTCTGGTACAGATGGTGTTTCGGGCGTTACCGGTGCTTCAGGAACTACTGGAGACTCAGGAACTGAAGGGGTTTCTGGTATCACTGGCTCGGGAACAACGGGTGCTTCGGGTGCCACCGGTGCTTCAGGAACTACTGGAGTCTCAGGAACTGAAGGCGTTTCAGGTATAACCGGCTCAGGAGCAACGGGTGCTTCAGGCACAACTGGCGCCTCCGGAACTACTGGAGACTCAGGAACTGAAGGCGTTTCAGGT
>DGTS01000004.1:38694-48191 GCA_002394385.1 Prevotella sp. UBA4330
TTCGGGCGCCACAGGCGCTTCCGGAGCGACCGGAGTCTCAGGAACTGAAGGCGTTTCAAGTATAACTGGCTCGGAAGCAACGGGTGCTTCGGGCACAACTGGCGCCTCTGGAACTGTCGGAGCATCAGGAATTGCCGGTGTATCCGGTACTTCCGGTATAGCAGGTTCTGGTACTGGAGGTTCTGGAACCGATGGTATTGGTGGTTCAGGTACTGGTGGAACGGGCGGTGTCTCGCCAGGAATTGGAGGTGTTCCGATAGGATTGTTGATGTCGTCTGTCATAAGTCTCAGTTTTATTAATATTTGGTTTGTTCTGCAAATATCGTAAAAAAAAATATTATCTGCAAATTTTTAGACTGGAAATGCTACTGTTCAAGCCTTTAAGCATCGCTTGGCATTCTCCAAAGCATCGATGACCTTGTCGCACCACTGGTCGAAGTCGGGGTCTTCTGTCTGACACTCCTTATGACTGAGAACATAATCTACGGCTCGCCTTACGCCCTCGTCGAATCCCACATGCGGACGGAACTCCGGCACAACACGTTTCAGTTTCGAGTTGTCGAACACCACCGTGAGCGCTTTGTCACCAAGAAGGTTGCCCTCAAGGTCATACTCTTTCGGTCCCACTTCTGCCAAGAATGCCGATGAAACATAATAAGGTTTCAGTTCAACACCCAGCGCACGCGCCACAGCACCATATATCTGATTCCACGACAGGTGCTCGTCGCTCGTTATCTGGAACGCCTCGCCTATAGCCTGCGGGTTGCCGATGAGTCCTGCGAAGCCAACGGCAAAGTCCTCGTTCCACGTCAGTGTCCACAGCGACGAACCATCACCGTGAATCAGGACAGGCTTCCCCTCCATCATACGGCGCAACACCTGGTAACTGCCCTTCGTTCCGTGCAGTCCCACAGGCACACTGCGCTCGCAGTAGGTATGGCTTGGGCGCACTATCGTCACGGGGAAAGCGTTCTCGCGATACTCGCGCCATAGCAGTTCCTCACATGCTATCTTGTTGCGCGAGTACTCCCAGTGAGGGTTCGCAAGCGTTGTTCCCTCGGTAATTACATGGCTGCGTGCCGGCTTGTTGTATGCCGATGCCGAACTTATATATATGTACTGGTGAGTCTTTCCGCTGAAGAGTCGGATGTCGCGCTCCACCTGCGACGGCACAAAACCAATGAAGTCGCACACAGCGTCGAACTCCATGCCCTCCAGTTTCTGTGCCACTTCCTGCTCATTCTCTATGTCCGCCACTATCGTTTTCACGTTCTCTGGCAATCCCTCATTGCGGTTGCCTCGGTTCAGCAGATACAGTTCATGCCCCTGCTGGGCCACCAGTCGGGTGATAGCACTGCTTATCGTTCCCGTTCCTCCAATAAATAAGATTATCATAGTTTAATAGTTTAACTGAAGTTTCGCAAACTTAACTCCTTCAACTTGCGAAAGTTGAGTAGTTTAATCAAAATACTTTGCAAAGATACATAAAAAGTTCAATTTAAATGTCTGTCAAATAAAGAAAATATGTTTTACATATAAGAAACGACATAACGACAAACCAAAATTGGCCCAATTATCATAAAACACACGGAATATCCTTGTGCAAGGATAAAGATTATCTACGACAATTTGCATTTAGAAATATCGCCTTGTAAAAAAGGTGTGAAAAATAAATGGATAAAAGAATGCAACGTATAGGAATATTTACTGTACTTTCAGCGTCCATATAGGAGGTGACGTGTCCCACGTCACAAAAACGCGGATTGTGACGTGGGACACGTCACCTCCTACGGGTGCAGAGATAATGCATTTTTTCTGAGTTTTAAAAAGCGAAAATCAATTTCACAACTTCACATCCGTTGTAACGTTTTGGAGTACAGGGAATTGCGTGTGAAGGTGCAATTTCACCCAATTTCACCCAATTTCACGCAGGCAGAAATGACTTCTTGTGGTGCCACTTGTGCCTTCTTAGGAAGTGATTAGGGCCTAATCACTTCCTCACTTGTGCTTCCTGACCACCTCACTTGTATATATCTGACCTACTCAGGAGATACACCTGACATCCTCAGGAGTATCTCCTGACAAAGACTCCAAGTGTTATATGGCTTATTGCAAACTAAAAGTCAGCCACATGTAGGGGCGTTCCTCCGTGTGCGCACGAACCGCTATCAGGCGATATGTGTTGTCGTGTTTTTATTATAGATGACAACAATGTAGTGGATGCAGGCGGGCGCACACGGAGGTGCGCCCCTACAGTTTGAAATGACGGCATGCTGAACTATCGTGTCCTTTATGTCTTTATGTCCAAAAGCACTTATGTCTTTATGTCTAAAGTTAGCAACGTCCCTCGCCTTTCTTCTGATTCACTCTCTTTACCACCCGGCAGGGATTGCCCACTGCCACACAGTCGGCTGGAATGTCGCGGGTGACGACGCTGCCGGCACCGATGACTGTTCGGTCGCCAATGGTCACTCCCGGGCAGATGGTTACGTCGCCGCCAATCCAACATTCCTCGCCTATCCTGACAGGTCGGCACATCTCGAACTGGCGTCGTTCCTGTATTTCGGTGGGGTGCTCGGCAGTGAAGATGTGCACTCCAGGTGCTATCAGCGTCTTGCGCCCGATGTAAACGCCGCCTCCGTCGAGGATGATGCTGCCGAAGTTGATATACACTCCCTCGCCGGCATATATGAAGTTGCCGTAGTCGCAATAGAAAGGCGGCTCCACATAGATATCTGGCGCGGCATTGGGGAGCAGTTCGCGTATGGCCTCGAACATCTCGGGTGTCTGATAGTCGGTGATGTTTATCTTTTTCAGCAGTTGCTTTGTCTCTGCTCTTAGTGCGCGCATCTCAGGCGTGTGGGCATCGTATGGCTGTCCGCTCTTCATGCGCCGCACCTCATCCTGTAGTGCGGGGTTATTTGCAAGTTCTTCGTTTCGTTTCATTTTTTTAGGAGTTCGTGAGTTTATGAGTTCGTAAGTTTATGAGTTAGTGAGTTTATGAGTTCTTAAGTTCGTGAGTTTAGGAGTTTAGAAATTCATGAGTTTAGGAGTTTGTGAGTTAAGGAGTTAAGACATTTGATTCGTTGGATTCCATTTTGCCAGAGTTCTCGAGTTTTGAAGTATTGTCATAACTCCTAAACTCATTAACTCACGAACTCATAAACTCACGAACTCCTATTTTACTTCTGAGAAATAGTGGTCGCGCAAAGGTTTGACTACGGTTTTGCCTTTCAGGGTGACGTTCTGTTGCAACTTGATGTCGGCAGACGATGCTCCCACCTTCACGACGAACTGTCCCGGCGCGATGTTCCACTGTCGCTGGCCCTTGTTGCTGTAATATCCGAACTGCTCGGTATATAGTTTCACGTTGACGGTCTTGCTCTCACCAGGTTTCAGCGAGACGCGGGCGAAGCCCTGCAACTGTATCGGGCGTATGTTCTGACTGGCCGTTGTGGGCGAGAGATAGATTTGAGCCACCTCGTCGGCTGCCACTTTGCCGGTGTTCTTCAGCGTGAAGGTGACGTTCAGGGCATCGGCATCGGTAGCCACTTCCTTGTCAACCTTAAGGTCGGAATACTGGAATGTGGTGTATGAGAGGCCATGACCAAAGGGCCACTGCACGCGGCTGTCTTTCTCGGCAGAGTAGTTATAGCAGATGGGTTCGGTGATTTCGGTGTTGGGATAACTGACGGAGAGTTTTGCCGACGGCGACACCTTGCCGTAGAGGATGTCGGCAACGGCACTGCCGCCTTCCTCGCCCGGATACCATGCCTGTATCACCGCAGCGCAGCGCTCGGCAATGCCCGACACCACCTGTGCCCTGCCGCCGAAGATGACGAGCACCACGGGCTTGCCAGTCTTTATCAGTTCGTCAACAAACTGCTCTTGCTTGCCCGGCAGGCGCAGTCCTTTGCGGTCGCGGTTCTCGCCGCACAGCATCACGTTCTCGCCCACGGCAGCCACGATGATGTCTGCCTCGCCAGCCATGCGGAGTGCTTCCGCCTTGTCGGCTTTCTCGCCCGAATTAACCTTACGGTGCAGCAGATTATACTCCCATGCACGTTTGTCGCCACCTTCATCATAAAGTGTCTCGATGTCTTCTGTCCAGTCGCAGCCGCGAGAGTAAGTAAGCGTGACGCCTTCGGGCTTGCTCTTCGTCATGCCTTCAAGAAGACGCACGATGTGTGGCTGGTCGTGGTCGGCCACATCTTCCACCATCTTCCAGAAGTATGACATGGCTGGGTAGGTGTAGTCGCCGCACATTGCCCACACGGAGTTGGCGTTAGGACCTGTGAGGAACACGTTGAGTGTTGACTGCTGGGTGTTGAGCGAGATTGGCAGGATGCCGTTGTTCTGCAGCAGCACCACCGACTGTGTTGCTATGTCGTATGCTGTCTGTCGCTCTTCGGGCGTGTCGAGCGTGATGTTCTCCTTTGAATAGAGGTAAGCATCCTTGTCGAAGAGTCCTGCGCGGAACTTCTGCCGCAGCACGTTCTTCACCGCGCGTTCCAGTGTTTCGGGCTTCACGAGTCCCTTGTCTATTGCCTCTTGCAGATTCTTATAGTCGGCTCCGGTGGGAAAATCGACATCGTTGCCGCCGTTGATGGCTGCCGCCGCCTTCTCCACGGAAGTGCTCAGGTTGGGTATCTGGTCAATGGCGGTATAGTCGCTCACCACCATTCCGTCGAAACCCACATATCCTCGGAGGATGTCTTGCAGAATTTCGGAGTTGGCAACGCAGCGTGTTCCGTGAACGTCATGGTAGCCAGGCATCACCGCCTTGCTGCCTGCCAGACGTATCATCGTCTCGTGTGGCAACAGTATTTCTTCCATCAGTTCCTTCTCGTCGGCATCACCGCCGCCGCCATAGCCCAGATAGTGCTTAGAGCAAGCACCCACACCCTTCTTCAGGTCGCCCTGTTGCAGTCCTCTGACGAAGGCCGTTCCCATCGCTGCCGACAGATAACCATCTTCGCCATACGACTCTTCGAGGCGGTTGAACGACGGAGTGCGGCACACATCGACCATCGGCGAGAGAGCCAACACACCGCCCATCTTGCGCATCAAGGTGCTTGTCTGGCGTGTCTTTAGTTCTGCCAGTTCGGTATTGAACGACCCCGCCTGTCCTATCTGTTGCGGATAGATGGTGGCGCCGAGGGTGTTCACGCCGCTTAGCACCTCCTCGTGCAACAGTGCCGGAATGCCGTTGGGCGTGTTCTTCATCAGCCACTCCTGGATGGCTGCTGCCCTGTCGCGCAGTTCGTTGGGGTTGCGTGGCTTCTGCATGGCGAACTGCGAGAAGTGACCTATGCCGTAGGGTATCATCTGTCGGCACTTGGCGGTGTCCAACTCGCCCTTGTCGTTGAAGAGTTCGTCCATATACATGCTCCTCAACTGTGCGATGCGCTCCTCGTTCGACATCTTGTTATAAAGTTCGTTCACCTGCTGCTCCAGGTCGGGTGCAGCGTTACAGCCAGTCATCAGTGCTGCCGCTCCCATCGGTGCAAGCGCGAACAGACGTCCCATAGTTTTTCTAATGTCGTGAATCATATTTCTGATTATTCTGTTATTAGTAATAATTATAGACTCCCCGCCCCTGAAGTTCCTCGCCCCTTGGAGAGGGGGACTTCAGGGGCGGGGAAACATTGAGTACGGAATCTTTTGGAATACTATTTCATTTATATGGTCGAATAGTATAAAATTGCCTTATTTATTGTCCTCCCTGCAATTCCTGAACAAACTGCCAGCACGACTTGATGTACTTCACCTTGGCGAGTGTGCCCTTGAAAGCCACGAACTCGCTGAGGCCGACGTGTGCCTTGTCGGGGTTGTGCCAGTCGTAAGTATATCCGAGTTGTGTCCAGGGATATGCGTTTCCCGGCTCGTAAGAGAACGAGACGTTATACTCGAACCAGTCGTGATGGTTTGCCGACACCCCTTCGGGGTATGTCAGTTGCGAGGTGTGGTCGGTAATCTCTGGGTCGTGCGATGGTCGGAACAGTGCCTTTGCGTCCACATATACAGCCACAATCTGCGTATGCACCGTGCTCAAGGGCAGTCCCAGCATCTGAAGCAGACGGGTGCGGCTCTCCACGGAGTCCATTTCGGCGAAGCATGTCGCCTTCTTCTGCCACTCTGAAGGCACCGTGAACCACGACTCTGCCGACTGAAGGCGGAAGGTGTCTGCCTCGTTGCGGTACATCTCGACGTACTTATCCTTCATCAGCGATGCAACAAGCACCATGTCGGTGTCGCCCACGCGTATCCATTCCTGGTCGGGATTGTCCTTTGCGTTGGTGATGCTCACCAGTGTGTCAACCACTTTGCTCGGTGTTGGTTCCCGTGCATCGTCCACCGCTTTCTGGTAAAGCGCCTCCAGAGCCACAGTGTCCTTATACCATGTGTCCTTTTGCTGTTGTTTCAGTTCGCCCCTGCAGCCTGCCAAAAGGCAGCATCCAAGGCAGAGTGCACAGAACAAGGCACAGCAATTCCTAAGCATGTTTCGTTTAAAATTCATATTGGTAAAGTGTTAGTAGTTGGTAAATTATGCGTTAACTCTGCATCTCGTGCAGTTTCTTATAGTAGCCGTCGCGTGCGAGGAGTTCCTCGTGTGTGCCGCGTTCCACTATCTGTCCTTCGTGCAGAACGCAGATTTCGTCGCTGTTCTTGATGGTGGAGAGTCGGTGGGCGATGGCTATGGTGGTGCGTGTTTTCATCAGCCGCTCCAGTGCGTCCTGCACCAGTCGCTCACTCTCGGTGTCGAGTGCCGATGTCGCCTCGTCGAGAATGAGTATCGGCGGGTTCTTCAGTATGGCGCGCGCTATGCTCACTCGCTGTCGCTGTCCTCCCGAGAGTCGTCCTCCGCGGTCGCCGATGTTTGTTTCGTAGCCGTGCTCCGAAGCCTCTATGAACTCGTGTGCGTTGGCTATTTTAGCCGCTCTCACCACATCGTCCATCGTGGCGTTGTCAACGCCGAAGGTGATGTTGCCCCTGAAGGTGTCGTTGAAGAGTATCGCCTCCTGGTTCACATTGCCTATGAGTTGTCTGAGGTCGTGGATGCCAAGGTCCTTGACGTTGATGCCGTCGATGAGCACCTCGCCCTCCTGCACGTCGTAGTAGCGCGGTATGAGGTCAACCATTGTCGATTTTCCGCCGCCGCTTTGTCCCACCAGTGCTATGGTCTTGCCCTTCGGAATGACGAGGTTGATGTTGCGCAGCACCCACTGCTCGCCATACTTGAACGACACGTTGCGGAACTCTATCTCGCGTTCGAACGAGGCGATATGCTTCGGGTGCTTTGCCTCAACGATGTTGTTCTCTGCCAGCAGAATCTTATCCACGCGCTCCATCGACGCCAGTCCCTTGGGTATGTTGTAACTTGCCTTGGAGAACTCTTTCAGGGGGTTGATGATGGAGTAGAGAATCACCATGTAATAGATGAACACCGGACCCGAGAGAGCCATGTCGTTGAGCACCAGCACACCGCCGAACCACAGCACGATGACTATCATCAGCGTGCCCAGGAACTCACTCATAGGGTGGGCCATCGACTGACGTATGTTCACGCGCATGATGTTGTTGCGGTAGTCGGAGTTCACGTTGTCGAACCTGCGGTTCATCTTCGCCTCGGCGTTGAATGCCTTAATGATGCGCAGTCCGCCCAGAGTCTCCTCCACCTGGCTCATGGTGTCGCTCCATAGAGCCTGTGCCTTGATGGACTTCTGCTTCAGTTTCCTGCCCACAAAGCCCATGAACCACCCGAAGATGGGCACGAAGATGACGGCGAAAAGCGTCAGTTGCCATGATGTCAGGATGAGCGTTATGAGGTAGGCGAGGATTAGTATAGGATTCTTGAAGAGCATGTCGAGGCTCGACATGATGGAGTTCTCTATCTCCTGAACGTCGCCGCTCATGCGCGCTATGATGTCGCCCTTGCGCTCCTCGCTGAAGAATCCGAGCGGCAGAGACGTTATTTTCTGGTACAGTTGGTTGCGTATGTCGCGCACCACACCCGTCCTTATGGGCACTATCGTTGCCGAGGAGAGGAAGTAGGCACCCGTCTTCAGCGCCGTCATCACGGCGAGGAAGAGCCCTATGAAGAGCAAGGTGGTGGTGGGTCCGAGGTTTCCTATCATCTCTTGGACGTAGGAGTTCATGTTGTTCATCGCCACATCCTTCAGCGATGCGCTGCCCCACGCCATATACTCGAAGTGCTCCTGCGTCTCCTTTGTCTGGAAAAGGATTTGCAGAATGGGCACGAGAGCCATGAACGAGAAGATGTTCAGCACCGCCGAAAGGATGTTGAACACCACCGTCAGAACGAGATATTTCTTGTATGGCGGCACGAAGCGCCTCAGAACGCGCAGGAACTCTTTCATTATGTCAATGTGAAGCGATTGATGATTCGTATGCGCAAAGGTAGTCAAAAATCCCCATTCCCACAAAAAATAAGTCCCTTTTGTTTGATGCCGGCATATAAAGAGAAAAGTAAAATAGCCTATTTTACTCACCAAAATAGGCTGTTTTGGTCAATAAAATAGGCTATTTTACACTCCTATAGCAAATTGAAGGAGTTAAGAAGTTATGGAGTTAAGACAACGCCCTACTTTCCAATCGCTCGACCTATGGTCGCTTAGTTTGCAAAAAACTCCTAATGGAATAAGGAGATAATAACTAATGTCATAACTCCTTAACTCCTTTAACTCCTTAACTCCAAAGAAGTTGAGTTAACGAAACTCTAGTCAGTTAATTTTTATCGCAGAGCGAAGAAGTTGCCTTCGCCGAGAGCGACGCGTGCCTCATACATGCCCTGCTCGTTGAGCGAGATGTCCTTGGTGCTTCCGTCGGGCAGCACAATCTCTGCTGTCTCGTTGTCCTTCATCTTGAGCAGCACCTGCTTGTCGCCTTCCGACTCTATAGACCATGTCTTGTCTTGCTCGTTGAAGGTGAAGTTGACGAGTTTTCCGTCGGCATCCTTTATCTCGTAACCGTCTTTCAGTGTGGTTACGGCATAGATGCGCCCGTCGCTTCCCATAATTTCCTGAGTCTTGCCGGCATTAGATGCCACGGGGTTGGTGCCCGTCCAGAACTCTATGGTGTTGAGAACCAGCACGTCGGCAACGCCGCAAACGGCATAGGCAGGAGATATCACGAGGAAGATGAGTTCGTTAAGGAACTTGTTGTCTGTGGCTGTCTTGTTCCATGAAAGCACTTTGTTCCAGAGTCCGAAGGAACCGATACATGAGTTAAGTGTGATTGCTGCAATGCAGAGACACACAACGAGTTTAATACTTTTTTTGAACATAATGTGTAGTTTTTATAAGAAACATGTTACGTTTTGTAAACAAAGATGATGCAAAAGTAAGCATTTCTATCACAATAAGCAAACAAAATAAGTTTTTTTTTGCAATTATATACTATTTGGTCCCATAAATGAAATAGTGTTTCTAAAGATGCCGTACACATTGTTTCCTCGCCCTTGTAGGGGAGGGGTT
>DGTS01000017.1 GCA_002394385.1 Prevotella sp. UBA4330
CAACCGAGTAAATCCGCTGAGCCCATATTCGGCGTATAGGGTTACAGGCGCGATGTTTAAGGTGGAGCGTAAAGAGAAGAGATTAACGTTTCTCTTCAGTTTTTCTCCTTCTAGGGTTTCTTGTGATGGATGGTGGATGTTCACGTAAGATGCGCCGAGGGTAAGGGATGGGTGGTTGTCGTCAAGCGAACGAGTGAGCGGGAACGTTTGTTGCGCGTCTACTCCTGTGAGCAGGGCATCGGAGTGCCCCCAGTAACGCCGTTGCTTTCCCGTGAGAGCCTTAATGGTCATTCCCTTCAAGGGGTTTAATACCAAGCGTGCGCCAAGAATAGAGTTGTCTATTCCGAGCGAACGCTCCTCGTATGAACGTAGTGCCAGTCCCGAACCGAATTGCTCATAGAAAGTGCCAAGGGTGAGTTCTGCACCTTTCATCTTTCCTTTGATGTAGTAGTATGGGACTCCCCATCCTCGGAACTGTTCTTCATATCCTGGCAGAGGATGCTTGAGGAACTCAAAGCGTGCACCTGCATCTATACAACGACTCTCCACATCTACGTTAGCATAAGTGTTTGTCAGAGCCCATTCGTCGTAGCGTTCTGTCTCTATTGCCTCGTCATACTTGGGAATGTGTATGTTGCTCTCGATGCTCCCGGAGAAGGTTATGCCAGCAGAGTCTTTTTCCTCCTGCGCAAATAGCGCGAGAGGGAAGAGTGCAATTAGTATTGTTAGTTTCTTGTTCGCTATAGTCATTAATATGTCTTGTAATAATCCAAACGTCAATGCTTAAAATTCGCTAGTCCTTCTTTCAGGAACTTGAGGTAAGCGCGCGGGTCTTCCTTATATGCGAAGGAGCCAGAGAGAGGTTCGCCTTTCGAGTTTACAGCAACGTAGAAGGGTTGTGCCAGATAGCCGAATTTTGTCTCTTGCAGATAACTCCACTTGTCGCCCACGGTGCGAAGTGTCTTCTTTGTGCCGTTAGGCATAGTCACCTCAATGTTTTTCTCTAATGGTGTTTTGTCGTCAACATAGAGCGAAACGAGGATATAATCGTTGCTCAAAGTCTCTGCCACTTGAGGGTCGGTCCAAACGGCAGCCTCCATCTTGCGACAGTTAACACAGCCGTAACCAGTGAAGTCGAGCAGCACAGGCTTTCCTGTCCTTTCAGCCTCTGCCAGTCCCTCCTCGTAGTTAAGGAATGCAGCCTTCACCTCTTTGCTGTTAAGGTTGAAGTCCTGCGTGCTCATTGGCGGTGTGAAAGCGCTTACAGCCTTGCATGGCGCTCCCCACAGTCCTGGCACCATGTATATGGCGAAGGCAATGGACACCAGTCCCCCCATTATTGCTACTACCGGTTTTGGTCTGATAGTGCCGTCAGCCTCTGCGTCGCTCTGGAAGTGGAGCATGCCGCAGAGGTATAGCCCCAGTAAGAAAAATATCGCTATCCATAGGCACAGGAACACTTCGCGGTCGAGCAAGTGCCATCCGTAGGCGAGGTCGGCTACCGAGAAGAACTTCAGAGCGAAAGCCAGTTCGATGAATCCCAGTGTCACCTTCACGGTATTCATCCATGCACCGCTCTTTGGTGCCTGTTTCAGCCACGACGGGAAGAGGGCAAAGAGAGTGAACGGAAGTGCCAGTGCCAGTGCAAAGCCAAGCATTCCAATCGCAGGAGCCACGATATTTCCCGACGTGGAGAAATCGACGAGCAGGAAACCCACTATAGGACCTGTGCATGAGAACGATACGATGGCGAGTGTAAATGCCATGAGGAATATGCCGAGCAGACCGCCCGTCTTGCTCGCCTTGCTGTCCAGTTTGTTGCCCCATGATGAAGGCAGCGTTATCTCGAACCACCCGAAGAAGGAGAGAGCGAAAATCACAAGCAGAGCGAAGAAGAAGAGGTTGACGTATGCGTTGGTGGCGAGGTCGTTCAGTCTCTGCGCTCCGTAGATTGCAGTGACAGCGAGCCCCAGTGTGAGATAGATTACTATAATAGAGAGCCCGTATGTCAAAGCGTCGCTCACAGCCTTGCGCTTGTTGTCCTTGGCACGTTTAAGGAAGAAACTCACAGTCATCGGTATGATGGGCCATACGCACGGCGTAAGCAGAGCCACAAATCCTCCGAGGAGTCCCATGAGGAATATGGAAAGCAGTCCGCTTTTGGATTGTTGGGTGTTAAGTGTTGAGTGTTTAGCGTTAAAGGTTGTGGGTTCGGTGTTGAGTGTTGTTACGACTGTTGTTGCGGCAGAGTCGGGTAGTGTGGTCGCATCTTCTTGCGTGGTGTTCTCTTGTTTGCCGTCATTCTCTTCGGCCGCAGCAGAAGATGCTTCCTCCTCTTTTTTCTTCTCGTCATTATCCTTCACCTTCGGCGCTTCGCCATTGTAACTGAAATCCACCGATGTTGGCGGAAGGCACATCTGGTCGTTGCACGAACCGTAAACGAGACGGCCACTGACATCATATTTGCCGCCCTTAGTCTTGAAACGCTGTGAGAAGGTCACCGCATCCTCAAAGTAACGCACGTTCATGCCGAACATTTCGTCATAAACATTGCGCTCGTTGCCAATGGCCTTCAATGGTCCTTCTGCGTCTACACCCTCGCTCTTGTCTATGGCTATTGATGCCGAGACCGGACCTCCTGCTGGCAGTCCCGGGCTATAGACATGCCATCCCTTGTCGATAGTGGCAGAGAAAAGCACGTCGAAAGTGTTGTTGTTCACCTGCTTCTTCTCCACCTTGAAGCGCACAGGTTTTGACATTATGCCTTGTGCCGATGCCGCAGCAGATAATAGCGTGGCAATAGTTGCCAGTATAAGTAATCTCGTTTTCATAATAATCTTTTTCTTTTATTGTCCTTCAACCTTTGAAAGTCAACTCTCTTTGTCTTCCTCCACGACCTTCGGTCCTCTCACCTTGTCGGCTTTCTGCAGTCCAGAGCGAATCTCGATGTTAACACCGTCACTAAGACCTGTTACCACCTTCTTTCGTTCGTATTTCTTGTTGCTGCCCTCGCCCTTTACGACATAGACGTAAGTGTCCTCACCCTCAAACTCTATGGCGCTTTCGGGCACACAAAGCACTCCCTTTGCACTCTGCAACTCAATCTCGGCATTTGCGCTGTATCCCGACCGCAGACTGCTTCCTTGCGGGACGCTCACTGCCGCCTTCACCTCAAACTGGTTGGCGCCGTTAGTCTCTGTTGCCTTAGGCGAGATGTACTCCAGATGAGCGTCGAAGCGCAGGTCTTGCAGAGCGCCGATGGTAATCTTCATCAGCATTCCCTCGCGCAGTCTTCCTACCTCTGTCTCGTCGATGTTACCGCGGAATATAAGGTCGCGCATGTCGGCAACGCTTGCTATGGTGGTTCCGTCGTTGAAGGTGTTGCTAAGAATCACCGAGTTGCCCACCTTCACAGGAATGTCGAGAATCACTCCGCTGATGGTAGAGCGTATCAGGGTGCTGCTGGCGCTCGCGTTGCTTGCCGATACACCGTCGCGCACCACCTGCAGATTGTCTGTTGCGGCTTTCTTCTCTTCCTGCGCTTGCTTCAGAGTCTGGTGCACTTTGTCATACTCGTCGGCACTCACCAGTCCCTTGTCGAAGAGCATCTTCTCGCGTTCGTGGTCCACCTGAGCCTGCTTGAGGTTGACATCAGCCAGCCGCAGACGGCTCTGTGCAGAACTCAGTTGCCCCATGTCGGGTATCACCTTCACCTTGGCAATCACCTCGCCAGCGGTAACATTTTCGCCCGCCACCTTATAAATTTCTGTTATGATGCCGCTTATCTGCGGTTTCACGTTCACCTCGTCGCGCGGTTCTATCTTGCCTGTGATTACTGTTGACTTGCTGAGGTCCATCACCTGTGGCTGGAATTCCTCGTAAACCTCCTCTTTGGGCAGCGATTTCACATAAAGAAATATGAATGTGCCGAGAAACACAAGTGCAACCAGTGCTGCAACAATGATTTTTGTATAACGCTTCATTTCTTTCTTATAATGTTATATTCTATTATATATAATATTGTTTCAATTTATTTGTCATTACTCGTCGCGCATGGCATCGACGGGCTTGATGCTCATTGCCCTCAATGCGGGGGCAAGTCCGGCGAGAACCCCGAGCACGCTGAGAAGGACGAGTGCTGCTATGGCTGCCCAGAAACTTATCTGGAAGTGTGCTGTCAGTATGCCGTCGGTAGTGTTTGCCAGTTCCAGCATCTCCAAGATGAACACCGAGAAGAGGATGCCCATCATGCCCGCGACAATCGTCAGCAGCACACTTTCGGTGATTATCTGCGAGAGAATATTAGATGGCGTGGCTCCTATTGCCCGCCGTATTCCTATCTCTGTGGTACGTTCTTTCACCGTCACCATCATGATGTTGCTCACGCCGATGGCGCCTGCGAGCAGAGTGCCGATACCCACAAGCATGATGAGGAAGTTCACTCCCGAGAAGAGGTTGTCGAGCATTCCGAACATCACTTCCGAGTTGAACACGCTGATGGCTTTCTCGTCGGTGGGGTCGATGTAGTGGGCGTTGGCTATCACGGTGCGCATCTTCTGGGTGATGTCGCTCATTGCCACTCCGCGTTTCGCCGTCACGGCAATGAGGTGTACAGTGTCGCCCTTGTTGTATGCCTGTTGCATGATAGACAGCGGAATGGAAATAGACTCGTCGGCACTGCCGTTGATGTTGATGTTGCCGCTGGAATAATCCACTCCCACCACGCTATAGTATATCTTGTCTATGCAGAGCCGTTTGCCGCAGGGGTCGCCGCCACCGGGAAACAGTTCCTTGTATATCTTCTTGCCGATGACACACACCTTGCGGTTCTGGCTGATGTCCATATCGTTGAGATACCTGCCGTAGAACATTCTTGGCTGTTCCACGTTCTGATAGCCTGCCAGCAGTCCCTTCACCGTGGCAGTACTCTTCTTGTCGCCCACAGTTGCTATGCGTCCCCATTCAGAGATTAGCGGCTGCACCTCGTCCAGTTCTGGCACTTGCTGTTTCAGTCTCACCACGTCGTTGTAGTTCATGCTCCACCAGCGTCCCTTGCGCAGTCCGTTGTATGGCTTTGTCGTCGATTGTGCCCATATCATAGCGGAGTTGGTGGCGAAACCGTCGAAGTTACGCGCCAGTAGTTCGCGCAGACCATTGCCACCGCCGAGCAGAGCCACGAGCATGAAGATGCCCCAGAACACCCCGAAGCCTGTTAGCAACGAGCGGCTCTTGTTTCTCGTTATCGTATCGAGAATCTCACGATGGCGGTCAATGTCAAATAACAACATAAGTGTTTATTCCTAACTCGCTATGTTCATATTTCATTCTGCTCTCAGCGCCTCGATAGGTCTTATCTTTGCCGCTTTCCTTGCAGGGATGAGCCCTGCTATGGTGCCGGCGATGATCATCACAAGCGTGGCCTCGATGCAAACATCAATGCCCACGGTGGGGTTGAGGAACATTGTTGCCTCGAATATTCCGGAGTTCACGGTGGTGTGCCCTATGGTGGCATCCATATACTCGTTTGCAGCCACTCCGAGCAACATCCCCACATATCCGAAGAAGGTGGTGATGATAACGCTTTCCACGATTATCAGTTTCAGTATCGACCACGGTGTGGCGCCTATGGCCTTGCGTATGCCGAACTCGCGCGTTCGCTCCTTCACTGTTATGAGCATGATGTTAGACACTCCCACAATGCCGCTGAGCAGCGTGAAGAGTCCTATTATCCACAGTGCTGTCTGAATGATGCCTATGCCGGTGTTCATCTGCATGCTCTGCGTGAAGCGGTTCCATATCCATACTGAGCCTTCGTCGTCGGGAGCAGCGCGGTGGTTGCCGTTTAGGCGTGCTCGATAGTTGCTCTCAAAGTCCTCGTTGGCTTTCTCCGTGGGCAGGCCATGGAATGAGAACAATATGCGGTCTGTCTTGTCACCTTTATTATATATGGTGCGGAATGTGGTGAACGGTGTGTATATGCTGGTGTTGCGGCCGCTCTTGTCCGATTTGTATATACCCACCACCAAAAACGCCATCATCCCAACGTTGACATACTTTCCAACGAAGTCCTTGATGTTTCCGCTCCACAGTTCTTTGGCATCGTCGCTGCCCATCACTATAACCTTGCGTCTGTCCTTGAGGTCGATGTCGTTGATGAACCGTCCGTAGAGCATCTCTTTCTTGTTGATGCGTGCTTCGTTGGGATAGACGCCCTGCATCTGGGTGCTCACATATTTCTCGCCGAGGCTCACGGTGTTGCCTCCCTGCTGTATCGAGGCTCCCACTTCGTCAACGATGTCGGAATACTCATTAGCGGTTACGCTGATGTCCTTGTCGTTCAGTTGTATCTCCCTGCCTTCCTGCAGTCCGTCGTGTGCCTTCGTGGTCCATCCTCCTCCCACCATCATCGAGTTGTCCATGAAGCGTTCGCTCTGCTGCATCTGCGCGTTTATCAGTCCGTTGCCGGCACCCAGCAGAAATATAATCATGAAGATTCCCCACGCCACCGAGAATCCCGTCAGTGCCGTGCGCAGTTTGTTCCTCTTGGCCGTTGCCAATATCTCTGCAAATATATCGTGCATTTAACTCCTAACTCCTCGCTAGACGGACGTACACAGGGGAACGCCACTACAAATTAACTCCTAACTCCTAACTCCTAACTCCTAACTCCTAACTTCTAACTCCCAACTTCAATCAGTCCGTCCTTTATTCTTATCACCCTGTCTGTCTGCTCAGCCACACCAGGGTCGTGGGTGACGATAACCATTGTCATGCCTTCCTTGCGGTTAAGGTCTTTCAGCAATTGCATCACCTCGACACTGGTCTTCGAGTCGAGAGCGCCTGTGGGCTCGTCGGCAAGAATTATCCTGGGGTTGGTAATCAGAGCCCGTGCTGTGGCGACGCGCTGTTTCTGTCCTCCCGAGAGTTCGTTAGGGTAGTGGTCTGCCCATGCCTTCAGCCCCAGTTTGTCGAGATACTCCAGCGCCATCTGGTGACGCTTGCGGCGGTTCACGCCCTGATAGAACAGCGGCAGTTCCACGTTCTCGACGGCTGTCTTGAACGATATGAGGTTGAACGACTGGAATATGAAGCCTATCATCCTGTTCCTGTATTCCGCAGCCTTGCGCTCGCTGAGGTCTTTTATGAGCGTTCCGCCGAGCAGATACTCACCCGAGTCGTAGTTGTCGAGTATTCCGAGAATGTTAAGCAGAGTGGATTTTCCCGAGCCCGAAGCACCCATGATGCTTACAAACTCTCCTTGCGAGATGTCAAGGTCGATGCCTTTCAGTACGTGCAGCGGTTGCGCGCCCTGATAGGTCTTGTTTACTCCGCTTAGATGTATTATATTTTCCATTTTGATTGTTTCGGGTAGCAAAGGTAATCAAAAACATTGACACAACCAACAAAACACCACTTTTTTAATATTACGTTACATTTATGCATTATTTGTTTGTCGCCTGCATCGTGTTACATAATATTTTTGTAATTTTGCCGTGCGCTATGAAGGTGCGTAAACAGAAACCTAATGGATATTAAAGAATTCATGTCGGAGTGGAACAACGCCGACAAGTGTATAGAGGTGAAGACGAGTGGCTCTACCGGCACGCCGAAGAGGATGATGGTGGAGAAAAGCCGTATGCTGGCATCTGCCCGCCGCACTAATGATTTCTTCGGACTGCAGAAGGGCGACCGCACCCTGCTGTGCATGAGTCTCGACTATATCGCAGGCAAGATGATGGCGGTGAGAGCCATTGAGCGCGGACTGCAGATGGATGTCGTGGAGCCTACTGGTCATCCGTTGTCCGACGTTTCATGCCGATACGATTTCATAGCAATGGTGCCCATGCAGGTGTGGAACACACTTCACGATGACGAGGAATGCAGACGACTGTGTGAGACGCGACATCTGCTTATTGGCGGTGGCGAGATAAGCCGTGAGATGGAGACGATGCTGACACCACTTCCGTGCCAAGCGTGGAGTTCTTACGGCATGACCGAGACCCTTTCGCACATTGCCCTGCGCCGCATTGGTGGCGGACTGTGGTATGAGCCGTTGTCACAGGTGAGCCTCGCGCTTGCCGATGACGGTTGCCTGGTGGTCAGCGATGAGGCTACTGGTGCTCACAACATGAAGACTAACGACATTGCAGAGTTTGACTCAGATGGCACTCGTTTCCGCATACTTGGTCGCAAGGATAACGTCATCTGCTCTGGCGGCATAAAGATTCAGGCCGAGGAGGTGGAGCGTCTCGTCGCCGAACATTTCGCGCTGCCATTCATGATTACCAGCAGGAAAGACGAGAAGTTCGGCGAGGCTGTCGTGATGGTCATCGAGAGCAACGACCCTTTGTCAGCGGAGTGTGCCCGCAATGCTTGCAAGGCGTGCCTCCCTAAGTATTGGCAGCCGCGAGATTACATCACAGTGGAGAAACTGCCGAGAACGGAAACGGGAAAGGTGAAGAGAACTTGGAACTTTGAACTTGAAACTTTGAACTTTGAACTTTGAACTTTGAACTTTGAACTTTGAACTTTGAACTTGAAACTTTGAACTTTAACCTTTAACCTTTAACCTTTAACCTTTAACCTTTAACCTTTAACCTTTAACCATATACCCAAGGTAATCATAAAGTTCAATGTTCAATGTTCAAAGTTCAATGTTCAAAGTATTTATCCCCAGCACATCTTGGTGTAAGGGCAGTAGTTGCAGCGGCTTGTGACTTCTGTTGGAACGAAGGCTGTTGTGGTGTCGAGTATTTCGCTCACGGTGCGTTTCAGATTGTCCATGAACTCGGTTTCTATTTTCGATATGTCGTCGATAAACTCCTTGTTGCTTTTCGTTCCGAAGAAGAGCACAGGATTGGCGTCTTCTCCCTGTGAGAACTGTATGAACAGCAATGCGGGCGACACAGGCTTACTGCCTTTCTGCTGACGGCTTATCAGTATTGAGTAGAGCATTGCCTGTAAATAGTAGTCGCGATGTTTCTTGTCGTCTATGTTTTGGCTGAACACCTCCTCTACATTCTTTAGCGGTGTGTCAATCTTGCTGGCGCCTGTCTTATAGTCTATCACGCGAATCACCTCGCCGTTGCCGTTGTTCACCATGTCAAGACGGTCGATGCGGCCTCCCACCTTTATCCTTCTCGTACCGTCAGGGGTGTTGAAGTCAAAGTCCTCATAGACATCTGTTTCGAGTCCCTTGATAGTGAACGGTGTCAGACGGATGTCCATCTTTATCAATGTCTCGATGTATTTCCTTATCACCTCGCGGTTTATCAGTTGTATGCCGTTATATTTGGGCTTGAATGCAGAGTTCTTGTCCACCTTGAACAATTCTTTCTTGAAAGCCTCGTCTATAGCGCGATAGATAGCACCCTTGTCTTTCAGCATCTTTTCAAGAATGTCGTGAGTTATTATCCTGCCTTTCAGACCGCCGTAAAGAATTTCAGAAGCATCGTGGAACACCAGTCCGAAGATGCGGTTGTCTATGCTGTCGTCATCTGCAATTTCAATGTCTTTAAGATGAGCCACATAACTGTAGAAGAACTTCAACTGGCAAGCGAGGTAGGTGTTTATTGCTGACGGCGACAGGCTGCCTATTCTGTTCAGGGTGGCTGCCACATCGCCAGTCTTAGTCACTTCCCTGGGGTGTGTTGGCTGTGTGTGCTGTCCTGCCGAAAGAGCCTCCCGCTTTATTGTCCACGACTGTGGCTTCTCTACCAGCAACTGCAGCATGAAGCGCGACATCTCGCCCGACTGCACTCCGTCGGTGGAGTTGTTGTAAACGATGGTTACGTCTTTGCACCGTTGCAGTATGCTGTTGAAGTAGTAGGCATATACCGACACCTTGTTCTCTATCGTTGTCAGTTCGTGACCGTAGCGTATGGAGTGGGGTATGAACGACGAGTCGCCGACGCCCTTGGGCATCTTGCCTTCGTTGCAGGATAGCAGCAGCACATGGTCGAAGTCGAGGTTACGTGTCTCCAGCACTCCCATTATCTGCACTCCCTCTGCCGGCTCGCCGTGGAATGGTATCGAGGTGGTGTCGATGATTTGCATTGTCAGTCGTCTCAGTGTGTCGAACCCTACCACGAGGTCGCCCTCCGCAATCAGAGTCTCGATGCGTGTGAGCAGGGTGTACATGCGGAACAGCGACTCTGCGGCGAAATTGTTCTGCTGTCCGTCACTCTTTGGCAACCGCTGCGCAATACGTTTAACGATGCTTGCCAATCTCTTTACAAACAGCGAGTTATAGTCTTTCGATGTAATGTCGATGGGGGTGAAAAGCAATGCCAATCCTTCGTCTGCCGACAGTTCTTCGGCGGTTGGGAAATAGCGATGTTTCTCGTTGAGTTCCTTTCGCAGCAGTATGGCGTTTTCAGAGATGTAGCGTGCGTAGGGGTGGGTGAGCACATTGTTAATGTAGTGCAGTCTGAACACCTTTCCGTCTGCCACATATCCCTCGCTTTGCAAGGCGAAGAAGTGGTCGATGAGTGTAGTTACAGGTGCCTGTGACAGAGGGTATCCTGTAGTCACGTTCACGGCAGGGATGTTTTCGGGCAGGCAGTGGATAATGGTCTTCAGCAGTGCCTCGTCGCACATCACCACCGCCGTTCTGCGTCCGTCTGCCATGCGGTTGTTTTCTTTCAGCCACTGGCTGACATATCGTGCCTGGATGTTCTCCGTTGGGGCGCTGACATACTTCACCTGCTTTGCCTCTTTCATAGAATCGAAGATGTCGGTGCGCGAGGCATCGAGTTCGTTGGGGAATTTCTCCTTCAGACGTTTAATGTACTTGCTTGCCTCGTTGGCAACTCCGTTATGGTCGTGCATGAAGTATTCGTCGTAGTCCCAGTAGAACAGGGCTTTGTCTTCGTCCTTGAGCATGGCGAAGAGACGGCTTTCCACCTTCTGCACCACATTGAATCCCACGAAGACATACTTGCTGCTGTCTGCCCTGAACTGTCCGCTCTCCACCACCTTCCTGTATAGTGCTCCCTCGTATGCCAGCCCCTGGCTCTCGAGGTTTTCGTTGAACTTATGGTATATCTCTGCCAGACTGTTCCATATCTTCAGGAAGTTGTCTTTCAGTTTCGAGTTGTCAAAGTCCATAACGTTGAAGAACCTCTCGATGGCGCTCTTCTGCTCGGGGGTGAACTCTATGGTGGTTTCCAGTTCGTGGAAAGCCTTGATGTTAGAGAACACGGCATCGGCGTCGGCCATGTTCTTGTCTATGTCGTCGAAGTCGGCAATCATCAGTTGTCCCCATCCGAAGAATTTGTCGAGAGTGAGGTCTGCCGTGCCGTGGTAAACGGAGTACACCTTATAGAGTTCGCACACCAGTTTCACAGGGTCGGCCACCACAGTGCTTGTCTGCTGGCGGAACAGTTCGCTGATGGTGACATAGCGTGGGCTCCATATCGGTTTGTCGCACTTCGAGACGAGAATATCGTTGAGGAACAACGATGCGCGCTTGTTCGGGAAAACGATGGTGATGTCCGAGAGGTCGGTACCATGCTTCCTCAATATGTCTTCTGCAATATGTTCTAAAAACTGCTTCATTGTAATTGATAATTTACAATTGAAAATTGATAACTCCTCGCTTGACCCTGAAAGGGGCGCTTTGCTGCAAAGAACTTCTATCTTCTCGAGACGGGCGCACACGGGGGTACGCCCCTACAAATAAACTCCTAACTTCTAACTTCTAACTCCTAACTCTAACGATTTCGTTCCTGTCAACATACCACAGGAAACCCATGATGTTCTGGTGACCCATATCGTCAAGCAGTCGCATGTAACGGCGCACCTGCTCGTGGTGAGAGTCTTTGGGCGTTCCGAACTTATAGTCAACCACTATGGTGTCGCTGCCGTCTGTCATCACGCGGTCGGGGCGGTGCTCCTTCATCTTGCCGTCAACGTTCTCCAGTATGGTGCATTCTCTGAATGTCTTCCATTTGCCCGAGAACCACTCTGCGGCAACGGGGTTCCCGAGGCATTTGCTTACCGCCGTCATGAGGTCGTCGTGGGTCACCTCGTCATAGAGCACACCGTCTTGCTCCATCTCTCTCATCACGCGTTGCACATCGTCCTTGGTGTCAATCTTCGAGAAGATGTTGTGCAGAATGTTGCCTCGCTTGATGTATGTGGCGTGCTTCAGGGCGTCATCGTCCTCGTCGAGGGTGAACTCGATGCTCTTGTTGCTCTGCCTGAATGTTACGGGCACGGGGAACGACCTCACGTCCACAGTCACTTTCTCTGTGCCCTGTGTGAACACGTTCTGGGTGGTGTTTTCCTTCTCCTCCTTGCACTTCAGGAAGTCGCCATAGTGGAACACCAGAGTATCGTCTTCCTCTTCCAGCGTAGCGCCGTCGAGCAGGGAAGAGACATCATTGAGCGACTGCTGGAAAATGGCTGAGCGCCCTGCGTTGGTGCCGTTCTGTCCTATGACGTACAAATTGTTGGCAGCGCGTGTGAATGCCACATAGAGCAGGTTCATGTTGTCAACAGTGGTTTGCAGGTGCTCGTACTTATAGTCCTCGGCAAAGTAACTCTCGGTCATCTCCTTCTTGCATTTCACCGGTATCAGCGGCATCTGGCAGAACGGCTCCTTGTCGGTGTGGCACCATAGCATGTCGTTGCTTCCTGTCTTCCAGTTGGCGAAGGGCAGTATGACGTTGTCGAACTCCAGTCCCTTGCTCTTGTGTATGGTGAGCAGACGGATGCCGTCAATCTCGTCGCTTTTGATGGTTTTCTTGTGAATGTCCTCGTCCCATTGCTGCAGCAGGGCGTCGATGCTTGGCGAATAGTCGTCGGCAAAAGCGCTTGCGGCATCATAGAAGGCGCAGACGTAAGCGCTCTGGTCGCCCAGACGGTCGATTCTCAATACATTATATATATATTCTATGAGGTCGGTCAGGGGCATCTCTGCCATGCTGTCGAATCCGTTGACAAACTCCTCGGGCAGCAGTTTGTTGATGCTTTCCTCGGTGGCGTCGCACAACATTGAGTTGAGAGAAGAGGGATTGGGGCTGTCAACTCCCGAATAGTGCATGGCCAGCGTGGCGCGCATGAGCAGGTCGTCGGGATGGAGCAGCAGCGTGAGAGCCTCTATAATCATGTTCACCGCCAGCGATGAGTCCAGTCTGAAAGCCTCGTCGCTCACGATATGTATCTCTGGACGCTCCTTCATGAATGTGTCTGCTATGAGTGCTATTTCCCTGTTCGACCTCAGCAGTATTGCAATCTTGTTTTGTGGTACGCCTCGGGCGAGCAGAGAATCGACGGTGGACAGAATCTTGTCAAGTGTCTGTTGCTGGAAGTCAGCCAGCGGATAGAGTGTTATTTCTACCTCGCCGCCGTCGGCGCCAGTAGCCTTTTGCTCAACGTTGCTGTATGCCTTTTCCAGTTGACTTGCCATGTCTCCGCTGGTCTCCCGCTCTGTTTCGGCCTCTTTTTTCACCGCCACATCGAAGAAGGTGTTGTTGAACGTCACGATGTTCTTGGCAGAGCGGCGGTTGTACTCCATCGGCTCGATATGCAGTTCTCCTTTCTTGAAAATGCTCTCGATGTTGTTCAGCAGTCGCCAGTCGCCCGAGCGCCATCGGTAGATGCTCTGCTTCACGTCGCCCACGATGAGGTTTTGCGCCACATCGGTTTCATCGGGGTTGGCACGGCTCATGCAGTCGCGCAGCAGCACGAGGAAGTTTCCCCACTGCACGGTGCTTGTGTCCTGAAACTCGTCTATCATGATGTGGTTCACCTGTGTGCCTATCTTCTCGTAGATGAACGGCGAGTCGCTGTCCTTTATAAATTCAGACAGCAGTTGCTGTGTGTCGCTGAGCAGGAATCGGTTGGCGGTGGCGTTCATCTCTGTCACCTTCTTCTCGATGGCTCCCAGCAGGCGCAGTTGGTTGATGTAGGTGAGCGCCATGCGTGCGGTGTTGTATCGTGGCAGTCCGCTCCAGAAACTGTCGTTTGCCTCCCTGTGCAGCGGTGCGAGCAGCCTTTCGGCAATGTCGAGCAGTTGGGGATGTTTCTTCTGTGCTCCTTTCAGCACCCACACTGTGTGGTCTTCGAGCGCATTGTCGTAGGTCTTGCCCTTCATGTCCTTGACGTTGTACTTGCTGCGGTCGGCGAGTTTCCTGAAGAAGCCGCACATGGTGCTGTTCAGGCAGGCGGTGTCGATGGCGTTGTCGTCGATAATCTTTTTGAATCTCGGCTCGTAACTTGCCATCAGACTCTCGAAGTCGGCCACTATCTGGTGCATGCCGCTGCTGAATCTCTCGAAGCACTTGTCGTCGCCCACCACCTTGCTTATCTCTTCGCGTTTCTCCTTATACACGTCCTTGAAGATGGTCTTGCCGAACGACTTTATGCTGCGTGTCACGTTCCAACTCTTGTTGTCGGCAATGTTTTTGGAGATGAAGTCGATAATCCATGCCAGTTCGCGGTCTTTGTCAGACAGTTCCTCTATCATCTTGTCAACGGCCATTTCCTCCACGTCGGTGTCGTTGAGCCCCACTCTGAGGTTTGCCGCCAGTCCCAGTTCGTGGGCGAGGTTGCGCAGCACGCCCTGAAAGAACTTGTCTATCGTCTCCACCTTGAAGTGGTCGAAGTCGTGGATGAGGTGGGTAAGCGCGATGCCTGCCCTGCGTCTCACCTCCATGGTGTCCATCGCCAGTTCCTCGGCCACTCTTTGTGTGTAACTCTCCGAGTCGGGCAGTGCGCGGCTGATGCCGTAGAGTTGCGACATGATGCGCTGCTTCATCTCCTCGGTTGCCTTGTTGGTGAATGTGACGGCGAGAATGCCCTTGTGGGCGCGCTCTGGGTTCTTCACCATCAGTTTTATGTACTCCACCGCCAGGCGGAATGTCTTGCCGCTGCCTGCGCTTGCGTTATATACCTTCAGTTGCATTTCTCTGGTTTGTTTGTGATGAATATGTGGGGGTCGGGTAGGGTGACTCCCTCAAACATCTGCAAAGATAATGAAAAAAACTGAGAGCGGCGATATTTCATACGTATAAATTTATTTAACTTTCGCTTGCTAAAGGAGTGTAGGAGTTTGTAAGTTTGTAGGGGCTCACCTCCGTGTGAGCCCGCAAAGGAGTTCAGAAGTGTAGGAGTTCAGGAGTTTAGACAACAGACGGTGATTGGCAGAGTGGCGGGGCATCGCTGCAGCGCTTCTTCTGTGCTTCTTTTTTATGGCGGGGCATCACTGCTGCGCCGTGTGGGTTGACTATGTTTCGCGCGTTTTATTGAGGACACTACAAAGATACAAAATATAGGAGCGTTTTGCAAGGAAATCGCAGGGAATCTTCCGACCCTTTTAAGGTCGGAAAATTTTGCCCCAAAAGCGGCGAAACCCTTTGTTTCAGGGCGTTTCAGCCAAGGACGGAAAAGGTCGGAAATAGGTCGGAAGATTTTTGAAAAGACCATTTTTCTTTTGGGAAGACATCTGAAAACGTCCCCGTTCAAAACGATTTTTAACCTGCTCGGTCGGATTTGTAATCCGACCGCTTCGAGTATAAGTATTTTCAATACGCTCATTCATCTTACTACAGTTTTTACGATTGTTTAGTAAACCCTCTTGTTGCCATATTTTTTCGCATTACAAATGCTTATATTCTATGCAGTCGGATTGCAAATCCGACTGAGCGGGAAAACACTATGGGGTGCGCTTTTAATAAATTCAACATTTCAACAAATCAACAAATCAACA
>DGTS01000001.1:0-1892 GCA_002394385.1 Prevotella sp. UBA4330
AGTCCTTCATGGCAGAGAACACCGTTTTCCTGCTGCTGACGGCACTCATACGCCGCTCGGCTATGCCGCTGCCATAGCAAGAACTTCTACAAGTTCCTCATGGGCAGGCTTGACACGAAAGCCTTCGGATTGAGGAAGACAAGCCGAATCAAAGCCTTCGTGTTCAGGTTCTTTGCAAGCAAAGCGGCATAGCCGAGCGCACCAGCGTGCCCGCCAAGTGGATAAGGACGGCTAGACATTATGAACTGAACATCTATACTCATAACTACTCATATCAGAACACTTTTGCACTCGCTGACGGCTGAGAATCAAACTTCGTGGGTAACGACAGCATAAAGCCCCTGCAATGCTTATTGGGGTAAGGGGATGTTGCACACAACCATCCATAAGCGTCACCGTAATGGCAAAATAATCGCCAAATGGAGGGGCTGATAGGAATCTTTAGCATCCAAAACAATTAACTGCGGATTTTAGGGTATACCATTATTTTCTAAAGAACCACGTAGAACCGTCCCCCGTGATCCTAATGTTCAGTTTGTCTTCTTCAGGGCTTCGATAGCTTGCAACTGAGTGGGGTCGAGGGCTGGGATGTTGTGCCTGGCGGCATAGGCTTTTAATGCCTCAAATGACATATAGACTCCTGCGCCACCTTTGTTTAACTCCTTGCTTCGGGCTTTGAACTGGGCCTCGTCTGTGTAGCCGTTGTCTGTAGAATAGATGTAAATGATGTCGATGGTGCGCCCCTTGTCGGAGTCGTATTCCCAGTGATGCATCGTCATTATGTGGCGAAACAGGTCAGGGATGTCGTCGTCGGCCTCTTGGGGAAGCTTGAAGACGGAGGCGTACTGGTAGGTATAGTCGTGTTCCTGACGTTTTTTAAGCATCTTTGTCTCGCCATGCATCTCGTTGGAGTACATCTGCATGCGGGCTGCATCGAGGGTGGTTAGGCTCTGTCCGCTGGTATGTATGATCTGTCCTATCGTCTCTTTGGTGGGGAGCACCACGCGCCAGAAGTTGGGGCCGTCGGCAACCAGCGATGCCTTATATTTCTCTTGTGCTTTTTCCTCCTTCAACCATATTTCGGGCATTTTGACTCTTGAGTTCTTTACCCAGCTTTCGACCTTGTTCAGTATATGCACACCGTGCCAACTGACGGCTTTGTTGGCTTTCGTGTTGTACGACCAAATGGCTCGGGTCTTGCTTTTATAGTTTTTCTTGATGTCGTAGATGGCGGGTATGACGCCTACGCTGTAGGCTCGCAAGGAGTCGCCGATGTAGCGGAAGGCGCGGTAGTAATACTCTTTGTACACGTAGGGCTTGGGCTTTACTACGACTTCGGCAAGGCCGTAGTCTATGTCTTCCATCGTAAAGCGGTTGCTCGTCTGGCCTATGGTGACTAACTGCGGCTTGTAGGCCACGTGGGTCAACGCCACTTTGGCGTGTCCTTTCACGTCGGCCAGTTCACCGTTCATGTTTGTCGTTCCGATGAGGGTTCCGTCCTGGGTCAGCACGCTCACCAATGGGATGGCATGTCCCTCGGCATTCACCACTTCTATCTTCTGCGCCTCAGCGCTGATAGTAGCCATCAGCAATAGCACGTGCATCATAAACAAGCGTATAGTTACTTTCATAATCGTATAGTTTTAGAGTTGTATGTTGTGCAAAGTTACTGTATTTTAGTGTAATACCTAAATTTCGCAGCACTTTAGTTTAACTTTCTTTATAAGTACCTGAGCAACAAAAAGTTCTTGCTGGGGCAAGCGGCAGAGCCGAGCGGCTAAGAATTTTGCTATATCGGATTTTTCACTTACCTTAGTGCTGCAAATCAAGGCAAGCAAAATCATCCATAACATGGCAAAGGTACAACAAAATCTGAGAAAATCACCGCTTTT
>DGTS01000001.1:2009-26801 GCA_002394385.1 Prevotella sp. UBA4330
GATAGACTCCCATCTGGGACTTCGTGGCACGCTGACAGGTTATCAGTACAGCGAGATTTTACGTGCCATCTTCTCCGTGTTCTGCTGCGGTGGTGACTGTATGGAAGACCTCAACCTGTACCTGAAGGACGTGCTTACCGAGCGTGCGGCAAGCAAGACCTACAAGGCGATGGGCAAGACGATGGATGAGAGTTACGAGCAGATGCTTCAGCAACTGAGCAATGAAGGCTGCACCGTACGCCGCCTCACGCACGAGGAAGTGTCCGATTTCGTCACCAACGTCCGTCAGAGCGAAGTGCAGGAACGATGGGTGCAGGAAAAAGAATCCGAAGGCACGGCAGACGTCCGCCGCGTATTCGAGAAACTCCGTTCCTTGGTACAACATAGTGCAAAGAGGAAACAATAGAAAACTACAGTTATGAATACGGAACTCCAAAAGTGTATGGATACCGACAAGGACAATCATATCATCTACTTTGGAGAAATAGTAGATGCGTATGTTTTAGAGGATAAAGGAGAACAGTAAATTCCAATTTATGTGACAGTTACCATATAGAAATGTCCATCTGCCATCGACTGTATCGTTGACATTATGGTTGTCAGATATCTTCTTGTCATGTCATGCATTGTCACTTGTATCTCCTGAGGTGGTCAGGTGATATACCTGAGGTGGTCAGATGATATACTTGAGGCTGTCAGGAGCATCTTCTGGCAAAGCCATCGGTGCAAATGCGCCGCCATAACGTCTTTGCAACCGCTGCGGGAAGTAGAAAAATCGGGCTTTGGCACACCATTTTTAGTGCCCTGTGTGAAAGATGTGAAAGATGTGAAAGTAGTTTTATGGAGTCCACGCAAAAAAAATAAAAATATAAAAGCGTGTAATTTATTATTTTTTTATATAAAGTTCGTATTTCTTCTTTCACATCTTTCACATCTTTCACACCGTCATAAAAACACCCTGGAACTCAAATAGTTAGAAAAAGAAAGGCTCGGCAATTATGCCGAGCCTTTTATCACTGATTTCAGAATTTATTAATTTCTATTTTTATTAGAAGTTGTAGTAAACTCCGAGAGAAATGTTGTTGCCGTCGAAGTCAACGCCCCATACGCTGGCAGCGTCGCCACCCTTTGGCTTGAAGTTCTCGTAACCAACGAAACCAACGTGAGCAACGAAACTGAACTTGTCAACGTTTACTGCTACACCTGGCTTCAGACCGAGTGACCAAGAGTTGCCCATGTCGTTGTAGTGCTTGTAACCGAAGGCACCGTCGATGAAGAAGTTAACAACCTTACCCTTGATAGCGGTGTAACGAACGTAAGGATTAACCTCGAAAGTGTGAGCCATGCCGTCGTCGAAAGTGAGGTTGCTCTGACGCAGAGCGCCCTTGCTCCAACCGAAAGCAACACCGGCAGCCCACTCAGAATCGAAACTGTAGCCAATCTCAGGCAGAACGCTATACACAGTCTCGCTCTTGCTTCCCTCATAACCCGGGTCGTAACTTGCGATACCAACATTACCACCAACGTAAACCTGTGCAGAAGCACTGATAGCCATAACGGCTGCAACGAATGTCATTACAATTTTTTTCATCTTCTTACCCTTTCTTTTAAGTTTGTAAAGTAATTATAATAATTGTATATGTTCCTGAAATCGGGTGCAAAGTTCTATAATTATTTTCAATTAAGCAAACTTTTATCGATTTTTTTGCCCCAAACAGGCAATTTCGGCAAAATAATTGGGATTTTTGAACAAATTCTGCTAATTTTGCAACTGAATATAAAACACATATAGAATGAAGCCAATATTCATTGCTGGTCCTTGTGTCATTGAGTCGGCCCAACTGCTGGACACGGTGGCACAGAAACTTGTATATATAAATAAGGTATGCGGCACCGACATCATCTTCAAGTCGTCGTTCGACAAGGCCAACCGCACGAGCATACGCTCGTTCAGAGGTCCGGGACTTGAGAAAGGACTGCAGATGCTGGCAGACATAAAGGAGAAGTACGGCTTGCGCATTCTCACCGACATTCACGAGAGCCATCAGGCAGAAGCGGCGGGCGAGGTGTGCGACGTACTGCAGATTCCTGCCTTCCTGTGCCGCCAGACCGACCTGCTTGTGGCAGCAGCCAAGACCGGCAAGACCATAAACATAAAGAAAGCACAGTTCCTGAGCGGGCAAGACATGCGCTACCCTGTTGAGAAAGCGCTTGACGCCGGTGCCAAGGAGGTGTGGCTCACCGAGCGCGGCAACACGTTCGGATATAACAATCTGGTGGTTGACTTCCGCAACATACCAGACATGCTCGACATCGTGAACACCGTAATCATGGACTGCACACACAGCGTTCAGCGACCAGGAGCAGGCGGCGGCAAGACCTCTGGCGACCGTCGTTTCGTGCCCAACATGGCACTTGCAGCCAAGGCTTTCGGTGCCACGGGCTATTTCTTCGAGGTGCATCCCGACCCAGACAACGGACTCTCTGACGGTCCCAACATGCTCTATCTTGACGACCTGGAAGGTCTGGTGAAAAAACTTATTGACTAAGAGGACATGAGCAATCAAAACGAAAGACTGGCAATGGTGAGACAATACGCCATTCAATGCATAAAAGACGAAAGCAACGCCGTGCTCGACCTGCTCAACCAGATTGACTCTGAGTTCGACCGCGCGGTGGAACTGATACTCAACTGCAAGGGCAAGGTGATAGTAACAGGCGTGGGAAAGAGCGGACACATCGGGGCAAAGATTGCCGCCACCCTATCCAGCACCGGCACGCCATCGTTCTTCATCAATCCTCTCGACGTGTACCACGGCGACCTTGGAGTGATGACAAGCGAGGATGTGGTGATTGCTATCAGTTACTCCGGACAGACCGACGAGTTGCTGAGGTTCATCCCGATGGTGCTTCACATGCACATTCCAATCATCGGAATGAGCGGCAACGAGAAGAGCCTGCTGGCGAAATACAGCACGGTGCACATCAAGGTGAAGGTGGACAAGGAGGCCTGCCCTCTCAACCTGGCGCCCACAAGCAGCACCACGGCGGCTCTCGTCATGGGCGACGCACTCGCCATAGCGCTGATGGAGGTGAGAAACTTCAAGCCAAGAGACTTCGCACAGTTCCATCCCGGCGGCGAACTGGGCAAGCGACTGCTCACCACAGCGAGGGACGTGATGCGCTCTGACGACCTCCCCGTCATCCCCAAGGAGATGCATCTGGGCGAGGCTATCATACTCGTCAGCAAGGGGAAACTGGGACTCGGCGTGTCGCTCGACGACGACAATAAGATAATAGGACTGATTACCGACGGCGATATACGCCGCGCCATGGAACGGTGGCAGGCCGACTTCGTCAACCACACCGTGGAAGAGATAATGACACGCACGCCGAAATGTGTTCTCGCAGACACCAAAATAACTGAGATACAAAAGATAATGCACAAGAATTTTGTTCATTCTGTGCTCGTTACCGACCAGGAGAAGCATCTGCTGGGCGTTGTTGACCACTATTCGTGCATGATATAAAAGATGTATAGACTGTTTTCACTGTTGGCCGTTTGCCTGTCATGCGTCATAGGTAATGCACAACGTGCCGACTCTCTCATCGTTAACGACCTGCGCAAGAGCGGAATTGTGTTTACGAACGACAATTCCGTAACTCTGCTTATGTCCGGACAAGAGAAGTTCGACGACATGTTCCAGGCTATAAAGGACGCCAAGGAGTCGGTTCATCTGGAGTATTTCAACTTCAGGAACGACTCCATCGCCGACCTTCTGTTCGAGATTCTTGCAAGCAAGGTGAAGGAAGGCGTGGTGGTGAGAGCCCTGTTCGACGGCTTCGGAAACGCCTCCAACAACCAGCCGCTGAAGAAGAAACATCTTGAAAAGAGGCGTGCCCAAGGCATACAGATATACGAGTTCAAGCCATTGGACTTCCCCTGGCTCGATGACATCTTCGGACGCGACCACCGCAAGATAGTGGTTATCGACGGCAAGATAGCCTACACAGGCGGAATGAACGTTGCCGACTATTACATTAAAGGGACAGATGTGGTGGGCGAATGGCGCGACATGCATTGCCGCATAGAAGGAAGCGCCGTGAACGACTTGCAGGAGATATTCGTAAGGATATGGAAAAAAGTGACCGGCGAGCAAATCAGCGGCGCCAACTATTACAGAGGCGAACATCAGAAGACGCCCGAATATTTCCGCAATCTGAAGCCCGACACTACATCGACGGCAGGAAAGAAGATGGTGGGCATCGTGAACCGCGAGCCGCTAAGGTCGCCTGCCGCTATCAGACTGTTCTACAAAAGTGCCATAGACAATGCACAGGACAGCATAAAACTCATCAACCCTTACTTCACCCTGATACCATGCATCAGCAAGGCGCTCAAGAATGCCATAAAACGAGGTGTGAAGGTGGAACTGATGATTGCCGCCAACAGCGACATACCACTTACACCCGACTG
Organism: Prevotella sp. UBA4330; assembly: GCA_002394385.1. Lineage (GTDB taxonomy): Bacteria > Bacteroidota > Bacteroidia > Bacteroidales > Bacteroidaceae > Prevotella. Next base: position 6,487 of record DGTS01000001.1, read on the forward strand.
CAGTTTCCGCAACATGCACAAACTGATGAAGCGCGGTGCCGACGTGTGGATTTACAAGAATGGATTCCACCACACAAAGATAATTATGGTTGACGGACAGGTGTGCACCGTTGGAAGCGCCAACCTCGACGCCAGGAGCCTGCGGAACGACTATGAGGAGAACGCAGTTATCGTTGACCCCTGCACCACTCGCGAACTGAACGACATGTTCGAGCGCGACAAGAAGCACTCATTCAAACTAACAGAGGAGTCATGGGACAAGTGGCGCACCCCCTGGCAGAAGTTCAGAGGATGGTTTGCCCATCTGCTGAGTCCGTTCCTTTAGTGTTCTTCTCCACAATATCGGCCATCAGCATCATGTCAACAGGCTTTATCCCGTTGGCTTCAAGCATCTGCATGTCGTTCTCGAACTCCTTAGAGAGCCAGTCGGACGGCAGTTGTTTCTTTCCCAAAGAGTCTTTGTAGTCGGAGAAATACTGCACGGCATTCCTCACATTGCCCATAAGCCATTGGCAATAGGCAGCATTCAGGAAATCCTCAGGAGCAGTGTTTTCCTGTAACAGGAGTTTCTGGTACAAAGCATCGGCCTGCTCTTTCTTACCCTCACCCATCAACGCCCATGCCAATGCTCGTGTCGTGTTTGCTGAAGGATGCTCGTAGTCGAGGCGGTAAAGAATATCGCATGCCTCGTGATATCGGGCCAGTTTCATCAACGTGACGCAATAGTTGAGTGCGTAGTTGCTGTTGTCAGGATTCATCTCCTGCAGTCGCTTGTAGCAATTACAAGCCATTTCATAGTCTTTCTTCACCAATGACACACGCCCCAGCATCTTGAGTCCAGCCACATCGTCGTTGAGCAAGCCTTCGTCCCAAGCCTTTTTCAATACGGAATAGGCTGCTCCTGCATCCTTTTTATACTCAAAGAAATACAAAGAGGCAATGTGAACATAGTCCATATCTTGCTCGTCTTCCGTCGAACGGATGATTCTCTCGGCTATTGCAGAGAAGCAGTTAGCCATCTGCCGTTTGTGCATAAACCACGCAAGTTCGGGCAGTTTGCGGCAAACCTTGGTGCCGCAGAATGTCTTGTTGGTGACAAACAGGAAGAATCTCTCGTCCGTGAAGGGACTTCTTAGTTCGTTCTTATGGAAATTAAGACGGTAGAATCGGTAGATGTCCTGCAGATACATGCGGCGTATGTAAGCGCCCGAGTTGCGGTCGGCATCAGACACTACGGGTCCCATCTCATATCCACTCTGCATCATCTCGCGCACATTGGCCGGCAGGCGTTCAATGACAGTCTTCATTGTGAGCAGGAATGAGTATTTATCGCTTTCGCAGAAGGGACCGTAATTCAGCATGTTTTTCAAGAATCCAGCCTCTCCCATCTTGCTTAGCGCATCCTGAACGCCCGGATGCTCAATGAAGAAAGGCCAGAACCAGTTGGCCATATCGTTGAAGAACGTGAACCGTTTCATCTGCGAGAAGCCTCCGAAATAGATGTCCGAGCCCTCTTTCTGCATCTTCTCCATGCGGTTCATGGTGCTTTCCAGTTTCTCCATGCGCTCATCGTCGGCATTGGGATTGAGGATATCCTCCATCGGGTCGTCCTCCTTCTCAGTGATTCCAAACCTTGTGATGTTCAGGTTTTGGTTTTTCATCAGTTCGGGGATGATGTCCTTCTGTATTGTCTGGTTGTCCTTGTCGGCATTCAGGCAGAACATCACCTGCTTCTGCATGTCTGCCACCTCACGTGCAACGCTCTCGTCGTCGCACAAAGATGTGATTTCATCGTGAGTCTTGTCGCTCATTGCTGATGCGAATACCCATCCCACAAGTGCTCGCTGGCGTATCTTCATGTCTGTTGCATCACGATACACGCCTGCAAGTGTCAGCATCTTCTGCTCGTCAGTATGGTTCAAGGTGGATATGGTGATTGCGCTTACCATCAGTTGTGCGTCGAAAGAGTCGATGGTAGGCGACGTGAGGAGTTCCGTCATCTGGCCTCTCATGCTCTCGTTCCATTGTGGCGACACAATAATTCTATGGAAGAAAGCAGACATCTGACCGACATGACGGGCATAGATTTCGGTTGTCTTAGCCGTTAGTTCCTCGTCAGAAAGCAGTCCGAGCATGGCCTGTTCGCTTACGAAGCCCTCAAGTTCAGCCTTCAGTTGGTCTATCTCGAGCGGTATGTCGCCGCCCTTCCTTTTTGCTTCTTGATAGAAGGGTGACGCCAAAGTCTTGTTGTAGAGCATTATGTTGCGCACACATCTCTCGAGCCTTGTACTTATTCTCATGTGTATCTTCTCGCGATCGGGGTCGATGATGCCCCTTCCCAGATAGTCCATCATCAGTTCATAGTCGCTGATGAGACTCTCCAGTTCGTCGCGCCATATGCCTATGCTATGGTTTGACGCATAGTCCCGCATGTTGCATATTGCCACATACACATGTCCGTTGGCAATCTCCTTCAATGTCCTGTACAAGGTGTCTTGCTCCATCACTTCCTTTCTTGTTATATTTTCGTGTGCATGAACGTTTATCTCAGCCAACTGTTGGCCCTCGTGATGTCCTTCTCCCGAGGTCTTGCAGCATGCTCAAACTTCACCTTCGGCAATGACCGCACAGTCCTGTCGTCCACATCCATGTATTTCTTTATTATTCCCGCATAACTCGCAATGCCATAGCGGTTTATCGAGTCGCATGCCTGGTTGTACGCTTTGACAAATGCGTCTATCTGCGACCGCCTACGGGAGTCGTTCATTGCCTTGTCAGTGAAGACTATTGCACCCATTCTGAGGTCTTTGTTCTTTGCATCCATAATGACAGGATTGCCTGCAAGACGGGCAACTGTTGCTTGCGGCTCGGGCAGCAGCACGGCATCCATCTCGTTGTTGAGAAGCATCTTCAGTCTTATTTGCGGATTGTTCACCTGCACGCGGAACACCACTTCCGACTTAAGCCGCGAACTGTCCACCGCCATATCTGCCAACATAGCCGTTGCCGAGAACCTGCTCACGGCTATCATTTTGTCTGTCAGTTGCTTGAGTTCTTTGATACGCGCCTTCTTGTTGGTGATGAACTGCCACGAGAGAGGTGTCGAGGCAACATAGGTGAGCGCCAAGCCTTGACGTTTCATACGCTCTGCCCTTACGATGTCGGTAACCGAACCTTCTATCTTGCCTCTTCTGAGAGCATCGTCTGCCGCGATGTGCGACTCCATGTCCCTAAACCTCACGTCCGCCTTGGCAGTGTCTATCCACGCACGTTCCTTAATTATAAACATGGGAAGACAGTCGATGGTGGGCAGCACGCCCACTTTCAGGGCCAAGGAGTCTTTCCTTTGATGCATGGCGCGCTCGCGAGCCGACTGCTCCTTCGCCTCCTCATAACTCTGTCCGCACCCCGCAAGGAGCACCACAGAAAGCATCACAAGAACTATTTTCTTCATAGTGAAAAGTCAAAAAAGGGCAGCCCCTCATCCACTAAGTCTTCGGAGTCACCCTTCGCTCATTATAATTATTAGCGATATTAGCCGCTTTAAGTGGTGCAAAAGTAACGAATTATTTTGTAACAAGAAAAAATATTAGTAATTTTGTTGCGTTTTTAATAATCCATCATCTATCCGCTCGACCCGAAGGGGCGCTTTCAAAGCGAAGCGGAGAAAGAACAAACACCCATCATACTGAATATATGGCAAAAGACAAGATAGCATACGTGTGCTCGAATTGCGGCCAGGAGTCGGCAAAATGGATTGGCAAATGCCCCTCCTGCGGACAATGGAACACGTTCAAGGAGATAAGGATAAGCAACGATACGGGTCAGATGGCGGCACGCTCGGCCGCATCGAACGTGCGAAGCGGCAGGACAGGCGAGAAGAACAAGCCCCTGCACCTGCACGAGATATCGTCGAAGGACGTGCCGAGAATAGACATGCACGACGAAGAACTGAACCGCGTGCTGGGCGGAGGTCTGGTGCAGGGAAGCATTGTGCTGCTGGGAGGAGAGCCCGGAATAGGCAAGAGCACGCTCACCCTGCAGACTATACTCAACCTCGAAGACAAACGTGTGCTTTATGTCAGCGGTGAGGAAAGCGCTCAACAACTGAAGATGAGGGCTGAGAGATTATTGAATGTGGAGCGTGGAGCGTTGAGCGGAAACACCCAGGACACGACCAACACCCAACACCCATCACCCAACACCATAAATGATAATCTGCTGATTCTGACCGAGACATCGCTCGAGAGCATATTCAACCACATCAAGGACGTGCAGCCAGAACTGGTGATTATCGACTCCATACAGACCATAGCGACAGAGGATGTCGATTCTTCACCGGGAAGTATCACCCAAGTGCGCGAATGTGCAGCCGCCCTGTTGCGCTTTGCCAAGTCGAGCGGTGTGCCGGTGATACTCATCGGACACATAAACAAGGAGGGAACGCTGGCAGGACCAAAGATACTGGAGCATATCGTTGACACGGTGATACAGTTCGAGGGCGACCAACACTACATGTACCGCATTCTGCGCTCAATAAAGAACCGCTTCGGCAGCACTTCCGAACTCGGAATCTACGAGATGCAACAAAACGGACTGAGACAGGTGAACAATCCATCGGAACTGCTGCTCACCCAAGACCACGAAGGGCTATCGGGCATCGCCATAAGTTCGGCCATTGAGGGCGTGCGGCCCTTCCTCGTGGAGACGCAAGCCCTTGTATCGACGGCAGCATACGGTACTCCGCAACGCTCTGCCACAGGATTCGACCAGCGAAGGCTCAACATGCTGTTGGCGGTGCTTGAGAAACGAGTGGGATTTAAACTCGTTCAGAAAGACGTCTTCCTCAACATCGCGGGCGGACTGCGTGTTACCGACCTTGCCACCGACCTCTCTGTGATTGCCGCCGTGCTCTCCTCCAACGTCGATACGCCGATAGAGAGCGGATGGTGTATGGCTGGCGAGGTGGGACTCAGCGGCGAGGTGCGCCCCATCAACCGCATAGAGCAACGCATTGCGGAAGCAGAGAAACTGGGATTCACAGATATCATATTCCCCAAATACAACATGCAGGGAATGGCACATCGCGACTTTAAGATACGCCTGCACCCCGTTCGCAAGGTGGAGGAAGCCCTGCGGCTGCTCTTTGGATAAACAAAGAGACACCCCAGAACACTTTTTTGCTGACATATCATAACGGGCGAACACGGAGGTTCGCCCCTACAATGCGAAGCAACAACAAATTATGTGAAACCTATTGGGGCGAACACGGAGGTTCGCCCCTACAATGAAATGCGATGAATTATTAGGTTATGCGCAACATGTAGGGGCTAACCTCCGTGTTAGCCCGCAATAAAAAAATTACCACTTGTATCTCCTGACCACCTCACTTGTGCCTCCTGACCTCCTCACTTATGCTTCCTGACAACCTCACTTGTGCTTCCTGACCTCCTCACTTGTGCTTCCTGACAACCTCACTTATACTTCCAGACAACCTCACCTGCACTTTCTGATATTCAACATCCCTCCCTTTGGGAGGGCTTGGGTGGGCTTTTTCTTCGGGAGGGCTTGGGTGGGCTTTTTTACGATGTCCTTATCTTCAGCCTAACCCACAGCCAACGGGGAATAAGACGCCAAAAGAAAGTGAGCATTCGATAGCGCCAGTCTATGACACACCTGCCCTTTTGCCGGTAAACAGCACGCACTATCTGGCGCGCCACATCCTCCAAGCGCAACAGCATAGGATAGTTGTGCCCGTCGCCAAGCAGCGCCGTATCTACGAAACCTGGCTGAATGTCGGTAAAACGGATGTTCAGGCTACGCATGTTTGCCTGCTGCTGAAGCGCCTCAATATAGTGTGCCTGAAACGACTTGGTAGCACTATACGAGGGAGCGGCGCCAAGTCCCTTGGTGGAAGCGATGGAAGTGATGGCCGCTATCTGCCCTCCTTGATGCTCAGACATATAATTATAGATGGTGTCTATCATCTGGGTGAAGCCCTTTACGTTGGTCTCTACCGTTCGCATCTCCACGTCCTTGTCGAGCATCATGTTCTGCTTGCCGATGCCGGAGGAATAGAAGAACAGCCCTACTCCACCCAACTCGTCTATCAACTGTAACAAACGCCGAGGCGCATCGTCGGAAGTGACGTCGATGCAAGCCACCGTCACACGTTCAGGAAACTCACTTTTCAACTGCTCGAGCAAGTCCGTGCGGCGCGCAGCCACACCGAGATGCCAACCGTCGGCAAGCAACAGACGGGCCACATCCTTGCCAATGCCCGACGAAGCGCCAATAACTATCGCTCTTTTCATAATGTTGCAAAAGTACCCAAAATAAGTGACATAATTGCAATAAATGACCTTAAAATTTGCTTATTATAAAAAATATCCCTACTTTTGCAAATTAGAAATCATATAATTTATCAATTTAAATCATGAAAGACTTTCTTAAATACACTGCCGCCACTATCGTTGGCCTTCTAATATTCACAATCATCATCGCAGCATTCGGAATGATGAGTATCGTGGGAATGATAGCCTCGGGCAGTTCTACAGCACCAGTCGCAGACAATTCGGTAATGGTTCTCTCGCTCAGCGGCACGCTCGAGGAGCGCTCGGAGACAGACATAATGTCGTCGTTCATGGGTGGAAACACATCATCGACAGGTCTCGACGACATGCTGAACGCCATAAAAAAAGCAAAGGAAAACGACAACATAAAAGGTATATATATCGAGGCAGGCGCATTCTCTGCCGACTCTTACGCTTCCCTGCAGGCCATTCGCAAGGCTCTGCTCGACTTCAAGAAGAGCGGAAAGTGGATTGTGTCGTACGGAGACACATACACACAGGGCACGTATTATCTCGCATCGGTAGCAGACAAAGTGCTGATGAACCCACAGGGTGCGATTGAATGGCACGGAATTGCATCACAACAGATGCTGCTGAAAGACCTCCTGGCCAAGTTCGGCATAAAAGTGCAGTTGGCGAAAGTAGGCTCCTACAAGAGCGCTCCAGAGATGTTCACCGCCGACCAGATAAGTGAGCCTAACCGTGAGCAGATTACTGCATACATCAACGGCATCTGGGAAAATGTCGTGAAGGGTGTTTCTGAAAGCAGAAAGATAAGCGTTGAGCAACTCAATCAGTATGCCGACAGCCTCGTTATGTTTGACCAGCCGCAGAACTTCGTCAAGAATAAGATGGTGGACAAACTGGTTTATACCGACGAGGTGAAGGATGTGGTGAAGGAAATGCTAAAGATTGGCAAGGACGACAACATCAACAAGGTGAGCCTGAGCGACATGGCCAACGTGAAAGGCAGCAGAAACGAGGGTGAGGCTATCGCCGTTTACTATGCTTACGGCGATGTGGTTGACGGCGCTACCGGTGCACTGAGCCAAGGCCACACCATCGATGCGCAGAAAGTGTGCAAAGACCTGGAACAACTGATGAACGACGATGACGTCAAGGCCGTTGTGCTCCGAATAAACACAGGAGGCGGCTCGGCATACGCATCAGAGCAGATATGGCACTCTATGAAGCAACTCAAGGCAAAGAAGCCGGTAGTGGTGTCGATGGGAGGAATGGCTGCTTCAGGTGGATATTACATCAGTTGCATCGGTAACTACATTTACGCCGAGCCCACAACACTCACTGGCTCCATCGGCATCTTCGGCATGTTCCCAGACGCGAGCCAACTGCTGACAGAGAAACTGGGCGTGAAGTTCGAAGAGATAAAGACCAACAAGTTCTCTACATTTGGCTCCATGAGCCGTCCTTTCAACGAAGAGGAGATGTCATACCTTAACAAGTATATTCAAAGAGGTTATGAACTATTCCGCTCGCGCGTGGCAGAGGGCCGCAAGATGAGTGTTGAAGAGGTGGAGAAGATTGCCCAGGGACATGTATGGCTGGGACAAGACGCTTTGAAGATAAAACTCGTTGACGCTCTCGGAGGACTTGACGACGCCATCAAGAAGGCAGCCGAACTGGCTAAACTCGATAAATATCACAGCGTGGCATACCCAGAGCCTGAGGGATGGGAGACACAACTGATGAAACAGTTCAACGACAACAACTACATAGAAGCACAGGCACGACTCGTGCTGGGTGAATACTATGAGCCGTTCATGCTGCTTCGCACAATGGACCAGCAGAACGCCATTCAGGCAAGACTGCCGTTCTACCTGAAAGTGAAGTAATAACACTCTTGGGGCGTACCCCGTGTGCGCCCGTTCATTTATATATTAACGACGCTCAGAGATGGAAGGCGACTTTATAAAGATAAACGAGTGGCTGCTGCCGTTTAGTTGGCTCTACGGCATAGGCGTAAGACTGAGGAATCAACTCTTCGACATCGGGATGTTGAAGAGCCGCAGTTTCGACGTCCCTGTCATCTCCGTCGGAAACATCACCGTGGGCGGTTCGGGCAAGACTCCACACGTGGAGTATCTCGTGAAACTGCTCAAGGACAAGACAAAAGTGGCTGTTCTGAGCCGCGGATATAAGCGGAAGAGCAAGGGATTTGTGCTGGCGAAGAAAGACACTCCGATGAGTGAGATTGGCGACGAGCCGTTCCAGATAAAGAAGAAGTTCCCCAACATTTATGTAGCGGTGGATAAAGACAGGTGTCACGGCATAGACAAACTTACCGACAACAACGTTGCAAAGGACACAGATGTCATTCTTCTCGACGATGCCTATCAACACCGATATGTCAAGCCGGGAATAAACATTCTGCTCGTTGACTACCATCGTCTGATAATATACGACAAACTGCTGCCTGCGGGCAGACTGCGCGAGCCAAAAGAGGGCAAAAGCAGAGCCGACATAGTTATCGTAACAAAATGCCCGTCGGACATGAAGCCGATGGAGTTCCGCGTGCTTATCAAGGCGATGAACCTCAGACCATATCAGAACCTGTACTTCACAACCCTGAAATATGGCAATCTGAAACCGCTCTATTGTGGCGACGACATGAAACTGGACAGCCTGACGAAGCAGCATAATGTGCTCCTGCTCACGGGCATAGCATCGCCCAACCAGATGATTCTCGACCTGAAGCCATACACAGATAACATTCTGCCAATGACATTCAGCGACCATCATCAGTTCACACAGAAAGACATTAGAAGGCTGAACGAGCAGTTTGCCGAGATGCCAGAGCCCAAACTAATCATCACAACGGAAAAGGACGCTACACGACTGTTCGGAATGGAGGGACTAAGCGACGATGTCAGACACAACATCTTCGCCCTGCCAGTAGAGGTACAGTTCATGTTAGACCAACAAGATATGTTCAACCAAAAAATCATAGACTATGTACGAAAAAATTCAAGAAACAGCATCCTGGCTAAAGCAAAGGATGACCACAAGTCCAAAGACAGCAATAGTACTGGGAACGGGACTAGGACAATTAGCTTCAGAAATAACTGACACGTACGAATTTCCATACAGCGAAATTCCCAACATGCCAGTCTCTACGGTAGAGGGACATAGCGGAAAACTCATCTTCGGAAAACTCGGAGGCAAGGATATCATGGCGATGCAAGGCCGATTCCACTTCTATGAGGGATACAACATGAAGGAAGTGACATTCCCCGTGCGCGTGATGTATGAGTTAGGAATTAAGACTCTCTTCGTAAGCAACGCCGCCGGAGGAATGAACCCGAAGTTCAAAATCGGCGACCTTATGATTATCGACGACCACATCAACTTCTTCCCCGAGCATCCTCTGCACGGAAAGAACTTCCCCACAGGACCTCGTTTCCCTGACATGCACGAGACCTACGACCACGAACTGATTGCTCTGGCAGACAAGATTGCCGAGGAAAAGGGCATCAGAGTGGTTCATGGAGTATATATCGGTGTGCAGGGTCCAACCTTTGAGACTCCCGCTGAATACAGGATGTATCATCTTTTCGGAGGAGACGCAGTAGGAATGAGCACCGTTCCAGAGGTTATCGTCGCACACCATTGCGGCATAAAGACCTTCGGAATAAGCATCATCACCGACCTTGGAGGATTCGACGATCCTGTAGAAGTATCGCACGAGGAGGTTCAGGTGGCTGCCAATGCCGCACAGCCCGTCATGACCGAGATTATGAGGGAGATGATTAAACGGTCATAACGCTCTAATCTCCTTCACCAACTTACTTCTAAACTCCTTAACTCCATTACTCCTTTTATATGGATATATCAAAGATTGGAGAGTTCGGACTAATCGAACGTCTCACAAAGGACATCAAACCACAGCAGTCGTCCACACTGAAAAGTGTGGGCGACGATTGTGCTGTGCTCTCCTACCCCAATACCCGAGTGCTAACAACAACAGACATGCTGATGGAAGGCGTGCATTTCGACCTCACATATACCGACCTCCGCAACCTCGGATACAAGTCGGCAATGGTCAACATCAGCGACATATTCGCCATGAACGGCACACCTCGCCAGATTCTCGTTAGTCTGGCAGTAAGCAAGCGATTCACGGTGGAAGACATAGAGACATTCTACGAGGGATTGCGCGCTGCTTGCAACAAGTGGAACGTTGACATTGTGGGAGGCGACACCACTTCATCCCTGACAGGTCTTGCCATTAGCATCACATGCATCGGCGATGCCCGTGAGGAAGATATAGTATATCGTAACGGAGCAAAAGACACCGATCTCGTATGCGTCAGCGGTGACTTGGGAGCCGCTTACATGGGATTGCAACTCCTGGAGAGAGAGAAGAGCGTATATTACCAGCAGGTGGAAGAACTGAACAAGAAAATCAAGGAGGCTAAAGCCGACGGAACATTCGAGGCAAAACGTGCTACACTCAGCGCTCAACGCTCATCGCTCAACGACTTCCAGCCCGACTTCGCCGGCAAGGAGTATCTGCTGCAGCGCCAACTCAAGGCAGAAGCACGTGGCGACATCATAGAAAGACTTCGTGAAGCAGGCATCAGGCCCACCTCGATGATGGACATCAGCGACGGTCTGTCGTCAGAACTTCACCACATCTGCAAACAATCGGGCGTGGGTTGCCGCATCTTCGAGAAGAACATACCAATAGACTATCAGACAGCAGTGATGGCTGAAGAACTGAACATGAACGTAACGACGTGCGCCCTGAACGGAGGAGAAGACTACGAACTGCTCTTCACCGTGCCAATAGGCGACCACGAGAAGATAAAAGACATGGAGGATGTTCATCTGATAGGCCACATCACTCGTCCAGAACTTGGCTTGATGCTCGTCAGCAGAGACAACCAGGAGTTTGAACTGAAAGCACAAGGATGGAATCACATGAACAATGAATAACTAAAAAACGCATGCCGAACTAACAATCGACATGCGTTTCATTTTCTCTCAAAATCTTCATAACATACTGTTACCTTCCTCTTCCCATCCTGTTCTTGAACATTTGTCGATGGAAAAGGTTTTGTGCCCTGATAACATCAAACACCTTGCTAGCGGGTAGAATCTTCAAGAAGCGGTTATGATACTGCTGCTGCAGTTCTTTTATATGTATTTCCAGTTCGTCACGTTTCTTAACGGCATCGGCACAGCCCTTTTCTGTAGCAGGCTTAACCCTACTTATAGTTGACATCTGGTCGAACAAAGCCCTCTCCTTGCGCAGCATCTCATCGAAAACAGGGAAAAATTCGGAAGCCTCTTTTGGTGTTAGACAAGCCTCTTTTGTGATGAACTGTTCCATATCAGCCTTGAAACGCGCTGGGTCAAAGCCTCTTCTGCCATGATGATGCTGTGCGCTGATCGTCATGGAAGACACTAATAGAAAGAATAATATAATAAGGTGTCGTTTCATATTACGCTTTAGTTAATTACTCTCCGGCAAGATATGCATAGAAATCCTCGTTGTCCATCATAACATAATCTACCGCTTTGTCGATGTTGTATTCATCGCTATGTGTAACAGCAGAGACATTGTTGACAGGCAGAGGCGTTTCTGCATTGTTGTTATGATATATAAGATATCCGCCAGCCATAACTCCGAAGAAAGCGGCGGCAGCCACATAGGGGCGCAACCGTTTCCACAAAGGAATCTCTTTGGCTACTGTCTTCGTTGAAGTCTCCACCTCTGGCAGTCTGTCCATCACACGTTTCTCTATGTTCTCGAAATATCCTTCGGGAACTTTGAACGGATTTTCCTTGCCAAAAGTAGTCTTCAGGAAATCTACTTCATTCATATCTATTTGTTTTTTAGTCATTTGACGAAATATCTGAACGATGGTTTAATACATATTGAGATATTTTTTTAACAGCGATATGATATGATGCTTTCAGCGCACCTTCAGATGTTCCGAGCACGCTGCTCATGTCGCTATATTTCATTTCATCATAATACCTCAACGTGAAGACCGTGCGTTGCACTTCAGGCAGTGTGGCTATGGCCTCCTGAAGCAATGCGGCGGCAGAGTCACCATCGAAATAATCGTCGGCAGTTAGTTTGTTTGCAACCGATATATCAGCATCGGCGCTTATCTTGTTCTTGTTGCGTCGCAAATGGTCGAGCGACTCATTCACGGCAATACGGTACAACCATGTGGATATTTGTGACGTTCCATGAAAGTCGTCGAGCGCAGCCCATGCCTTCATAAACGTGTTCTGAAGCACATCGTCGGCATCGTCGTGAGTGATGACAATGCGCCTGATGTGCCAATATAAGCGTTCGCTATATTGTCTCACCACAGCAGCAAAAGCGTTCCTTCTGGTGTTTGGGTCGGCAAGTTGTGAAATCAGTATGGCGTCTTCTTTGCTCATGGTTAAGATTTATCTGCGTTTGGCATAGGGTTTCAGTTGTTCTATGATACGCTTATCGTAACCATAAACATCTGGATAAGACACCAGATTGCCGCTATTGTCAGGATAGAGTGTATAATAAGAAAGGAAGACAGGAACATGTGGCACCACGCTCACCTCCTTCACCAGGCTGTCCTTGGCAACAGAAGATGGTACTGGATTGCCCTCGCTGTCCTTCTTAGTAGTATAAGTCATAGAATATTTTATCTTCTTCGCCAGTTCCTCGTCTTTATCTTTCAGCAGGAAAACAGCCAGTTCGAACGGTTTCTCAACCCTGACGCAGCCATGTGAGACAGCGCGGTTGGTGCTCTGGAAATGCCAAGGCGACGAAGTGTGGTGCAAATAGACAGAGAAGTTGTTCTGAAACCTGAACACTATTCTGCCAAGCGAGTTGCCCGGACCTCCGTTCTGCACAATGCGCTGCTTGCCGCTCAATATTCGCTCTCGCGAAGCACTGCTTGCCGGCAACCTGCCTTTATTGACATCGTATATGAACATGTTGTTGCGATTCATGTAGCCAATGCTTCCCGCAATACCTTTGGCTATCGAGAACGGAACATTCCAGTTAGGATTGAGTTCCATACGCACAATCTCGCTTGTGAGCAGAGGTGTCTTAGTCTTCACCGCACCACAGCAAATGCGCATCGGAAGCACCTCTTTGCCATCGACAGCCCATAGCATGAAGGCAGGAATATTAACGAAGATGTACTTCTTATAGTTGTCCTCTATCATCTTCTCGTTCCATCGGCAACGCTCCATATTGCACAATGTGGTGTACCACTCCGATTCGGAGAGTTTCCCACTATTGAGCCGAGCCTGCAACTGTTTGTACAACTTGCGCTTTGGCTGTATATCGTTGAGGAACTTGCCGAGGTCACCATTACCCGCAATATGTAGCGCCCTGTTATAGAAAGAGTCTGTGGCGTGCTCCATCTTGATGTCGAACTGATGCTTATAGAGCATCCGTGCGGTGTCACTATTGTTCTCCGGCTCGCGGTTGAGTATCAACGAAGGGTTAACGAAACCGAAGTTCTGACCTGAAGAATAGCGCATGAAGGCACGCGAGAGGTTATACTCCAGCCGTGCGAGCACCTTGCCGGCGTTGTCAGAAGCGTCGTCAAAACTGAGGTTTCTCATCTTTTCGAGGTCTTCCTCTATCTGATCTACGCGGAACAGTTCTTTCTTGAAGCCCATTTCCCCAACCTTGGAAATGAACGAGAGCAACGTGTCGGCACGCGAGTCGATGCCGTGACGGTCAATCCAAACAAGCGGTTTGTCGGCCTTGTAATAGTCGCATACATATTTAATAGCAGCCGATGAAGACGTTTCGCTCTTTATCAACTGCTTTATCTGCCCTCGTATGGTCTCCGAACTCAACTCATACTTAGACGATTTCATGCCAGAAAGCGCCTCGAGCGTGATGTCTTGATATGCCTCTTTCCCTCCATCAGTGCATGAAAGCAAGGCAATCAGCACGATGAAGAGAGCGACCAACTGTTTATACAAAGCCCTCGTTTAGTTTAATTTAGTTTTACCGTATTACTTGATAGAAATCTTTCTTACCGTCTTTCCTACCTTCACGATGTAGCAACCTTTGCCGAGGTTAAGATCATAGTGGCGGTCGTTGCCTTCCACCTTGATGCTTTTAACCATCACACCAGCCACATTGTAAATCTGCAGTGTCTGTCCGTTTGCACCAGTAACGTGCAACTCAGACCCTTGCACAGAGATTGTAACAGCCTGATAATCATTGTCGATTATCTCTATTGCCGTCTCTGCACGACTTATAGATGGCATTCCGAAGAACATCATCATAGCCATTGAAACAAGTAATATTTTCCTTATCATACGCGCGTCATCTTGATTAATCGATGCAAATATAGTATTTTTTTCGATAACTTGCAAACTTTTTGCAAAATTAAATGTCAAAAACATCATTTTCATCAGTAAGATAGGTCTCTTTGAACACTGTCCGCGCCTCGTCAAGCAGCACTTTCTCGTCTTGATAGCGCGAACTGTAGTGCCCCAAGAGCAGCCTTTTCACCCCCGCATCTCGTGCTACCATTGCCGCCTGACGCGCCGTACTGTGCCAGTAGGTCTCTGCCCTGCCCAGGTTGTCCTCGCCGTATGTGCTTTCATGATACAGCAAATCGACGTTCTTCAAACGCTCGTGTAGTGTCGGAATATAGCGTGTGTCGGAGCAGTAGGCATAAGAACGAGGCGGGTCGGGAGGCGTAACCAGTTGACAGTTAGGTACCACCGTGCCATCTTCCCGTGTCCAGTCGGCACCCATTTTGATGTTGTTTATCTGGCTTAGCGGTATCTCCAGATAGTCAATCATGTCGCGACGAATGTGCGGAAGCGTGGGTTTTTCACGGAATAGATAGCCGCAACAAGGCATGCGATGCTCAAGGGGGATGGTCTCAACGGTAAGACTGTTGTCCTCGAAGACCACTTCCTGCTCCTGTGGGTTTACCGCATGGAACGCCACCTCGAAACCGAGATGCGGGCAGAAAAGGCTCACCTGAGCCATCAGCATCTGCTCGAGTTCACCAGGCGAATAGACGTGCAGGGGTGCCGTTCGCCCTTGCAGCCCGAACGTGCTTATCATTCCGATGAGCCCGAAGCAGTGGTCTCCGTGAATGTGAGATATGAAAACGGCTTGTATCTTATTGAAGTTTATCCTCGAACGGCGCAACTGCATCTGCGTGCCTTCGCCACAATCAATCATGAACTGCTTGCCCCGCAACTCCACGATTTGCGACGTAGCATAGTGACGAAGGGTAGGCAGAGCGCTGCCACACCCAAGGATATACAACTTGAAGGGTGTCATTTACTTCACTCTCTTATAGGCAAATATGCCCACGCTGTTCTCCAGATAGAGCGAGTCGGCACCCAGTTCGTAAATGCTGAACGTGTCTGTGCTGAGCACCAGTTTGCCGTTTACGATTTTCCACGACGTGTATGGCTTCTGCTCGTTGACAACAGTCTCAACCACTCCACCCTCTTTTATCTCGAACTTGCGGTCCAGGCTCTGCCACTTGCCAAGAAGAGTTGTGAGGTTTATCACACTTGAAGCAATCGTTGTGCCGTATGCGTCCTTACCCAATTGCACGGCAACGCGGTCGCCAACGGCAATTCCGCCCTGAACCGGCGATGTTTCGGCATCAGGGTCGTAGTTCAACTCCAGCGTGTCGCCCTTGTCTGTTATCAGTTGCAGGGTGTTCATGGCGCAGCCGTCGCCACATCTGCCATACAGAGAACTGTCTTGCTCGGCTGTGCTGTCTATCAAGAGAGAGTCGCCGTTGCCCAGAACGTTCTTTGTCTTAGTCTCGTCACAACTGGCAACCATCATCACCAGCAAAGCCGAAAGGCATATAAATATAAGTTTTCTCATAGTTATTGATTTTCTTGTTGTTTTGCTTCATTCCATAGTTTATCCATTTCTTCCAACGTCATCTCCGTCAGTGGTTTACCTGCTTTGATTGAATGTTCTTCTATATAGTTGAACCGTCGGATGAATTTCTGGTTGGTATGCTCCAGCGCGTTGTCAGGATTGAGATGGTAAAGACGTGCTGCGTTAATCACGGAGAACAAGAAGTCGCCCAGTTCGCGGGTAGATTTCTCCTTGTCTTCGCGCTTCAGTTCGGCCTCCAGTTCGCCGAGTTCCTCGCGCACCTTTGCCCACACGTCCTGCTTGTCTTCCCAGTCGAAGCCCACGTTGCGTGCCTTGTCCTGTATGCGATATGCCTTGATGAGCGACGGCAGAGCATCGGGCACTCCCGAGAGAACGCTCTTGTTGCCGTCCTTCTCGCGCAACTTTATCTGCTCCCAGTTCTCGAGCACCTGTCCAGAACTTAGTTCCTTGCCCTTGTCGGCATGTATCAGCGGCGAGTGTTTCAGCGACTCAGCCTCGCCATAGACATGCGGATGTCGGAAAATCAGTTTGTCCGCCTCTTTGTTGCACACGTCGGCGATGTCGAATTTCCCCTGCTCCTGCCCTATCAGAGCATAGAAGATGACGTGCATAATCACGTCGCCGAGTTCCTTGCAGATGTTCTTTGTGTCGTTCTTCAGCAAGGCGTCGCAGAGTTCAAAGGTCTCTTCTATAGTGTTAGGTCGCAGGCTTTCGTTTGTCTGCTTGCGGTCCCAAGGGCACTCCACCCTCAGCCTGTCGAGCACATCGAGCAGTCTTCCGAACGCCTCGAGTTTTTCTTCTCTTGTATGCATGATTATGTTTAATTTGATGCAAAAGTAACAAATAATTCTGATATAGCGCAACTTCGGACGCAATTTTTCATCATCAGCATCGTCAAAGCATGTTTCCAGCGTTGTAAGGAAGCATAAGTGAGAGTGTCAGGAAGCATTCCTGACCACCTCAGGTATATCTCCTGAACACCTCAGATATATATAAGTGAGAGTGTCAGGAAGCACAAGTGAGAGAGTGATTAGGGCCTAATCACTCTGCCAAAAGACACAAGTGAGAGCACAAGGGCATATCATTGTTTATTCAACTTTCGCAAGTTGAAGGAGTTATGACATTAGTTATTTTCTCCTTTTCCATTAGGAATTATTGGAAAGTAAGGCGTTGTCTTAACTCCATAACCCCTTAACTCCATAACTCCAATGAAGTTGAGTATGCGAAACTTCTGTTATTTATTAGAAAGTTATGCTTTTCTTTTGCGTTGCGCATGTTTTTTAGTACCTTTGCACCGTTTTTTATAATTTGGAAGAAAAGAAGTAAAAACGATATAACAATGGAATTAGCAACGAAGTACAATCCACAGGAGGTGGAATCGAAATGGTATCAGTACTGGCTTGACAACAGGCTGTTCAGTTCAAAACCCGATGGACGCGAGCCATACACGATAGTCATCCCGCCACCAAACGTCACCGGCGTGCTGCACATGGGCCACATGCTGAACAACACCATACAGGACATACTCGTGAGACGTGCCCGCATGGAGGGAAAGAACGCATGCTGGGTGCCCGGAACTGACCACGCCTCTATCGCTACCGAGGCAAAGGTGGTGAAGCGTCTTGCCGAGCAGGGCATCAAGAAGCACGACCTGACGCGCGACGAGTTTCTGCGTCACGCATGGGACTGGACTAACGAGCACGGCGGAATTATCCTCAAGCAACTCCGCCGGCTGGGTGCTTCATGCGATTGGGACCGCACCGCGTTCACTATGGATGAGAAGCGCTCGGAGAGCGTGATAAAGGTGTTTGTTGACCTCTATAACAAAGGACTCATCTATCGCGGCCTGCGAATGGTGAACTGGGACCCGAAGGCACTCACAGCACTCAGTAACGAGGAAGTGCTCTACAAGGAGGAGCAGTCGAAACTCTACCACCTGAAGTACTATGTTGCCGAGATTAGCGAGGAGGATGCCAAGAAGGCTGAGAGCGCAGAGGGCAACGTGGTTCATAAAGACGAGAAAGGCTATTATGCCGTTGTTGCCACCACACGTCCCGAGACCATCATGGGCGACACCGCGATGTGCATCAACCCCAAAGACCCCAAGAACCAGTGGCTCAAGGGAAAGAAGGTCATCGTGCCGCTCGTGGGCAGAGTGATTCCCGTCATCGAGGACAGATATGTTGACATCGAGTTCGGTACGGGATGCTTGAAGGTTACTCCTGCGCACGACACCAACGACTACATGCTGGGCAAGACGCACAATCTGGAGACAATAGACATCTTCAATGCCGACGGCACCATATCGGAGCAGTCGCCGCTATACGTGGGAATGGACCGCTTCGACTGCCGCAAGCAGATAGCAAAAGACCTGCAGGAGGCTGGTCTCATGGAGTGCGTGGAAGACTACACCAACAAGGTGGGCTATTCGGAGCGCAACCCCGACACCGCCATCGAGCCGCGCCTGTCGCTTCAGTGGTTCTTGCGCATGCAGCACTTTGCCGACATCGCGCTGCCACCAGTGCTCAACGGAGAGATGCACTTCTACCCCACCAAGTATGTAAACACATATAAGAACTGGCTGGAGAACATTCAAGACTGGTGCATCTCAAGACAACTGTGGTGGGGACACCGCATTCCTGCTTACTACTATGGCACAGAAGAGGCCGGCGAGGAGCACTTCGTGGTGGCTGAGACACCAGAAAAGGCACTCGAACTGGCACGCAAGGAGAGTGGCAACGACAACCTTCAACTCTCTGACCTGCGACAAGACGAGGACGCGCTGGACACATGGTTCAGTTCGTGGCTGTGGCCTATATCACTCTTCGACGGCATCAACAACCCCGACAACGAAGAGATAAAGTACTACTATCCCACAAGCGACCTCGTTACAGGTCCCGACATCATCTTCTTCTGGGTGGCACGTATGATTATGGCAGGCGAGGAATACATGGGCAAGTTCCCGTTCAAGAACGTTTACTTCACAGGCATCGTGCGCGACAAACTTGGCCGCAAGATGTCGAAGAGCCTCGGCAACTCGCCCGACCCCATAGAACTGATAGACAAATATGGCGCCGATGGCGTTCGCATGGGCATGATGCTTTCGGCTCCGGCAGGCAACGACATCCTTTTCGACGAGGCTCTTTGCGAGCAGGGACGCAACTTCAACAACAAGATATGGAATGCTTTCCGACTCGTGAAAGGCTGGGAAACAGCCGACATCGAGCAGCCTGAGGCAAACAAGATAGCCGTAGAGTGGTTCGAGGCAATGCTGCGCACCACCAACGAAGAACTGAACGACCAGTTCTCTAAGTACCGCATCTCTGAGGCTCTGATGACTGTTTACCGCCTCTTCTGGGACGAGTTCTCCAGCTGGTACCTTGAGATGGTCAAGCCAGCATACCAGCAGCCGATAGACAAGAAGACATACGAGGCAACACTCGGGTTCTTCGATGCCCTGCTGAAGATGCTCCATCCGTTCATGCCGTTCATAACGGAAGAACTGTGGCAGCACATCTACGACCACAAGGATGGCGACAGCATAATGCGCGAGATGCTCAAGATAGGAGCCGCAACCGATGCCGACAAGAGCATTGTGGCTGATATAGAGAAGGTTAAGCAGATTGTTTCGGGCGTGCGCACCGTTCGCAACCAGAAGAACATCCCCAACAAGGAGCAGATGCAATTGCAGGCAGTTGGCGAAGATGCCTTTGCCGCCTATGCTCCCGTTGTAGTGAAGATGGCAAACCTGAAAGGCATTGAGACCGTTGCCGAGAAGCAGGCCGACGCATCGCAATTCATGGTAGGCACTCACGAATATGCCGTTCCTCTGGGCGACATGATTGATGTTGCCGCCGAGATTGAGAAGCAGGAAGCACAGTTGAAGCATCTCGAGGGCTTCCTTGCAGGCGTCATGAAGAAACTCTCTAACGAGAAGTTCGTTGCTCACGCACCAGAAGCCGTTGTGGCACTCGAGCGTAAGAAGCAAAGCGACTCGGAGGAGAAGATTGCTTCGCTAAAACTCTCGATAGCAGAACTGAAGAAGAAAATCTAATTTTTTTATAAGGAGTTAAGGAGTAAAGGAG
>DGTS01000001.1:26916-79197 GCA_002394385.1 Prevotella sp. UBA4330
CTAACTCCTTTACTCCTTAACTCCTATATCATCATTCATGATGCTCGCCTACAACGGCAAAGAAGGTGAGGTCTTCCGTGCCTCTATTTTGCAAAGAGTGGCTTGCACCCTTGGCACAATAGTGAACCTCGCCGGGAAGAACGGTTTCTTCCACTCCATCCGCAAGAACGTAAGTAGCAATGCCAGAGAGGATATACATCGTCTCTGAGTTCTGTTCGTGCGTATGATAACCGATGGAGCATCCTGGCTCAAGTTTTCCAAACATCAGTTTGTTGTCGTTGTCGTCAAACGCCCTCATGATGTATCGTCCATCACCACCTTTGAAGTTAGGAACGATTTTCTCTTCGAGTTGTTCTTTCGTTAGTTTCATAATATGTAAGTTTTTAGTTTAGGAGTTTAGGAGTTTTTTAGTTTATTAGTTTAGGAGTTTTTTAGTTTATTAGTTTAGGAGTTTTTTAGTTTATTAGTTTAGGAGTTTTTTAGTTTATTAGTTTAGGAGTTTAGGAGTGTAACGTTTAATGTTGTTTTAAGTCTCCAGATCCTTGCGGTTCCATATTCTTTGTATCTTCCTTCGAATGACGAATATGTTTATCAATGTCACCGCCAGCAACAGCACGCAACCCACTATCAGCGTAGGAACCACGCTGGAGTCCGGCAGTTGCGGGAACAAGGAATAGACGGTGTCTATGTAATAGCCTCTCGCCACGATGAGCAAGACTATCGCTATGATGAGAACCGCCACGTTCAGAATAATTGTAAGCAACTGATACGGCTTGGCAACCTTGGCAGGACTATATCCTATAAGGAGAAGGTTCTCCAGTTTCGAGGCATTCTTCTGCACGAGGAGATAAATGCTCAGCATCAGTATATAGAAACTCAGGATGCTTATCAGCAGTCCTATCGCCATCACTATCGTGACGAGCAGACGCAGGAACGATGCCGTCTTCTCCGCGTTGAGGTCGCCCTTCTCCAGTTCATACCCATGACTTTCAAGATATGAGGAAATGTTTGGGTCGGTGGGATTGGCTACATCGAGAATCAGCCGTGTGGGTGCCTGCTCTTTTGATGATGAGTACTTAGCGTTGCCCATGTCGATGAAAGCCTGCGGAACAAGTATCGTGTTCAGTTTGTTCGTGAACCCTATCACCTTACCCTGAAATTCTTCCGACTTGTCGTTGCCGTGAACATAGAGCCTCACGTCAATCATGCTTGCCAGTCCCTCGCTTATCTTTGGCAACTTACGGCTTTGCGCAAACCCGAAGTTATACATATTTATATATGAGCGCGGCAGTATTATGGGCACTTCCTTCGAGTCTTGCTTATAACTCCAGTCGCTCACGGGGATGTCTATAAACGCATCGGGCACACTCTCAAGGAATATCTCCGACGACATCAGTTTCTGCCCCGATACAGCCATCGAGGCACTAACACGGAAGTCGGCAGGTGTGAACGAGCCCACACTCTTAACGAATGGCTGCGCCGAAAGGTCGTCTATCTCCGCGCCATTGAATGTGTTCGATTGTCCCGAGAGTGTTGTTGCCGTGCCTATCTTCTTGCTTATCACCATGAAATCGGCCTTCATGAAAGTGTCCTTAGCGGTGAACACGGGCACCACGTCACGATAGAACTGGTAACCCATCAGCACTATGAACATGCCGAAGAGGTTGGCAAAGAAGAAGCCTGCCAGTTGTGGCACACTAATATGTTGACGAAGTAGTTTCCAAACTAAATTCATGATTCCTTAACTTCTTAACTCATTAACTCTAAAAACTCCTAAATTCCAAACGACCAAACGACCAAACGCCCAAACGCCCAAACGACTATAACCTCAGCACCTTATCGTATCGCATATCGATATGCTTTCCGATGCTGGTCACTATCACACCTGCGCCCTGTCTCCTGGCCTCCTCCATCATCATCTCGCCCATCGTTTGCGAGTTGTGGTCGTCGAGGTGGCTGATAGGCTCGTCCGCCAAGATGAAGTCGAAGGGCTGAACAAGGGCTCTTATCATAGCCACACGTTGCTGTTGTCCGAACGACATCAGTCCAGCCTTCACGTTCAGTTTGTCATTGATGCCGAGCCTCTCGAACATCGACTCTATCTCTTCTCTGGTTTTGAAACCCGTCAGGCGGTTCTTTATCTCAACGTTCTCGAATGCGGTAAGTTCGGGAAAGAGACGCAGTTCCTGAAACAGGTAACTTATGTTCTGCTTCCTCACCCTCGTCCAGTCGGCCACTCGCATTGCCTTGATGTCCTTGTCGTCGAACATTATCTGCCCCGTGTAGTCGTGACGATAGCCTATGACATAACTGCAGAAGGTGCTTTTGCCCTTGCCGCTATCCGCCTCTACAAGATAGGTGTTGCCCTTCGTGAACTCCACATCTTGTTGCCACACTTCGCTCCCTATGTCACCGTTGTTGGCAAACACATGGGGCAGAACGTTCTTGAAATATATCTTGTCCACAGTTTCCTATTATTCTTTTATATATAGTATCTTGTTTGTGCCGCCCAGCAAAGGCTTTATGATTTCCGCAACGGTCTTGTTGTCTATCTTATCAATATCCACAAGCATCGCCAGACGCGAGCCTTTTATCCTCGAAGCGATGTCGTTGGGCAGATTCAGAGCAGCATCCACCTCTGCCTTCACTTCTCCGTGCCTAAGCGACGAGAAGAAGAGATTGTCGGCGGTCACGCCAAACGAACACCTCATGTCGCCGCTCTTGTAAAGATAAGCATCTTTACCTGCGTCAGAGATGGATGAGCCAGCAGGACACGAAGTCTTCCAATAGCCCACATCCTTCAGGAAGTCTCTCTTCGCAAGACGTGCCATGAGGTCGAAATCGCCGTTCATGTTTGATAGAGAGAACACGATGTTGCCATCCACGCTACGCAATATGTTGTCCATATCTATCGCCATGTTGGCACCTGCGAGCAACGCCTGGAATCCCCGGTTCTGTTGCAACACTTTAAGGAAGTCCTCGCCGTTGACATTCATGAAGAGGAATCCCATGCTACGGGGCGAAAGTCTGCCCAGCATATCGTCGGTAACAGGACGGAACACCTTGTCGTTCTCCTTCAGTTTCTTGTCTATGCCCTCGTTGTATGAGAATGTTCTGCCCCTTATGGTCATCGTCTCGTCCTCCTTGCTTATCTTTGCCGCGAGCACTATCTGCGATGCATCAGCCTCTTTCGGCGCACCTATGGTGAAGGGCAACACGGCCTGTTCGGGCAAAGCAGACGCCTGCGCTACAAGCGATATTGGTGCGTCAAGAGTGTCGAGCGTCTGGAATAAGCGCGAGTTCTTTGCTCCGTGATTCTCGTCTTGCGCAAACATCTTCAGCATCTTCTGCTCAGTGGCGGTGCGTTCCATTAACGACACGGGACCGATTACCACCATCGCGTCGTCTGTATATCCGGCAAGCCATGAGTCTTTTATCATTACGAAGCGTGCCCCTCGCCGTTCCTCGGGCTTCGAGCATTTGCCCTCACCAGCCAACTTCACGAACATGTCCGTAACGGCATCGCCATCATCGACCTTTGCCACCATTCCCAATGTGCCGTCGGGAGTCTCGAATGCGTACATCTTGGAAGACATGTCAACGCCAGAACTAGTCGGTGAGTCAGTCCCTACGAGAAGTATGCGCTCTAAGTCCTGAACTCCCAAACTCTCAAAGTCAATAGCCGCCATCGCCACACTCTCGCGAGGCACAACATTCACATAGTCGCTACCGGTACATGACATCAGTAGCAACAAACTACATATATATAATGATTGAAAAACGTATTTCAAAAGTTCAAAGTTTAATGTTTAATGTATTTTTTATCTCCTTGCCGACGACTCCCCGCCCCTGTAGGGGAGGGGCAGGGGTGGGGTCAGTGTCTTTACACCCACGCAACCTCCACCATATTCTTTTATATCATTCATCAATATCACTGACCCCACCCCTATCCCCTCCCCTACAGGGGCGGGGAAATATCTATGGGCGCAATGTTCAAAGTTCTTTCAGTCGGCTGACGCCTTTTGTGAAAGCGGCAAAGCCGAGCGCAATGTTCAAAGTTCAATGTTCAAAGTTCTTTCAGTCGCTCCGCTTTATGAAAGCGCCCCTTCGGGTCGAGCGCAATGTTCAAAGTTCAAAGTTCTTCTCGACAGGTGAGCCATCATCGCGGCAGAGAGAGCGGCGGTCTCGGTGCGCAGACGACACGGACCAAGCGACACAGGCACGAAGCCGTGCTCCATTGCCAGCCGCACCTCATCGATAGAGAAGTCGCCCTCGGGACCAATCATCACCGTCACATCGGCATCATCGCCTTCAGCATACGGCTGTTGCAACTCCAAGAACAAGTCCTTGCGCTCTATCTCCTCATAGCAGTGGGCTATATACTTCTTGCCCGCCAGCGGACGCGACACGAAGTCCTTGAACGACTCCATCTCGTTGACGACAGGCTTCCATGCTTTCCTGCTCTGCTTCATGGCGGACACCACAATCTTCTCAATACGGTCGATGCGCAGCACCTTGCGCTCAGAGAACTGACAACTCAGGAAACTGAACTCGTCGGTGCCCACCTCTGTTGCTTTCTCTACGAACCACTCTACCCTCTCCATCATCTTGGTGGGGGCTACGGCAATATGTATATGCCCTCTCCACACAGGTTGCTGGGGCATAGTCTCCATTATCTCATACAGACATCGTTTGTTGGCGGCAAGCGTCACTTGCGCCCGATAGAACGTTCCAGCACCGTCCATGAGGTACATCTCGTCGCCATTCTTCAGGCGCAACACCCTTGTGGCGTGCATCGCCTCTTCCTCGGGCAGTTCGTTAACCGCTCCCGCATCGGGAACATAGAAATATCTTGCCTCTTTCATCTGTCACACTATCATTTATCCGCTTTCCCCGTGCGGCGTTTCTTCTCTTCGGTGAGCAACGACGCCTGCTCATAGTTCTCCTCGCTGATGGCGCGTTCTATCGCCTTGTCCAGCATATCCATGCTCATCGTGTTCATAGGGAGAGCAATGCGCATATTCTCCGAAGGTTTCAGATAAGGCACCGACTGCTTCATCATCAGCCTTTCGTCAATAAATATGGGGATGTTGCCGGCAAGCGAGAGCAGCACAGCGTCGGACACACGGATGGGCGTCATCTCAAAGGTGTCGGCATTAACCACCATCGAGTCATACTGACCGTCGGAAATGCTATTTATCAGGATATAATACCTCAGGTCTGTCTGCTCGGCGATAATCCTCGTCAGCACCTCGGGCAGCATGCGCTCCCTGATGGGCATTTTACGCACACGCATGTCCAACTCCACCGCTACGGCACGGCTGCACACTATGGATATCTGGCGCTCGTGCTGTTCGTCGCAGAGTATCATTAGAGCGAGGTCGTCAGTACCCACTATCTCCGACACACTAACGAAATGAAGCCTTATCTTGTTTATAATGTTCAATGTTCAAATATTTTTATTTACTAATTGCCGCTGACTCCCCGCCCCTGTAGGGGAGGGGCGAGGGGTGGGGTCAGTGTCTTTATACCCACACAACTTCCACCATATTCTTTTATATCATTCATCTATATCACTGACCCCACCCCTATCCCCTCCCCTACAGGGGCGGGGAAATATCTATGGGCTCAAAGTTCAAAGTTCAAAGTTCAAAGTTCAATGTTCAAAGTTCAAAGTTCTTTCAGTCGCTCCGCTTTATGAAAGCGCCCCTTCGGGTCGAGCGCAAAGTTCAATGTTCAAAGTTCAATGTTCAAAGTTCAAAGTTCAATGTTCAATGTTCAAAGTTCAATGTTCAAAGTTCAATGTTCAATGTTTCTTCTTATCCGGATGGAATATGAGCGCGAACGAAACAGCAACTATGAGCGCGTAAGTGGCAAAGATGAACCAGCACGACTGCCAGTCGCCCACGAGGAAGCCGTTCTCCCAAGTGCAGAAGTGATTTACTATCTCGCCAGCCGCCAGCGTTCCTATCGTTGCACCCAGACCGTTGGTCATCAGCATGAACAATCCCTGCGCCGAAGCCTTCACCGAAGGGTCGCACTCCTGATCGACAAACATCGCGCCCGACACATTGAAGAAGTCGAAGGCAACGCCATAGACGATGCACGAGAGGATAAAGAGTATCACGCCAGGCATTGCGGGGTTGCCGATGCCGAAGAACCCGAACCTCAATACCCACGCAAACATCGCGATGAGCATCACCACCTTGATGCCGTAACGCTTCAGGAAGAACGGAATCATCAGGATGCAAAGAGCCTCGCTGACCTGTGATATAGAGGTGAGCAGCGTAGCGTTGTTGGCGGCAAACGACTGCGATATGAGTGCGTCGGCGCTACCCTTGAAACTCGTGATGAACGGACCCGCATAGCCGTTGGTAACCTGCAACGACATACCCAGCAAGGCAGAGAAGATGAAGAACAACGCCATCTTCTTGGTCTTGAACAGACGGAAGGCATTAAGACCAAGCGACTCGGAGAGCGACTGCGCTGGCTTCTTCTCCAACTTGCACTCGGGCAACGTCAGGCAATACAGGAACAGCACAATGCTCAGCACGCCCGAAACGAAGAACTGCATATATGTATATTGGAACTTATGCGCATTCTCGCCCAGCGTGAAGCCGAAACCGCCATCGTCCCACACGGCGCAGTTGACAAACCACATCGTGATGATGAAGCCCACCGTGCCGAGAACCCTTATCGGAGGGAAGTCCTTAACGGTGTCCAGACCATTGTTCTTCAATATCGTGAACGCCGTGGTGTTCGATAGTGCCAGCGTAGGCATATAGAAAGCAACGCTCAGCGTGTACATGCCAATGAACAATCCCTTGTTAGGCAACTCGTTGCCGAAGCCTGCCGAGAGCCCCATATACCAGCAGCACAACATCGCCGCACCCGCTATCAGATGACAGATGCCCAGCAATCGTTGCGGCTGGATATACTTGTCGGCAACAATACCCATCAGCGTGGGCATGAAGATAGACACAATGCCCTGCAAAGCATAAAACCACGAGATTTGCGCGCCAAGTCCTGCCGTGCCCAAATAATTGCCCATGCATGTGAGATATGCTCCCCAGACGGCAAACTCGAGGAAATTCATCAAAGACAAACGGAACTTCAAGTTCATACTATTAAGATTTTAAGTTTCTAAATTTATGGCAAAGGTAACACTAAGTGAGCGAAAAACCAAATTTATTTGTATTTTTCCGCTTTCACCGCCCGGCTCCGCCGCTTATATTTGCAATGCGAGAATTGAAATGAAAGAGAATCGCGCTCGGTTTTGCGGGCTAACATGGAGGTTATACCATTTTTATAAATGAATATACAATGCGGGCTAACACGGAGGTTAGCCCCTACGATTATCATAAATGAACATACATATATCAGGCTAACACGAGGGTTTCCCAATACAATTAAATAAAATGAATAAACAATGGTAGGGCTAACGCAATGTAGGGGCTAACCTCCGTGTTAGCCCGCAAAGCGCAATGTTCTTTCAGTCGGCTGACGCCTTTTGTGAAGGGAACTATATACAATTAGACCCTCTATATGGGATAGTGTTCTGAAAGATGACGCACGCGATGTCTCCCCGCCCCTGTAGGGGAGGGGTTTGGGGGTGGGGTCAGTAATATAAAAAAGGAAGGAGATAGACGGATATGGAAGATATTGTGCATGGAAAAGACACTGACCCCACCCCTATCCCCTCCCCTACAGGGGCGGGGAGTCATTAGCGATGGGGTCAAATAGTATATAATTGCGTTTGTGAAAGCGGCAAAGCCGAGCGCAAAGTTCAAAGTTCTTTCAGTCGCTCCGCTTTATGAAAGCGCCCCTTCGGGTCGAGCGCAAAGTTCAAAGTTCAAAGTTCAAAGTTCAACGTTCTCTTACGGGGAATGTGAAATAGGTGTCGGGGTATGGCTCATTGCGAAGTGTGAAGTGCCACCATTCGCTATCCAGGGGCTTGAAGCCGTGACGCATCATCGCCTGGCGAAGTATCATGCGGTTCTTGAATTGCCTCTCGGTTATTTTCCTCCCTACAGGACTCTTGTGGTTGTCGCCCGTATATTCGCCTGTCTCGGGATTGCCGCAGAAGTCGGGATGACTCTCAGGACCGAACCAGTCGAACGTGCCGCCCATGTCGAGTTCCTTCTCAGTGGCCATATCGAAGAGCGTCAGGTCAACCGTTGAGCCCCTTGTGTGTCCGCTCTTCTCCATGATATACTCTTGCTCGAAGAGCACGCTCTTGTCCAGGTCGGGATAGAAGGACGTCTTCATCATGGTGTCGCCCGTGTCTGCCGCCCAACGCACAAAGTGGTCAACGGCCTTCTGCGGACGGTAGGCGTCATATATTTTCAGCCTGTAGCCCATGTTCTTCACGTCGTCGCTGACCGCCCTTAGAGCCTGTGCCGCCTCCTTGGTGAGCATCGCCGTGGGCTGTTCGTAGCCGTCAATGCGAGTCCCCACGAAGTTGTATGTCGAGTAATAGCGTATCTCAAGAATAGCGTCGGGCACAGCCTCGGCGAGCATTACGAAACGGGTGTCGGGTGTTAGATGTTTGCTGGAGGCACATCCATAGAGAAGTGTTGCGCCACTAATGAGAAGGACAACAGCAAGTGTCCCAAGTCTTACATTTTTCATATTTGTATTGTTTGTGTTAACTTTGGGACAAAGATACGAATAATCGATTGCAGAACAAAAGAAAATCGTTTCTTTTTTATGCGAGATGCAGTATGTTAGGTAAAGAAGACTGTTCCCGGCCCTTGAATGGAGTATTTGTTATAGGCACGGATTTCACGGATTAACGCGGATTTCATTATCATCAACAGTATTATCAATTGTTCCGTGTTAATCCGTGAAATCCGTGCCTGATGTAGGGACATATAAAAAATGGCGTTCCGAGCAACTCTTTTCCATTTTATTTTGTTGATGAAGCAGGTAAAAAGGAGTGTTGCTGCGGAACGCTTCGTGAAGCCGAGAGCAGAGCCCAAACTTGTTTGGCTATGCCGAGGCAAGGGAAGGGTCGAATGAATTATTCAACGTCATTTGTTTAGAGTCGGTCTTTCTCGGCGTTTCCGGCACCAGTACCGCGATACTTCGACGGCGTGGCGTTGAAGCGGTAGCGCAGGGAGAGAGAGACGAAGCGCGAGTCGTTGTCCTCGGTCTTGCGGAATACCATGCGGTCGAAGTAGAACGTGCCGCAACTCTTGCCCTGATTGAAAAGGTCGTTGCCCGAGAGTTTGATGTTCAGGCGCCGCTTGAAGAGGTCCTTGCTGATGCTGAGCGAGAGCATCGCGTTGGTGGTCTCTATCTTGATATTCGAGCCTGTATAGCCATGAGTGTGCATGTTGAAGTCGGCTTGCAGAAGCCAGTCGTGCGGCAGGGTTATGATGTTGCCCAGTTGAAGCGATAGCATTGGCTGGTTCATGCTCTTGTCCTGTCCGTTGAAGGTTGTCGTGAGCCATTGCTTCATCAGCGTGACGTTGTATTGCGGTGTCCACGTCACGCCGCCGCCCAGCCTGATGTCGCGTTGCATGCCCAGGGTGACGATAATCCAGTTTACGTGGTCATAGTTCTTGGTGGTGGCCATGTTCACCTTGCTATCATGCTCTGCGCTCTCCATCACGGTCATGAATGGATTGACACAATGGAAAAAGTTGGTGTTTAGGTAGAATCCTCTCCACATCGCCATGAAGTTGAAGTTGTGATACTTCACAGGTCTCAGATAAGGATTGCCCCGTTGCATGTTCAGGCGGTTCTCGTAAACCACATCGTTGCTCAAGAGCCAGTAGGCGGGGCGATTGGTGCGCTTGGCATAACTGAGCGAGAGACCGCCTCCAGCCACTCCCCATGGAAGCGGAGCGGAGATAGACACCGAGGGGAAGATGTCGTCGTAGGTGCGGCATTGGTCATCGCGACGCACTCCACCTACAAAGTACTCAGACTCTACATGCTCGTAGCGCAGACCTGCCTGCAACTGATAGCGGCCCAGTTGCTGGCGCAATTCCACGAACGGAGCCATGTTGCTCTCGTGCTGCTCGTTGCTGCTATTGGCTATGTAGCCCTCTGTGTTCTCGAAACTGCTTCGCCAGCGGGTGTTGGTATATTCCTCGCCAATGGCAATCTGCCCTTTCCACAACGGGTGGCTGACGATGAGTTTCTCTGCCACCATACGGCCGTGTGTCCGAGTCTCCGTGTTCACGTCGCGGTTCTCATAGTTTCGGCTCATTTCCTGTTGCTGGTTTCGAGTCTGTTCAGTATATGAAGTGTAGTCCGCGTTGAAATCGATGGAGAACCGCCCCACCTTGCCAGTATAGTAGAGATTTGCCTGATGCTTGGGCGCATTCCTGTCGCGACGTATGCCGGTGTTGTGCAGATGGTCGTAGGCGGTTGCGTTGGCCAGCAGGTCGTCGGTGTTGTCATTAAAGGTCTTCACGTAGTCGTATGTGTGCTGATAGAATCCGCCGAGCGAGTTGCTGTCATTCAACTGGTAGTTGAAGCCAGCACGCCCTTCGAAATATGGGTTGCGCGCCGTAGCAGAATGGCGGTTGGTGACAGACCATAGCGTATCGGCGAAAACAGTCTGCTCAAAGCCCCCGCTGCTCCATCGCTTGTTGTAGGCACCGAAGAGGTTGGCAAAGAGTTCCAGTCCGCCAGTGCGGTAGGTCAGGTTGACGCGTTCGTTGTTGACGTATCCGTGTCCTTTGCTGCTCCATGATGTCAGTTCCACGCCGAGACCTTCGCCCTGCGCCCGCTTGGTGTGGATGATTATAACCGCATTTACGGTTGCGTCATAGCGTGCTCCTGGGTTCTGTATCACCTCCACGTTACGGATGATGTCCGACTGGATGTTCTTCAGTTCGTTAAGACTGGTCAACTTGCGGTTGTTCAGATAGATGAGCGGAGCGCCCTTGCCCAGTATCTCATAGCCATCGCCTTTCTTCGAGATGGTGGGGACACGCGAGAGCACATCCTCCGCGGTGCCTATACGCTCCATCACCGTTCCCTCGACATTCATCACGAGCGAGTTGCCGTGCAGTTGCACCTTGGGGCGCTCACCCTGCACCACCACGCCGTTTATGGTGTAGTTGTCTGGACGCAGGCTGATGGTTCCGATGTTCTCTTTGTCGCACAACCTGAAGACGGTTTTATAGCCGACGTACGAAATGCGGGCAAGAACTGTTGGTTGCTCTACAGGTATCGCGAAGTAGCCGCTCGCGTTGGACACGCCGCCGCTTAGTAATGTTGAGTCAGAAGGATTGAGCACGGCGATATTGGCGAAGGCAACGGGCTGTCCCTGCTCGTCGGTCACGTTTCCTATGAGGTGGCGGTCGGTCTTGTGCGTACACTCCACGAATATCTTATGCGCCACAGAGTCGCTTGTGTCAACGGTCATGCGGATGGGATAGAAGCCTATCATCTGCTTTATGGCGTCGGGCAGCGTCTTGTTCTTAACTGTTGTCGTCACGCGGAAATCCTCCAGTTCGTTATATAGGAACATGATGGTGTATTCCGACTGCTGCTTGTTCAACTGGCGCAGAGCGTCAGAAATAGAGATGTCGTCGAAGGCGCGCGTGATGCGTTGTGCCATCGCCATGCTGAATGACAGATGACAAACGATGATGAATAGAGTGAGTCGTCTCATAGCCTGTTACTCCACGATGATTAAGTTATCCTTTAGGGTTACATGCAGACTCTCGAAATGATTGAGGTCTTCAACGACTTGCTCCAATCCCTCGCTACGCCGCCACACGAAATAGAAACGCAGCGAGCGGGCACTCTCGTTCCTGAAAGTCACTTCCGCCTTATAGTAAGACGCTATCTCAGCGAGCATCTGCTCAAGGGGGAGGTTGTCGAACTCCACGCTTGCCTCCGCCACACTATCCACGGGAAAATCCTCGGTTGTCTTTATTATAGTGTCATTGGCAGGTGTATTCACGCTCTGCTCCACCTTCGGAGCGTTGTCTGGCATGCGGTTCAGCATGCGAATGGCAGCGAAGGCTATGCCCGACACGATGAGCAGACCGACGAAGGAGGCTGCAATCTTCAGGAACGAACGTCTCTCACCCGATTCATAATCCTCGTTCTTCACCTTAGCGTTCGCCAGCCTCTGCCATTCGGCATCAATCTGCTCTTCGGTCAGTTGTTCCTCGGCACGTTCAGCCTCAATGGCGCCTCGTGTTTTTGACATCATCGTGTACAACTCACGGCACTCCTCGTCGCCCAGAATAGCGTGCCACTCGTCGGCAGTATAGTCATGCGGGTGCTCCATCATGCGGAGCAATAGTTCTGTCTTGTTCATACGCTTTCATTTGATTTTAGTTGATTACGCAATGACTCCAGCGCACGTCGCAGATGCTTGTAAACGGTGGTTTCGCTTACGCCTAACTCGCCAGCCACTTCGCTGTAGGTGAGACCGTCGCGGAAGTGGCGCAGGATGATATCCCTACAAACAGGTGGCTCCAGCAAACCGATGGTTTCATTCAGGGCAGCAGCCTCTTCACGCAGTTGCCGCTCGCCGAGAATAGATGTCTCGATGTCGAGCATATAAAGCCGCTGAATCCGCTCCTGTATCTCACGTCTGCGAATCACGTTAAGACATCTGTTGCGCACACAAGTGTAAAGAAAAGCCTCAGCGGTGTCTTCTTCGAGCGGTTGCAATCCGCCGAGAAGTTGGGCAAAGACATCGTGCACTACGTCCTTACTCTCGGCATCATCATGCAGAAGAATGGTGGCCAACCGATACATCTGACGGTAATGCCTCTGGAATAACTGATGGATAAATTCTTTTCTGTCTGTCATACACTCATAATACACATAAGACGACCGTTTACTAAACCCCAAGCGCGTTTTTTTCTTTATACCGAGGGCAGAGAGAAGACACAAGTGACCTAACGATGTTATTAACGTTGTTAGGTCACTTGATATGTTTCGCATGGTCAAAAGCATGCTTTGGGGAGACAAAGATATACAGTTGACGTCTAAACTGATATGTTTTCGGCAAGCATATCGGCACATCTCTCGCCATCGATGGCTGCTGAGACGATGCCGCCGGCATAGCCTGCTCCCTCGCCGCATGGATAGAGTCCGCGCAGACGGACGTGCATCAGGGTTTCTCTGTCACGGAGTATGCGGACGGGCGACGAGGTGCGTGTCTCCACGGCAATGAGGCATGCGTCGTTGGTGAGGAAGCCACGGCTCTGCTGACCGAACTTGCGGAATCCCTCGCGAAGACGGTTGCCGATGAACTCGGGGAGCCAGAAATGTAGCGGCGACGACACAAGACCGGGCGCATAACTGCTCTCGGGAAGGTCGAAGGACACCTTCTTGTTCATAAAGTCCATCATGCGCTGAGCGGGGGCGGTCTGCCGCATGTTGCCCTGCTGCCAGCAGAGTTCCTCGAGACGTTCCTGATAGCGCATCATGCAGAGCGCATCGTCGCCATCGACATCCTCGGGATGAATCTCTACCACCATGCCGCTATTGCTCCATCGGGTGCCGCGATTGGCTGGCGACATGCCGTTGACCACTATCTGGCGCGGTCCGGTGGCGGCGGGAATGACGAAACCGCCAGGACACATGCAGAAACTATATACTCCACGACCGTCTGCCTGGGTGACGAAACTATACTCGGCAGCAGGCAGGTATTCGCCTCGGCCATTGGGGTTGTGGTATTGTATCTGGTCGATGAGTCGGGACGGGTGTTCGAGTCGCACGCCTATGGCGATGCCCTTCGCCTCGATATCGATATTGGACGATTGCAGGTAACGATAGACATCGCGGGCGGAATGGCCTGTGGCGAGAATTACCGGACCGAGGAAAGAGAGCCTACCCCCGTCCCCTCCCGAAAGGAGGGGGGAAGTGATTTGGGCTATCACGCCTTTCACCTCGCCGCCTTCTATTATCAGCGACTCCATCTTCGTCTGGAAGTGCACCTCTCCGCCACATTCTATTATGGTGTTGCGCATCGCCTCGATGACGCGCGGAAGGCGGTCGGTGCCTATGTGTGGGTGGGCGTCGATGAGAATGTCTGTCGAGGCTCCGTGCTGGCAGAAGACATTCAGAATCTTCTCCACCGAGCCGCGCTTCTTTGAACGTGTGAAGAGTTTGCCGTCGGAATAGGCTCCTGCCCCACCCTCGCCGAAGCAGTAATTGCTCTCGGGGTCAACCTCGTGTGTCTTGGTGATGAGGGCAAGGTCTTGCTTGCGGTCGCGAACGTTCTTTCCGCGCTCT
This sequence comes from Prevotella sp. UBA4330, assembly GCA_002394385.1. GTDB lineage: Bacteria > Bacteroidota > Bacteroidia > Bacteroidales > Bacteroidaceae > Prevotella. The sequence goes on from DGTS01000001.1 coordinate 41,140, forward strand.
ATCACAACGGGACGCACGCCACGCTCGATGAGGCGCAAGGCGGCAAAGAGTCCGCCAGGACCGGCGCCGACGACAATAGCCTGCGGACAACCAGTCACGTCTTTATACTCGGTGGGGATGTATTGCAGGTCGCCAGGCTCTTCGTTGATATATGCACGCACCTTGAGATTGACGAAGATGTTTCTTTGGCGGGCATCGATGCTGCGCTTTATTATGCGCACGCATGTAATGGCATCGGGGTTGATGGCGGTCTCGCCTGCCACCGCCTGCTTGATGCTTGACAGGGAGGAGGCATCGCGTGGAGAGAGACGAAGTTGGAGTTCTTTTATCATTTAACTTTGAACTTTGAACTTTGAACTTTAAACTTTGCGCTCGACCCGAAGGGGCGCTTTCATAAAGCGGAGCGACTGAAAGAACTTTGAACTTTTAACTTTGTCAAAGATTATTATTAAAGAAGCGGAGCACCATTGCCTGTACTTTCTTGCCGCAATGATGGGGCATGTCGAGAGTGACGGTGGTGAGATTCTGCTCTGCGCCCTGACTACGCCACACATCATGCATTATGCCGAACGCCTTCTCCACTCCCGGTTGCGGGAACAACTTGTCCTGAGCGCCGCTGACGAGGAGCATAGGCATGGGACAGGCGAGAGAGGCTATGTGGGGATAGTCGAGATACTGGCGAAGGGCGGGAATGCAATTGGCAAAGCCGCCATTCTCCTTGCGGCCGTAACGCCACGTCATCTGGACATCGGTGGTTACCATCCAGCACACGGCGGCAGAGGCCTTGATATGCGGAGAGAGAGCGGCAAGCATCCACGAGCGGTAGCCGCCCATAGAGAATCCGAAACATCCGATGCGCGACTTATCGACGACGGGGAGCGTGGCGAGGAAGTCGGTGAGCGCGATGTCGTCGTAGGTCATAAAGGCAGAGAGATCGCGCCCGTACATCATCATGTTGCCCGCAATGAGGTCGTAACGCTTGCGGTCGACACCTTCCTGACGCCCGCGCTCGCCCCACATTGGTGCATCGGCGCAGATGACCACATAGCCGGCACGCGCCAGCATGTCGCCCACGAAAACACCATCGTAGAGAAGGTCTGCCCACTGCCGTGCATCTGCCTTTACGACGGAGTCCTCGAACACCGGTTCTATCATCTTCTCCTTGCCGATGAAGAGATGTGCCCCGTGGTCGTGAAGCAGGTTTATGGCTGGCAGACGGCCCTTCTTCTTGTCGGGAACGAGCAGATATGCCGAAACACGATACCACCGGCTCAAAGACAGTTCTATCTTCTGTGCCGTATAGCCGTCGCGCTTCTCCTCGGCAATTAACTTGCAATCGAAGGAAGCGGCACGAGGCGGCGGCGCCATCATGCAATCGAGCACTTTCTGGCGAGCGGCTTCTTTCCAGGCGTTGAAATCCCTTACGGGCGAATTGCCCCACGCCATAGGATAGTCGAGAGAGGCTATTATGCTGTCGGCATAGACGGGAAAGTCTTTATAGAACTCATATTTCTCCCGCTTCTCCTGAGCGAAAGAAACCAGCGGCAAAAGGTATAAGAACAGAAGGAATGTACGCATGTGGATGTATTAAGACTGAAAAGACCTTAAGGCTTATTCTTTTCTGACGAGCAAGAAGTTGCCTTAAGGTCTTGGATGATTATTATCCGAAGTTATCGAACATTATCGACTCTGGGTCAACGCCAAGCGAGTCGAGCATTCCCTGAACCGCCTTAGACATAGGACCGGGACCGCACATGTAGTACTCGATGTCCTCGGGAGCCTCGTGGTCTTTCAGGTAAGTCTCGTACATCACCTGATGAACGAAGCCTGCGGTGTATTTCACTCCTGCCTTGTCTGCCTCGGGGTCGGGGCGGTCGAGAGCAAGGTGGAAGTGGAAGTTGGGGAACTCCTTCTCCAACTCAAGGAAGTCTTCAACGAAGAATGCCTCAACCAGAGCACGCGCGCCATAGAAGAAATGCATCTCGCGGTCGCGGGTGTTGAGAGTCTTCGTCATGTGCATAATCTGGGCGCGGAGAGGAGCCATACCGGCACCACCACCTACCCATATCATCTCTTTCTTGGAGTCGAAAATCGGGTGGAAGTCGCCGTAAGGACCACTCATAATCACCTTGTCGCCCGGCTTGCGCGAGAAGATGTAACTCGACGCGATACCTGTCGGAACATCCTGGAAGCCTACCTCCGGACGTGGTTTGAACGGTGTGGTGGCGATGCGGACGGTGAGGGTGATGCGGTCGCCCTCGGCAGGATAGTTGGCCATAGAGTATGCACGGATGGTGTCCTCAGGATTGTGAGCCTTCAACGAGAAGATGTTGAACTTCTCCCACGACGGCAGATAGTCTGGACCGATGTCGTTCTTGTCGAAATCCTTGTCGTAGTCGATGCAGTCGTATGCAGGAATCTTTATCTGTGCATAAGAGCCGGGGATGAAGTCCATGTGCTCGCCTGGAGGCAATGCCACGATGAACTCCTTGATGAAACTTGAAACATTCTTGTTAGAGATAACGGTGCACTCCCACTCCTTGACACCGAGAACGCTCTCGGGCACCTTAATCTTGAGGTCGCCCTTCACCTTGCATTGGCATCCCAGACGCCAGTGGTCCTTGATTTGCTTGCGGGTGAAGTGAGGCTTCTCGGAGTCGAGAATCTCGCCGCCGCCTTCGAGCACCTGCACCTTGCATTGTCCGCACGAAGCCTTGCCGCCGCATGCAGAAGGCAGGAAGATGCCGTTCTCGTTGAGAGTGGTCATAAGGCTTGAGCCCTGTGCCACATTGATAGTCTTGTCGCCATTGATGGTGATGTTGACGTTACCGCTTGGTGAAAGATATTTCTTTGCAACGAGCAGGATAACGACCAAAAGGAGTATCATTATGAGGAAAACTCCTATGCTTGCGCCTATAAACTGTCCCATATTGAATCCTCCTTATTATAATTTAAGTCCACTAAAACACATCATCGCCATAGCCATGAGACCCACGGTGATGAACGTAATGCCAAGTCCCTGAAGCGGCTTAGGTACGTCGGTATAAGCCATCTTCTCGCGGATAGCGCCGAGAGAGACAATGGCCAGAGTCCAGCCGATACCGCTTCCGATAGCGTATGCTATGGCATCCCACACGTTGCCGATGAACTGAGAGTTGCTCGGGTCGAGCGAGATGCGCTGCTGCATGAAGAGCGACGCACCCATGATGGCACAGTTGACGGCGATAAGCGGAAGGAAGATGCCCAGCGACGCATAGAGCGAGGGCGAATATTTCTCAACAATCATCTCCACGAGTTGCACCATAGCGGCGATAACCGCGATGAAGAGAATGAAACTGAGGTAAGACAAGTCAACCCCTTCTATGATACAGTCGGGACCGAGAACCTTTGTCTGCAACAGATAGTCAACGGGAACGGTGACGAAGAGCACGAAGGTGACAGCCATTCCGAGTCCCAGCGATGTCTTCACATTCTTTGAAACGGCAAGATAAGAGCACATTCCGAGGAAGAACGCGAAAATCATATTGTCGACGAATATCGACCTGAAGAATAAATTTATAATGTGATCCATACCTTATTTCTCCTCCTTATAAAAATATGCTCTATGTACCCAGATAACGCAACCAACGAGGATGAGTGCCATTGCGGGCATCGTCATCATGCCGTTGTTCATATAGCCTGCATCGTAAGCGCCCTGCGGGATGATGGTGAAACCGAGCAGAGTGCCGCGACCGAGAAGTTCGCGCACGGCTCCGACGATGACCAGAATCATGGCGTAGCCAAGACCGTTAGCAACACCGTCGAGGAACGAAGGCCAAGGCTTGTTCATCATGGCGAATGCCTCAAGGCGTCCCATAAGGATACAGTTGGTGATGATAAGACCTACATAAACCGAGAGTTCGACACTGACATCGTAGGCAACTGCCTTCAGCACCTGACTAACGATGGTCACAAGTGCAGCCACAACAACCAACTGAACGATGATGCGGATGCGCTGGGGAATGGTCTTGCGGATGAGAGAGATGATGACATTAGAGAATGCCGTGATGATTGTTACGGCAAGTCCCATCACTATTGCCGGCTTCAACTGGGCTGTTACCGCCAGAGCCGAGCATATACCAAGTACCTGAACAAGTATCGGGTTGTCCAAGTTAAATGGATTGGTGAAAACTTCTTTGTTCTCCTTGCTAAATAACTTGCTCATAATTACTTGTTTGTTAAGAATTTGACATAAGGTTTCAAGCCCTCCTGAATCATAAGTGAGACACCATCGCTGGTGAGTGTGGCACCTGTAACGGCATCAACCTGAGTGGCGGGGTCTTCAACCTTCTTCTTCACGCTGAGGGCGATGTCCTCAGAGCCTTCCTTGAATATCTTCTTGCCCTGGAACTTGTTCTGCCAAGCACGAGAGTCCTTAATCTCGGCGCCAAGACCTGCCGTCTCGCTATCGTGATTGAAGTAAGCACCGAAGACAGTGTTCTTATCGTCGTTGATAGCAAGGTAGCCGTAGATGGGGCCCCAAAGTCCCATGCCCTTCATAGGGATGACGTACTTTGTCTTGCCGTCAACAACACAAGAGAACACCTTCTGTCCGTCCACATTCTCTTCGCCCTTAACCACCTCTTTATATTTGGCCTCTGCGGCGTCATCGCTGAGGTCGCGAAGATTGAGCGAGTTGAGAATCTGCTTCTTGATGTCGAGTTGAACGTTCGCCTCCTGCTTCTCCTTGAGCGAAGTGCTCACAAATGCAAGGAGGAAAGCAACAATAACAACTATTATTGCTGAATAGATTATAGTATATGTATTCGAATTTGTATTCATAACTCTTGTCCTCCTTTATTTAGCACGCTTCAAACGTTTTGAAATGTTCCTCTGAACGATGCAATAGTCAATAAGCGGTGCAAACATGTTGCCGAAGAAGATGGCAAGCATCATTCCCTCGGGATAGCCGGGATTCATAACGCGGACGATGATGGCCATCGCACCGATGAGGAAACCGTAGATGTACTTGCCGCCCTCGGTACGCGCAGACGTAACAGGGTCGGTTGCCATGAATACGGCACCGAAGCAGAATCCACCGAGAATGATGTGCTCGTACCAAGGAATGGGAGTCATGTCGAGACCCGAGAAGATGAGAGCCATCACAATGCCGCCAGCAAAGACGCTGAACATGGTCTTCCAAGAAGCAATGCCCGTCCACAAAAGGATTACGGCACCTATGGCAATAGCAACAACACTTGTCTCACCGATGCTTCCAGGAATGAAACCGAGAATCATGTCCATAACACTTGTGTCGGGAACAATGCCCTGCCCTATCTCACCTAAAGGAGTGGCGCCGGAAACACCGTCGGCAAGTTTATTTCCAAGTCCGAAGATGGTGTCGTTGGCAATCCATACCTTGTCGCCTGTCATCTGCGATGGGTAAGAGAAGAACAGGAACATACGAGCGGCAACAGCCACGTTGAAGATGTTCATACCTGTTCCGCCGAATATTTCCTTAGCGAAAATCACGGCGAAGGCAACGGCAAGCGCGAGCATCCAAAGAGGACAGTTGACAGGGATAATCAACGGAATGATGATACCGCTGACGAGATAGCCTTCTTGTACCTCCTCGCCTTTCCACTGAGCCCAGATGAACTCTATGCCGAGTCCAACGATATAACTCACGAGCAGTTTGGGGAGCACAGCAAGGAAGCCGTAGAAGAACATCGAGCAGAATGTTGCCTCTGCCAGTTTTCCTGCCGCCGCATAGTTCTGATAGCCTATGTTATACATACCGAAGAGTAATGCTGGCATGAGGGCTATCACGACAAAACTCATGATGCGCTTCGAGTCGATGGCATCATGAATGTTAGAACCGCTCTTCGACGTGCTGTTGGGCACATAGAGGAAAGACTCGAAACCGTCGAACACACTTCTCAATGCGTGCAACTTCCCTTCTTTCTCGAAGTTCGGTTTTATTTTGTTCAGATAATTTCTTAAACTCATAATTATATAATCCTTAAAGAATGATTGTCAAACTTCACTAAGCGTTCTCCTTGCGAAGCATGTCGAGACCTTCGCGAACGATTTTCTGCAACTCAAGTTTAGAACTGTCAACAAACTCGGCAACGGCGAAATCTTCAGGAGACACCTCATAGATGCCAAGTTGCTCCATGCGGTCGATATCGCCGGCAAGGATTGCTTTGATGAGGTATTCGCCATAGATGTCCATAGGAAGCACAGAGTCGTACTCGCCGCTCATAATCATGTGGCGCTCGCCACCCTTAACACGGCAGTCAACATCGTATTCCTTCTTGCCCATGAGCCAGGAGAAGTAACTCCTGTTCTTAGAGAACTGCTTCATGCGCGGCATGATCCAGCCAAACATCTCGTCCGTATCGTCACCCTCAGGGATGGCTGTAATTTCGCTGGTGTGTCCGTCCAGATATTCGTCGGTGCTTACAGGTTTGCCTGTGAGCACGTTGCCACGAATGAGGCGCACCTTGCGAGAGTCGTCGATATTGCCTTTCACAATATCTGCTATCTTCGCTCCCACTATAGTCTCAACATACTGAGGCTCCTTTATCATGCTGCCTGCTACGGCAACGAGACGTCTCAAGTCAACTTTACCTGTGTTGAACAAACGGCCGATGAAGATAACAACCGTTGGGTCAACCGTCCATACAACCTCACCCTTGTTCACGGGGTCGATGTTGTTTACCTGAACGCCCACATTACCTGCAGGACAAGGACCATCGAAAACGTTAATCTCAACGTTCTTCGCCTGAGTAAGAGCATTCGCCGACTGGTTGATGCCTATACCGAGGTAAGTCTTCGCGATGCGCGACAAAGCCGTAAGGCCTGTCTGGAAGTCATTCTCGTTACCTTTAAGTTCAAACTCGAAGTCGGACGCCAGAGGCTTGTCTCTCAAAGCACTCACAAAGATTGCCTTCGGCTTTTGTGAAGGATTGGCAGAAATGGCGTAAGGCAACTGGTCGATATAACCAAACAAGCCTGCCTCAAGAAGACTTGCAACGACACCGTCGCCGTCAATTCCCGAAACGTCTTTCTTGCCGAAATCCACGTACTGCTGCTCTTTGTCGGCTTTTACTTTCACGGCGAGCACCTTGCGGCGGTCGCCTCTCACAACGGCCTCAATCGAGCCACTTACAGGCGAAGCGAACTTCACCTCAGGGAAGTGCTTGTTGACAAACAAAGCATCTCCGGCCTTAACGACATCACCCTCTCTGACAACCACTTTAGGAGTCATACCCACAAAGCCGTCGGGCACCAAGGCGATATCCTCGCCAATGCCAGCCTTCACAAGTTTCTCCTGTGCCTTGCCCTTAAGGTTAATGTCTAAGCCCTTTCGCAACTTAATTACATTTGCCATAAGATTTCTAATATAATTATTATGATTAGTTGTTGTATGCTAAAACAAAAAACGACTGCAAAAATAACACTTTTTTTTGGTTTTGTTAATAAAAAACGACACAAAATGATATAATGACGACTTTTTCTTGTAATTTTGCACCCAAATCATACCGACTTCTACGTATTTTGCAACGTGGGGTTGGCAAGTGTGGCAATGAAGAAACTTCGTAAAACAATAAATATTATACTCTGGTCGATGGTGGCACTTTATGCTGCCATTATCCTGATGCTCAACCTTCCACCAATGCAGAGAGCAATAGGCGGATGGGCAAGTGATGCCGTTGGGGAGAAGATAAACTCAAGGGTTGAGATTGGGAAAGTGGACGTAGGTTTCTTTAATAGAATTGTCATTGACGACGTAAGCATCTACGACCAAAAAGACAGTCTCTTGCTTGCATCATCGCGAGTGTCTGCCAAAATTGATATTTTCGAGGCGATCAGGGGAAACATCTCCATCACGTCCGCACAATTGTTCGGATTGAAGGCATACCTGAGCAAAGATAGCGCAAACGCTCCGTTCAACTTCCAGTTCGTTCTTGACTCTCTTGCTTCGAAGGAGAAGAAAGAACCGTCACGACTGAATCTTCACATCGGCTCGCTCATCATCAGAAACGGACTGGTATGCTACGACCAAAAGGACGCTCCCGTGACACAGGGGAAGTTCTCGCCGAAGCATTTACATGTGTCCGACATCAGTTCACATATAGTGCTTCATAAGTTAACGCAAGACTCTGTAAACCTTTATCTTAAGAAATTATCATTAAAGGAAAAGTCAGGACTTGAAATAACATCTCTCACATTCAAGGCTAAGGAAACAAAGAACAACGCCACACTTAGAGATTTCGTGCTGAAAATGCCGAACTCGCAAATCGCTATCGGAGAGTCGGAAGTGAAATACGACAGCAACAATCCATCACTTAAGACGCTCGACTTCAGCACATCAATGAACGACTCTTACATCAGTCTCGCTGACCTTGCCGCCTTCTCTCCCACCCTACGCGACATCAGTCGTCCTATTGACATCACGTTCAAGGCCAACGGGCACGGCGAGAACATCGTCGTAAACGACCTCGCATTGAAAGATAGAGGTGGCGAGATGAGCCTCTTCGCCAACGGCAATATATATGACTTCCCGACATTTAACGACTGGTTGGCGGACATCAAGTTTTTAAGAGTGAACGAGAACTTCATCGAGAGCATTGGCAAGGTGATGAAAGGCGAGGACATCACGATGCCTGCCGTTGTGGAGCGCATAGGCGACTTCGGATATGTGGGCACCATAGCAAGCCGAAACTCGGAGTACTCAGTGGCGGGAAAAGTGACCTCTAATGTGGGCAATGTGGCAGTCAATGGATCTTACGGCAACAACTCTTTCGGTGCAAAGATAAACACCGACGGCATCGACCTTGGGCGACTATTGGACAACGAACAACTGGGAGACATTGCAACCACCATCAACATCAACGGACAACTGCGCCAAGGTCATAATCCGGATATTAATGCCGTAGGAAAAATAAACCGTTTGTTCTATAACGGATATACCTATCGTGACATTGACATCAACGGTTCGATGATGGCCGATGTGTTCAATGGCAAATTATCAATAGACGACCCCAACGTTTCGTTCAATGCTGAAGGAGAAGTTGCACAAAACCATATTAACAACCTGACACTCAACGTAAAGCGCATAAATCCCAATGCGCTCGGACTTACAAACAAATGGCAGGGGAAATCGTTCAGCGGCAACATCAAGGGAAACTTCAGCGGCAACTCAATAGACAATGCTGTGGGCAACCTTACTCTCGACGATTTCAGAATGGAGTCATCAGCCGACAGTGTTTTCACATTAGATAACCTCACTCTTGATTGTAACGGGACAACGGACAACAGGCACGTGCAACTGACCGGCGATTTCGGACATGTGACAATAGACGGTCAATACAGGCTATCGTCACTACCATCTACTATAACACGCCTCATAGCAACCCGGCTACCCTCCCTCCCTGGACTACCCAAGACAGCAACGGCAAAAACCGATGACCTCTTCACCATAGACGCAATCATACGCGACGCATCTCTGTTGCAACAATTTGCCGACATGCCACTTATCACGCAGGAGCCAATACACTTAAAGGGAAAGGTGGACCAAAGACGAGAAATGGTTGACCTTACACTCGAAGCACCAAAATTCTTATACGACGACGCGCCATATAACAATCTAAACATGGCTCTCTTTAACAACGAGAGCAACGCATTGAAGGCAATAGCAAAAGTTGACAAGATAATGGGCAACGGACACACCACATCATTGAACCTAAATGCTTCTGCGCTGAACGACCGGCTGTTGTCGAACATTACTTGGGACAACAATATGCCCAACCGATTCTCGGGAAGTCTGAACACCGATGCCACTTTCGCCGCTGACGAGACCGGCAAAACATCGGCAGACATCAACATTCTGCCTTCAACAGTCCTTGTTGGCGACACTATCTGGAATGTTGACCCCGCAAATGTGAAGTATTCGAGCAACCGACTTGCTATAACCAACTTCTCTGTAAATCACGGTAACCAACACGTCAACATCAACGGATTGGCAACACGTTCGAGCAGCGACTCACTTGTGGTGAACCTACACGACGTGAACGCGAAATACGTTCTCGACATGGTGAACTTCCACTCAGTCGATTTCGATGGTTTCGTGTCGGGAAAGGCCATAGTGTCATCTATTTTCGGCGAGCCAGAACTTCACGGCGATGTCAACGTGCGTGACTTCACCTTCGAGCAAGGACGCATGGGAACACTGCACGCGCTCGTGGATTACGACAACCAGTCGAAACAGATAAATATCAACGCAAGGGCTGATGACGGTCCACTCTGCCAGACGCTCATTAATGGCTATGTGTCGCCGGCTAAGAAGAACATCGACTTAAGGATAAAAGCACTCGGCACCAGCGCAAGTTTCATGGAAGGTCTTTGCGGCTCGTTCCTCAGCAACGTACAAGCAAGGGCAAACGGCGACGTACGCATATTCGGACCGCTGAAAGCAATCAACATGGAAGGTTATCTGCATGCTGACGGCGATGTGAAGATACCAGCCCTGAACACCGTTTACACTCTGCGCAACTGCCCCGTAACAATGCGCCCAGACATCATAATACTCGAAAACGACTCGATAACCGACCGCGACGGCAATATGGGCTTACTGAATGGTACCGTGCGCCATCATAACTTGTCGCAATGGGTTTACGACATCAACGTGGCAGCAGACAACTTGCTCGCCTACGATTTCCACGAATTCGGCGAAAGCACATTCTTCGGAACCGTCTATGCCACCGGAACATGCGACATAACGGGAAGAAGTGGAGAGACTATTTTCGACATAGACATCACACCGCAGAAAGGCACTTTCTTCGAGTATAACGCAGCAGCGCCAGACGCCATATCGAACACTGACTTTATAGAATGGGTGGAACATGACGAGGAGGATTCGCAAGACGATGACGAGGAGGGACAGAAAAACAAGTTCCGCTCGGACATTAGGATGAACTTCCGCATCAATGCCACAACAGACGCGGCACTGAAACTACTCATGGACAACACCACAGGTGACATGATAACCCTATACGGCACTGGTAACCTGCGCGCCATGTATCACAACAAAGGAGGATTCCAGATGTTCGGGAACTACCAGATAGACCACGGAACCTACGGTCTCACCATACAAAATGTTATAAAGAAAGACTTCTTCTTCAAGAACGGAGGAACGATAGTTTTCGGAGGCGACCCGTACAACGCCGCGCTTAACCTGAAGGCACAATACACCGTGAACGGTGTTCCCCTGTCTGACCTGCAACTGGGCAGGAGTTTCTCAAACAACGTGCGTGTGGATTGTATTATGAACATCACGGGAACTCCAAGCGACCCGCATCTCGACTTCGACTTCGACATGCCTACGGTGAACGAAGACGCCAAGCAGATGGTGCGCTCGCTCATCAATAGCGAGGAAGAACTGAACCAGCAAGTAATATACTTGCTTTCGATAGGACGTTTCTACTCGCAATCGGGCTCCAACTCTGCCGATGCCCAGCAGAGCCAGACATCTCTCGCCATGCAGAGCATTCTTAGCGGAACTATAACCCAGCAAATAAACACCGTACTGAGCAATGTGGTGAATAACTCCAACTGGAACTTCGGTGCTAATATAAGCACTGGTGACGAGGGATTCAACAATGCTGAGTACGAGGGAATTCTATCAGGCAGACTCCTCAATAACCGTCTGCTCATCAACGGACAGTTCGGCTATCGCGACAATGCCAACGCTACGACATCGTTCATCGGCGACTTCGACATTCGATACCTACTGTTCCCCAACGGAAACTTCGCCGTTCGTGTTTACAACCAAACGAACGATAGATACTTCACGCGTAATAGCCTTACCACTCAGGGCGTGGGATTCATCATTCAGAAAGACTTCACCACCCTGCCCGACCTCTTCGGAATAAAGAAAAAGAAGAAGTCGCAAACGAAAGCGGCACCCACAGACTCTGTTGCACAAGACAAATAGCGACTTCGGTTTTGGCAGATAAGTTCTAGACTTTCTAGATTTTCTAGACAATCTAGGTTTTATAAACCCTATATTTTTCCGTCTCGATTGCAATAATATCGCACGAATGACGTTATAATTAAGATGAAAAGAATATTTGCAACCCTCATATTTGCAGTCATCTCCGTGACTCTCCTCGCCCAGTCGTTCACTCTGCAGGGACGTGTGACCGACCAAGAGAACAATCCTGTGGAACTCGCATCGGTAGTGAGCCAGGGCAAACTCACTATGACCAATCTTAACGGAGAGTTCTCCATTCAATTGCAATCGGCCGACTCTGTGGAGGTGCGCTTCTCCATGATAGGATACAAGACAAAGACACGAGTGCTGCGCCGTCCCAAGGGCAAGATGACCCTTCAGGTGCAACTCTTCGACGCTGGACTTCTCGACGAGGTGGTAATCACCGAGCAACGACGCCAGACAGGAACTACACAAGAAATAGACACCAAGCAGATGAGTACCACACCGTCGGCCTCTGGCAACAAGGTGGAGGAACTGATTCAGCAGCAGGCAGGTGTAAGCACTCATAGCGAACTTTCATCGCAATATAATGTGCGAGGAGGAAGTTTTGACGAGAACTCCGTGTATATTAATAATGTAGAGGTCTATCGTCCATTCCTCGTGCGTAGCGGTCAGCAGGAAGGACTGTCTATAATAAACGGTGACATGGTGGAGAAGATAGGATTCTCTACTGGTGGCTATGAGGCAAAATACGGTGACAAGATGTCATCGGCACTGGACATCACATACAAACGCCCGAAGAAGTTCGAGGCATCGGTAGCCGCAAGCCTGCTCGGAGCCAGCGCATACGTGGGCTTCAGTACAAAGAAATTCTCGTGGAGCAACGGTGTCAGGTATAAGACAAACAAGTATCTGCTCGGCTCGCTCGAGACAAAGGGCGAGTACAACCCAACGTTCATCGACTACCAGACATACCTGAGTTACCAGCCGAACAAGAGATGGACAATCGACTTCATCGGAAACATCTCAGACAACCACTACAACTTCGAGCCGGAAGACCGCGAGACGAACTTCGGAACAATGGAGAACGTAAAGTCGTTCAAGGTTTACTTCGACGGTAAGGAGAAAGACCTGTTCCGGACATTCTTCGGCTCGCTCAGCATCACACGCAACTTTGGAGAGAAGACAAAACTATCGCTCATCGGCTCGGCATTCAAAACGCGCGAGCAGGAGACGTACGACATACAGGGACAGTACTGGCTGACGCAGACAGAGACCAGCGAGAATCTTGGTGTGGGTACTTACATGGAACATGCGCGCAACTATCTAAACGCTACCGTGGGAAGCGTGAAACTCATGCTCAACCACAAGACAAAGAAGCACGACATACAGGCAGGAGTGACCTTCAAGTTCGAGAAGATTGAAGAGAAATCAAGAGAGTACGAGATGAGAGACTCCAGCGGGTACAGCGTGCCACACACTGGCAAAGACCTATACATGATTTACTCGCTCAACGCCCGCAACGAACTGAAGGCACAACGAATAGAGGCATACGTGCAAGACACATACAAATTCGCATCTGGAGAGACTTTCTTCACGCTGAACTACGGAGTGAGATTCGCCCACTGGAACTTCAATCGCGAAAGCATCGTAAGCCCCAGAGTGTCGCTCGGTATAGTGCCCGCATTCAACCAAGACGTTACTTTCCGCCTTGCCACAGGACTCTATTATCAGGCACCTTTCTTCAAGGAACTACGCGATACCACTACGGTTAATGGCATCACCTATGCCACCCTGAACGAGAAGATAAAGAGCCAGCGCTCAATACATTTCATCGCGGGTATGGACTATCGCTTCAAGATGATGAAACGTCCGTTCAAATTCTCTGCCGAAGCCTATTTCAAACTGCTCGGAAACCTTGTGCCATACTCCGTCAACAACGTCAAGATTGTGTATGACGCAAGCCAGCAATGCAGCGGACACGCAATGGGACTCGACCTCAAACTCTTCGGAGAGTTCGTTGAGGGCAGCGACTCTTGGGTAACGCTATCCGTGATGAACACACGAATGAAACTCAATGGCCAGAGCATACCGCTACCTACCGACCAGAGATTTGCACTGAACCTCTTCTTCACCGACTATTTCCCTGGCACCGATCGTTGGAAGATGTCGCTGAAACTGGCATACGCCGACGGACTGCCATTCGGCGCCCCTCACCGCCGCCTTGACATCATGCCTTTCAGAGCACCGGCATACAAACGTGCCGACATAGGAATGAGTTTCCGCGCTCTCGACAACGAGAAACGTGAGAAGAAATCCATTTTCAGAAACATCTGGATAGGCATTGACTGCCTCAACCTGCTCGGCATCAACAACGTCAACTCATACTACTGGATAACCGATGTCACCAACCAGCAGTATGCCGTACCAAACTACCTCACTGGCAGGCAGATAAACGGCAGAGTGCTCTTCGAGTTCTAACAATCGGAAACAGGCTTATAATCCCCTGGGGCGCCACACATGCGTCCCACTCTTTCATTAGTACATATTTCGCATGGTCAGAGATATACTTTTGAGCCATGAATCATATACTTTCCGCAAGCCGAAAGATGCTCATTCAGAGTGCAAAAAGCCAACAATTGCCGACTACTTCATATCCCCAAATGTTTAATAATTATGAATATTTCGTCTTAAAGTTGGACTATTGAAAATAAATGAGTACCTTTGCAGTCAATAATTTATAACCCTTTATTTTAACATATTATGAAAATATCTCACATTGAGCATTTAGGCATCGCAGTTCCCAGCATTGAGGAGGCTCTGCCTTACTTCGAGAATGTACTCGGATTGAAGTGTTACGCAGTAGAAGTGGTTGAAGACCAGAAAGTGAAGACCGCATTCCTGAAGTGTGGCGAGACAAAACTCGAACTCCTCGAGCCGACATCTCCCGAAAGCACAATCCAGAAGTGGCTCGACAAGGGCAACAAGGGTGTGCACCACGTAGCATTCTGCATCGAGGACGGTGTTGCCAATGCACTCGCAGAGTGCGACGAGAAAGGCATCCGCCTTATCGACAAGGCTCCACGCAAGGGCGCTGAGGGTCTGAACATAGCATTCCTCCACCCGAAGTCAACATGCGGTATTCTGACAGAACTCTGTGAGCATCCAGAATAAACAAGAAATCATTAATCAGAAAACAGATATTAAAAGATGAGTAAACAACTAGAAAAGATTAAAGAGCTTATCGCAAAGCGCGAGCAGGCTCGTCTTGGAGGTGGCGAAAAAGCCATCGAAAAACAGCATGCCCGCGGTAAGTACACCGCACGCGAGCGCATTGACATGCTCCTCGACGAAGGCAGTTTCGAGGAAGTGGACATGTTCAAACTCCACCGTTGCACAAACTTCGGCATGGAGAAGAAACAATATCTCGGCGACGGTGTTGTAGCAGGTTCTGGCACAATAGGCGGCCGTCTGGTGTATGTCTTCGCACAAGACTTCACAGTTAACGGTGGCTCTCTCTCTGAGACAATGGCTCAGAAGATATGCAAGGTAATGGACATGGGTATGAAGATGGGTGCTCCCGTTATCGGCATCAACGACTCTGGTGGTGCCCGCATTCAGGAGGGTATCAACGCTCTGGGCGGATATGCCGAGATTTTCGAGCGCAACATCCTCGCCAGCGGCGTTATCCCACAGATCTCAGGAATCTTCGGTCCATGTGCCGGTGGTGCTGTTTACTCCCCTGCCCTCACCGACTTCACTCTGATGATGGAGAACACATCATATATGTTCCTTACCGGACCAAAGGTGGTGAAGACCGTTACTGGCGAGGACATCGACCAAGAGCACCTCGGAGGTGCATCAGTTCACGCATCGAAGAGCGGTGTGACACACTTCACAGCCAAGACTGAGGAAGAGGCTATCGAGATGATTAAGACTCTTATCAGTTACATCCCACAGAACAACATGGAGGAGGCTCCACGCGTTGAGTGCACCGACCCGATAGACCGCAAGGCAGACATTCTGAACGAGATTCTGCCAGACGACCCGAACAAGGCATACGATATGTATAAGGTAATCACCGCCATTACCGACAACGGCGAGTTCTTCGAGGTGCAGCCTAAGTTCGCAAAGAACATCATCGTAGGTTTCGCTCGTTTCAACGGACAGAGCGTGGGTATCGTGGCCAACCAGCCTTCTGCATACGCAGGCGTGCTCGATGTTAATGCAAGCCGCAAGGGTGCACGTTTCGTACGCTTCTGCGACGCATTCAACATTCCTATCGTGTCTCTGGTTGACGTGCCAGGATTCCTCCCAGGTACAGGACAGGAGTACAATGCCGTCATCCTTCACGGAGCACAACTTCTCTACGCATACGGCGAGGCAACTGTTCCAAAGGTTACCATCACCCTGCGCAAGAGTTACGGTGGCTCACACATCGTTATGGGATGCAAGCAACTGCGCACCGACATCAACTATGCATGGCCAAACGCAGAAATTGCAGTTATGGGTGCTTCTGGCGCTGTTGCCGTTCTTTACGCAAAGGCAGCAAAAGACGCTGAGAACCCAGCAGAGTTCCTTGCTGAGAAAGAGCAGGAATACAGCGATCTCTTCGCTAATCCATATCAGGCAGCCAAGTATGGCTATATCGATGATGTGATTGAGCCACGCAACACTCGTTTCCGCATCTGCCGCGCATTGGCACAACTCACCACGAAACGTGAATCTCTCCCAGCAAAGAAGCACGGTAACATCCCAATGTAAGGAAACAACAAACATAAATGTAATGAAACAAAACGAAGTATTTGCCGCCATCGCTCTTGCTATGCATGAGTTTCAAGGCAATAACGTACATGACAAGGAGGCTGGCATCATAACTATCAAGGAGCACCATACCGACTGGTCCTCAAGGATTCTTACGATGACAGCACATCCTTAATAAATAATGTCTATAAAAAGTATGAAAGAATACAAATATACAATCAACGGCACAAAGTACGAAGTGCAGATTGGCGACATCGAAGAGAACATCGCCACAGTCACCGTAAACGGAGAAGAGTATAAGGTAGAGATGGAGAAAGAGGCAGAGCCAGAGAAGAAGAAAGTCGTGGTGAAGCCTGCCGCTGCACAGCAAACCACCTCTAACGACGCTCCTGCCAAGGGCAATGTGAACACAGCAAACGCTCTCAAGGCACCGCTCCCAGGAGTTGTAACAGAGATTAAGGTTGCCGTTGGCGACGAAGTGAAGGAAGGCGACACCGTTGTCGTTCTCGAGGCAATGAAGATGGCCAACAATCTTGACGCTGAAAAGAGCGGAAAGATAACAGCCATTCTCGTTAACGTTGGTGACAGCGTGATGGAAGACACTCCACTCGTCGTAATTGAGTAGTACAACTCTCTTCACCATACAAAAAAGACACGGAATCAGAAAATTCCGTGTCTTTTTTATATCCTTAAATAGAATACTATCTTACATAATCACCCCTACTTATACTTATCAAAGTCTGTTGCCCTCTTTTGGGAATACCACTTTGGGCTTGAACGTCTTGGCTTCCTCAAAATCCATAGTGGCGTAACTGATGATAATGAGAATGTCGCCAACAACACACTTGCGTGCTGCCGCACCATTGAGACAGATGCAGCCAGAGCCGCGCTCTCCTTTGATAATGTATGTCTCGAGGCGCTCTCCATTGTTGTTGTTAACCACCTCTACCTTCTCGCCGGCAATAAGTCCTGCAGCATCCATCAAGTCCTCATCAATAGTAATGCTGCCCATATAGTTAAGGTTGGCTTCTGTCACCTTAACGCAATGCAACTTGCTCTTTAAGACTTCAATATACATTCCGCACGTGTTTAAAGATTATCCTTTATATTTGATATGGTCAATGAGACGTATAGGGGTCTTTCCACAATAAACTGTGATGCAACCCACGATATAAGGACTGTCATCCCATGAGGCGACATCCTGCAAAGTGTTACCGTCAACAATAGCATAATATTCCACATCAAGACCTTCCTGCGAATTGATGTCGCTAATCACCTTTGCCTTCGTCTCCTCGAGAGTATGGCTCTTGGCATAGTCGAGACTTGACTTCAGCGCCTCGTAAATCTTGGGCGCAATGGCACGCTCGTCTGGAGCGAGCAGAGTGTTGCGAGAACTCTTTGCGAGACCGTCCTCATCTCTTACGATAGGACACTCAACAATATTCACGTCAAGGGCCAACGCCTTTACCATAGCCTTGATAACGGCTATCTGCTGCCAGTCTTTCTCACCGAAATATGCTCTGTCTGGACGCACGATATAGAACAGACGGCTCACCACCTGGCACACGCCGTTGAAATGTCCTGGACGATGAGCACCCTCCATCACTGTAGAAACTGGCGGATACTCGAAGTGGCGTGTGTCTGGCACGGGATACATGTCTTCCACCGTTGGCGCGAAAACATAATCGGCACCTACGCTTTCAAGTAATTTGCAATCTTCCTCAAGAGTACGTGGATAGTTTTTTAAGTCGTTTTTGTCATTAAACTGAGTAGGATTAACGAAGACGCTAACCACGGTAATATCGTTATCCTTAACGCTTCGTTTAACAAGAGACGCATGGCCTTCGTGCAAAGCGCCCATCGTGGGTACAAGTCCTATCTTCTTACCCTCTTTGCGAACACCGAACAATTCGTTCTGTAATTCAACAATTCTCTGAAATACTTTCATCTAAATCTTTTAGTGTTAAAAAGCGGTTGCAAAGTAACTACTTTTTTATGAAATATGCAAAGAATACTTTTAAAATTTGCCAATAAACACATGCATTTGACTAAATTAAACAAAAAGGTTTAAGAAATCAAATTATTTTTTGTACCTTTGCAAGTAATTTTATAATCAACAACGAGATGAAAGCAAAAAAGGTGTTGTTCATAAATCAGGAGATTACTCCTTATGTTCCCGAAAGTGAACTTTCCATTTTAGGAAGGCAAGTACCCCAATTAGTACAGGAAAAAGGCTACGAGATAAGAACTTTCATGCCTAAATGGGGAACAATAAACGAGCGCAGAGGACAGTTACATGAGGTGATTCGCCTGTCAAGGATGATGCTTATCATCGACGACACCGACCATCCGCTCATCATCAAAGTGGCTTCAATACCGCAAACAAGAATACAGGTATATTTCATCGACAACGACGATTACTTTACCAAAAGGCAGATGGAAGTTGACGAACAAGGAGAAGAATATGCCGACAACGGAGAACGTGCAGTGTTCTTCGCACGAGGCGTGCTGGAGACTGTGAAGAAACTAAGGTGGGCTCCTGACATCATACATTGTCAGGGATGGATGAGCGGAGTGATTCCTCTTTATATAAAGACCGCATATCACGACGAGCCTTCGTTTGCCAACACCAAGGTGATTACATCTCTTTTCAGCAAAGAACTGCACAACGACTTCGGGGAGAACTTCAAGAAATGCGTTGAGTACAGAGAGGCAACACTCGACCTGCTCGGAAAGTATAACGAGAACTTCGGCTTCATCGACTTGGGAAAACTCGCAATCGATTATAGCGACGGAGTGATAAGCGCAGGAGAAGAAGTGAACCCCGAACTGCTGAAATACGCATCAGACAAAAACCTGCCCATAATGCCGTATAAAGAAGGGCTGACAGGAGACGACTATAGCGATTTCTATGATATCATTTACGATAAGGAATAAATCTCATTAAGACTCAATACTTCAATGAAGAATCGATTTATCTACGCATTGGCACTTGCTGCCTTTGTCTTAGTTTCATGCGACGAAACAACCGACAACGTCGGATCGTCGCTGACAGACATTAAAGACCACCTCAAGATAACTACAGACACCTTTCTGGTTTCTTCACGCTCTATAGTGGTGGACTCGGTGCTCTCAAAAAGCAGCAACGGATATATTGGCAGAATAAAAGACCCCGAGACAGGCGCTATAATTACAGGCAACTTCATGGCACAATTCTATGTGCATGAAAACTTCAAACTGCCTGACAACGACGATATTATATCAAGAGACGAGAACGGCGTATTTGCCGACTCTTGCGAACTTAGGCTCTACTTTAACAAATTCTATGGCGACTCGCTTGCTACAATGAAAGTGACAGCATACGAGATGTCAAGACCAATGGAGGAAGGAAAAATCTACTATTCCAACTACGACCCGATGGAAGAAGGATATATTGACGGTAGCGCATACAACGTGAGCAAGATGTACACACTGGCAGACCTTAACACGAGCCTTGCCAACAGAAGTTCAAGCAAATATGACCCGCATATCACCATTCCGCTCAACAAAGAATACACCGACAAGAACGGCAAGAAATACAAGAGTTACGGAACATACCTGATGCAGAAGTTCTATGAGAACCCCGACAATTTCAAAAACTCATACACCTTCGTGCACAACGTATGCCCAGGCTTCTATATAAAAGTGGACAATGGAATAGGCTCGATGGCCAACATCTTTACGTCACAAATCGCGCTGTACTTCAAGATGGAAACCGACTCTGTCTTTGAAGGAGCAACACTGTTCCCCGGCACAGAAGAGGTGTTGCAGAAAACAGTAATCACAAACGACAAGAGCACAATGAAGAGCCTCGCAGAAGACAATTCGTGCACCTATCTCAGAACTCCTGCAGGCATTCTCACCGAACTTACCCTGCCCGTAGATGAGATATTCAACGGACACGCGAACGACACGCTGAACACAGCCAAGATAGTGCTCACAAAACTCAATGACAACGTTGATTCGGAATATGCTCTCGAGAACGCCGAGAAGTTGCTTATTATACAAAAAGACAGCCTATATAGTTTCTTCGAGGAAGGAAAAATCTACGACAATAAGAGGACATTTGTTTCCTCGACCAAATTGTCATCAAACGAGAGTTCGCAGAGCAACATATATGTTTTCAACAACATTGCGTCACTCGTAACATTCATACACAACCTGAAGACAACGGGCGAAAAGAGCGACGCCAACTGGGTGGCTAACCATCCAGACTGGAACAAGGTGGTCGTGGTGCCGGTAGATATCACTTCCACATCGTCAAGCACTTACACGTCATCAACCGTAACCGCAGTGAACAATGAGATGGGACTCACAAGCACGAAACTCATTGGAGGAAGTGCCAACCCATACACACCTATAAAGATAAGCGTTGTTTACAGCAAGTTCTCCGACAAGTAACCCATACCCTTGTTATGGCAGACAATTTCTTGGAATATCACAGGGAGGAATATGAGAAGCGGAAGGCTGAATGGCTCAGGAAGAAACGTCATCTGCCAAAGGTTTCCAGAACGATAGAACGCCCGGAAGACGAGTCACTCTAACATAAAACAAAGCACAAGCCGTTTGCGGGTGTGTCGCAAACGGCTTTGTTTTTGTCATTCACACAAGTAGATATGCCATAGCCACAAAAACGAAACGCATATAGTACGTGGCGTTCGGACTGGCAGTACGTGACGTTCGGACTGAGAGTCCTAACGCTTCGGACTGGGAGTCCGAACGTCAAGTACTGGGCACGGACTATACCTAAGCAGCAAAAAGATTGTATAGCAGAAAGATTTAACGACTGAGATTTAACATTCTAAGAGGCAGTGTGTGGAAATGAAAATAGGGAAAGAACAGGTGATGCCTGTCTTTCCCCATTATTTGTTCTGCTTATTTGTCTGAGGTTAGTTGTTAACCGTACCTCCGACAATGTCAAGCAATTCGCTTGTAATAGCCTGCTGACGACTCTTGTTGTATTGCAGATTCAGTTCACGCAGGAGTTCGTCAGCATTGTCGGTAGCCGTCTGCATTGCAACCATACGTGCGGCATGCTCGGAAGCGATGGAGTCGAGCAAGGCGGTGTAGAGCATCAGATGGGCGAGTTTCGGTATGAGTTTATTCATCACGGAGTCGAGATCAGGCTCAACAATGAAGTTGTCGTTCAGCGGCTTGCCGTCCAACTCTCGCTTGTTGTCTGCCTGTTCCTTGTCCCTCTGACGCAGATACTCAACTGCCTCACGGGTGGCGACATTCGACTTCAGGTCGCGCTCCTTATCGGCAGTAAGTTCGCTTTCGATATCTATAGGGAAGAAAGTCTTGCGTGTAAGTATCTGCGAGCCGGCACTCTTGAAGTGATGATAAATCATCTCAACACGGTCAATCTCGCCTAAGCGGTACTTCATGCCCAGTTCACGGGCAATCTCGGTACACTCTTGGACATTTGGTTTGTCGGCAAGGGCATTGTAATTGCCCGCAGGCTTGAATCCAAGTTTAGTCACCTTCTCGGCAACCTTCCTGCCTATAGGATAGATAACGATATCCTCATCGCCCAAATGACGATATTGCTCTATGGCCTTCTGCATCTCCTTGATTACATTGGCATTGAAACCTCCGCATAGAGAAGAATTGCTCGAGAAGACCACTAATGCTACACGCTTTACAGGACGCTCCGCCACATAGGTGCTACGCACATCAGCATCAGAAGCAAGGAAAGTCTTCAGGATATGCTCCAGCATCGACTCGTACGGCAGCATGTTCTCAATCGCCACCTGTGCATGGTGCAATTTAGAAGAAGCCACCATCTTCATGGCACTCGTTATCTTACGGGTGCTATTGACACTTGCTATTCTGCCTTTAATTTCTTTTAGTGACGGCATACGCTATTACTTTTTGTAGGTTCCGGCAATGTCGGCCATTGTTGCCTCTATGATGCTTGTCACGTTATCGTCGATTTTTCCGCTTCCTAACGTGGCGATTACATCTGAATGAGCAGAGCGCATCTTGTCGAGGAATGTGTCCTGACACTCGCGCACCTTGTCAACCGGCACATCAGCCATAAGTCCATGAGTACCGCAATACAGGATGGCAATCTGCTCACCCACGGGCATAGGACTATACTGTGGCTGTATGAGCAACTGGTTGTTCTTGCGTCCACGGTCAAGAGTCATCGCTGTCACAGCATCCATATCGCTTGAGAACTTAGAGAATGCCTCAAGTTCACGATACTGAGCCTGGTCAATCTTCAACGTTCCGGCAACCTTCTTCATTGACTTAATCTGTGCAGAACCACCCACACGACTTACCGAGATACCCACGTTGATTGCAGGGCGGAAACCCTGGTTGAACAAGTCGGTCTCAAGATAAATCTGACCGTCGGTGATAGAAATCACATTGGTCGGGATGTAGGCGGAAACATCGCCTGCCTGTGTCTCAATGATAGGCAATGCGGTAAGCGAGCCACCACCCTTAACATGCCCCTTCATGCATGCAGGCAGGTCGTTCATCTGTTCAGCCACTTCCTGCTGGTCATTGATACGTGCGGCACGCTCGAGCAAACGGCTATGCAGATAGAACACATCGCCAGGATAAGCCTCACGTCCTGAAGGACGACGAAGGATGAGCGACACCTCGCGATATGCAACAGCCTGCTTTGAGAGGTCGTCGTAAACCACGAGAGCACTCTCGCCACGGTCGCGGAAATACTCACCTATAGCAGCGCCTGCAAACGGAGCGTAATACTGCATCGCAGCAGGATCGGCAGCCGTTGCCGACACGATGATGGTGTAAGGCAGAGCGCCGTGCTCCTTAAGGTTGGCAACGAGTGCTGCTACGGTCGAAGACTTCTGTCCGATAGCGACATAAATACAATATACAGGCTTGCCTGCATCATAGAAACTCTTCTGGTTGATGATGGTGTCCACCGCGATAGCAGTCTTACCTGTCTGGCGGTCACCAATGATAAGTTCTCGCTGACCACGTCCGATAGGAATCATCGAGTCAACGGCCTTAAGACCTGTCTGCAAAGGTTCTTTCACTGGCTGACGGTAAATCACACCTGGTGCCTTGCGGTCAAGAGGCATTTCGAATGCTCCTGTGAGGTCAATGTCTCCATTGCCGTCGATTGCCTGGCCGAGCGGATTGATTACACGTCCGAGCATATTGTCATTGACACGGATAGAAGCGATGCGCTTGGTACGCTTCACCACCTGTCCTTCCTTAATGCCAGCCGTAGGACCTAA
Organism: Prevotella sp. UBA4330; assembly: GCA_002394385.1. Lineage (GTDB taxonomy): Bacteria > Bacteroidota > Bacteroidia > Bacteroidales > Bacteroidaceae > Prevotella. Next base: position 65,146 of record DGTS01000001.1, read on the forward strand.
CAACACACAACCAACGTTATCTTCCTCCAAGTTCATCACGATGGCCATAGTGCCATTCTCGAACTCAAGCAATTCGTTGGCCTCCGCGTTGCGCAAACCATAGATACGTGCCACACCGTCGCTGACGGTAAGCACCGTTCCCACTTCTTCGAAGTCTTGTCCAGAACCAATGCTGTTTAGTTGCTGAAGCAATACCTCTGATACTTCGCTTGGTTTTATCTTGTCCATTATTCTTTATTTATTTCAGCGTTTTCAGGATGTTGCGCAATTGCGATTGCACAGAAGCATCCATTCTGTAAGTGTCATACTCAAGAATGAATCCACCGATGATATCGGGATTCACCTCGGCGAGAAATTCCACTGTGCCCTTAGTCTTACTCTGAATGATTTCCTTCATTCTTTGCTCTGTTGCAGGACTAACAGTAGTAGCAGTGATGAGTTTGCCATGGATTATGTTCTTCTGCTTTCGATATAGCGTGATGTAGGACGAAGCAATGAACATCATGACCGTCTCCCGTCCTTCTTTGAGAACCAACTCCACGAAGCGCTTGGTGAGGGGCGTGATGTCCTTGCCGCAAGCGGTGACGAGCAGTTGTTTCTTGATATCTTGGCTCAATGTAGGGTTGTTGACAGTATGCTTCAACTGTGGGACATCAACAAAAGCCTTTGCCAGCGTCGCCATGTCGAGGTACACTTTGTCATCACATCCCTCCTGCAAGGCACTCTTGAGGAGCGCCCGTGCATAGCGAACCGAAATGACGCCTATATCCATATCCTACATTTATTTACTATTAGAAGACAACTCATCCAGCAACTTATCAACATACTTCATCTGGTCAGCATCGCCAGAAAGACGCTCACGCAATATCTTCTCGGCCACCGTAACGCTAAGTTCGGCCACTTGCTTGCGAATGTCACTTATGGCACTCTGCTTCTCGGCCTCAATCTGCGCCTTGGCTTCAGAAATGATGCGTGCACCTTCCTCACGAGCCTTCACTTGGGCTTGCTCCACGATGGCATCGCGGGTGGAAGCAGCCTCAGAGAGTATCTGAGCCTGACGCTCGCGCGCCTCTTTCAGCAAGGTTTCTCCCTCCTGCTGAATGTTGGCAAGTTTCTCATTGGCCTCATGAGCCTTGCGAAGGCTGTCATCGATATAAGCCTTGCGCTCTTCTACCATCTTGGTGATTGCGGGGAAGCCGTATTTGGCCAAGAAAAAGAAGATTACGAGAAATGCCAATAGCATCCAGAAGAGAAGTCCCCAATCTGGTGTGAGTATTGATGGCAAATTCTGTAAATCCATTTGCAATTAGTTGTTGTTGAGATTAATAATTAATCGGTATCATTTGGCAGGTGATTAATATACAATTGGCATGCTCAAAGAGCAAATTTGCCCATTGCAACAATCACCTTTCGCACTCTCATTTGATATAAATCGGAAAGTGCGCGATGACACATTATTTAATAAGGAACGCACAAGCAACAACGGCAAACAGAGCAACACCCTCTACGAATGCAGATGTCAGAATCATGTTTGTCTGGATTTTGTTTGTTGCCTCTGGCTGGCGAGCAATAGCGTCCATTGCGCTACCACCAATCTTACCAATACCCATACCTGCACCAATAGTTGCAATACCTGCGCCAAGGCCACAACCTAATGCGCCGAGACCTTCTGCTAATAATAATGAAATCATAATCTTTAAGTTTTAATTGTTATTAATAAAATTGTTTTTCTTTTCTTTATATACCCTTGTGCATAGTTGCGCTACGCGCTATGATGCTCGGGGTGAGCCAGTCCGATGAACACTGCCGAGAGCAATGTGAAGACATACGCCTGTACAAAAGCCACAAGCAACTCCACGGCATTCATGAAGAGAAGCATCAGGGCACTGAACAAGTTCAGCCCTATTCCCATTCCCGTTCCCATCGTCCATCCAAGGAATATCACGCATGTGAAACTGAGGATTATGGCATGTCCCGCCATCATGTTAGCAAAGAGACGGACCATAAGCGCGAATGGCTTTGTGATGATGCCTACCAACTCTATCACCGGAATCAGCGGTGCCGGATATGCCTTCAGGAACAAAGGCACCTCAGGCCAGAAGATTTCCTTCCAGTACTCTTTGTTTCCAAAGATGTTGACGAGCAACATCGTGCAAAGAGCGAGGAAGAACGTTATGTTTATATTGCCCGTGACATTGGCTCCGCCTGGAAACACCGGAATCAATCCGAGAAGGTTGGTCACGAGGATGAAGAAGAACACCGTCAGCAGGTAAGGAGCATACTTCTTGTAGTGCTTCTCGCCGACGCATGCCTTTATAACATCATCGTGGATTGCCATCACAAGCATCTCCATAGCACCCACGAAGCCTCGCGGAGCCTCGCTCGTGCAGTCGCGCTTCTTGTACCACTTGGCAATGCTGAGGAACGTCACTATCAAAATGATAGCCACAATCCATATCTGGCACACCGACTTCGTCATGCTCAGGTCGAGCGGGCGACGCGTTGTGCCGTCAGACATCTTCTCGTAAATCTTGCCATGATGACTCTCGTCGAAGAACAATGTGGGATGCTCCTCTATGCCCTTGTGTGTGCCGAAGAACCAGCCTTGCTCTGCCTTGACGATGATGGGTAAAGGAATGCTTATATCGCCTCCTATATGCCACTCGTAGGCGTCAGACAAGTGGTGAAGCACTATCTCCGGAATGTCGATAGCCTCCTCCTTGTCCTGAGCATATATGTTCATCGGCAGCAATGTGATTGTCAGAATGAGCAATATTGACTTGATGCGATTCATTTATTAAGATTTAATGAGTTACAAATTATATTAGTACCTGTCACTGCCTGTTCGTTACTCTGGAGAAGTAAACGGTATGGAATCCCACCATTATAAGATAGAAGACCATGAAGACCAATACGTATGGCACCATTGCATCTCTACCTACGAACAGAAAGCAGACGAACAACGTGAAGAGAGCCAAAACCATGCGGAAACCCGACACTACAGAATAGAGTGTTGTCAACGACTCTTTCTTGTCCTTAGCCACCCACCTCCACAACAGAGAGAATGCTATCAGGAAAAACATCGAGAACCCTGCACTTACCCATACAGGAGCAGTGATGCCCCACTCTGGGCGGATGGTGTCAATCAATATGCCTATCATCCATAGGAAGATGACAATGAGCGACCCTATTCCGAAATAGCGTTTGGCTACCTTATCAACATCAATCATACTTCCACACAGACATTTACTTCGTTCTTTTTTACGGAAACGAAACCTCCCTGCACCTGAAGGCTCTGAAGTCCCTCTTCGCTTTGGTAAGTCACCGTTCCGCGCTCAAGAGAAGATATAATAGGTGCGTGATTGACAAGAATTTCAAATTCGCCAGCAGTGCCAGGAACCGTCACTCTTTCCACATCTCCAGAGAAGACGACTCTTTCGGGTGAAACTATCTTGAGTTTAAGCATATCTTCATTTAACTATTTTACATTCATACTATTTATTGCAAATAGACAATGTCCAATGGTCAAAATCGTAAAATTGTCCAATGCTCAAATGTTTATGTTTATCCCTTAGCGGCTTCCATAAGTTTCTTACCCTTCTCAATGGCATCCTCTATGGTTCCCACGTTAAGGAAGGCCTGCTCTGGCAGATAGTCAACCTCGCCGTCGAGAATCATGTTGAAGCCCTTGATGGTGTCTTCGATACTTACCATAACACCCTTGACGCCTGTGAACTGCTCGGCAACGGTGAACGGCTGAGAGAGGAAACGCTGAACGCGACGTGCTCTGTTCACCGTCAGTTTGTCCTCGTCAGAGAGTTCATCCATACCAAGAATGGCGATGATGTCTTGTAGTTCGTTGTACTTCTGGAGAATCTGTTTCACTCTCTGTGCACAATCATAATGAGCCTTGCCCACAATCAGCGGGTCGAGAATACGGCTTGTAGAGCCCAGCGGGTCAACGGCAGGATAGATTCCCAACTCGGTGATTTTACGCGAGAGTTCTGTTGTTGCGTCAAGATGGGTGAAGGTCGTTGCCGGTGCAGGGTCGGTCAAGTCGTCGGCAGGTACATAAACAGCCTGAACTGATGTGATAGAACCCTTCTTTGTAGAAGTGATTCGCTCCTGCATCGTACCCATCTCGCTTGCCAGCGTTGGCTGATAACCTACTGCTGATGGCATACGGCCGAGAAGTGCAGACACCTCAGAACCAGCCTGGGTGAAACGGAAGATGTTGTCGATGAAGAACAGGATGTCGGCTGCGGCTCCGTCTTTTCCACCATTATCACGGAACTCCTCGGCAACCGTAAGTCCAGAGAGTGCCACAGAAGCACGTGCTCCTGGCGGCTCATTCATCTGTCCATAGACAAGCGTTGCCTGCGACTTCTTGAGTTCCTCCGGGTCAACAAGAGACAAGTCCCACTTGCCCTCAGCCATCGCTTGTTTAAACTTCTCGCCATAGCGAACAACACCCGACTCAATCATCTCGCGGATAAGGTCGTTACCCTCGCGGGTGCGCTCTCCCACTCCGGCGAAAACGGAGTATCCGTTGTGTCCCTTTGCAATGTTGTTGATAAGTTCCATGATGAGCACAGTCTTGCCCACACCGGCACCACCGAAGAGTCCTATCTTACCACCCTTCATATAAGGCTCGAGCAGGTCAATCACCTTGATACCTGTGGCAAGCATCTCCTTTGTTGTGGAAAGGTCTTCAAACTTTGGAGCCTCACGATGGATAGGATATGCTCCCTCCATATCCAACTGTTTCATACCATCAATAGGCTGACCAATAACGTTTAGCATACGTCCTTTAATCTGATCGCCCGCAGGCATAAGAATTGGCGAGCCTAAGGGCTCAACTTCCAAGCCTCTCTGCAGTCCGTCGGTATTGTCCATAGCCACACATCTTACGGTGTCTTCTCCAATGTGTTGCTGCACCTCTATGATAAGAGGTGAACCGTCGGGTCGGGTAATCGATAAGGCTTCATGAATTTTAGGCAGTACCTTCTCTGCTTCAAGTCCTTCAGTATCGAAATATACATCGATAACAGGACCGATAATCTGAGATATACGCCCCTTGATTTTTGTCATAAGATATTTAAATTTAGTGTTAAGCTTAGTAATAATGCCGCAAATATAGCCAATTTTTTTATGTTTAGCAAATTTTCGCGACAAAAACCTATATTTAAACCACAAATTAGAACATAGAATACAAACTAAATACTCAACTCGTCGAGCACTTTTATAAGTTTCTTGTCCATGGGTTTATCACTTCTGATGGCTTCGTTGAATGGCACATAAACAACCTCGTTGTATCTCACGCCAATCATCACGTTCCTCTGTCCCTGCATAATGGCCTCGATAGCGCCGACACCTGTTCTTGCGGCAAGCACACGGTCGTGAGCAGTTGGCCTTCCTCCGCGTTGCAGGTGGCCGAGAATAGACACCCGAACATCGTAGTCGGGGAACTCTTTCTTCACGCGGTCTGCATAATAAAGGGCGCCACACTTGGGGCTCTCTGACACTATAACGATGCAACTCTTCTTCGACTTTCTGATTCCTCTCTCCATGAATCGTGCCAACTGGTCAACGTCGGTTGAGTCTTCCGGAATGATAGCAGCCTCTGCTCCGCATGCAATAGCACTATTCTGGGCGAGGAAGCCAGCGTCTCTTCCCATCACTTCGACAAAGAAGATGCGTTCGTGGCTTTGAGCCGTGTCTCTGATTCTATCCACGCACTCCATGATGGTGTTCATCGTGGTGTCGTATCCTATTGTAGAGTCGGTTCCATAAAGGTCATTGTCGATGGTTCCGGGAAGACCGATACAGCACACATCATACTCTTCCGCGAAGATGCGAGCACCGGTAAGCGAACCATTACCACCAATAATCACAAGAGCATCGATGCCGGCATTAACCATGTTGTCATAAGCCTTTTTACGACCTTCTGCCGTCATAAATTCCTTGGAGCGCGCGGTCTTAAGAATAGTACCTCCCATCATTATTATGCCAGACACATTCTCAGTGGTAAAGTCTTGAATCTCGTTGTTTATCAAACCGTCCCAGCCACGATAGATTCCCTTGATTTTGAAACCATTGTAGATGCCTGCGCGGGTGACAGCACGAATAGCAGCATTCATGCCTGGCGCATCGCCTCCAGACGTCATTACGCCTATTGTTTTTATCTTCCCCATAGTATTGTTGTTGTTATAGTTTAGAAAGTCATTAGCCAAATGAACAAGAGTCCTATCAACCATGATATAATGGATAACCACCCCACGTTCTTGAAGTACCACCCTATGTGCAGGCGTTCCATCTTCATTAGCGCCAATCCGCTAAGAGAACCTATAAGTAGGAAGTTTCCACCCATTGCCGTGCTGTATGCCACCACTTTCCAGTAGTCACCGTTTTGCACGAACGACATCATGTAGCCCGCATCTGCCCAGTTGGAGATGGTCTCGATGTCTAATATAGGATAAAGCGATATGAAACTTAAGGATGTAGCGAAGGAGTCAACGATGCTGCTCATCATTGCCGAGAGCACACCGAGAATCCAGATGTTGTGTATTTGGAAATCGATGTTGCGGGCGAGCCATGTCACGGCTCCTGTCTCGCAAACCACTCCTACGGCAAGCATCATGCCCATCACGAAGAGCATCATCTGAATCACTCCATACTGAAGCACTCTGGGCATGCGGCGCTGAATCATCTTGTCAACATCCATTAGTTTGCGGTTAACTATCTCGTTCACTATCCAGAGCAACGAGAGAACGCAAAGTGCACCGAGGAACGGGCTCAACTTGGTGATGTTATGGAATGTGGGGATAAACCACAATCCGCCAATGCCCACGATGAGCATCAGCAGTCGTTGCCAGCGGGAAAGATTAGTATCGTCGCCCCTGTATGGCATCGACCATTCTATATCAATGCGCTCGGGCAACATCCTGCCTAACCACAACACGGGGAGGACTGTCGATATGACACAAGGAACGGCGAGGGATGCTGAGAAACGCGATGCTGTCACCGCTCCGTTATTCCACAAGAGCAAGCCTGTGGGGTCGCCGATAACGGTCAGCGCTCCTCCGCAATTTGCCGCCAGCACTATAGCGCAGCCATAGATGATGCGGTATCTGCGGTTGGGTATCAGTCCGTGCATCACCACAAGCATCATCGTTGTGGTGGTGATATTGTCAAGATTTGCCGACACGAGGAACGTGATGCCCGTCATCATCCACAAGAGTTTCTTGCTCCTGCGAGTGCGCATCAGTTCGGTGAGGAAATCAAAACATCCGTTATTGTTCAGAATCTCAACAATGGTCATCGTGGCGAGCAGGAAGAGCACTATCTCTGCTCCCTTGCCCACATACTTGAGGAAAATGTTCTGAGCGATGTAGTGCTTCACGGCAGAACTTGTGGGCACCGCACCTCCGAGGAAATCGGTGTATTCATCGGGATGCTGGCTCATCACGAAGTCTGTTCCGTAGCAAATGTAAAGCACCCATCCCACTGCTGCGGCAAAGATAGCGATGGCAGTCTTGTTTACCTTAGTGAGATTTGAGGTTGCTATCAACAAATAACTCAGAATCAGTATGGTTACGATTATCAATGTCATTTCAACCGCAAAATTAACATTTTCTTGTTGAAATGCAAAGAATTATCATAGTTTTTTCATTCTTACAACCGATTTTATTCTGTTCCAAAGCGATGAATTGCCTTTGACGAGCAGCAGAGAAACGCCAACGCTCACCACAGAGAGGACTATTCCGACAATCCAATACAGCCATCCGTGCGACATGTAGGTGACTGCAAGGGCGCACAATCCCAACGGAACCTGCGCAAGAATATACTTTATGGCACGAGAACTGAGCACGTAAGTGTATTTCACTCTCAGGAACAGGAAGGTGACAATAACATCAATAATACTGACAACGGTGAATGCCAAACCTGCGCCCAGCAACCCATAATGGTCATAAAACAAAATGGTTGCGAAGAACAAGAGCAGGTTGTTGACCATTTCGATGAAAAGGAACGAATAGGAGTCGCCACGCGACAACGGGAGGTACTGCATCGGTATTGCCAGGGAGCGGCTATAGAGCGAAATAGCCATTATTTGCATCATTGTGATAGAGGGAATGAACTTTCCGCTAAGCAACAGGGGCACAATGACTGGCATGAAGACGATAAGCCCCACAATCATCGGCGAAATGAGCAGCAGAAGCACTTCTATCTGGTTGTTTATTGTGATGTTGCGGGCGGCGGTGTCGGAGGTGATTGCAGAAAGACGCGGGAAATAATCCGACTCCAATGCCGAGAACACCATACCCCCATAAGTGATGATAATCATATAGCCGGCATTATAAAGGCCTACGGTGTCGAGGGCACCGTGATTATTGAGCCACGAGCGAATCGCAAACTCCACCCCACTGCCCATTATGCCTGCCAGGACAAAGGCGATGCCGAGCCTTATCATTCCCGCTCCCTGTCCGAGGGTGGCCTTTGAGAAACCTATCTTCGCGGGATAATATCTCAGCGAGTACCTTATGGTGAGCAGCATTTGAATCAAGGCAATAAGCACAAGAGAAGGCACGATGCCCGCCTCTCCCCAGATATAATAAATAGGTACGGTGGTGACTAACGAGAACAGCACATTGAGCGACGATATGGTGGCAAGTCCCCTCAGTCGCTGGGTGCCCTTAAGAATGGCAGTCTCGCCACCAGTGACTATTGACAAGCCGACAATTGGGGAAAGGAGCACGAAGTGGAGCGTGTGGTTACCCCAGTTGAACGCCACAGCATCGGCGAGAGGTCCTGCAAACATGCACACCGCCATTCCGAGCAAGGCCAGAAGAAGGCTCCACGACCTTACCACCTTTATGTTATTCTCCACCTCCACCTCGTCGTTCTTGCTGAAAGCCTCAGAGATGTTCTTCACAGCACTCATCGGTATTCCGAAACTCGTGGAGTCTGTTATAAGTTTGGCGGTGGAGTTGAAAAGAGAGATAAGTCCCATTCCGTCAGGACCCAGCAGCACGGCAACACACTTGCTCCTTATGAGAGCCATAAGGATATTGAGTCCCTGAATACTGCCAAAGATGCCAGTATATTTTAGTATATGCCTATAACTGCTGTTGCTGTTTTCCATATATTTTCTTAACGGAGAAAACGCTCATTTATTACACGCCATGCGTTATTTTCCCCGCGAACGCGGGTTTTGAAATAAATATATACTATTTTGAGATGAAAAGAAGGATTGTTTGCGATAAAAAGTGTATCTTTGCAGACGATTTAAGAACAATGCAATGCTTAACAACATTTCAGTAAACGAGCAAGCACCTCTGGTCAGTTTCATTGTGACGACCTACAATCTTCCCGAGACACTCCTGCAGGAATGCCTTCAGAGCATCACGGCACTCACGCTAAAGGAGAACGAGGCGGAGATAATTGTTATCGACGACGGCTCCGACGAGAGCGCGTTGCTCAGCATCACCAACTTCAGAGACCGCATTATATATATGTGGCAGCCCAACAAGGGTGTCAGTGTGGCAAGAAATCTGGGATTGAGAATAGCAAGCGGAAAGTACATTCAGTTTATCGACGGCGACGACAAACTGATACAGACGGGCTACGAGCATTGTCTTGACATCGTGAGATTCAACTCGCCCGACCTAGTGCTGTTCAACTTCACCGACAAGGACTCTGACATAGACACTCCATATCTCTTCAACGGCCCTGTCAGCGGCGAGGAATACATGAGACGCAACAACCTGAAGGCAGCCGTGTGGAGTTATATCTTCAACCGCAACATCGTCTCCAACCTGAGATTCTCGCCTGGCGTGGAATTCGGCGAGGATGAGGAGTTCACTCCACAACTGGTGCTGAACGCAGAGAGGGTGTTCTCCACCGACACATGCGCTTACTTCTATCGCCACAATCACTTGTCGGTGACCCACAACAACACCAAGAGACGACTTGTAAAGCGGCTGGCCGACTCTGAAAGAGTAATCGCCAACCTCTTTGACATGTCTGCCAAGTTGCCGCCACAGGAGTCGGCCGCAATAAGGAGAAGAGTGGCTCAACTGACAATGGACTATATCTACAACATCATAATATTCACACGTTCTAAGCACCAACTCGACAAGCGCCTCGTAAAACTTGAGAAGAAAGGGCTGTATCCGCTGCCTGCTAAGAACTACACATGGAAATACAAGTTCTTCAACAAGATGATACGCTCTGACATGGGCAAGCGTTTCCTGCTCTTCATCTTCCCATTACTGAAAAGAGAACAATGAGAATTCTACTCCTCGGCGAATACAGCAACGTGCACGCAACACTCGCAGAAGGTCTGAGAGCGCTTGGCAATGAGGTGGTCGTGGCAAGCAACGGCGACTTCTGGAAAGACTATCCACGCGACATCGACCTCAAGCGGACACCAGGCAAGGTGGGCGGCGCAAGGCTCTTTATGAAAATAAAGAACAAGATGCACGAGATGAGGGATTTTGACGTGGTGCAACTCATCAATCCTATGTTCCTCGAACTGAAGGCTGAGCGCATTGAGCCGTTCTACCGCCAACTGAGAGAACAGAACGGGAAAATGTTTCTCGGAGCATTCGGAATGGATTATTACTGGGCAATGGTCAACTCTACCACGATGCCCCTGCGTTACAGCGACTTCAACATAGGCAAGGAGTTGCGCACTAACGCCGATGCCGTGAAAGAGCGGAACGACTGGATAGGAACGCCGAAAGAGGCCCTGAACAGACTGATTGCCGAAGATTGCGACGGCATCATAGCAGGCCTATATGAGTATTATGCCACATATCAGCCTCTGTTCCCTGACAAGACTACGTTCATACCCTTCCCCATTAAACCTGAGGAGAACACCCCAGAGTCTTTCCGCGTGAACGACCCTTTAAGGATTTTCATTGGCATTAGCCGCGGACGCAGCGAATATAAAGGCACCGACATCATGCTCCGCGCTGCGCTTGAAATAGAGCGCCGCCACCCTAAAGAAGTGGTCATAAACAAGGTTGAGGGCGTGCCTTTCGCTGAATACAGCAGGGTAATGGAGGGCAGCGATGTTATTCTCGACCAACTCTACTCATACACTCCAAGCATGAACTCGCTGATGGCGATGAACAAGGGCATTGTGTGCGTGGGAGGCGCCGAGCCAGAGAACTATGAGATTCTCGGCGAAAAGGTTCTGCGCCCCATAGTAAACGTTGAGCCCAACTACGAGAGTGTTGTGGAGCAACTGGAGTGGCTTATCTTTATAAAGCGAAACATCCCGCGAATGAAGAAGGAGAGCGTGGACTACGTTCGACAGCACCACGACTATATCAAGATAGCAAAGAAATACCTTGAGTTTTATACTAAAGATTAGGCCGTGAGGGTTTTGCGCGGAACGCTTTTCGTCGCTCCACTCAGCACTTGGCACTAAACTTTTTTATTTCATTATATATCCTCTGCACGGGCAGTCCCATGACATTGAAATAACTGCCTCTGATTGACTCCACGCCGACGTACCCTATCCATTCTTGTATTCCATAAGCGCCAGCCTTGTCGAACGGACGATATTGTTTAATGTAATAGTCTATCTCACTATCACTCAACGTCTTAAACGTCACATCTGTCTCAACGGAGAAACTGCGGGTCTCGTCACGGGTGGCAAGACAAACACCAGTAATCACCTGATGGGTTCTGCCACTTATCATGTGCAGCATGCGCCGTGCATCATCCTCGTCCGATGGTTTGCCAAGCACCTCATCGTCAACCACCACTATGGTGTCTGCTGTCAGAAGCAGTTCGCCGTCACCTATCTCGCCAGTATATGCCGCCGCCTTCTCACGCGCGATATACTCCGAAATCTTCGTCGTGGGCAGGTCGTCGGGATAACTCTCATCAATGCCCGGCAGCAGACGAACCTCAAAATCCAAATCAAGCCCCGCAAGAAGTTCCTTGCGGCGAGGGCTTGCCGATGCCAATATTATTTTCATATCACCACCCGAATGCCCTGTCATCGCTGAGCCACTTGCCCTGCACCTTCAACACCTGTTCTATAACATCACGGGCGCAGCCGTGACCGCCATCGCGACCACTTATATAGACACTTGCCGCCTTAACCTCCGCACAAGCATCGGCAGGACAACAGGGACAGCCGCAAAGGCGCATCACCTGTAGATCGGGGATGTCGTCGCCCATAAATATAAGTTCGTCGTCAGCATAGCCATAACGCTCTTTGAACGACTCGTATGTCTTCACCTTGACAGCACACTTCATGAAGATGTCCTCCACACCCAGCCGCTCGTAGCGCAGACGTACAGCGTCGGTGTTGCCGCCAGTCATAATCGCTATCCGCAACCCCATCTTCTGAGCCAGTTGGATGCTGTATCCGTCCTTGATATTCACAGTGCGCATAGGCTCGCCGTCGGGGTGCAGAGGGATTGTCTCGCTGCTCAGCACGCCATCGACATCGAATATCACTGCCTTTATCTTCGTCAAGTCGTAATTAATCATCTTTTGAACCGTGATTTGTATATGTTTTATAATGTAATATGCCGTTAGTCATCGCGTCATAAACCGTCAATGACAACTCGTTTGATATCAACTGGCGCTGCGCCTCTATAACATTAAGGTCGCCACGAGCCGCCGGTCCCGTCTGGGCATCGCGCGGAGCCATCACCGCCAGTTTGCCAACAGTCTCTCTTATCAGAGGCATCATCACATTGAAAGGCAAGCCCTGGCTGGCGAGCACATCGTCGGCAAGAGTGAAGCAATGGTTGGCGAAGTTGCAAGCGAACACCGCAGCCAAGTGGAGGTAGCGCCGTTGCTCGGAATCGAGACGATAGACATTGCCCGTAAGCATGTGAGCGAAATGCTCAAGCGCAGCAAGCGCATCCTCATCAGAGGCTTCAACAAAAATCGACAACTCTCTGAAATTCACCATCTTCTGCTTACTGAAAGTCTGCATAGGATAGAACACTCCATGCCTTGCATGCGTCTCGCCGAACACGCTCATAGGTATGCTGCCAGCGGTGTGCACCACTATTCCGTCGCCAGCGCGTTCAGCCACCTTGCGAGCCACCTCGCCCACGACCTCGTCCTTGACAGACACAATGTAGAGGTCGGCGTCTCTGACAATGTCTTCAAGCGATGTGGTGTATGCGCAGCCCAGTCTCTCGGCAAGCGCTGCCGCCGACTCTCTGGTGCGGCTGAACACCTGCTCCACCCCTCTGCCTTCGCGTCTGAGAGCCTCGCCCAGATTGGTGGCAAGGTTGCCAGCACCCACAATCACTATGCGCTCAATATTTCCCTGCATGCACGTTCTCCCATTTCAAGCGGTCTTCGTTTTGCGGCTTGCGCTCGTCTGCCTTATGCCCGAACGCCAACACGCAGAGGCACGACATGTTCTCAGGAATGCCCAGAATGCCGCGTATCACGGTGTCGGCGCTTGTGCCGTCAGTGAGTCCTCTGCCACGCATCTGCACCCAGCACGACCCCAGCCCGAGGTCTTCTGCCTGCAACTGCATCGCAAAGGCTGCTATCGAGCCGTCCTCAACCCAGCAGTCGTTCTGCAGCGGGTCGCCGAGCACCACAACAACGAGCGGCGCACCCTTAATGAACTGCGAGCCCACATCCTTGGCATCGGCAATCTTCTCTATGTCGGTCTTGTCATCAACAACCACGAACTGCCACGCCCTCTGGCTCTTACTGGTAGGCGACATCAGCCCTGCCCTGAGTATCAGCCTGACGTCCTCTGCCGAAATCTCCTCCTCAGTAAACTTGCGGTGACTGCGCCTCACCTGCACCAAATCTTTGAATTCTTTCATATTCTCAAATGTCAACCCATGTAATTAATTGTTGATGCAAAGATACAAAAAAAACGCGGCACAAACAAATTTTTGACGACTGTATTTATAATATTTTTAGGTGATTATATACTATTTGACCCCTTACTATTGACTCCCCGCCCCTGTAGGGGAGGGGCAGGGGTGGGGTCAGCGTTTTTGCTCACACAAAAATCTTCCATGTCCCTCTATCTCCTTCCTTGATATC